>NZ_JAHMSC010000002.1:0-515556 GCF_018986375.1 Pseudomonas sp. CVAP#3
CATGTGAGAGTAGGTCATCGTCAAGATTAAATTCCGAAACCCCAATTGCGAAAGCAGTTGGGGTTTTGTTTTGTCTGCGAGAAAGTTCGCGAGCAACCAGACTAGCTTGCCCGCGCTAGCTTCCACTGCTTGGTCAGGCACACATAGACAATCACGTTGATCAGCAATACCAGGCTGCCCAGCCATAGCTGTATCGCTGGAGTTAGTCCGCTCGGGTATATCAACGTCCATACATAATGCTCAATGAAACTGTCACCGTAACCGTCCTGTCCGGCGGTTTGGCGCAAGAGGTTTTCCCAGCGGGTCAGCGGACAGGTGAGTTGGAAGAGTTCGACTACCACGCCCCACACGACTGCGGGCAGGTGCCACCAGATCAAGTGCTGCCATTTGAGTGCCAGCAGTCCGCCGAAGAGCACGAACAGAATGAACAGCAGATGAAACAGCACCAGCCCGTCGGCGGCGATTCGGTAAACCATGACGACTCCGTCCTTTAACGTATTTCTATAGCATACGGGTATGCGGTTTTGCTGAAGTGAGACTGTTTGGCGTCACCAAAACCTTACGTTCCTATCGTGATTCTTTGTCCTTCCTTGCGCCACCTATACTCAAAATACAGTGGTTGGAAACGCTGGCTGTTCCGTTCGGACAGCGGATAGGTTAGCGCTGCCGTGTCATTTCCAGGGGGGGGCTGCGATCTTGAATCTGCGTTTCCTGCTCGTTGTCTTGTTATCGGTGTTGGCAGGATGTGCCGCAGTGCATCGCGCCTCCGAGCCGACTGCGCCGGTTGTTATCCCGGAAGCGACCTGGCAGCAGATTGATAAAGACATAGACGCCGCTTCATTGGCCTCCAAAGTGGTAGTCAAGCGTTACACACGCAGCGCCATGGAGCGCTGGAGAGCGATGGTCTACCAGCGCACCGAAACAGACTTCATCCCGTGGTTTACCAACTATTGGACCCAGCAATGGCTGTCTGCGAAGGTGGGTTGGTACAAGATGAGCAGCGGGGGAGAGGTCGATCCTGTGGTAAGCCGGCTAACGGTCTACTTGCAGGAGCAATACCATGAGCGTGTGCTGGATCCTGTCGCCAAGGTCACTGATCCCAACATGATCATGGCCGACGCAATAACCCTGTATTTACAGACCCTCGACGCGCATCTGGTGGAGATCCAGCAGCATTACAGCGCACCTCAAGATCAATTCGACCGTCGACTCAACGACATCCCAGCGATTGCGCTGGCGCCGCCGCCTGCGCGCAACGCTTCGCTCTATCAGATAGCTCATGCCGAACCGGTAACCAATCTACCAGCCTATCAGGCCTTGATCGAACGGGTCCGCAGCGCTAACAGCGGTGCGGGAGCTGGGTTATCGGACGCCGGTATATCGTCGGTGGCCAAGCGAGCCGGTGAAAAACTCGAAGCCGAGATTACCACCCGTAGTGCCGCCGGCGCTGTTGCCGCGGCAGTTGGGCGATTGGCGGGGGCAGTAATTTCCGTTGTGTCGGCGAGTATCGGTGCCGTCTCGAACGAGCATGATCGACCGGAGATGGAAGTGCAGCTACGCAAAAGCCTGGGCGACGCGTTCGACAAAGCGTGGCTTGGGTTGATGGAAAACGAGGCCAATGGGGTAATGGCGGGGGTCTACTACATTTCGGGGCAGATAGAAGGCAGTCTCGCTAAAAACTTGCCGGTTGTGCCCGAACCTGCACCGCTAGAGTCCCCTCTGCAAGGCGGTCAGGCTCTTCAGTAGGAAAAATACTGCAGCAGCCTTCATGAACAGCCCGCCCGCTACTCGGCAGACGGACATCCATTGAAGGGCGCGCTGGCCATTTTACTGATCAGGCTGGCCAGTCGTTTTACGTTGTTCTGATGAGCTCCCACCAGATCATCGATGGTTGAGCCCGCCGGTGTTTGCAGCGTTGTACGGCAGGTTAGCGGTGTGCTGCCGGCATCAGTTTCCGCAGTTCTCAGGCGCCATTTCACATCCACGAGTGCGTAGCGGCCGGGAACAGAATCAAAACGCTGCACATCGACCCGCAGCGATACTTTGCGCTGAGACGCCGTGCCGGACAACTGATCGACCAAGGCACTTTTCAACTCATCGGACAGGCTGGCCCCCCACCATTCGGTATCCAGAATTGCCAGGCCGCTGTTACCTTGGCGAACGACGATTTGCGGGCGATCGACCTGAGGCGGCACGGTGACCCGCTCAATCTGAATATCTGCGCCACCCCTTGAGCCTGTGGCTGGCTGGGCCGGAGTCAAGGTGTGGTAATGAATCGGATCACTGCGGCACGCAGCGAGCAGTACCGCCAGACTGAGCAACGAAACTTTCAGCGATAAAGGCATGGGCGTGCTCCTGGGTCAGTTGCTCGACGACGGTTGCAGGTTCAGTACGGGAAGACCTTTGGGCCGCCCGCGTAGCAAGGATTCCGGGTGCTGGGTCAGATAGTCCGACAACTCACGCAGCGAGCGTGACACACGCCCGAGTTCGTCCAGGGTTTCGCGCAGTTGTTCACGTTGTGGCGAGTCGTCGGCGAGGGTCGAGCTGGCCGATTGCAGGGTTTTACTCATGTCCTGCAAGGTGTTCTCTACGCCCGGCAGGGTCTTGCTGTTGACCTGTTTGAGGCTTTTGCGCAGTTCCGTCAGGTTGTCATCGAGGTTATTGGCGATGCGCTCGATCGGCAGTTTGTTGATCTTCTCGATCATCGCCTGGAACTGCTCTTGCAGTTGCTCGAGGCTCGCAGGAACAGTGGGTATCCTGAGCGGCCGGGCATTGGGGTCGTAGGCAACTTTTGCGGCTTTGGGGAAGAAGTCCAGCGCAATATACAGCTGTCCGGTCAACAAATTGCCGTTACGTGCCTGGGCGCGCAGGCCGTTTTCGACAAAGCTGCCCATGAGTCGATTAACCGCCTGTTCGTCGTCGGGGTTGTAGTTCAGGGCCTTCAGCATCTTGATATGGGCCTGCCCCAGGCGTTGCGGGTAGATCACGATGCCCACGTTGATGGGGAAAGTGCGGGTCTTCTCGTCGAAGTCCAGATTGATCGCAACCACCTTGCCGATTTCCAGTCCCTGGAACTCCACGGGGGCATCTACTTTCAAACCGCGTAACGCCTGATCAAAACGCAGCGACAGGAATTGCGCCTTGCCATTAGGTGGGGCGAGGGCGGTCTGTTGATTGTCGAACAGCTCGAAGTTCTTGTCTTCGGCGGCTGGTTGATCGTTGGGGCTGTAGTCTGGAGCACGGAAGGTAATACCGCCTACCAGCAAGGCTGACAGTGACTCGGTTTTGAACGCAAAGCCATTGGCGCCCACATCGATGGCGATACCACTGACGTTCCAGAAGCGAGTGTTTTCGGTGACGTGGGCATCGTTCGGCGCCTTGACGAAGACCTGGATATCTACACCCTTGCCCTCCGAATCCAGTGCATAGGCGACCACCTGGCCGACCGGAATCTTGCGGTAGTAAACAGGAGAGCCAATATCCAGTGAACCGAGATCCTGAGTGTGCAGCATGAAACGCTTGCCCGGCTCACCAAGGGTGAGGGGCGGCGGGGCCTCCAGGCCGATGAAGGTGTTGGCGCGGGCATCGGCGTTGCCGGCGTCGGCACCGACAAAGGCGCCCGAGAGCAAGGTGTCAATTCCAGACACGCCACCGGCACCAATGCGTGGCCGCACGACCCAGAATTTCGAGTCTTCGCGGGTGAAAGATTCCGCCTGTTTGACGAGTTTCACCGTGGCGTTGACGCTCTTCTGGTCATCGCTCAATTCGACGTCGGAGACATGGCCGATCACCACGTTGCGGTATTTGACCTCGGTCTTGTTGGCGATGAGACCTTCGCCAGTCTTGAAGTTGAGAATGATGGTTGGCCCTTGTTGCAGTATGTTGTGCACCACCAGGGACACCCCGACCAGCACCGCGACGATCGGCACGATCCATACCAGCGAAATACTCCAGCGACGGGTCTTGATGCTGGCATGGCCGGGGACTTGCTGTCCCTCAGTGGCTTGCGACTCCATCCATGACCTCCTCGGATTTTCGCTTTTCCCAAATCAGGCGCGGGTCAAAACTCATTGCCGAGAGCATGGTGAACACCACCACCAGACCAAAGAACAGTATCCCCTGGCGGGGTTCGATATCGCCCAGCGCCTGGAACTTCACCAGCGCCGCTACCAGTGCGACGACAATCACATCGAGCATCGACCAGTAGCCGATCAACTCGACGAAACGGTAGAGTTTTGAACGCTCTTTGCGAGCCCAGAGACTACCGCGTTGTACCGTGATCAGCAGCAGCGAGAGGGCCACGAACTTGATGCCTGGCACCGCAATACTGGCGATGAAAATGATCAGCGCAATGTCCCAGGCTCCATGTTCCCAGAACTCCAGCACGCCGCCGATGATGGTGCTTTCAGAGTCGCTGCCCAACATGCTGGTGTTCATCACCGGCAACAGATTGGCCGGGATGTAAAACACCATTGAGGCCAGCAGGTAGGCCCAGGTTCGGGTCAATGAGTTGGCTTTTCGGGCATGCAAAGGGGCGCCACAGCGCTCGCACTCGTGTGGGTGGTCGGTCATGTCACAGGCATTGCCGCAGCTGTGGCACAGGCAAAGGTTGAGATCGCGGGCTTCAGGTGCCGTGTTCATAGGATGCCCCACAGGTCGCGAACATCGCGGCCGGCAATCCGGATCAGCAGCAAGCTCAGCACAGAGAGGGCAAACAGGCCGATGCCCGGTAGCACATCGAGCAGACCTGCAAGTTTGAACACCGAGACCAGCGCCCCCAGCAGACAAACCTCAAGCATGCTCCAGGGCCTTAGGGTTTCCAGCCAGCGCATGCACAGCCTGAATGCCGGTGAGCGCCTGGCCGCCAGGGCAAAACTCAACACCCAGACCAGCAACAGCAGTTGAATGATGGGGGCGATGATCATGGCGATGGCCGCGACCATGGCCATGAAGGTGATCGGCCCCTGGCTGAGCGCCAGCACCGAGTCCCATAAGGTGGCGCTATTTTTCAGGCCTTTGAGGCTGATGCTCATCACCGGATAGAAGTTGGCGAAAATCCACAGCACGGCGGCCGTCAGGCTCAAGGCCAGGCGTTGCTCCACTGACAATCCGTTGTAGCGCTGAAGTACCCCGCCACAACGCGTGCACAGGGCGGTTTGATGTTTGGCGAGCGCCACTTTTTCATACACGCAATCGCAATGTTCACAGATGATCAAATGATCAGTCCTGGTCATGGTTCGCGCTCAGGGGAAGTCGGAAGCTACAGGCCGTTAAATGAATATAGAAGCCCCTCGCGATAGAGCAAATCCAAAGTACAAGACATGAGGCAAGACGGGGTGGCAAGCGCTGGTAGCTTGCGGCTGTCGCAACCAACAACTGCGAGTTCTTGAGGACCGAGAGCGCGCAGTCAGTGGTTCGAATTGATGGACGAGAGAAACTATTCGCCGCGAATGTACTGCTCCAACTGCTGGATCAGCTCGGCCTGCTCGGCAATGGCTTCCTTGACGAGGTCGCCGATGGACAGCAAACCCAGCAGTTGACCGTTTTCCACCACCGGCAAATGACGCAGGTGCTTGTCGGTCATGATATTCATGCAGGTTTGCACGGATTGATGGGAGTCCACCGTGATTACCGGCGAGTTCATGATGTCGCTGACAGGCGTACCGACCGAAGAGCGACCTTTGAGCACCAGTTTGCGCGCATAGTCGCGCTCACTGATCACCCCAACTATTCGACCGTTTTCGAGTACCGGCAATGCACCGACGTTTTTTGCGGCCATGACCATCAGGGCTTCGAGCACCATCTGATGCGAGTTGATGGTATGAACCTGCTGGTTCTGTTCGGCCTTTAACTTGAGCAGCTGCGCGACGGTCTTCATGAGGGCCTCTCCGGTGTTGTATTTATCAGGCGTCGCCAAGCGCGTTGACGCTTATACAGAATCATAGACGCAGGCCAACAGAACAAGAGGGCAAAGCGGCATTCAGGGGTTCTAAAAGCGTCATCGAAGGGAGTTTGCGCTATCAGCAGTGCGGTTTCGCTCTTGGCAGTCGCTGATAGCCCGGACGGGCTATCAGCGTCGTGGCGCGCTCGCTTAGCAGTAGCGATCGATCACGCACACACCGGACTGACCCTGTGCACTCTTCCACGCCTGATTCAGCGTCTCAAGAACACGCGCGACAAAGTCTTTGTCGGCGGCAGCTTTCTTGCCAACATAACCCTGGCCGCGACGGTACATCTTCAATCGGGCACGCAAGTCATGCTTGTTCTTTTCGAACTCATCTTCATGGGCGTGGGGCGACAGGCAGTCGATATGCACCTGGCCAGACTCGGCAATCCACAGGATATGGCTGTCATGGCTGTCTTTGTGTGCTGCGAACATCCGAGCCAGTTCATCAATAGTCGGTTGATTGTTCAGATTCATTTGTAAGCCCCTTGACCAGTGTTTGATCTGTCTAGTTGGTTCGCTAATTCACTTCTCTGCATCGGTAAGTTGATATCTGGTACCGAAACCAGGGCGACAGTGGGTGTCTGCCGAATATCGGCAGGGCCTTGAGCAGGATGCATGTAGTCTTGCCGAGAAACTGCTACGCACGTGCGGCACAGCGGGGAGAAACAGCGATTACCTGGACGTTGTTACCGACATTATTCAGCTCGGCCACAAGCATCTTGAGGATTGATCGCCAGCGTTTCTCGTCCTTGTACTGGACGCTCATGCTGGGTCAGCTTCATCAATCTGCCTTGTGGGCAGTACACATCCGGGAGCAGCTCGGCGGTCAGTCGAGCTTTTTCACAACACTTTTGCCAATGCTCCCGATCGGGGAGACGTCCGCATCATGCAAGGGGAAAAACAACTCGTCAACGGTTTTGTAGTGAATATTTTAAATCACTACATAAAACGCTTTGGCGCCCGTAGGGTCGGCCTAGAGCCTTGTCCTACAATCACTTGCGCGGCAAACGCAAAGGCAGCCGTGAGCACCGATGACGCGTAGAATCACCCTGTGAAATAGTCTTCGAGGTTGCAGTGGTGGATTTACAGCAGGGCTTCGTCTTGACCCGGCATTGGCGCGATACTCCGGCCGGCACGCAAGTCGAGTTCTGGTTGGCGACCGATCAAGGCCCAAGGCTTGTCCGGCTGCCGGTTCAGCCGTCGGTGGCGTTCATTCCCGAGCAGCAGCGCGAGCAGGCCGAGTTGCTGTTGCGTGGCGAGCAGGGTGTCGAGCTTCGCCCGCTGGGGTTGCAGGATTTTCAGCATCGGCCGGTGTTCGGGCTGTATTGCCAGCAGCACCGCCAGTTGATGCACCTCGATACGCTGTTGCGCAGGGCCGGTGTCGATGTATTTGAGGCGGATATTCGTCCGCCGGAACGCTACCTGATGGAGCGCTTCATCACCGCGCCGGTGTCGTTCACTGGAGCGGAAGACGACTCCGGCACACTGCTCGACGCTCATCTCAAACCTGCGCCTGGCTATCGCCCACGGCTGAAGCTGGTTTCGCTGGATATCGAAACCACCGAGCAGGGCGAGCTGTATTCGATTGCACTGGAAGGCTGTGGTCAGCGTCAGGTCTACATGCTCGGGGCGCCAAATGGCGATGACTCGTTGGTGGATTTTGCGCTTGAGTACTGCGACTCACGAACCCTGTTGCTGAAAAAACTCAACGAGTGGTTTGCGCTCCACGACCCCGATGCAATCATCGGCTGGAACCTGGTGCAGTTCGACCTGCGCGTGCTGCACGAGCATGCCCGGCGGCTGGCCGTGCCGTTGCGCCTGGGGCGCGGTGGCGAGGAGATGCAGTGGCGCGAACACGGTTCGGGCAACAATCACTTCTTTGCCGCAGCGGCAGGCCGACTGATCATTGATGGCATCGAGTCGCTGCGTTCGGCAACCTGGAGTTTTCCCTCGTTCAGTCTGGAGAACGTCGCGCAGACGCTGCTCGGCGAAGGTAAGTCGATCGACAATCCGTACCAGCGCATGGACGAAATCAACCGCATGTTCGCCGAGGACAAGCCCGCGCTGGCGCGCTACAACCTCAAGGACTGCGAGCTGGTCACGCGGATATTCCGTAAGACCGAACTGCTGACCTTCTTGCTCGAGCGCGCCAGCGTCACCGGTTTACCGGCCGATCGCAGCGGCGGTTCGGTTGCAGCGTTCACTCACCTCTACATGCCGTTGATGCACCGTCAGGGCTTTGTCGCGCCGAACCTCGGCGAGCGTCCTCCGCAGGCCAGTCCCGGAGGGTTTGTCATGGACTCGCAACCGGGGTTGTACGAATCGGTGTTGGTGCTCGACTACAAGAGCCTGTACCCGTCGATCATCCGGACCTTTTTGATCGACCCGGTGGGGCTGGTGGAGGGCTTGCGCCACCCTGACGACAGCGAGTCGGTACCGGGTTTCCGTGGTGCGCGTTTCTCGCGGACGCGGCATTGCCTGCCAGCGATTGTCGCCCGTGTATCGCAAGGCCGGGAAGTTGCCAAGCGCGAGCACAATGCACCGCTTTCACAAGCCCTGAAAATCATCATGAATGCGTTCTATGGCGTGCTGGGTTCCAGTGGTTGCCGGTTTTTCGATACACGGCTGGCATCGTCTATCACCTTGCGCGGGCATGAGATCATGCTCAGGACTCGCCAACTGATCGAGGCGCAAGGGCACGCGGTGATTTATGGCGACACCGACTCGACTTTCGTCTGGCTGCGGCGTGCTCATGGTCAGGAAGAAGCGGCGCAGATCGGCCGGTCTCTGGTCGAATACGTCAACCAGTGGTGGCGCGAGCATTTGCTGCAGGAGTTCGGGTTGCACAGCGTGCTCGAACTGCAATTCGAAACGCACTTTCGACGGTTTCTGATGCCGACCATTCGCGGCGCAGAAGAGGGCAGCAAGAAGCGCTATGCCGGGCTGGTGACTCGCGCCGACGGCACTGACGAAATGGTCTACAAAGGCCTGGAAACCGTGCGCACCGACTGGTCGCCGCTGGCCCGGCAATTTCAGCAGGAACTCTACCTGCGGATCTTTCACCGTCGGCCTTATCAGGATTACGTTCGCGAGTTTGTCCGTGCGACTTTGGCCGGTGAGCACGATGACCTGCTGATCTACCGCAAGCGCCTGCGCCGGCCATTGGACGACTATCAACGCAACGTACCGCCCCATGTGCGGGCCGCACGCCTGGCCGACGAATACAACGATCGGCTGGGCCGGCCACGCCAGTATCAGAGCGGTGGCTGGATCAGTTACGTGATCACGGTGGCGGGTCCCGAGCCGCTGGAAATCCGCAGCGCGCCGATTGACTACGACCATTACGTCAGTCGCCAGCTGCAGCCAGTGGCCGACGCGATACTGCCGTTTGTCGATGATGATTTCAGCACGCTGATTGGCGGGCAATTGGGCTTGTTCTAAGCCTTAGACCATCGCCAGCGGATGTTTGCGAGTGGGCGCGCCAAACGCTCGATCCAGTGCCTGAAGATCTTCAGCATCGAGCTTCAATTCGCCGGCGGCAGCGTTCAACCGCACGTGTTCTGGGTGTACCGCTTTGGGGATGGCAATCACGCCGTCCTGACGCAGAATCCAGGCCAGTGACACCTGGGCCGCAGTGACGTTATGGCGTGCGGCGATCTGCTTCAGTGCCGGCTCGACCAGAAGGCCCCCGGCCTGGGCAATCGGACAATAAGCCATCAACGGCATGCGCTGTTGCTGGCACCAGGGCAGCAGGTCGAATTCGATACCGCGCTCCTCAAGGTTGTAGAGCACTTGATTGGTGGCGCAGGCGTCCGAGCCCAATTCGTGCAAGTCCGCCACATCGAAATTCGACACGCCCCAACGGCCAATCTTGCCGTCTTCGCGCAGGCGTTCGAAGGCTTCGATGGTTTCTGCGAGCGGGAACTGGCCGCGCCAGTGCAGTAAATACAGATCGATGTAGTCGGTTCCCAAACGGCGCAAGCTGCGTTCGCAGGCCAGAGGAATACCGCGTTGGCTGGCGTTGTGCGGGTAGACCTTGCTGACCAGAAACACCTGATCGCGAACACTGGCAATGGCTTCGCCAACCACTTCCTCTGCACCACCTTCGGCATACATTTCTGCGGTGTCGATCAGGGTCATTCCCAGTTCGATGCCGGTCCGTAATGCGGCGATTTCACGGGTTCGTTGTCGTGGGTCTTCACCCATGCGCCAGGTGCCCTGACCAATGACAGGGACCGGCACGCCAGCCAGTTCGAGCGTTCGCATCACAACCTCCAGACGAGACTTGATGAATAGAAATTGGGCCGCGGCGAAGCCAAGAGGTTCTATCGCACTCTCGACGCAATCCATTGCTTATGTTTAAAAGGAATAAATATCTAGTTATTTATTCCTTTGTTCTGTGTTCGATCCGGTGCATTTTAAAGTCATGCACAACCGTGCTCATGTAGCCATTTCGACAGGAAGCCTAGTCATGACCATCAAAGCAATCAACGTCCGCAATCAATTCAAAGGCATCGTCAAGGAAATCCTGGAAGGGCCGGTGGTCTCTGAAGTCGATGTACAAACCGCTTCCGGGATTGTCACTTCGGTGATTACCACGCGTTCGATTCGCGATCTCGAGTTGGTGGTGGGCAGCGAGGTCATCGCGTTCGTCAAATCCACCGAGGTGTCGATCGCCAAGCTCTGACGCGAGAGCCCGGCGTCACGTTCTCTCACAGAGCACTCAAAAGCCGCGCATTTCAAATAACAGTGAAACTTTTGTAAGCATCTGGCCAAGTCATCTACCTGCACCCCACTGCGTCTGTCGCCAGCGTCGCAATGGGGTGCGGGATCAACCATTGAAACGAGTGGTCATGGTCGGCTGCCCCCGGCGATGACGGCGGCTTTGCTTTCCCGGGTGTAAGTCAGCACGAAGTGCGCCGCGAGACCGAAGATCAAACCCCAGAAGGCGGCGGCCAAACCGAGGAAACTCATGCCCGAGGCGGTGACCAGGAAGGTGATCAGCGCCGCTTCACGTTGTTTCTCGTCCGCCATGGCGCCGGTCAATCCGGCGCTGATTGCACCGAACAAGGCCAGGCCGGCGAGGGAGGCAATCAACTCTTTAGGCAGGGCGGAAAACACCGAGGCCAGGGTCGCGCCAAAAGTGCCCATCAGAATGTAGAACACCCCGCAGGCAATCCCGGCGACGTAGCGTTTGTCGCGGTCTTCGTGGGCTTCGCGGCCGGTGCAGATCGCCGCCGTAATCGCTGCCAGGTTAAAGCCGTGGGAGCCGAACGGGGCCATCAGAATCGAGCCAATCGCGGTGACCGAAATGATCGAACGCGCCGGGGTGTTGTAGCCCGAGGTGCGCAACACCGCCATGCCGGGGACATGCTGGCCGGTCAGGGTCACCAGAGCCAGTGGCAGGCCGATGTTGATGATTGCGTGCCAGCTCCACTCGGGGGCAATGAAGACCGGGTGGGCCACGGCGATGGTGATCGAGCTGCTGTTGAGTTCACCGAACGAGGCGGCCACGGCGCAACCGATAATCAGCACCGAGAGAATCGCGTAGCGTGGCGAAAAGCGTTTGAAGATCAGGTAGGCCGCGATCATCGACAGCACCAGCGCCGGTTGCAGCTTGATCGAGGTGAACAGCTCGGCGCCGAAGCGAAACAGAATACCCGCGAGCATGGCGGCAGCGATGGCTTTGGGCAGGCGGCTCATCAGCTTGTCGAACGCTCCGGACAACCCGACCACGGCGATGATCACCGACGCCACGACATAGGCACCGATGGCCTGGGGCAGGGTAACGGTGGGCAACATCGATACCAGCAATGCCGCGCCCGGCGTCGACCACGCGGTGATCACCGGAATCCGCAGGCGCCAGCTCAGGAACAGGCCGGTAATGCCGCTGCCGATGGAAATGGCCCAGATCCACGAAGACACCACGTCGTTGGGCAGATGGGCTTCCTTGGCTGCCTGAAACACGATGATCAAAGGGCCGGCATAGGAAATGATCACGGCGATGAAGCCCGCAATGACCGCTGACAGGGATAGATCCTTTCTGAGTGTGTCCATGATGTCTCGACTTGGCGCGGCAGAGTCGCGCAGTGATCAGGGGTGGATTGAGTCGATTGATTCGATTCGGAATGAGTGTATTTGAATGAATTGAATTGATTCAATAGGTGGCGATGTTGTTGTGAGATGTTTTCTTACTATCAGTGCCTATTTTCCGATTGTTAGGCGTTTAATTATTTGATTTATAAGCTTATTAATTATTTTAAAAATATCTCAATGCTGCAATACCTATCGATTCAATTGTCGGGCCAATCGACTCAATTTGCCGATTGGGTCGATTGATTAGTTGCCTAACCTCCATGTGATATGCTCGGATATTCATCATTTCGACGATGGGCAGTGAACATTCATGTGGGTTCCCCAGCTAAGCGAGTTCAGCCAGCCGATGTATTTGTCGATTGCCGATGCGTTGGCGCGCGATATCAGCAGCGGCGTGTTGAGCGAAGGTGATCGTCTGCCGACCCTGCGGGAGCTGGCCACCACCTTGAATGTCACGCCGGGCACCATCAGTCGGGCCTACAGCGAAGCCCATCGACGTCGTCTGGTGCAGGGGGAAGTAGGGCGGGGCACGTATGTGCTCAATCAGAAGCAGCTGGAACTACCAGCCAGCAATAGCAATACGTCGCTGAACCTGGGGCAATCCGAATTACTTGATCTGTCGATCATCAAGCCCTACAGCGAAACCCTGGAATACTGGTTGCGCGGTGCGTTGGTGGGCATGGCCAAGAGCACCGACTTCGCACGTACCCTGGATTACGCGCCGGACGGCGGTCACCCGGCTCATCGTGAGGCGGGTGCGCAGTGGTTGCGCCATTCGTTGCCCGATGCGCAATGGCAGCAAGTGGTGATCACCGCCGGTGCCCAGCATGGCTTAATGGTCGCGATGAGTGCCCTGACCAACGCCGGTGACCTGGTGCTCTGCGAAGAGCTTTGCTACCCCGGCATCATTTCCCTGGCTCATGGTCTTGAGCGCCGCCTGCGTGGCGTGCCGATGGACGATGAAGGGATCATTCCCGAAGCGCTGCGCGAGCTGTGCCTGCGCGAGAGGCCAGCGATGCTGGTTTGCGTCGCGACCTGCCAGAACCCGACGGCGGCGATCATGTCGCAAAAACGCCGAGCACAAATCGCGGCACTGGCCGAAGAGTTCGACTTCATCATCCTGGACGATGACATCTACGGCTTCCTCGCCACCGATCCGTCGATCAAGCCGTTGTCGACGTTTGCGCCGGATCGTTCGGTGTACCTGACCAGCCTGTCGAAATCGGTGATGCCGGCGCTACGCATCGGCTATATGTATAGCCCGCCCAAATTGCTGTCGCGCCTGACCTCGATGGTGCGCAGCAGCGTCTGGATGCCGTCGCCGTTGACCGCGCAATTGGCCAGCAATGTGATTACCGAAGGCCTCGACAAAAAACTGATCCGCATCCAGCGCAACGAAGCCGCCGGGCGGCAAGCGATTGCCCAGGAAATATTTGCCAATTTCGAGCTCAAGACCCAGCCGTATTCCTACCACGTCTGGTTGACGCTGCCTGAGCCGTGGACCAGCGACGAGTTCACCATGCTGGCTCGGACCCACGGGGTGCTGGTGCTCAGTGGCACGCAGTTTCAGGCCGAACGTTCCGGGATTACCCGCTGCGTGCGGGTGGTGCTGATGTCGCCCACCAGCCAGGACGAATTGCGCTTCGCCCTGACCAAGCTGACCAGTCTGATCGATTCCGACCCGCGACGTTACTACTGAGATCACGAGGGCGGCCTGGAAGCAAAAAGGGCGCCCGAGGGCGCCCAAAATCACCTTAACCGAGGAGCCAGGTGAGGCCGTTCGTGTAACTGCAGCGGTGGTAAGGCGCTGCGTGAACGGTATTGCGTGGTACACCCAAAGGCGCACCGTTATCTATTTAATGCTGTCGCGATGAAACGCGACGGCGTTAAGCCGTCGCACCAATCTGTTGGGTAGCAGGTCGTTGTGAAGCCGGTTGTTTCCAGGATTCGCTAGCGGTCTGATCCATGGCTTCCTGGATCGCGCGCTTGCGAGTGGCTTCGGCCTTGCGGCTGAAGTACCAGACCATGAAGGTCACGATCGAAACGGCCAGCAGAATCAGGCTGGCCACGGCGTTGATCTCGGGCTTCACACCCAGACGCACGGCCGAGAACACTTCCATCGGCAGGGTGGTCGAACCCGGGCCGGAGACGAAGCTCGCCAGCACCAGATCGTCCAGCGACAGGGCGAACGACATCATGCCGCCGGCTGCCAGCGATGGCGCGATCATTGGAATGGTGATCAGGAAGAACACCTTCAATGGCCGCGCACCGAGGTCCATGGCCGCCTCTTCGATGGACAGGTCCAGCTCACGCAAGCGCGCCGATACCACCACTGCTACATAGGCGGCGCAGAACGTGGTGTGGGCGATCCAGATGGTGACGATGCCGCGTTCCTGCGGCCAGCCGATCATCTGCGCCATCGCCACGAACAGCAGCAACAACGACAGGCCGGTGATCACTTCCGGCATCACCAGTGGCGCGGTGACCAGCCCGCCGAACAGCGTGCGACCCTTGAAGCGGGTTACGCGGGTCAGCACAAAAGCCGCCAGCGTGCCTAGCGCTACGGCGGCAACCGCGGTGTAGCAGGCGATTTCCAGCGAACGCACGACCGAGCCCATCAGCTGGGTGTTGTCCAGCAGGCCGACGTACCACTTCACCGACCAGCCGCCCCAGACCGTCACCAGTTTGGAAGCGTTGAACGAGTAGATCACCAGGATCAGCATCGGCATGTAGATGAACAGCAGGCCGAGCACCAGCATCATTCTTGAAAATCCGAAACGGTTCATGCCCGTCCCTCCATCTCTTTGGCTTGGCTGCGGTTGAACAGGATGATCGGCACAATCAGGATCGCCAGCATCACCACCGCCAAAGCGGACGCCACCGGCCAGTCGCGGTTGTTGAAGAACTCTTGCCACAGCACGCGGCCGATCATCAGGGTTTCCGGGCCACCCAGCAGTTCCGGAATCACGAACTCACCGACCACCGGAATGAACACCAACATGCAGCCGGCGATAATGCCGTTCCTGGCCAGCGGTACGGTGATTTTCCAGAAGTTGTTGAAGTTGCTTGAACCCAGGTCCGATGCGGCTTCCAGCAGACTGCCGTCATGCTTGACGAGGTTGGCGTACAGCGGCAGCACCATGAACGGCAGGTACGCATACACCACGCCGATGTAGACCGCAGTGTTGGTGTTGAGGACTTCTATCGGCTCTGAAATCAGCCCGGTCCAGAGCAAGAAGGCATTGAGCAAGCCGTTGTTGCTGAGGATGCCCATCCACGCATACACGCGGATCAGGATCGCCGTCCAGGTCGGCATCATGATCAGCAGCAGCAAGACGTTCTGCGCTTCCTTGCTGGCCTTGGAAATTGCGTAGGCCATCGGGAAACCGATCACCAGGCACATCGCCGTGCTGAGGGCGGCCATTTTCAAGGAGCCCAGATAAGCCGAGATGTACAGCTCATCGTCGCCCAGCATGGCGTAGTTGCCGAGGTTCAACAGCAGCTGGAATTTCTGTTCGGCGAAGCTGTAGATCTCGGAGTAGGGTGGAATGGCCAGGGCGGCTTCGGAAAAACTGATCTTCATCACCAGGAAAAACGGCAGCATGAAGAACAGGCACAGCCACAGGAATGGAATACCGATCACGACTTTACGGCCGCTCGGCAAAAACCGCTGGAACTGCTGAGTGAGAGTGTTCATGCGCGCAGTACCACGCCGCTGTCGTCTTCCCACCAGACGTAGACCTGATCGTCCCAGGTCGGGCGAGTGCCACGGCGTTCGGCGTTGGCCATGAACGACTGCACGATCTTGCCGCCAGGCAACTCCACGTAAAACACCGAGTGCCCGCCGAGGTAAGCGATGTCATGCACCTTGCCCTGGGACCAGTTGTAACGGGTCTCGGGTTTGAGGGTGCTGACCAGCATTTTTTCCGGGCGGATGGCGTAGGTGATTGACTTGTCCTGCACCGACGTACTCACGCCGTGACCGACGTAGATCTTCTGCTCCAGGTCCGGGCTGTGAATGATCGCGTGACCTTCCAGGTCTTCTACAACGGTGCCGTCGAAGGAGTTCACGTTGCCGATGAATTCGCAGACCATGCGACTGACTGGCGCTTCATAGATATCGACCGGACTACCGATCTGCGCGATCCAACCCAGGTGCATGATCGCGATGCGTTGGGCCATGGTCATGGCCTCTTCCTGGTCGTGGGTCACCATCACGCAGGTCACGCCGACGCGTTCGATGATTTCCACCAGTTCGAGTTGCATCTGCGAGCGCAGCTTTTTATCCAGTGCGCCCATCGGCTCATCGAGCAGCAGCAGTTTCGGACGTTTGGCCAGCGAGCGGGCCAGTGCCACACGCTGGCGCTGACCGCCGGAGAGCTGATGCGGCTTGCGCTTGGCGTACTGGGTCATGTGCACCAGCTTGAGCATTTCTTCGACGCGGGCTTCGATCTCACTGGTAGGCAGACGGTCCTGCTTCAGGCCGAAGGCAATGTTCTGCGCCACGGTCATGTGCGGGAACAGCGCGTAGGACTGGAACATCATGTTGATCGGCCGCTCGTACGGCGGCATATCGGTGATGTCTACGCCATCGAGGTAGATCCGCCCTTCGGTCGGTCGCTCAAAGCCTGCCAGCATGCGCAGGAGTGTCGATTTGCCGGAACCCGAACCACCCAGCATGGCGAAGATTTCGCCTTGGTGGATGTCCAGGGACACATCGTCTACGGCAATGGTTTCGTCAAATTTCTTGGTTACGCGGTCGACTCTCACCAGAACCTTTTTCGGTTGCTGGTTACCTTCTAGAGCCTTCCTGTAAATGCTGGAGGCGTTTGCCATGTGAAACTCCCAACAGGTGTCAGTCGTCGGGCCAATACGGCCTGACTTAATAGTTGATTGCGAACCCGCACCGGGTACGGCTCCTACGGGGTTACCCGTGTCGGTCGGGCCAATTCGGCGACGCCGTCCCGGCTGCCTGGTCGTACTTGTTGTTATTGCGGTTTGTGGTTTTCGTGAGTCACGGATGCGCAAGGGCGCGCCCGCCCGACTCACGTGGGCAGTAAATGGATTAATCGAGTGTCAAGTCAGCGCGTATTACGCAACGCCGCCCGTTGCCGGCACGCGTCGCCAAACGCCTGGAAAATACTCAAGTAGGGAGGGTTGGTCAGGACCTGCCATTCCGGATGCCATTGCACGCCGAGGGCGAAGGCCTTGCTGTGCTCGACGGAGATCGCTTCGATCAGACCATCGGGAGCGATGGCTTCGGCGCGCAGGCCGGGGGCCAGTCGGTCGATGCCTTGACTGTGAATCGAATTGACCTGGAACACCTGCGGCAATTCCAGCGCTTCGAACACACCGCCCGGTTGCACGCTGACCGCGTGAGCCGGTGCGTACTGCACCGCCAGATCCGGATGATCCACTTCCCGGTGATCAAGCATGCCGGGCAGTTCGTGGACCTTCTGATGCAGGCTGCCACCGAACGCCACGTTCATTTCCTGAAAGCCGCGACAAATACCGAGCACCGGAACGCCGGCGGCAATCGCTGCACGCAATAAGGGAAGGGTGGTGCTGTCCCGGGCAGGATCGTGATCCGTGCCGGGTGCGCTGGCGGGACCTTGATAGTGGAAGGGTTCCACATTCGACGGCGAGCCGGTCAGCAACAAACCGTCAAGATGCGCGAGCAGCTCATCAATCTCGGTTAGTTCGCCTAAGGAAGGAATGACCACCGGCAGCCCCAGAGCCGCGACGCTGACAGCACGCAAGTACTTGTCGCCGCTGATGTGGTAGGGGTGCAGGCCAATCTGTTTGACGCACGCAGTAACGCCGATCAATGGCTTGAGTGCCATTTTTATCACCTCGAAGTTTCACACTTGAACGAGCTTTTCCGGAGCTTAGCCTCGTTGATTTTAATTAACAACTCTCATGTAAAAAATTCTAAACGGAAAAGCCGCTGGGAATTCGAGCTGGCGCGGGTTTAAGGCAGTAAATAGGTCGATGAGTGGCTTAAGCGGCCAATAAATTCAACGCGAAAGGCGCTTCGTTCGCTATTGACTTCACTTTGCCTTTCGGATTGACTGGGCTCGTGAAAGTGCGGTGAACATAATAATTAACAGCTAATAGGTGCATCATGTCGGTCCCTCTGCGTGCCGTTCAACTCAACGAAGCAAACGCATTCCTTAAGAAATATCCTGAGGTTTTGTACGTCGACCTTCTGATTGCGGATATGAACGGTGTGGTGCGCGGCAAGCGCATCGAGCGCACCAGTCTTCATAAGGTTTACGAAAAAGGCATTAACCTGCCGGCGTCACTGTTCGCTCTGGACATCAACGGTTCCACGGTGGAAAGCACCGGCCTGGGTCTGGACATCGGCGACTCCGACCGAATCTGCTACCCGATTCCCGGCACCCTGAGCATCGAGCCTTGGCAGAAGCGCCCCACCGCGCAACTGTTGATGACCATGCACGAACTCGAAGGCGAGCCGTTCTTTGCCGACCCGCGTGAAGTGCTGGCCAATGTGGTGCGCAAGTTCGACGAGATGGGCCTGACCATCTGCGCCGCGTTCGAACTCGAGTTCTACCTGATCGACCAGGACAACGTGAACGGACGTCCGCAGTCGCCACGTTCGCCGGTTTCCGGCAAGCGTCCGATGTCGACCCAGGTGTATCTGATCGACGACCTCGACGAATACGTCGATTGCCTGCAAGACATCCTTGAAGGCGCGAAAGAGCAGGGCATCCCGGCTGACGCCATCGTCAAGGAAAGCGCCCCGGCGCAGTTCGAAGTGAACCTGCACCACGTCTCCGACCCGATCAAGGCCTGCGACTACGCGGTGCTGCTCAAGCGTCTGGTGAAGAACATCGCCTACGACCATGAAATGGACACCACCTTCATGGCCAAGCCGTATCCGGGCCAGGCGGGCAACGGTCTGCACGTGCACATTTCGATTCTCGACAAAGAAGGCAACAACATCTTTGCCAGCGAGGATCCCGAGCAGAACGCCGCACTGCGTCACGCGATCGGCGGTGTGCTCGAGACCCTGCCGGCGCAGATGGCCTTCCTTTGCCCGAACGTCAACTCGTACCGTCGTTTCGGCGCACAGTTCTACGTGCCGAACTCGCCGAGCTGGGGCATCGACAACCGCACCGTTGCGGTCCGTGTGCCGACCGGTTCTGCCGACGCGGTGCGGATCGAACACCGCGTGGCTGGCGCCGATGCCAACCCGTACCTGCTGATGGCCTCGGTGCTGGCCGGTATTCACCACGGCCTGACCAACGAAATCGAGCCGGGCCCACCGGTCGAAGGCAACAGCTACGAGCAGAACGAACAGAGCCTGCCGAACAACCTGCGCGATGCACTGCGTGAGCTGGACGACAGCGAAGTCATGGCCAAATACATCGACCCGCTGTACATCGACGTGTTCGTGGCGTGCAAGGAAAGCGAGCTGGCCGAGTTCGAGAACTCCATCTCGGACCTTGAGTACAACTGGTATCTGCATACGGTCTGAGTCTGCGAAGCCCCTCACCCTAACCCTCTCCCAAAGGGAGAGGGGACTGATCGGGAGATGCTCGGGAACTCCTGCGACCTGACGCTTTTGTATCGAATCCATAATCGACTGGATCGGTCAGGTCGCTGAATGTCTTGAGACAACGTGGTCAGTCCCCTCTCCCCTGAGAGAGGGCTAGGGTGAGGGCTGGATCCCAAGCAGAGCACATCAGCCAGAGAACTACCCAATTCCCCTGCGTCGAGTCACAACCATGACAATTACTCGCAGCGACTGGGAGCAACGCTTCCAGTCCTTGACAATCGAAGGTCGGGCATTCATTGACGGCCACTACTGCTCGGCACTCAGCCGCGACACCTTTGAATGCATGAGCCCGGTGGACGGCCGCTTCCTGGCGAACGTCGCCAGTACCGACGAAGCCGACGCGAATGTGGCGGTGCAGATTGCGCGCCGGGCGTTCGAGTCCGGCGTCTGGGCCAAGCTGGCCCCGGCAGAGCGCAAGCGCATCCTGATTCGTTTCGCCGATCTGATTCTGGCGAACCAGGAAGAACTGGCGCTGCTGGAAACCCTCGACATGGGCAAGCCGATCAGCGACTCCATGGCCATCGATATTCCAGCGACCGCCAACGCGATCCGCTGGAGCGCCGAGGCGATCGACAAGATCTACGACGAAGTCGCGGCAACGCCGCACGATCAGTTGGGCTTGGTCACTCGTGAACCGTCGGGCGTAGTCGCGGCCATCGTGCCGTGGAACTTCCCGTTGATCATGGCCAGCTGGAAGTTCGCACCAGCCCTGGCGGCGGGTAACTCGTTCATCCTCAAGCCTTCGGAAAAGTCGCCACTGACGGCAATCCGCATCGCTCAACTGGCGCTCGACGCCGGTATCCCGAAAGGCGTGTTCAACGTGCTGCCGGGTTTCGGCCACACCGTCGGCAAGGCGTTGGCGCTGCACATGGACGTCGACGTGCTGGCCTTCACCGGCTCGACCGCGATTGCCAAGCAACTGCTGATCTATGCCGGGCAAAGCAACATGAAACGCGTCTGGCTGGAAGCCGGCGGCAAAAGCCCGAACGTGGTGTTTGCCGACGCGCCGGATTTGCGTGCGGCAGCACAAGCGGCGGCTGGTGCGATTGCCTTCAACCAGGGCGAAGTCTGCACCGCCGGTTCTCGTTTGCTGGTGGAGCGTTCGATTCGCGAGCAGTTCATTCCGCTGCTGGTGGAAGCACTGCAAGCCTGGAAACCGGGGCATGCCCTCGATCCGGAAACCACCGTCGGTGCGGTCGTCGATCAGCGCCAACTGGACAACGTGCTGCGCTACATCAGCATTGGCAAAGAGCAGGGCGCCCAACTGATCGCGGGCGGCAATCGCACCCTTGAAGACACCGGCGGCCTGTACGTGGAACCGGCGATTTTCGACGGCGTGACCAACGCCATGACCATCGCCCGGGAAGAAATCTTCGGCCCGGTGCTGTCGCTGATCACCTTCGACACCGCCGAAGAAGCATTGGCAATTGCCAACGACAGCATCTTCGGTCTGGCCGCCGGGGTCTGGACCAGCAACCTGAGCAAGGCGCATACCTTCGCTCGCGGCTTGCGCGCCGGCAGCGTCTGGGTCAACCAGTACGACGGCGGCGACATGACCGCGCCGTTCGGCGGGTTCAAGCAGTCGGGTAACGGTCGGGACAAATCGCTGCATGCGTTCGATAAATACACCGAGCTCAAGGCGACCTGGATCAAGCTCTAACACTTCTACAACGGCGGTCGCAGGCATGTGCGTGCGACCGTTCGGGAACTCAATCATGCAAAAACATGTAAACAGCTACTACGCCGCAACCCGCAACGAGACCATCGATTTTCCGGTGCTCGAAGAGCTGGTCGAGTGCGATGTCTGCGTCATCGGCGCCGGCTACACCGGTTTGTCCTCGGCCCTGTTCCTCAGTGAAGCGGGCTACAGCGTCACCGTGCTCGAAGCCGCCAAGGTCGGCTACGGCGCCAGCGGTCGCAACGGCGGTCAACTGGTCAACTCCTACAGCCGCGACGTCGATGTCATCGAAGAGCGTTACGGCGACAAGGCTGCCGAAGTGCTGGGCAGCATGATCTTTGAGGGCGCGGACATCATCCGTTCGCGCATCAAGCAGTACGACATCCAGTGCGACTACAAGCCCGGCGGCATTTTCGCAGCGCTGAACAAGAAGCAGCTCAAAGGCCTGGCCGAGCAGAAAAGCAGCTGGGAGCGCTACGGCAACAAGAACCTGAGAATGCTCGACGCGGCTGAGATCAAGCGCGAAGTCGGTTGCGACAACTACGTCGGCGGCCTGCTGGACATGCAGGGCGGCCACATCCACCCGCTGAACCTGGCACTCGGTGAAGCCTCGGCTATCATCGGCCTCGGCGGTAAAATCTACGAGCAGTCGGCGGCGGTGGAAATCACCTACGGCGAGCCGATCACCGTGCGCACCGCCAAAGGCGTGGTGCGGGCCAAGTACCTGCTGATCGCCGGCAACGCCTATTTGCCTCAGGACCTCGACAACCGCGTCACCCGCAAGAGCATGCCCTGCGGTTCGCAAATCGTGGTCACCGAGCCCTTGTCGGCCAAAGTCGCCAAGGGCCTGATCACCAATAACTACTGCGTCGAAGACTGCAACTACCTGCTCGACTACTACCGCCTGACCGCCGACAACCGCTTGCTGTACGGCGGCGGCGTGGTCTACGGCGCGCGCGAACCGGACGACATCGAGCAACTGATCCGCCCGAAAATCCTCAAGACCTTCCCGCAATTGAAGGACGTGAAGATCGACTACCGCTGGACCGGCAACTTCCTGCTGACCATGTCACGCATGCCGCAATTCGGCCGCATCGAGAAAAACGCCTACTACATGCAGGGCTACAGCGGCCATGGCGTCACCTGCTCGCACCTGGCTGGCAAACTGATCTCGGAAATGATCCGTGGCGACGCCGAACGCTTCGACGCGTTCGCCTCCCTGCCGCACATGCCCATGTTCGGCGGCCGGACCTTCCAGGCCCCGCTCACCGCCATGGGCGCCGCGTATTACGCACTGCGTGACCGTTTCGGTATCTAGGTTGCACCTCGCCGGTGGCCACCGCAAAATGGGGCCGCCGGCTAATGCCAGTCAGTCAAGGATGAGCACTGTCTCTGTGGCGAGGGAGCTTGCTCCCGCTGGGGTGCGAAGCGGCCCTGCTTTTGACTATTTATCTGCCATTTATCGAACCTGCTGAGCAACACCAACAAACGTGATTTAATACCCGACTTTCACGGTTCAGGGACAGGGAAGCGGTGTTCTTCGCGGCCAAAAGTCGCCCGCCATCCACCCCCATTAGTCGTTCTCACATAAGGCTGTCATGGATACGGGTTCTCGACTCAAATTAGTACGCGAAAGCTACAAACTGTCCCAGCGCGAGCTGGCCCGGCGTAGCGGCGTCACCAATGCCACCATCTCCCTGATCGAACAGAATCGAGTCAGTCCTTCTGTCAGCTCCCTGAAAAAGCTCCTCGAAAGCATCCCCATGTCTTTGGCGGACTTCTTCACCTTCGATCAACCGCCCCAAGAGCACAAATACGTCTTCCGCGCAAACGAGCAGCCCGATCTGGGCCGTGATGGCCTGCGTCTTTTGCTGATCGGCGCGTCGGTGCCGAGTCGGCAGATGCGTCTGCTGCGCGAGCAGTACGCGCCGGGTGCGAGTTCGGGCGAAGAGCCGATTGTGCATGTGGAAGGGGAGGAGTGTGGGCTCGTTACCCGTGGCACGGTTGAGCTGACCGTGGATGGGCAGATCAGTGTGCTGAACGCCGGGGATGGGTATTACTTCCCGACGACGCTGCCGCATCGGTTTCGGAATATTGGGGCGGATGAGGCAGAGATTATTAGTGCGAATACGCCAGCTAACTTCTGATGTGAAAGCGGCCTCGGCGGCTGCTTTCGAACCCGAACGTTTTCAAACCGCCTGAGTCGGACGCGGAAGTTTCGTAACTCCGCTCCGAGATTGACAAGCCGGATCACCCCAAACACTATCACTCCATGACCTACACACGCCGCATGAACATGATGTGCTCCTCCATGACCGCCTCTGGCGGGCCGTGAGGTCATGCGTTCGTAGGATTTGACGTAATTACCCAAGGCCCCGCCAGAAATGGACGGGGCTTTTTAGTTCTCCGTCCACCGATGGCTAACGGAGAATGAAATGTTCGAGATCAGACGCGCCACACCAAGCGATTCCCAAACCGCCTTCGATATTCGGCTTCAAGCGATACGGCATCAATGCATCGGCGCCTATGCCACGGAGCAAATGCTGGCCTGGACGGCAGGATCAGCCGAGGACGGGTACAGCGACCTGATGGAAAAACACTTTTATCTGGGCTGTATTCAAGGGGAACCGGTGGCGACGGGAATGCTTGATCTGGAGAGCGGCGAAATCGGCGCGATCTTTGTGCTCCCGGGTTTTATGCAACAAGGCATCGGCTTGAGAATCCTGAGCTACCTGGAATACCTCGCGCGGAGTCTGGGGCTGAAAGAAGTCAATCTGGACGCTACGTTGAACGCTGCTGCCTTTTACCGGCGATGCGGTTACGTGGGCGACGAACCTGCTATTTACCATTCGCCCTCCGGGCTTCAGTTAGCTTGTGTTCCTATGGTGAAGGGGCTTTTGTAGAGAACAAAAGGGGGCGCCCATTAGTCGTGACTCGAGGCCGGTTAATGGATGTCCCCCTTTTGTTTTTTTGCTGCTCCCCTTGGCGGGATCAGCGCAATCAATGCGTCGGCAGCTGCAACCGGTCCAGAACACAGCCGTTGGCTTTTGGCGATGACTGCTTTGCCTGAAGGAGTCGGGCCTCAGAATCCAAATCAAAGATGCTGACTTGGCAGGTGCCGAAATCATTAGGGCCGTCGGCGATGCCGCCCTTGATCACATAGTGGGCACCTGGGATGAACTCACTGACGAAATCGATTTTGCAGGTGCGGTTGCCGCTGGCCCAGCCGTGCAGCACTAAGTGGATCGGTTTGGCCGCCTCAATGGCGCGGAAGCCTTCGGGTTTCGATGTCTCTCCACTGACCGAGAACAGTTCCCGACCAGGCGTCACCGCCACCGACCTGCCGAACTTACAGGCCATGGTCGGCGCTTCGGTAAGACTCAGGCCGTTGTGACGGTTGATCATGGCGTCCATCTCACTGCGAATCTGCGCTTGAGGGGCGTTTGCTGGAGGCACGTATTGTGGGGTCTGTGAGCAACCCGCCGTCAGCAGCAGAAGCGAGCCCAGGTAAAGCGGTTTCATGATTGTCTCTGTCCGTTTCAGTTTGAGGTGGGGCACTTTAAAAATAGATCTGTCACCGGTTGTCCCCAACCGTCTAGTCGATTGGATGCGATTGAGATAGCCATAGATGTCGATCTTTAGCGGAATTGCGGAATGGTACGCAGGCCGGTCTGTGTCAGTGGGAATAGCGCCGCTCGGCCATTAGATTTATGAAGGCGGTAAACACGGTGTCAGGACGCAGTAAAGGTATTGTTCATCGGCCAGCGCATTTCTAGATATTCAGTCAAATAATTCATAAAAGCTTTGACCTTGGGTGTGATGGCGGCACGTTCTTGGACGCATGCATAAATATCGAGCGGTTCAGCGTAGGCATAAGTTGAAGCGTGGCGATGTTCAAACAGAGGAACGAGTTGGCCACTCTGGATATAGGGTGCCGCCACGAACTCTGCTAAGCGGGTAATTCCCGCGCCGTGGATAGCCATTTGGGCTAGAGCGTCAATATCGTCACTGATTGCGGTCGCATTGAGAGTAGCGTCATAACGTTGCCCGTCCCGGATAAAGCCCCAACGTAGAAAGCGTCCATCTAGCGGGTAGCGAAAGGCTAGGCAGGCGTGCTGTTGGAGTTCTTCAGGGGTGCGTGGCCAGCCGACTCGTTCCAAATAGGTGGGTGACGCGCAGATGATAAAAGGGACCGAAACGATCTTGCGAGCGACGATCCCCTCTTCTAGTTGTGGTTTGATCCGCAGGCTCAGATCAATGCCTTCTTGAATATGATTAATTTTGCGATCTGTGGTTGAGAGTTCAACTGTCAGGCGTGGGTAACGGGTAGCGAAACCGGCGATCAGTGATGCCAACACATGTCGCCCGAAAGCTGAGGTAGAAGCGATGCACAGTCGCCCTTGGAGTTGGGTCTGCGCGCTGGTGATCGCACGTTGCGCCGACTCGAGATCACGCGCTATGCGCTTAACTTTTTCGTAGTACACCGTGCCGTTCTCGGTTAACACCATGCTACGTGTGGTGCGCTGGAGAAGGCGCGTGCCTAGATGGGTTTCCAAGCGATTTATGGTCTGGCTAACGGCTGCGGCACTGACACCCAGGGTTTTGGCTGCGCCCACAATGGAGCCCGCTTCAACCACCTTGATAAAGCTATCAATCGCACCTAACAGGTTCATCTTTAACCCAATGGGAAAAATCATTCATAAGATTTTATTTATAAAGTAATTACTGTTAATCGTCTAGTTGCTGATTTTTGATCTTGTTATGGTACTCGTTACCTATCAATGGAAGATCAAAAAGGTCTGATATGAATCCCAAAGCATCCTCTAAAGCTCCATTTTTCAACCGGCGCAAGCTCTCGGCTCGCACGACTCACTATATTTTCGCACTCTATATGGCCACCATCATGGCGTTCTTGATGTCACTCGTGATCACTGCGGCAAATTCCGGCATTGAGACTGATTATCTAAGTAATACGCTGCACGCCTATAAATTGGCTATGCCCGTTGCATTCCTGTGCATACTGGTCGTTCGCCCCATTGTGCTCAAACTGGTGTCTTTAACTGTACACCCACATTAAGAGCGGCCTCTCAGCGGCCCAATTGGTGAGGCATTGTGGACCGCCATATCGGGTTGACTGTTGCCGGTCGTCACAGGCCGGAGTCGTTACGTTTGACCTGATGTGAGGTCGGGTATGCCGATAAGGCAACTACGCACGATACGGCGAGGGATCGTGCCGACCGCCTGAAAGCTGCGCTGGAAAACCGAGGTGTTCATCCAGAGGCACTGAGCTGCTGCTGCATCGGCGGGCTTCCATCTAATCACGTTAGTTGTACTGGCTGGATGTCTCAATATTCAGGTTTTAAGGTACTCAACGATTTGGTCAATGTTGCTGATATGCGGCGCTGTATCAATCATATCGCTGGAGAGACACCACGGATAATTGAGGCTCTGCAGCCAATTCATTACTGACTCCAAGTCCTGTGCTGTGCAGGCTTGCATGTGTTCGATCGTGATGCGTAGATGCGATGCAAGCCCTGATTTTTGCAGGAACCGCCAGTGATATTCTCCGCAGCCTACGCGCAGTTCGCCAGTTTCTTTAACCGACATCCCCACCAACCATTTGCAGGTATGTGCGGTGGCCTCTGTCTTTGGTGGCTCGCCGAGGCAGAAAGTATAAACGTTCTCATAACACTGGCCAAAGCGGCGCACTAATATGTCCGCGATGCCTGCCCGGCCGTTGACATGGGGGGGAAATGAAATGACGCCTGTACGCACAACCATCTCAAGGGTTGCGTCGGGAGTGAAGCATTGCCGCAGAAGGTCTGGTCGGTTTCCGTCCTTGGCAAGGATGTATTTCTCAATCGAGCGAGCGGTGGTCGGCATCTTGGAGACGTCCTGAAAGTCGATGAAGTTAATGTGGGTGATTGCTTTGCGAGGTCACGCCTTCACGTTCTAAAGTCGATGAACGTGAAAGGCGAAACTTGAAGCAAGCCTAACGTGTTCGACAACGAGTTCGAGCGCTGAAACAGAGGTCGGCTGTTTATTTAAAGCGGTCAGCGACCGATGCTCGAAATACTTTACCGAATGGGCGAGATCGATGTGTGCGCAGCTTCAGAAGCTGCAATGCGGTGCCAAAAAACGCCACTGCACCGGCCCCGATCGCTAGCGTCCAACTTGGCATTTCCAACAGCAATAGGAAACCTCCCGCGCCAGCACCTAATGCGCTCCCCAGGTAAAGTGCTGACTCGTTCAAGGCGACTGCTAAATTACCATCGCCATTTCGCTCCCGCTCTGAGATCAACTCGTTATTTTGCGGAACCTGTAAGGCCCACCCCACGCATCCCCATGTAGCGATAGGAATCATGGCTAACCAAGGCGATACGGCGGCGGCCAGCGGCAGCGCCAATAGCGACGCAGTCAACACCAGCATTATGATAAATATCAGCACGGGTCCTTCAATACGTTCAACCAGCGGGGTAATCAAGAAACTTCCTGCTACCCCACCAAGGCCCCAAACCCAAAGATATGGCGTCACGCTATCGACTCCTCCGTAGGCGGGATCCGTCATGAGCGGGGCGATGAAAGTGTACATCCCCAAGCTGGACACTGCGGCTAGCAGCGAGACCAGCAGGGTGCTCACTACCTTCCGGTTCTCTAGCAATAAGAGTTTGCTACGGATGGTCATCTGCGGTCCGGCAGGGAGCGCTGGAAGGTTGACTACTAACCCCAGCCATGAGGCAGCACCAAGCAGAGCAATCAGCCACAGAGCGGCCTGCCACCCTGACCGCTCAGCAAGCAGCAGACTGAAAGGGACGCCCAGCACGGTTCCACTGGCCATTCCAGCCATGATGACGGCGATCGCTCGACCGCGCCCGTTAGGTTCAGATACTGCAACACAAGCAGTGATTCCGGTTGCCAGATAAACTCCGGCCCCCAGCCCGGCAATTGCACGACAAACTAACAGCGCAGCGAAATCATCAACGACAGCGCTGGCCATATTGGCCAAGACGAAGATCGCCAAGGCGGACAACAACCCGAGCCTCTGTCGTTGTGGGGGTAACAGGGCCACGAAGATAGGCGACCCGATGCCATAAGCCAAAGAGAACACCGCCACCAATTGAGCAGCCACCGCCACCTGCACACTAAAGGCCTGTTCAATCATAGGAACGAGGCCTGCCATTACATAGGACGCCATACCCAGCGCGAAGGCGCCGACAGCAATCCAATAGACCGAAGAGGGTGTTGTCCTGAACATAAGAATCTCCCTTTGCGAAATTAGGGCGGCGCAACAATTACGCGTCATCCCCTGCGCGGCAAATTCTTTAGCAAGCTAATCATTGTTACAATATCTACACTTTATGCTGTTACAGGGAGCAACTGTGTAATGGGAAGAACACTCGAACGCACCCGAGACGAGTTGGCGGCATTTTTGCGCAGTCGCCGAGAGCGCATTTCACCCGAGCAAGCAGGATTACCAACGACTGGGCGAAGAAGGACACCGGGGCTGCGTCGTGAGGAGGTCGCCGCGTTGGCAGGCGTCGGCTTGACTTGGTATACATGGCTTGAGCAAGGCCGCGATATTGGGGTTTCACCGGCTTTCCTCGACAGTCTATGTCGAGTATTGAAACTTGACGCCATGGAACGCAGGCACCTTTACTTGCTGACCTACCAACGTGCTCCAGCAGAACAGGCACAGACTTGGTGCGTCGTTCCAACGATCATCCATCGTTTGATGGCAGACATGCCGCTGCGCCCCGCCTATGTCCTGAATTTGCGTTGGGACGTTCTCGCATGGAATCCGGCCGGCGATAAAGTATTCAACTTTGCAGACAAACCTCCAGAGCAGCGCAACCTCCTGTGGATGCTGTTTACTGATGAGAAAATGCGTTCGCTGTTGTGCCCCTGGGAGGAGCAGGCGATACAAATGCTCTCTAGCTTTCGCAGGGATTTTGTTCATGCTTCGGCGCAAAGCGATGTTGCTGAGCTGGTGCGCAGCCTCGAGAAAGTCAGTGCAGAGTTCAAGTATTGGTGGAACAGGCAGGATATTCACGGCCCTTGCCAAGGCATCAGAAATTTTGAAATTCCGTCATTTGGAAATATCTCGTTTGAGCATGCAACCCTGATAATTGACGCCGACAGGCACTTGCACTTGGTTTATTACGCGCCCAGTTTGGAAGGCGCTGCTCAGAGTAAGTTTGAGGGATGGCTTCAGGGCAGATATAGCTAGTTTGCAAGCCGATCATGCGCTCCTTATCCACTATTTACTATTCGCCCTCCGGGCTTCAGTTGGCTTGTGTTCCTATGGTGAAGGGGCTTTGCAGGTCAGGCACGGGTTAGTTGCTTAACTGACGGCAGACCCCCGGGGGGCGGGGGGGCTCGTGCAGGACTTAATATTCCTGATGGCCACGATTGACAAACTCTCACGACTTGTAGGAATTTAGCCGCCCGCAGATAAGGCATATCTGCTGACGGCCAAAAGATAGCCGTTATTCACCACACAAAGGATTGTCTATGCAAGGTTCAAATACCGTTGCCCAACAGGCGGGCGGTCAGCTGGTGCATGCGCATCAGAACACTCCGCACATGAACATTGCCCAGCAAATCCTCGAATGTCTGTTTCGGCGTCGTAGTCTTGCCCCGGAACAGGATCATGAGCTTTCGTTGCAGGTGCTGGAACCCCATCTGGCGAAGGTAATGCAGGCGGTCGAGAGCGGTCGCAAGGTCGAAATGGTCTTGCCAGCCTTTCCCGGCAAGTCGCCCAGCCGCAAGAAAACCCTGAGCCATCTCCCTGATCTTGCTGAACACCATGCAATCGACGAGTTACACCGCCTGTGTGAGGAGATCCGGGAGATCTATGCGCCGGGCGCGCTGATTCATATCTGCTCCGATGGCTATGTGTTCTCTGACTTGGTGCATGTTCCCGATTCTGACGTCAAGGCTTACACCGACGCTATCCAGGATTACGCCGAACAGCACTATCCCGGTACGTTCGCCCATTTCGACCTCAGGGATGCCTATCCTCAGCTTGATTGTCTGGACGCCATGCGTGAGGAGATGATGATCGAGCACGGCCAGTCATTGATCCTGTTGCAGCAGCGCTTCAAGGATGAACCGCACATGATGTTGATGTACTGCGGTATCCATCGCTTTCTTTCCGAGGATTATTCGGGGCTCAAGGTATTCGCCGGCATGAGCCTGAATGCGGTGAAGAAGGTCGCCAAGCCGGCCTCCCAGCGGGTGATTCAGCGCAGTGAAGCCTGGAGCGCCCTATTACTGGCTCGCTACCCGCATTGCCTGCGCCTGTCGATTCACCCGCAACTGGCGGTGTCGACGAAGATCGGAATCCGGCTGGTGCCAACCAGTGACCTGTGGCGTACGCCCTGGCATTCGGTAGCCATCAAGCGACGGGGTGTGGTCACCCTCGAAAAACGCAGTAATGTCGATGAGCGCTACCACCGTCTGGTGTTTCGCAAGGGGCGTCCTTGTCACTACGCCAGTGCTCAATGATGGCGTCTCGGTTGCGGGTCGAAGCCGTACTCTTCGATTTGGATGGAACCTTGGTGGACACCTTGCCGGACATCACCTGGTGCCTGAACCAGGTGTTACTCGAACACGGTTGCCCGGCGCTGACTGCGCAAACCGTGCGGGGGTATATCGGTGGCGGGACCACTGCGATGATTGAGCGGGTTGCCGCGCAGTTTGGTATCGCTGATGCGATCGCCCTGCACCAGCGCTATGTGACGCTATATCAGCACAACCTGGTTCAATTTTCCCGGCCATTCAGCGGTGTACTGGAATTGCTCGAAGGCTGCCGCCAGTTACAGCTGCCGCTGGCTATCGTGACCAACAAGACCGAGGAAATGGCCTTGCAGGTTTCCAGAACATTACTGCCGCAGAATGCTTTCGGGCCGATACTGGGGCATCGCACGGGCAGGTCACTCAAGCCTCAGCCAGATGTGGCATGGGAAGCCGCGCGGCGGTTGTCGGTTGATCCGCAACGCTGTTTATTCGTCGGTGACACAGAGATCGACCTGAAAACTGCCCGTGCCGCAGGTATGTACTCGGCAGCGGTCACCTGGGGGTATGGCCAGACTCATACTTTGCAGGCCCAGGCTCCGAACTTCTGCTGTGAACAACCGGCCGGGTTGTTGCGCATTCTGCAGCAAGTCTGCGGGACAGCGCATGCGTTCACCGAGCATGGCGATACCGTCAAATCCTATTGATACACACAAACCCTCAAGGAAGTTGTTCTATGGAACATAGAGATGCCTGGATCGCTGCCGTCAGCGATTTGCTGTCTGGTTATCTGCTCAAAGGCACGGATGATTGTTTCGAAACACAAGGCCGGGCGCATCTGGCGCACAGCCTGGGGCAGTACTTTGATCAAAACCTGCCAGTGCGTCTGGTACTGCCAGGTTTTCCCTGCAAGTCGCCAAATGCCAGTGACCAGACCTTCGGCGTACTGCCGGATTATGGTGAGGTGATGGCCATCGAGCGCCTCGACCAGCTCGGCCAAGCCATCGCCGCATTGCATGCACCGGGCTGTGTGGTGTCGATCCTCAGCGACGGGACGACGTTCAATGACATCGTTGGGGTGGCCGACGACGTTCGCGCGGCCTACAACCGGGCTTTGCGTGAACTGTGCACCACCCATACGATTCAGTGGGTCAGCATGGAAGACCTGTTCCCGCAGGCCCAAAGTGCCGAGGCGGTCCGCGCCAGCCTGGTCAAGCAGGCCCGTCTACCCTGGAAAAACCTTGGCGAACTGATCGAGCAGAGCCGGCACGATGAATCCCTCAGCCAGGCCCATGACAACCTCTGTAGTCATTTGTACAACGACCTGCGCCTGTGCCGTGAGGACGGGCAGAGCGAGGACGAGTACCTGCAGCAAATCAACTTCAAAGCCTACCAGATGATGTTTCGCGGGCAGGCATTGAATGCGGCAGTGGATCGTTTCTTCGGCGACGACATTCGATTATCGGTCCATCAGTACAGCAACGCCGGGCCCAAATTTACCTTTGGGTTGGCTGAAGGGCTGACCCGTGTCGATAGCCCCTGGCATGCGGTGCCGGTGTGCAACATCGATGGAAGCCAGCGTCTTCGCGCACGGGCCCAGGTCGACCTCGACCACCATGTGCTGATCACCTGGCAGGGGCGGCCATGGCTCTACCACCAAACAGAAAACTCGCAGGCCCAAGGCTTCGAATACGAACTGCAAAAGCTTCCGCTATTTGGCCTGGTGGTGCGAGACCCGCTGGGGCTGGGTTTCGAGCGACTGTCCAGCGGCCTGCTGGAGGCACTGGTGGAAACCTTTGGTTTCGTCTGTCTCAAGGGCTGTCGCTTCGACGACCAGGACAGTTTTGCTCGCAGCTGCGAACGCTTTGGCACGCTGTACGAGTGGGCCTTCGGTGCCGTGAATGTGGTCAAGCCCGCGGACAAACCCCAGGGCGTGGTGCACTCGCTGGAGAAAACGCCGTTGCACTGGGACCTGAACATGCTGCCCGACAGCGACCCACAGGTTCAGCGCAATCCGAAATTCTGCGCCAGCAAATTCATGCTGTATTGCAAGACAGCGCCGCAGCCGGGCGAGGGTCAGACCACCATCGTCGACAGCCGAAACGTGCTGCGAAAAGTCGGGCAGCACGTCGCCCGACAATGGCAGGCGGTGAACATTACCTACTACACCAAGATGACTTACTTCGGTGGTTCGCCGCGCATGTTCAGCCTGGTGGATCATAACCCCCGTAGCGGCGAACTCATCCTGCGTTACCAAGAGGGCACAGACTCGGCATTGCAGACCCTGAGCCAGTCTGTGCAGGACCATGACGAGGAGGCCCAGCAGGCGCTGCTTGAACAGGTCAACGCGCTGGTTTATGACCCGGACTGCCTGATCGCCCATCAATGGAGCGAAGGTGATCTGGTGCTGATCGACAACTATCGGACGCTGCACGGCCGACTGCCGATGTCGCCGGCTTCCTCCTCGCGGGAGCTATGGCGGGTGCAGGTTTACTAACCGCTATTGTCTGGCAGGCCCTGGAGACAGGGCCTTGCAAGAAATTCCCTTCCAGAGTTCTTCCCATCACTGCGCAATAAAGTCGCGAACCGCCCGAATAGTCTGCGTCGGCGCCTCTTCCATCAGCCAATGTCCTGCCCCTGGCACCACCACTTCCGTGACCTTGTCCGCTGCGTTGCGCATCACGATCAAAAATAAATCAGTCCCTTTTGTCCTCTTTCCTTTCGTTCCATTGCTGGCATCATCTAACCCAAATTTACTTAAGGAGGAGGTTGAGAAATGCTGTTGGCATGTTATGGGAGAGCAGGCGGAGAATGTGTCACCCCTGAAGAGTTCATACGTCGCAGTGGTCCAAATTATCGAGAGAAGGGTATTTTTCCGTACTGTCCGGGTTGCGATGAACGCGTCGATCCGTATGGCGTACATAGCACGAACGTTACGTCACGATTCGATCACCAGAACCTAGATGAAGCTATCGACCCCCTAGATGACTGCTTGGAAGCAAATCGTTCGGGTCGATTTAGAGGCATGCATGCTGATGGCTGGGATGATGAACGTGGTCAGCGATTACGTGATGAGTTTTTCGAACCAGACAACCTGAAGCAAGCATATGCGTTCTGCCTGGCAATATGCCGAAAAGGAAACCTTACGGCAGGGCAGTTCGCTGAGTTGATAGCTCGAGCCGACAGAAAAAGCATCTGGGCGTACAAGGATATCCCGCTCTGGGTGATTCCTTATGTTCTGTTGACGCTGGGTAACTTTGGGGCCGGAGCAAATGCACGGTACCCATTCCACTTTGTACTCAAAAAAAACCGGTCGCAGGGGTTGTCACAGATCTGGCAGACCGGAGAGCATCGCTGCTCCATCGGCAAGGTATTCTCAAACTCCGGAGAGCCGGTGAACACGCTAGGCAATCCCTACCCAATCAACCATCAATATCTGATTGACACGGCTGGCGATACAGGCTGGATTGAGACTCGGTTGTTACGGGCCTTGAGCGCTGCCGGGCAATAGCCTTCAGGCCAAGTGGTGTCGACCTGCAACTGCCAAAAGTGTAAGGAGCAAAGAAAATAGGAAAAAGGTGACAGATCTATTTGAGTAAATAGATCTGTCACCTTTGTATAGGGTTAGGCTGCATTATTAATTGCAGCTTCTAAACATTTAATCGTATTGTGCTCTCCGAGTGCCGATAGAGCTTGATTAACTATAACCCAGCTATCACCTAGCTTCCCTGTTATGTGGTACTGGTAAAGATTGTAAATTGAATAATATGCCATTTCCATGTCGGCGCTAAATTTTAAATCTTCGTCTTGTAGGGCCGTAGCAGGTTCTAAGTAACGCTCGTTAATATTTAATTCGTCTTTACCTTTGATGACGGCTTCTATTGCATCGTAGGGTAAAGAAAAGTCAATTTTTTGCACTGTTCCTGCAAGGGTTTCACGGTATTCAGTGATTCCGTTGTTGCTGGTGTAGTTAAGCCAAAGCTTATAAGCCTTTTTGCAAAGATCAATATGGACCTTTTTTTGTTTCTCTGGACCTAACTCAAAATATTTTTTCGCTACTGGATGCATACGAAGCCTAACGTTTGGTTCAGGGGAGGGCTGCGGAGCGCAGCTCCAAGTAAGCGACGCGAACGGCCTTGAGCCGTCTATTAGGCGTCACTGCCGCCAGATAAGTAAATGACCTGGAAAAAGCGGGGCGCCCATTAATCGGTCTCAAGTCAAGGCTAATGGGTGTCCCCTTTGTTGCGCAATAAGTACCAACTTTTGGTCGTGAATGATTAATTTGGCTGTTTATCACAGATATAGAAACTACAAAGCCTGTACCAGGCCATCTGTAATTATTCCCGAAAAAATCGTCTCTACCGGTCCGATGAGAAAGACAGGTCCCACGCCATCCCATTGAACCGTTACAGTTCCGCCATCACATTCAACCTCAACGGAATTGTCTAGCAAGCCACGACGAATTCCGTTAACAGCAGCGCCGCAAGAGCAGGAACCTGAACCAAGCGGAATACCGCCCCAACGCTCCCAAATGCGCAATCGAATGTGCTTTCGGTCAATGATTTGGACGAAATGCACGTTCGTCCTGAGGGGAAATAGGGGGTTGGTTTCAATTGCCGGCCCGATTGTCGCGATATCAACAGCTGTTAGATCATCCACAAAATAGGTGCAGTGCGGATTTCCCATGCTGCAAGCTGTTGGGCCACCAGCAAGTGGCAAAACAGCAGTATCCATTTCCAGAGCCAGAGGAATATCCGACCAGCCGAAAAGTGGTTCTCCCATGTTGACCGAAATTGCGCTGGTTGAGGTTCGTTCGCAAGTCAGTAGACCACGGTTGGTTCGGAGCGCTATCGAAGTAATATTGGATTCACGCATCAGCATATCCGCAGCACCCCGCGTTGCGCTGCCACAAACGTCCAGCGTGGAGCCATCTGCATTCCAAAACATCAAGCGCGCATCTGCGTCATCGCAATCGAGCACCACTGCGAGTTGATTGAATCCGACTCCGCGGTTCCGATCACCCATTCGCCGAGCCATGTTACTTGTCATTGGATTGGACGAGTTTCGCGAGTCTACGATAACGAAGTCATCGCCATTGGCGTGCATTTTATGAAAGCTCAGCGGCATTGATCGACCCTGGCGAGAGGCATATGGTGAATTGACGTTTAAAGGCGATCTAGCCTTGTTCGTATGATTTTTTCAAGCGGTGTGAAAGTTCGAGAGACAGATGCGTTTCACAGATGCATACCTTAGACGACGGCATCAAAGGGTGAGTTGCCCGGACGGTTAGAGCGCCAGTGACTACCCTGAGCGCTGAACTGCAACATACTGGGCAACTAAAGGTTGGCTAGAGATTTTTCCCGGCTTCTCGATTCGGAGCCGCGGCGCGTCGAAGTCAGTTCAGGCCTGGGTAGACAGCTCACGCAGTGCTCGCCCTGATAACCACCCCGGATTGGCCGAGTGCTCCCCCGGGGGTATTGTGTCAGGCTATGCCGTTTTCACCCGTAGCTCCTAGTTTCGCTAGGGGCTTTTTCATGCTCAGGACGAGTCATTCAAGATGTTGATGAAGCTGGCGCCGAAGAAGCGGCGCAACCCGCGTAATTTCTATCTGGGTATCGCTGCGGTGGTACTGATTGCCGGGATTGGACGCTATTTCGCGCTCAAGGCCGAGCAGGAGAAGGTGGCCCAACAGGCGCTGCTGGTCGAGCGCCTCGCCCAGTTGGACGCGACCCTGCCAAAGCAACTGGATGCAATTACCACCCTTGAGTACGTCGGTTTGACGTACGGTGACACGATCTTCTACCGCTACAGGACCGACTTAGCAGCGAGCAGCCTCTCCGAGGAAGGCAAGGTCAGCATGGAGGCGAGAATACGCCGTGATCTGGAGCAACTGGCCTGCAAGGAACCGCAGTTGCTGGCGATGATGCGCAGGTTCAAGTTTCACCAGGAGCATTACTACCTGGCCAGGAACAGCACACTCTTTTCCATTGAGCTTTACCCTGAACAGTTGAGCTGCCCAGGATGATGCCGATAAGGTGGGCGCCGTCGCTCGTTCATCGCCTCAGGCCATTCCCTAGACCGCAAGCGTCCAGCCAATCCGTCTTGTATGACTAGGCCGGCATCCACTTATGCGGCAGCAGTTGATCAATCTCACTTGCCTGCTGTGTCGGCAGACGAGTCAAAACGTCCTTGAGGTAAGCATACGGATCATGCCCATTCATACGCGCCGACTGGATCAAGCTCATGATCGCTGCGGCCCGTTTGTCACTGCGCAGCGATCCAGCAAGTCGAGTCAGCCGAAGGGAGTTTCACCCCTCGGCTGCTCACAGAACTGTACGTGACAGTCTCCCGTCAGGTCGCGGTAGGGATGGCAGACGCGTTTGAGTGGTCTCTTTTGGTCGGTAGCAGCTGGCGCTATTGACCTTAAGCTTTTAGCCGTCTAGCAATGCTTTAACACCAGCTCTACCTCTTACACTGAGTACGCTGCCGCCAGCGCGTGTTCTCGCATACGTCGGTATCCCCAAATGGCTACGAGGAGCACAGCTGCCCCTGCCGCTAACGCTACGTTGAATCCATAGCGTGCACCTTCCATATCCACCAACTGGCCGGACGCTGCAGCCCCCAGAGCTACTCCAACATTCAAGCCGGCCAGCAACCAGGTCATTCCTTCAGTCAATTGTCTTTCCGGCACGATTCTCTCTACCAGTGACATCGCCACAATCATTGTTGGCGCAAAGAACAGGCCTGCTACCAGGACCGCGCCGGCGAGCCCGGCAATGTTGCCAGCCATTAACAAGGGTAGTGTCGTCGCTGCGGTGGCCAGGCCACCCATCAGCAAGAGTTTGTGTAACGGCGTTTTCAGTTTGAGCGCACCAAACAGCAGGCCGGCTGCGCACGAACCGATGGCGTAACACGACAGCACGATACTGGCCGCCGCAGGACTGCCCATTTGTTCGGCGAACGCGACGCTCACGATATCGACCGTCCCGACGATGACGCCCATCGCGACCATCAACAATGTTAACAACCGGACATCCGACAGGCGAAAGACCGAGGCTGTGTGCGTGCTTATTTCTTCAGCGGATTCCACGGGGGGGGCGGTAGCGACTTGCGCAGCCAAAGCAAGTGCGCCGATCACCAGCAGTGCTACCGCCGCTAACGGCCCAGCCTGTGGGAAGACGGCCACGCTCAAGCCAACGGAAATGGGAGGGCCTGCGATGAAGGTAACTTCGTCTAGCACTGTTTCCAGTGAATAAGCCGTTTGCAGGTGCGGCTTGCCCCTGTAGATAGCCGTCCAGCGGGCGCGGACCATCGCTGACATGCTCGGCATGAAACCCGCCAGCGCGGCTGCCACGAACAGAGTCCAGTCGGGTGTATGCCAGTAGGTGCAAGCTAGTAGCAGAAGAATGCCCAGAGCGCTGATGCCAGTAGACACCGGCAGTACCCGGCGCTGACCGTATCGATCCACCAAGCGCGAAACTTGCGGCGACATCAATGCGTACGTCAGGACAAAGGTAGCTGAGACCGCGCCGGCCAGCGCGTAGCTGCCCCGCAGCTGTGACAGCATTGTAATGATGCCGATACCCGTCATAGGTAGCGGTAAACGGGCGAGGAGGCCGGCCAAGGAAAAACCCTTGGTGCCGGGGGCTTGGAACAGTACTCGGTACGGATTGGCCATGCTCGATTCTCCTTATCGAATTAGCGCAGCTTGCTTGGGCGTCGCTGAACTGAAAAAATACATTCATCGCGTATGATTAAAATCCTATAATCATACGAGGTGAATGTAAATGGCTTATCAACCCAGGAGAAATCATGGCTCGACGTACTCGCGCTGACATGGAAGAAACCCGCGCCACACTGCTCAAGACGGCACGCCAGATTTTCAGCGAACGCGGCTATGCAGAGACGTCCATGGATGATTTGACAGCACTGGCTAACCTGACCAGGGGCGCGCTTTATCATCATTTTGGAGACAAGAAAGGCTTGCTCACCGCTGTGGTCGCACAGATTGATGCTGAGATGGATGCGCGGTTACAAGCGATTTCGGACAGCACCGAAAACGTGTGGGAGGCCTTCAGAAACCGCTGCCGTGCTTACCTGGAAATGGCGCAGGAGCCTGAAATCCAACGCATCGTGTTGCGTGATGCCCGGGCTGTTCTGGGTAGCTCTCCGCCGGAGGCGCACCGTCATTGTGTTGCCTCTCTACAGAAAATGCTTGAGCAACTGATGCTCCAAGGGGTTGTCATGCAAGCCGATCCCGAAGCACTGGCGATGCTGATCTATGGAGGCTTGTGCGAAGCTGCCTTCTGGATCGCAGAGGCAGAGCCCGGTTCGAACAGGCTGTCGCAGGCGCTCGGGGCACTGGAGCTTCTGCTCAAGGGCGTCCGTAGCTGAAATCAGGAACATAAGGGGCGGAGTCCAGTGTCGGCAATATCTGCTTACGGGGGAGGGCAAGCATCGTTATCAGTTTGTTGTCGTGCAGTATCTAGCCCCTTATATAACTTCAGGGCAGGCCCTGAGTGCAGGGGCCTCCAAAAAAACCTCCGATACCTCGACCCGTTACTGCGCAATAAAGTCGCGAACAGCCCGAATAGTCTGGGTCGGCGCCTCTTCCATCAGCCAATGTCCTGCCCCCGGCACCACCACTTCCGTGACCTTGTCCGCTGCGTTGCGCATCACGATCGCTTCATTACTTCCAAAAGACTTTTCACCACCAATGGCCAGTACCGGCATGGTCAGTCGCGTCGCCATCGAGGCTTTGTTATCCACCTCATCCTGACGAATGCTGCGGAACTGGGCGAAGGCTGCGTGCATGGCGCCGGGGCGGGCATAGAGTTTGGCGTAATGCTGACGGGTTGCTTCATCCACCTTGGTGGGGTTGCCCGCGAACTCGTTCCAGAACCGGTCCAGGTAGATGCGCTCACGACCGGCTACCAGGCGTTCAGCATCCGGCCCGCCAAAGTCGAAGTGCCAAAGCATCGGTGAGCGGACAATCTCGTTCCAGGGCGGAATGCCCGGCACGGGCGCATCCATCACCACCAGGCGATCGGTACGCTGCGGATAACGCGCGGCGTAGGCGTAGGCGACCATGGTGCCGATGTCGTGGCCGATGACCACCGAGTGTTCGATACCCAGCGCGGCCAACACTGCACGGATGTCGCCCGCCTGGGTCTTCTTGTCGTAGCCGCTGTCCGGGATCGACGACAAGCCCATACCGCGAAGGTCCGGCACCACGACCGTGTGATCCCGGGCCAGATCGGCTGCCAGTGGCGCCCACATATCGCCGGTATCGCCAAAGCCATGCAACAGCACCACGGCCGGCCCCTTGCCGCCGACGCGCACATGCAGCGTGACGCCTTCTACAGGGATGTCCTGAATACGAAAGGCGGCAGGAAATGGCGTCACCTGAGCATGTGCTGGGAGGCTTAGAGCGAGCAGCATGAAAGCGGTCAACAGGGCTCGGATCATGACGGTGTCTCCGGACGTGCGCGTGGAAGGGGGCCCGAGTCAATGTGCGTGTCGTTTGGCGGCGAGCGTTGACCGCGCAATGTGATGCACGTAATCGACATGCCTCATTCAGCAGCAAGCCGATACGACCAAAATGGCGAGTCTTCTGAAGCGCGATAAGGTCCCGTTCGGATGAGCTTAGACCGTTTGGCTGTGATTGCTGGTCGCAGCCCATGGCGGCCGAAGTTTGGCTGTTCATTGGTACGAAACACGTACTGATGTTCGCGTGGCGGTTGATCAAATATAAAAATCGCCAACAAGAAAGGTGAGAGACTTATTTAAATAATTAGATCTCCCACCTTTTTGCTTCTTTCGCTCTTCCGTTAACGAGGCCGTTGTTGCAGAACCGGCGAGCGGACCTGTTGACTCCATATTTCAGAAAATGCAGAAAGTTTGGTTTCAGTTGTCTCCTTCTCGCTCGAATCACTTTCGAAGTAGAGAATGGTGATTCCGAATGCTTCTGTCTTATCTAGGTCTGCGCATACCGTAGTTAAGTCAAGCGTTAGTGTGGGAACAACGCCAGAAGACCAAAGTGCCCAGGCGCCGAGATCACTCTCTAAAGCTAACTTGTTCCATTGGTTACGTGGTACGTTTCCAGGCGTGACGAGCTCAGCAACATCTATTTTGCGAATAAGTATTCTTCGTCCTATCACTCCTAACGGCACCATAAAACCAACCGGTTTACCGTGGTAGTCTGTACCTCCGATCGAATCGCGAAGGAAATTTGTCCTACTGATTTTAGTCCGGGTAATGCCATCCACAGCGACATAGTACTGTGCCCACGATATCAATGTGGGCGACGTAAACGCTCCACGCTTGGCAGACATGTTTACCGCGTCGATGACGATACTTTTTATATTCGCAGTTCTAAGAATGTCAGCATCAGCTGGAATGATTCCGCTCTTTGAGATTACTACAGAGGCGACACTATTACGGTATTCATTTTTTGGCCCCAGGCCTAGAATTTGAGGCTTGACGGAAAGTAGCACATTATCTGGTGTGATTCCGGGGTTGAGATTCTCAAAGGTTTGAATTAGGCGGGTGACAAGGTAGTCTGAAATGTCGAGGGCAAGTTGTCTTTCGAATCCTGTACGACCTGCTGCAACCTCATCGCGCTGCAAGTTAATTGGGAATCGCCCATCGGGATCAAACACAACCAAACTAGGCGGTCGTGCGCAGATAACTCCTAGTTCATTCGAAATGTCCGGTGATAGTTTGTAACTGCTTCGACATAACCATATTCCATTACAAATTATCAAGCTGTCAGGTTGGCCCCATCGTTCAAGTGCTTCATAGCTCCAAATAATGTCGTCATATCCTTCCGCGTTGATACGGCGCCATTTAGTTGAGTCTAGGTTCGATTCGCACTCGGGAACTACATACATCTGTCTGAGGTCGCGGCGTACATCAGAAACAACTATTCGCTTTACGCTTGGACTAGTAAGGCAATACCAGTCCCATAAATTGTTATCTTTAGTAAGCTTGGTTACGATCTCATCTGTAACTGGGATCTCGATTCGGGTACCTACATGAAATTCACAAGGTGTGACTTCGATCGATTCTGAACCCTGTAAACACGAGAATGTAATCGCTTCGTCTTTCTCGTTGTAAATAGATCGAGTTGTTACTCTTATCTCTGGTCCTAGTAGGAAGGCTGCGAGTAAGCCTATTCCAAAACGTCCTGTTCGATGAACAGTAGAGTGTCCACTTAGCTCATGATTTTTTCGCCATATGTCACTGCGCCGGAAGGATGCGCCAATATTTAGAAGGTATTTATCTACTACATCTGGTGTCATTCCGACGCCGAAGTCTTCAATGATTAGTCTTGCGTTCTCGCCTTCAGGATAGCTTAGAGTGACAATTACATCTTCGTTGGTTTCTAATGTTGAGCTTACAACTCCCTTTGTTATCAAATCATCACGCTCTCGGCAAGCATCTACGGCATTTTGAATTAGCTCGCGAATGCCAATCTCTGGTTTGTCGCCATAGAGCGGCATGACAAGTAAGTCCATTAGTTCGGCGCTAGCAGTCTTGAATCTAAAGTCGCGTGGTAGATAAGGAGGGCGCCGCTTTTTCCAAAATGAATCTGGGTCGTCAAGATTTGACCTGATGCGTCTAATTGTAATTCCAAGAGAACTGAGTTGGGGGAGCAGTCCATAAATCTCTCCGAGTACTGCCCAGCTGCTATCTAGTTCGGTCTGAATGTCACGCAATAAGTTCCGCATCCCTAAGAAAGTTACGGCGCTTTCTGGCTCGCAATCCACGAATATAGCTTCTGGATCGTCGTGGGCTTGGTGGATCTCCCGAACAGACATATGCTTTCGCCACTCCCCGCGTGAAACTGGGCTGACGAGTGATTTAAGTCGGAGCAACTGTCCAGGGGCCCGCGAGGAGTGAATCTGAAGGTAGTCCGCTATGCGCAGTACCATCATTACAAAAGGACCTCTGCAGTTGAGGTGAACACGTCGCTGGTTTGGTTCGAGAATATCTACAGCAGAGCGTAATGATGAGTTGTGGCTCCTTGCCACGTATCCTGAAAGATCCATCAGATCCTTGAACTCCACATCAGCGAGAATAACTGGTGAGCCAGGTCCTGGTATTCCAGAGAGCGCGATTTCGTGCGCGAGTCTCGCGTGATGTCGTCGGAGAAATTCGCCAATGAGCAATCGATGTTTGTACGTCAAATCAAGCTTATTTGATGGCACTTCTTGAACTGGATCAGAGCTACCGAATAGTGCAAGTAGCTTGCGTTGGTCGAATCGACGTGCCTCCGTGAGGAACTGATCCCAAAGTGTCGGCCATGATGTCTCTCCCTTTATATAGCGGGATGGTGTTGGCTGATAATGACCTCCTATTAGGGAAAAAAATCCGTCCTCGGAGATGTGGAGCGCGCAATCATGCAGGAGCACGGACAGTATGATGACTGCTCCATCTTCGGCCGTTAAATGCGGCCAAGACGCGTCGGATATTAGCCCTTCAGCGGTGAGCAAAACCTCTGTTAAGTGTTTTAGGCTGTGATCGGTGTATTCGTGAAAAAAAACGGTCCTGTTGTCTAGTGTCCACGGTTCAACAATGGTAAGTGCTTTAAGCACTACGGCATTCAGAGCATGGTCACGATTTATGAGTTCTTTTATTCTTGGCGGCAAGTACATTGGATGGTTCTCTGCGAAGACGCAAGTTGGCAAGTTGTTAAGCATGAAAAAAAGGCGTTCTGATTTTTAACTCGAGACTGTCAATCTGAACCATTTAGTTCAGTAGAGTGTCTTGAGGTGGGCGTGTTGCTCTTACCCCGGCCCGATACCAGCATGTCTGTTGTGGATCCATTGAGATTTTCAAAGTTTCCCACGGTTTAGATTCACAAATATCTGGATGGTCTTTACGAATTTGATGGGGGCATGCTGTGAAAAAGGGACAGCATCGGCGAGTTCTAGATTCAGGTGTGTCATCAGTGTTGAGAAACCCATCCTCACTGAGGTGCAGCCATAAAAAATGCAACGCAGAATGTAGTTTCTGTTGACCAAACTGAAATTCATCCGTAATCCGTGTCGGATTTCCAAAGTTAAGAATGTCATCTCGATTTAAGGTTTCTTCTCCTGCATGAGTCAACAAAATGCGAGGACAGGAAAATTCAGCAATAATATTTTTTAATCGATCGGCACGGTTTGTTACAGGCTCTAACTTGACTTGATCTAGCATAAGAAGCTCAAAGAAAGGTGCTTTTTTTCTGAGTTCAATTTTCTCCTTCATTATGTCAAGCATATCTTTTACGGAGTTGCCCATTGGCTCAGAAAGCGGAAAAATTTTCTCTGTTTGAAGGAATATTTCATCCAAGGCTTGGGCGTATTCTTTTAAGCGAGTTACTGCCAGGTTTTCGAGCCTGTTAAGTCTTTCGTTGGAAGGGATGTTTTTCATATGCTCTAATATCTGCATTAGGGCAAGGGGTGGGTCCTCACACTGCAAGGAGAAAATTGCACATGCTATAATTTCGTCATTTTTAATGTCGGGTACAAGACTGCGTGAAAGTAAAGATGTTAGTCGGTAAGGAGCGATATTCGATGGAATAGGAAGCTCCCCATGCATAATAAGAAATCTTTCTTCAAGCAGGGACGCGATTCCTTCTATTATTTCCACAATTCCGATCTCTGCTGAGATCGGAGTGTGTCTATCTTCAACTTTAATTTCGCAGTGTATAATGGTGAACTCTTCTGTTGGGTGGTCAGGAAGGGTTTCGGCCAGTTGTAATGTTTTTTTGCTGGTGGTTAGTAGTTCCGCACTTATGTTGTTGCACTGGATTTCAATTGGGTTCTCCCTTAGTCGGCGAGAATTCATTCTGTAAAGGTGAGTCCTCTTTACTATGGATATGGTGTGAGTACTTAATTCGTTTTCTGGGGTGGAGACTCCGCTGTCGTCAATTTTATGTCTAAAGTTTGCCCACATGTTTATCATGCTGGCGAATGCGTATACCCCGTTTAATGTTGATACATTGTGTACATAGTGAAGCCACTCATGAAAGAAGTAGCTAACGCAGCGCGCATTGGAAAAGTCGAAAATGAGCCCTCCCTTGCTATCTTTGATGATATTTTCCGCAATTCTTTCTGGGATTTTTATCAGCAGAAGATCTGCAGCATAAGATGGGGCTTTCATCATCTTGGCTCCTACGTTGGCTTCTCTAATTTTCTAAGTCTCCCAGAGCTCTATCAACTGATTTGTCAGGGGGAGGGTTGGTATTTTAAATAAACAGATCCGTCGCTTATGTATTACATTTCTGAAATGTTAGTTAATTTTAAATGTTGTCGCAAGTTTGGTTTCTGCCCGGATGCAGTCTTGGGGGAGGTTCAAAGTTTTTACCAGGTAAGCGATTTATTTCTCGCCTTAAAATTTTCTTTGTACATCATCCAAATCGTGCCGTAGTTGCACATGTCAATTTTTTCGCAGTAATCATGGATCACAGCGTTCATGATCTTACGATCTGTCGCTTTGGTCGCTTCTTTGAAGGCGTCAAGATTTTGCTTTTCCATCATGCGCAGGGTGCTTTCCTGGCACATGTCGATTTTCTCGCAGTAATCCTTTTTCACCGTTGCGGTGATGGACTCAATCACTTGCTTTTTCTGAGCCTCGGAACCATCAAAATCCATTGGGTTGAGGATTGTCGCGGCTGAGCACACGACCGAGTTGAAGAAAATGAGTGTCGGAAGCCACTTTTTCATTGAGGTATCCTTTCCTGCTTTGATCCACTGTTGCAGACGTTGAGGTGGGATGAAGTGATTGCTCATGACTCAACAGCCTGCCCATGGGTAGCAGAGTGCCAGTAAGTTAATGTCAGTGGAAGAGGTTGAGACCAAAGTCGACCAATGGCTAATGCGCCTGATCGTAGACGTGCGTTTACATGGGCTGCGTCGTTGGATTGAAACGACGGCCTGTTTTTTCAATTTCAGGACTGGCATTAAAAAACCGCAGCAATGCGGTTTTTTTGCGACTAAATGCGGGTCACTGCCCCTTGGGCGTATCAAACCCACGCTGCTCAATCACCCCAAACACATCCGCAACATCCTGGACCATGATCCGAGCAATGTTGGTGACGGTGTTGATGTCGTTCTCGGCGTAGTCGGGGAGGCTGGTGCAGGCCATCAGGTTGAGGTATTTGAGGACGGCGTTGAGGCGTTCGCTGACGCAGTTGTGGAGGTCGCGTAGTGGGACGTCGCTGTCGATGTGCAGGACTGGGCAGTCGGTGGCGAATTGGGACATGGGGGTGAAGCGGTGGGGCGGGTGTTGAGTCGTCATGGTGTTAATCCTCAAAAAAGAAGAATTGCCACCTTGTCTGCTGCGAAACAAATTGGGTGGCAGCTGTACGCGGGTTCGCAGACCGGAGGATTAACACCAAGACCCGGCAGACCCGAAGGTCTCCCACGCACAACCGCCATAAAACGATACGCAGCCGGGAACCGGCCGAGCCTGACGGAACAAGGTGTCAATCTTAAGGGCTGCGAAACCCTATCGCCAACGAATGTCAGCGACAGACCAACTTTAGGTGGCGTCTTTGGTGGCTGCAACCAGGGTGTAGGACGCTGCGCGGCCACTGCGGCGAGGCGGTTAAGCCCCGTTCGGCAGCATCGTCGCCGTAAACAAGGCGTTGCGGAGTGTCTGAGGAAATTGGTTGCAGGATTTGGGGCTGCTTCGCAACCCAGCGGGAGCAAGCTCCCTCGCCACGGTGGGTGGATTCCTACAAGAGTTTCGGAGCTGAAAATCAAAAGATCGTCCGAACGCGGCCCGAGCCTTCGGCAGCGCCGAGCGTGGGGGAGTGGAAGTCCGTCGCGGGTTGGCTCAAGCTCGGCATCTACGTGAGCAACCGCTACGGCTTTGTAGCCAAGGAAAACCGAGATGACTCAAACACTGGAACGTGCCATCGCCATTGCTGCTGCCGCTCACGAAGGGCAGGTCGACAAGGGCGGTTCGCCGTACATCCTGCACCCGCTGAAAGTGATGCTGAGGGTCAGCACCCTGGAAGAACGGATCGTGGCGGTTCTGCATGACGTGGTCGAGGACTCTGGCATCAGCCTTGATGATCTGCGTAAAGAAGGCTTCAGTGAAACGGTGCTGGCGGCCATTGAGTCTGTCACCAAGCTGCCGGGAGAGTCCTACGAGCTGTTCGTCGAACGAGCGGCGCAGAACCCGATAGGCCGTGTGGTCAAGCTGGCTGACCTTGAAGAGAACAGTGACCTGTCCCGAATCGCACAGCCGTCCTGGGAAGATCTGGAGCGAATTGAAAAGTATCGGCGGGCGATTGGCAGACTGCGTTCGTAGCGAGCCAACTCGGTATTTAGGCCTCAGCTATCGCTCACGCCTGCACTGGCGTGCAAAGCTCCACCAATGTCCCGTCCGGGCAGCGAACGTAGGAGACGGTTTGCCCCCAGGGTTTGATGAGGGGGGCGGCTATTTCAGTGGCGCCGGCGTGTAGCGCTTTGGCATGGGCGGCGGGGACGTCGTCGGTCACCAGGCCCACTTCGATGCCCAGTGGTTTGGGGGAGGTGTGGGCCGAGATGTGGCCGGTGCTGAAGTTCATCGCCGCGAGTTCGTCGGCAGCGAATGCCAGGGTGGTTTCGCCGGTTTCGAGTTCGCCGTAGGTGGCGGATTCGTGGAGGAAGCGAGTGGCAATCCCGAAGGCGGATGAGAAGAACTGGAGTGAGGCTGCAACGTCCGGGACGTAGATGATCATGTAGCCGAATTTCATGTGCAAACATTCCTTGTTGTGACATTGGGGTGGCAAATCTAGCAGAAGGCGGACGCAACATCGCATCCGCCTGTCATTCCACTACAGAGCCATTTACTTGCGCAACGCTGGAGTCCTTGGCGGAATCATCCGCTTCGTCCCCGTCGCCTCAAACGCCGAAGCCAAGCGCAGCAACGTCGAATCGTCATACGCACGACCGGCAAAGGTCAGCCCGACCGGCATGCCGATGTCCGGCATCACACCCATCGGCACGGTGACCGTGGGCACGCCGAGGTGGCGGATGGCGAGGTTGCCGTTGGCGACCCAGATGCCGTTGCTCCAGGCGATGTCTGCCGATTGTGGGTCGACATCGGCATTCGCCGGGCCGACGTCGGCGACGGTTGGGAATAGCATGGCATCGAGGCCGAGTTTGTCCATCCAGTCTTCGAGGTCGATTTTACGGGTCTGTTCAAGCCCCCGCAGGCCGTCGGGTACGGTGGCGATCTGGTCCCACTGTGTGATGCCGCGCTCGGCCATCCGCACGTATTCGTCCATGCCGGCGGCGAGGTCGCCTTCGCGGTTGGGCAGGGTGCCGGGGTCGTGGGGGAAGATCAGCGGTCCGTTGACGTCAACCAGGCGATTCAATGTCGGGTCGCCGTTGGCTTGCAGGAAGTCATCGAACGCCCACGCGGTCAGGTCCCACAGCTCATGGTGGAGGAACTCTTTGGAGACGATGCCGCGATTGAACACGGTCGGCGCGCCGGGACGATCACCTTCGCAATTGGAGACCAGCGGGAAGTCGACGTCGATCACTTCGGCGCCAGCGGCTTCGAGTGCCTGGCGAGCCTGTTCCCAGAGCCCGATCACCGAGGCGCGGGTGTTGATTCGCTGCCCGGTCGGGCCACCGATTCCTGGTGCTTCAGAGGTGCCGGCTTCGGGATCGGCGTTGATGTACATCCGCGGAATGCCGAAGCGTTTTCCGGTGAGTGCATCGGGATTGGCGGCAAGCTCCATATAGGAGGCGGGACGCACCGAGGCGACGCTCGGGATCGGCACCCAGGGTTGCATCCGCCACAGGTCGCCGCGTGTGTCGGGGTCTTCGGCCACTACCACGTCGAGCACTTCGAGCAGGTCGGCCATGGTTCTGGCAAACGGCACCACAACGTCCATCGTCGGCGTCAACGGCCAGTTGCCGCGCACCGAGATCACCCCGCGTGACGGTGTGTAGGCGCACAGGCCATTGTTCGAGGCGGGGCCGCGTCCGCTCGACCAGGTTTCTTCCGCGAGGCCGAAGGCCGCGAAGCTGGCGGCGGTGGCGGTACCGGCGCCGTTTGATGAGCCGGAGGCGAAAGGGGCGGTGAGGTAGTCAGCGTTGTACGGGCTTTCTGCCCGGCCGTAGACCCCACGCTGCATGCCGCCGTTGGCCATGGGCGGCATGTTGGTCTTGCCCAGGCAGATGGCGCCGGCCGCGCGCAGCCGTTCGATGGTGAACGCATCGCGATAGGCAATCAGGTTGGCGAAGGCCGGGCTTCCAGAAGCGGCGGTCAGCCCCTTCACCAGATAACTGTCCTTGGCCGTGTAGGGAATGCCATCGAGCGGCCCCAGCATCTCGCCTTTGGCCCGACGGGCATCGGACGCCTGCGCCTCGTTCAGCGCCTCGGGGTTGCGCACCACCACCGCGTTAAGGGCGGTGGGCGTGTCAGGGCCGTCGTAGGCATCGATTCGGGCGAGATAGGCCTGCACCAGTTCAACCGCCGTGGTCTGGCCCGATTCGAGCGCCGCCCGCAGTTGGGCAATGGGAACCTCGGTGACCTCGATCATGCTGCTCTCTCAAAATGGGTGTTCATTGGGTTTCTCGTGGCACTGTAGTACGCGCTGGTGTCTTGGCGTTCAATCTGAGCATTCTATTAAACGCCCGGCAAAAAAGAGCAGAAAAAACCCACAACACCGTGTAATGCCAGTCAATCAGGAGATTCCGGGGCGAAGGCTAGTCTGCGGTCGATTCACGACTCGCCGCCAACACGTCTCACTCTGTGGCAGTCAGACGGTCCAAGTTTTTGACCATTTGATGAGCGAACATCAATCGGCATCAGAGGCTCGCCGGACTCGTTGTCGATCAGCACAGAACGCGTCTCCTGCGGCTTGAACAGGAAACGTTCGCCCCACTGCCTCATGCTGATCACAACTGGAAAGATCTCCCGTCCTTTTTCCGTAAGGACGTACTCCTTGTAGGCGCTGCCATCTGACGCCGGTCGAACGTCGAAAACCCCGACCTCAACCAGCGTCTTCAGCCGCGATGCGAGAATATTCTTGGCCACGCCCAAGCTCTTTTGAAATTCGCTGAATCGGCGAATGTCGTCAAACGCGTCGCGGATGATCATGAGCGACCAACGATCCCCAATAGCCTCCAGTGTTCTTGCGACCGGGCATTCGCTGCTGTGTGGCGAGGCATCTTCGAGCATTTTTTTGACCTTGCGGAATGTGGAGTGGCCAAGTCTGTCCACCAGCCTGGCGCAATGTGGTTGCAATTTAAAACCTGATACAGCAACAATGGAATCTAGTTCTGAATTGAAACCAGTTTAACGCCATGGAGGTGTACATGACAGCAGATGCCGACTCAGCCACCAAACGGTTCTCCAGACAGTCTTCGGGATTACTGCATTCGGAAACCGGAGAAAGCAGCAGGACCGACCGCTCTCCAGGGCTTTCCCCGTCGCTTACGTTATTGTTTTCCGTCACCTGCGCACTTGCAGTCGCCAACGTTTACTTCGCCCAACCTTTGCTCGCCTCAATGGCTGAGAGCCTGGGCGTCACCTCAGGATTGATCGGGGGCGTGGTGACGGCCACTCAGGTGGGTTACGCGTTGGGGTTACTGTTCATCGTCCCACTGGGCGATAGGGTCAACCGTAAGCGGCTGATTCTGACTCAGGTCCTGCTGTCTGCGGTTGCACTCGCGGCGGTCGGCGCAGCACAGCAATGGTTGGCCCTGTTGGGCGCCATGATCGTGATGGGCTTACTGGCAGTGGTTGTTCAAGTACTGGTGGCATACGCCGCCGTGTTGGCAACGCCATCACAACGCGGGCAGGCAGTGGGGACGGTAACCAGTGGAATTGTCCTGGGCATTCTTCTGGCGCGGTTTACCTCTGGCCTGATTGCGGACATCGCCGGCTGGCGCGCCGTTTACTTCGTGTCTTCAGGATTGATGCTGACCCTCGCGGCGGTGCTGTGGAAAGTGGTTCCTGTCACGGCGCCGCCAAGGCACCAAGACTCCTACCTGGCGCTCATCAGTTCACTCTTCAAACTGTTCATGACCGAACGCACTTTACGCACCAGGGGCCTTCTGGCCTTACTGATCTTTGCCGCTTTTTCCGTGCTGTGGACATCCATGGTGCTGCCGTTGAGCGCTCCGCCGCTGTCGCTTTCACACACTGCCATCGGACTGTTTGGCTTGGCCGGCGTCGCCGGTGCCCTTGCTGCCAGTAGAGCCGGCCGCTGGGCCGATCAAGGCCTGGGGCAACGAGTGACCGGCATTTCGCTGGGGCTCCTGACGCTGTCCTGGTTACCCATCACGTTTGCCGAGACGTCCCTGATCGCGCTGGTCTGCGGCGTAGTCCTGCTCGACTTCGCGGTGCAAGCTGTACACGTCACCAACCAGAGCCTCATTTTTGCTGCGCGACCCGACGCCCACAGTCGCATGGTCGGCGCATACATGTGCTTCTACTCGGTCGGTAGCGCGCTGGGAGCCGTAGCCGCGACCCAGGTTTATGCGCTCTGGGGCTGGATGGCGGTAAGCATGCTGGGCGCCTTGATCAGCGCTGCTGCCTTGCTGCTGTGGATTCTCACGTTTAATTCTTCAATGACAAATCAAGGACGATCAGCATGAAAGCCAGGCACCTGCTACTCGCCATTTCGATTACTGCCATATGGGGCGTGAATTTCTCGGTTATCAAACTGGGCCTTACCACCGTTGACCCGCTGATCCTTGCTGGCATTCGCTTCATGCTTTGCGCACTTCCAGCGATCTTTTTCATTCCGAAACCTGATGTGCAGTGGCGCTACATCATGGGTTACGGTCTGGTCTTCGGTATCGGACTTTGGGGCGTCGTCAACCTTGGCATCCAGTCTGGTCTTTCAGCAGGCATCGCTTCGCTGGTGCTTCAGTTCAGCGCGTTTTTCACCCTCCTGCTGGGCTCATGGATATTCAAGGAAGCGATTTCCCGCTACCAACTGGCGGGTATAGGTATCGCCTCCTGTGGCTTGTTGAGCATCATCTCGATTGTTGATGGGACAGTCACGACGGCCGGGCTGCTTTTGGTGTTGCTGGGAGCGGTCGCCTGGAGTGTCGCCAACGTGATCAACAAAAAAGCGAAGACCACCCAGGTCTTCGCTTTCCTGGTGTGGTCCAGCGCGTTTTCGCCCATCCCTCTTTTCGCGCTGGATTACGCTGTCAACGGCTCAACGGGTTACAGCGCATTGGTGAATCAACTCGACTACCGCGCCGTCCTGTCGATCCTGTTCCAGGTCTACCCCAATACACTATTCGGCTACTGGGTGTGGAATTCACTTCTGAAACGATATCCCGTGTCTACAGTCGCTCCATTGTCGTTATTGGTGCCGGTATTCGGACTGCTTGGTTCAGTCACAATTTTCAATGAGAGCCTGTCAATCAACAAAATCGTTGCAGTCGTTCTCATCGTGTCGGGTCTTGGCGTCGGCTTATACGGACAGCGCATCCTCAGTGCGGTGCTCAAGCGTTCTGACCGATGCCCATCGTGATGTAACTGCTTCCCGAAAGCCTCGACGACTACGTCTTCGTCGACGAACTCGACCTGGTCAAACGAAGTTGAAGTGCACACCGGGCAGGGAACGGCGAGTCCGGCGCTGGGAGCATGTAGCCGTACTGGAAAAGACGATGCCCCACACCAGGTTCAGGTGCAACAGTTGCATACCCAGTGACCATGACGGACTCCAAGGCAAAGTGAGTACGTGGACGTACTTCAGTGAGCGCGGCGCGAGCGACGCTTTTCTTGTTGGAGTGATCATGTGCAATGCATCGGGATAGATAAATTATTAAGTTTGTTGCTTCAAACCTTAAAAAATAGATGCCCGCGGTTTTTCCGCCTCCGGTATGTTCAAGCGTGATCGTGCATCCAAAAAATCACCAGGTCGAACGCTGTTGTGGCGAGGGAGCTTGCTCCCGCCCGACCGGGCTGGCGCACCAGGGCGCAGCACTCGCAAATCAGCAGTTATTGCCGAAGCTTTGGGGCCGCTACGCAGCCCAGCGGGAGCAAGCTCCCTCGCCACAATAGCGCTACGCATTGCTATTTTCTGGAGGTCCGCATGGCCGCTTACAACCTGCGCCAGCTCAGGTATTTCGTCACCACCGCCGATTGCGGCAGCGTGGCTGAAGCCTCTCGCAAGCTCTATATCGCCCAACCGTCGGTGTCGACCGCCATCAAGCACCTGGAAGACAGTTTTGGTGTTCAGCTGTTTATCCGGCATCACGCCCAGGGTGTTTCACTGACGCCGAGCGGCTCGCGCTTTTACCGCAAAGCGCTTGAGCTGCTGCGGGTGGCTCACGAGTTCGAGCAGAACGCGCTGGCGGACAATGACATGGTGGCGGGGCAGATCGATATTGGGTGTTTTGAAACCGTGGCGCCGCTGTACTTGCCACGGTTGATCGCCGGTTTCAAAGAACGCTGGCCGGGTGTGGAGATCCGCATCCGGGATGGCGAGCAGCAGGAGTTGGTGCAGGCACTGACCGCCGGCAGCGTTGATCTGGCGATGCTCTTCGAACACGATCTGGACAGCACGATTGAGACGGTTGCACTGATGCCGCCACAGCAGCCCTATGCCTTGCTGCCGGCGGATCACCGCTTTGCGCAACAGGCGAAAGTCTCGCTGCATGAGCTGGTGCTGGAACCAATGATTTTGCTCGACGTGGTGCCGAGCCGGACCTACTTCGTGAGCATTTTTGAAGAGCTCGGATTGCGGCCACACATTGTCTTCAGCTCGCCGTCGATCGAGATGGTGCGCGGGATGGTGGGGCGCGGTTTTGGCTTTTCGATTCTGGTGACCAAGCCGTTTTCGGATTACACCTATGACGGGCAAAAAGTCGTGTGTGTGCCGCTGGCTGAAACGGTCACCGGCTCGGGCTTATCGGCGGCGTGGTTGCGTCGCACGCAACTGACCAAGCCGGTGCAACTGTTCGTGGATTATTGCCAGGAAGAACTGGCCCGACTTTATAGCTGAGCGTCGGGCCAATCCTCGCGACTCAGCAGATCGATGACAGCATCCGTTGCAGCATGGCGTCGCAGCCTTTCAATTGATCGAGGCTGACAAACTCGTCCGGTTTGTGACCCTGCTCCATGCAGCCAGGACCACAGACCACCGTCGCAATCTCCGCCGCGTCAAACAGCCCACCCTCGGTGCCGAACGCTACCGTGCCGAACTCCCGCGAGCCGGAAAATGCGGCGATCATTTCAGCCGCTTCGCTGTGCGCATCGGTGGCCAAACCGGGATACGCCGACAACTCACTGAAGCGGATGTCGCTTTGATCGCTTACCGCGCGCATTCGGGGCAATACCTGTTGCTCGGCGTAAGTCTTCAATTCCTGCGCCACCACGCTTGGGTCTTGTGAGGGCAGGGCGCGGATTTCAAAGTCGAAGCGGCAATCTGCCGGGACGATGTTCAAGGCTTTGCCGCCGGAAATCATGCCGGTTTGTACCGTGCTGAACGGCGGGTCGAAACGGGTATCGTGATGCTCTGGCGCTTTGAGCCGGTGGCCGATCCGCCCCAGTTCACCGATCAGTTCGGCGGCGTATTCAATCGCGTTGACTCCGAGCGGGGCGTACGCCGAGTGGCACGCTTCACCGTGAATGTCACAGCGCATCGCCAGTTTGCCTTTGTGACCCAGCACTGGTTTGAGTTCGGTCGGCTCGCCAATGATGCACAGCATCGGTTTGACCGGGCGCTGTTCGAGGGCTTTGAGCAGCGAGCGGACCCCAAGGCAGCCGACTTCTTCATCGTAGGACAGCGCGATATGCACCGGCAGCCGTAGTGGGGCTTTCACCAGAGACGGGACCAGGGCGAGAACACAGGCGATGTAGCCTTTCATGTCGGCGGTGCCGCGACCGTACAGCTTGCCGTCGCGCTCGCTGAGCTGGAACGGCGCAACGGTCCATGGCTGGCCGTCGACGGGCACCACATCGGTGTGCCCCGAGAGCACGATGCCCGGCCGATCCGCCGGGCCGATGGTCGCGAACAGATTGGCCTTGCTGCGCTGCTCGTTGTAGACCCGTTCGCAAGGCACGTCGAAGCGTTCGAGGTAGTCCCGGACAAAGTCGATGAGGTGCAGGTTTGATTCGCGGCTCGTGGTGTCGAACGCCACCAGTTGCTTGAGCAAATCGACACTGTTGCTCATCGATCGTCTCCCGCCACGCCGTAGCCAGGCGATTTGTCGGGGGCCAGGGCGCGGTCGATGTAATCCTGAACTTGTGGCCGATAGGCATCCCACAATGTTTCCAGTTGACCGATCGGGTCGTGGTCGGCCCAATCAACCCGCAGGTTGATAATCGGCCAGGTCAGCTCGCCGACCACAACGAGGGCCGCCGAATGCACGGGCCCGGCTTCGCCTCCCGCCGCCACGGCCGCTTTCAGTGCTGCCAGCAAGCGGTCGGCCAGTTGACCTTCGCCGTGCTCGAAGGCCTTGACCATGGCCTCGATCACCCCACGGTCCGCGAGCATGTTGCCGGCAGCCACGCATTGCTCACCCGATACGGCATTGTGGGTGCCCAGGGTTTGCGCACCGCTGAAGTGTGCGGTCTGGCCGAGGTGGTCAATCGCGGTGATCTGCCGGTATTGGCTGTAGCCGTTGCGGGTCAACACCTTGTCGAATGCAGCAGAGGGCGCAAGGCCTTGTTCCATGAGGGCGAGGACTTCCGGGCCGAGTGACGGCAAGGTGATGTTTTGCGTTGAGACGGCGCCAACGCCCGGTAGCAGCCAGGGGCAGCGTGCGCCGACAGCGATGCTCGAGGAACTGATCGCAATGCCCAACTGACCGGTTTCGGGGCAACGGGCGGCGATGGAAAAGGTCATGGTTTGCTCCTTGGTTAGCCTTGGCGAAAGTGTCGTCTGTGCGGGCCTCATCGCGAGCAAGCCCGCGCCTCGGTAAATCTGCTTACTCAGGAATCACCGCAATCACATCAATTTCCATCAGCCACTGCGGCTGCCCCAGCGCCGAAACCACCAACCCGGTCGAAATCGGAAACACCCCTTTGAGCCACTTGCCGACTTCCTGATAGACCGGCTCGCGGTAACGCGGATCGATCAGGTAGGTGGTGGTTTTGACGATGTGGCTGAGGTCGCTGCCAGCTTCTTCCAGCAATTGTTTGACGTTGCGCATGGCTTGTTCGGCTTGCGCACGCGGGTCGCCGAGACCCACCAGGTTGCCTTCGAAATCGGTGCCGACCTGACCGCGAACATAAACGGTATTGCCGGCCCGGACTGCCTGGCACAAGTCATTGTCCAGGCTCTGGTTCGGGTAGGTTTCTTTGGTGTTGAACATGCGAATGCGGGTATGGGTTGGCGTGGACATCGGAAGCTCCTCAAGAAAGATTCGGCCCGGCGCTGTTCAAGCGCCGGCGCGGATATCAAGCACTGACAGGTGTTTTATGGACGGCCGGGGCGGTTTCAGCCTGACGCTGCCCGGCATCGCGGTAGTCGAGGTACGAACGCTGAATGGCAATGTGATCCGCCACGTACTTGGCGTCGTGCCAAACGCCCCAGATAAACGAAGAGCCACGACGCGACTGCCACGGTAGACCCAGGAAATACACGCCGGGCTCGCTCGACACGCCGCGCTGATGCTGCGGTTTGCCGTTGTTGTCGAAGGCGTCGACTTTCAGCCAGCTGTAATCCGTGGCAAACCCGGTGGCCCAGATGATTGAGGTCACGCCGGCTTTGGCCAGGTCGAGCTCGAGAATCGGATGGGTCACGCACGCAGGATCTGCGAAGGTAATGCGGGCTTCAGGTTCTTCCGGCAGGTCCAGGCCATTGCGCTCGATGTAGGCGTCAGCGGCATTGAGCAGGGCCAGATAGTTCTCGTCGCCGCGCGCCAGGTTGTCGGCAAGATTGGGCTGGAAGGTCGCGACGGCGCCATTGAACGAGTGGGTCAGGCCGACGAGCGTCATGCCACGATGAGCGAGCCCGCGGAAGTCCATCGTACGGCCGCCATGCGCACCGCTCACGGCGATGGTGACGTGTTCGCGGCCGGGCTTCATGGCCGCTTGATCCCATTCGCCGAGCACGCCCAGCCACCAGCAGAAATCACGGTTGCGATAGGCGCGAGGAGGGCGGTCGTGCGCGCCGACCGAGAGGTACACCTGCTTGCCTGCGCGCTGCAATTCATCGGCGATCTGCACCCCCGACGACCCGGCGCCGACAACCAGCACAGCACCCTCGGGCAGTTGCGCTGGATTGCGGTAGTCGGCCGAGTGGATCTGCAGGAACGGCTGATCTTGCGGCGCAATCGGCGGGATGACCGGACGCTGGAAAGGCCCGGTGGCGGCCACCACACGGTTGGCCTCGATCATGCCCTCGGAGGTTTCAATGGTGAAGCCCGGTCGACCGACATTGCGTTCAACCTTTTTCACCTCTACGCCGGTGCGGATGGGGGCGTTGAATTTCTTGGCATAGGCTTCGAAGTAATCGGCTACCCGCTCTTTCGGGGCAAAGCCGTCAGGACTGAGATCGTCAAACTCAAGACCCGGAAAACGATCGTGCCAGGCCGGACCGTTGGCCACCAACGAATCCCAGCGTCCGGTGCGCCAGCGTTCGGCGACACGATTGCGCTCCAGCACCAGGTGTGGCACTCCGAGTTTGCTCAGGTGTTCACTCATGGCCACACCCGCCTGACCCGCGCCGACAATCAGCGTGTCTGTTTTTATTTTATCAATGGTCATCTCTATGCCCTTCGAAGTTGGATTAGGGTCGGTTACGACCTGCCATTTCTTGGGCTCAAGACTAGGGATCACCCTGGTATCGGTAAAATATTATTAAGCTGGCATTTGAGTATAAATAACTGATGCAGCGTGTTTGCGGGGGAGCTCAAGTCGGGCCAGTCATTTGACCCGAAACGTGTGCAGGTTCGGTGAGGTTGTGTTGGCCAAACTTCGTCAGTAGCGCGCAGGGTGAGGCGTCCTGTTGATTAAGTGTGTCTGTAGCGAACTCTACGGGCGATAATGCCGCGCATCCTGTCTTCAACTTAGCAAAAGAGCCCAGCCGTGATGTTCGAGATCAAGCCGTGGAACCCCGAAACCTATCGACAGCAGACGCGCCGCAGCACCGTGATCATCGCCGTGACCTTCGTCCTGCTGGCGATGGCGCTGTCCGGCCTGGCCGTCATGCTGTTCGGAGAGCCCGGTGGCGATAACTTTCGCTTCAACCTGGGCGGCGTCATTGCTGCTGTCATCGTTAGCGCCGCGCTGATGAAAATCAAAGGCTGGTCGCAGCCGTGGATGGCGGCGGCGGTGTACGGCTGGCAACTCAAGCGCAGCCTGATGAGCGTCACCAACGTCATGCATCGCGTCACCGACGCGGTGCAGGCCGGTAACCCGAGCGCAATCAAGCTGCTGCGCTTTTATCACCTGGGGCTGACGCAAATGCACCAACTGGACGGCAACACCAGCAGCCTCAGCCAAATGACCCGCGAGATCGATCAGCACAAGACAAGTATGGAGGCGCTGGGGATCGACACTGAGCAGAATCAGTTGAATCCTGAGTGGCTGGCGGCAGTGAAGGCGAAGGAGGCATGAGTTCGATGTTCACGATCACCCACTTTGAAACCCCGTGCTCCGAGCCCATCAATGACCAGATCCTGCAGATGGTCGTCGACTATCTGACCGATATCAGCACGGTGGCGATTGCGCCGAGCAACCTCCTGTTCAACGTCTATCAATATGCGATCGGCTACGAGGTTCATCTCTATCTGCAAGCGCTCGACGGGTCTAAAGGGATCGCTGTCGAATTGATCGTCGCGATGGATGATGAAGATCCTTCGAAGGTCATCGGCTTTTTGCTGTATCTGCCGGTCAAGGACGATCCCGAGGCGTGCGGCGTGGCCTATATGGCGGTGCAAGCCAGTCATCGGCACCAGGGCGTCGCACGGGCGATGGTCCAGGAGATGCTCAGCCGATACCCGCATGCCGAGCTGGCGTGTGCGGTCGGCAAGGTTGCCTGTTTCGAAGCGATGGGCTTTCAGGTGCTGGGCGCGCGCGGGCCGCAGGTGCTGATGAATACTCGTGATCACAGCACGGGCGGCTTGATGGGCGTGCTGGATACAGCACCGATCTACCGCTCGACAGAAGTGCGGCAGATCCATACGTATCTGCTGCAACGACACGGGAAGAGGGCAATGCTCGATGCCGAAAAACAGCGCGACCGGCATCTCGACCAGATGACGGCCAAAGCGAAGGCTTTTGTGCAGGAGCGGCTTGGGTAGGTGGCAGTTCAGCTCGCTTTTGCTTTTTCTCCGGTTTCGCCATCAGTGTCCCTCAGCATGTCGTCTATCGAGTCGAACTGTTGGCGAATGTCTCGCGCTTGCATCATGGCGCGGGCAGTTTTTTCCGAAGGGACGTGCACCTCAAACGGAAGCCCTTGAGTTGCAACGACCTGACGGAGAAAAAGACGCATGGCATCACTGATGCTCAGCCCGCAAGTGTTAAAGACTTTAGTGGCACGCATCTTCAAATCCGCATCAATGCGGCAACGCACGTCGGTGGTATTCAGCAATGTACCCATGGAAGCGACCTCATTAGCGGTTCTTACCCAGTATTTCAATCGTTTGGGCACACGATGAATATCAGCCTGGTCCACTTTGTGTTTGAGAACCGTCCGAGCCCAATGCAGGAAGTTACTGAAGGTGCTGCGCTCCGGTGTCTGCTTCCTACCTGAATCGGGTTTTTCAGGAGGCCGATTGCTGAGCAAACCATTCCAATACGGCTAATCAGCCTGCCTTGAACACCAGCGCCTTCAGACCGCTTTCAGCATCGACATCGGGAAATTCCGGTGGGTTTTCCAGGCGTTGTTCGAAGCGCAGGCTCGGGGCTTCGCGGGTGACGCCGTCGATAAGAAAGTCCGGGCCGAAGGCCGGGTCATTCATGCAGGCCAGTACCACGCCCTCGCTGCTGAGCAGCTCCGGCAGGCGACGTAATACGCGCTGGTAGTCCTTGGTCAGCAGGAAGCTGCCTTTCTGGAACGACGGTGGGTCGATGATCACCAGGTCGTAAGGGCCGCTGTTGATGACCTTGCCCCAGGACTTGAACAGGTCATGGCCGAGAAAGCTGACCTTGCTCAGGTCGTGTCCATTCAGTCGGTGATTGTCGCGTCCGCGGCTCAGGGCGCCGCGGGACATGTCCAGGTTGACCACATGCTCCGCGCCGCCCTCGATGGCAGCCACGGAAAACCCGCAGGTGTAGGCGAACAGGTTCAAGACGCGTTTGCCATGGGCATTGGCGCGCACCCAATTGCGGCCGTAGCGCATGTCGAGAAACAGGCCGCTGTTCTGTTTTTTGCCCAGGTCGATGCGATAACGCAGGCCGCCCTCGGTGATCGTCCATTCCTCGATCATTTCCCCCAACAACCATTCGGTGGTGCTTTGCGGCAGGTAGCGATGTTGCAGCAGTAGCGTATGCGCGCCGGACTTTTCCCACACAGGCGATTGCGCTATCTCCATCAGCAACTGCTTCAATGCCTCCAGCTGCACCGGGTCAGGCTCCTTGAACAGCGAGACCAGCACCACGCCCTGCATCCAGTCGACGGTCAGTTGTTCCAGCCCCGGCCAGCATCGGCCCCGGCCATGGAACACGCGACGGGTTTCTTCGGGGACAGCGGTCAGAGCCGTCAGTAAATGCTGGCGGAGGGTGGCGAGGGCGTCAGGGTTCATCGGGCGGGGTCGGCAATGTGAAGGGGCGGCATTTTAACCACAATTGTGGCGCCAGGGGTTCTGCGAGGCAAAAGGCGATTGCGCAGGCAAGCCGCTGTCAAAGCATTTGCGCAAGTACAGGTACAGATCAACAATGTACCGGCCGTCAGGCAGCGAGGTTTTTACCCGGTCATGTCATCAGTCGACACGGAGTGCTCATGAACGATCGTTACACCCATACGGCGATTTACCTGCACTGGCTGATAGCCCTCGGGCTGATCGGCACCTTCGCGCTCGGCTACTACATGCCTGAGCTTGTGCTTTCGCCGACCAAACTGAAGCTGTACTCATGGCACAAGTGGGCCGGGGTGACCTTGTTTTTTCTGGTGCTGCTACGGCTCGGCTGGCGCCTGGGCCATCCTGTTCCGCCTTTGCCGACGACCGTGTCGCCCGTGATGAGGTTCGCGTCCCACATTTCGCATGGGGTAATGTACGCACTGATGCTCGCGATTCCGCTCAGCGGCTGGCTGATGAGCTCGGCAAAAGGCTTCCAGACGTCATGGTTTGGTGTCTTGCCGCTGCCGGATCTGCTGCCCAAGGACGCTGCGCTCGGCGACCGACTCAGTGATGTGCACAAGGTGCTCAACTACACATTGCTGGTGCTGGTGATCGTTCATACATGCGCGGCGCTCAAGCACCACTTCATTGATCGTGACAACGTGCTGGCGCGCATACTGCCGTCAAAGCGCCAGCCTGACCCACGGCATCTCAAGCCATGAAGCAGGCCACTGACCGGATAATCCCATGACCTATCGATTTCCACGCTCTGTCCTCCTGGCTGCAGCCCTCGTATTCGGTACCACGACGGGCGCCCTGGCCGTCGAATACAAGCGCGTGAACGCGAGCGCTAGCCGGATCAGCTTCACCTATAACCAGATGGGGGCGAGGGTGTATGGCACGTTCGGCAAATTCGAGGCCACCCTCGATTTCAACTCGGCGAACCCCTCGGCGGCGCACGCCACACTGACCATCCAGCTCGACAGCATCGATGCCGGGAACAGCGATGCCAACAGCGAGTTGAAAAAAACGGCCTGGTTCAACACGGCGGCCTATCCGGAGGCGAAGTTTGTATCGAGCAGCGTGAAGGCGCTCGGCAACAATCGCTACGAAGTCACTGGCCAGCTCACGCTCAAGGGCATTACCCGCGAGGTCGGTGCACAAATCACCTTGAAGCCTGAGAGCGCCATTGGCGTATTCGATGGCGAGTTCATTCTCAAACGCGGCGACTTCAAGATCGGTGAGGGCGAATGGGCCGATTACGGGGTTGTCTCCAACGAGATCAACATCAAGTTTCGGGTGGTCGCGCCCGAGCAGTAGCCTGTAGTCGAACCTGGATACCTGCCGATGGGTTTGCTGCACCGTGAAGGGAAAACACCCAAAAACGCGACGCCCTCGGCTACACTCCAGCCATGCCAAATAACGATCATATGCCCTTGAATTTCACCCGAATCTTCAACAGCGTTGTCACTCGGCTGTTGGTATTGGCGCTGTGCATTGTCGTGTTTGGGGCAGTCGTGCGCTATTACGTGCTAACCGACTTTCTGCGTGAGGATTTGAGCGCGGTCGTGGAAGGCCAGCAATTGGCGTTGGCGACTTATGTCGCTCGCGATATCGACGACAAAATCATTCAGCGTCAGCGTTTGCTTGAGCTCCTTGCTGCCTCCATTCCTGTTGAGTTCCTCAAGCAACCCGAGCAACTGCGTGCCTGGCTGAAAGAGCATTACGCTTACCAGACGTTGTTCTCGACAGAGGTGTTCATCGTGAACGCCAATGGGGATTCACTCGCGAGCTATCCCGACCTGACGCCGCCGCTCAATACCCCTTACGCGGAGCGTGATGACATTCACGCCGGATGGGCGGGACGTTCAGTGATCGGGCGCCCTGTGGTGGATCAAACAACCCAAAAACCGCTGCTGCCGATGTCTGTGCCCATCAGGGATGAACACGGCGGGGTTCAAGCCGTTCTCGTGGGCGTCACGGCACTCGCAGCGCCAGGGTTTCTGGATTCCTTGCTCCAGAGCCACATGGGGCAGACAACCGGCGGCTTCCAGCTGGTTTTCCCGGAAAGTCGATTGTTTGTCGAATCCTCGGCGCAGGATATGACGCTCAAGCCAACGCCGCCTCCCGGCGCCAATGCGCTGCATGATCGGGCCATGGCCGGATTTCGCGGTGCGGGGGTAACGCTCAGCGCCGAAGGGGGTGAGGAGGTCTCAGCGATGGCGCCGGTTCCAAGTACCGGCTGGTTCGTCGTTGCCCGTTTGCCGAGCAGTGAGGCTTTTGCAACTGTCGATCGAACACAGCATTTTTTGATCAGGGGGGCGTTTATATCCATTTTGATTTTCGCCGTGTTCTCGTCCATTGGCCTGTACTTTGTCTTTCGTCATCTGTTTCATGCCGCCGCGCAGGCTGACCGCATGACGCGTGATGAGCGACCACTGGCTCCCTTGCCAGTCACTCGCAATGATGAGGTCGGTCACTTGATCTCGGCCTTCAATCGTTTGTTGATCAAGCTGGATGACAAACAGGCCCAGCTTAAAAAAATTGCTCATCACGATATGTTGACGGGTTTGCCCAATAGGCATCATCTCTCGGGCCAGCTTCGCCACGTGTTGGCACTGGCACAACGCAAAGAGACGAGTGTGGGCCTGTTGTTCATGGACCTCGATGGCTTCAAGCATATCAATGACACCCTTGGCCACGAGGCGGGTGACGAGGTGTTGCGGCAGGTGGCGAGGCGCTTTCGCCGGGTTGTCCGGGAGACCGATACCTTGGCGCGCATCGGTGGCGACGAGTTTGTTGTTCTGTTGAGTGACCTTGGTGACGATGCCGAAGAGATCGTGAGCACCGTCGCGACTAAATGCATTGATGCACTGGGAGCGCCGTTTTTTATTTCCGGTACGGTCTGCATCGTGGGTGTTTCGATTGGCATTGCACTGGGGAACGGGGAAAGCTCTGCGGATATGCTCCTGCTGGCCGCAGATCGCGTCATGTATCAAGCCAAAAAAACCGGGCGAGGTCGGTATGTGACCTACAAGCTTTAGGCAACAGTGCCCGATAGCCCGCCTGGGCGTCGAAGCCGTCGCCGAGAAGACAGGGTTGCGTGCATTGATTGCTCCCGGGCGATGGGGCTGTAAACTGGCTGCGGCCTGCACGATCCCCCTTTACCACTTCAAGCAAGAGATCCCCCATGGCAAACCACGACCTGACCTTCCTCCCCGACCCGGACCCGGAATCCATCTCCTCCGACGTTGCCGGTTTCGGCGGCCTGCTGGTCTCCACGCAGATCCCCACTCGCGCTGACGGCAGCCTGGAGCTGGGTGGCATCACCGAGCAGAGCGAGTGCACGTTGCAGGCACTCAAGGTAGCGCTGGAACGGGCTGGCAGTTCCATGGACCGGGTCATGCATTTGACCATCTACCTGACCGACATGGCCGACCGCGCCGCCTTCAACGAGGTCTATCAGCGCTTTTTCGCCAAGCCCTGGCCGGTGCGCGCCGCCGTTGGCGTAGCCGCCCTGGCAGTCGAAGGCATGCGCGTGGAAGTCACCGCGATGGCGGCCAAGAGCTGAGTCCGCGGGTCATCGCGACAGATCAAGCATTGCGGCTCATTCTATTGATACAAGGAGAGGTCTTCAGAGGAGTCGACCTCTCCCCATTCTCCTGTGTAAGGAATGGCGTGTATCGGGACCCGACCCGCATCAATGACTTGCTGAAGGGTGTTCGTCATATGCACTTTGTCGCACTGCTCCGGGGTTAACGCTGAGCGAAGCCGGACGACTTCTGCCCAGCCCTCAGGCGTAAAGCGCAAAAGCCCCATGTATTGGCCCTGAATATCGTCTGCTGATTCTGGTTTGTTGCCGATTTCAGCCAAAGTGTTAGCAGGTGTCAGGCGGAACGTTTCGGCATCCAGTAATGGATTGCCAAAACGCTGTGTCCACAGCTCCAGCCAATTCGGGTCATAGGTGACTGCCAGGGACGCCTTGCATGTCATCAACGACTGGACCGCTGCCGGGCTGTAGAAAATATCGGAATAACTCACGATGCACGGCTCTGCCTGCAGCCAGGCTTCAGCACATGCCAATGACGACACCATATTGGTTTGCGCCCAGCGTGAATTATGGAACTCGATCAGCCCTTGGTCTGCCAACAGCTCGCGTTTGTAGCCGGTAACGATGGCTATCTCGCTAACGCCAGCAGCGCGCAGCGCCACAAGCTGCCACTCCAGCAGTGTCTTGCCACGCAACTCGACCATGCACTTCGGACGTTCATCCGTGAGGCTTTTCATGCGGCTGCCACGTCCGGCAGCCAAAATAATGGCTTTCACAACAGTTCTACCTCATGAATTTTCGAATGGAATTCGTCTCGGCGAGTGGGGTGCCAAGTACCAGCTCTCAGGCCGGCTACAGGTTTTATTCACCGAATAACTTCTTCAATCGATGAACGTCGTGCGAGGCAAAAAAAGCCTCTCGTTCCGGGTGCCACATCCAGCCTTCCCAAGGCAGGCTGAGGTGTCGAATGGCTTCGATTTCCCCATCTTCACTTCGTGCCAAAACCTCAAATCCTTCCGGGCAGTCGGCAAGGGCAAAGCTGTGATAACTGTTCACCTCGGCAACAATCTGTCCTGACAACGTGTGCCGGGTTCGCACATGACCTGTAACCGGTTTTAGTTCGCCGCCTTCCGAGTGCGCGATCATCTGCATTCCCCGGCAAATGCCGAGTACTGGCAAGTTGTGGGATCGTGCGTGGTCAAGCAGTCTGCTTTCGGTCAGGTCGCGTGCCGAACACTGACCGATGTCATTTCCGCCTGAAAGAACGATGGCCTGCGGTGATACCGCGTTTAGCCAGTCATCCAAGGCATCATGAATCACCCCCCCATCGGGTGTTTGCAGGTACAACCCGTTGGGTATCGGCACCGGTATAAATCCGGCAACCAGAAGCAAGGTGACCAGACGCTGGTCCAGTGCATCACGGTTTTCGCCGCGCTCAGGAATCACGTCCACACGCTGACTGACGGCAACGACCTTCATGCCATCATCTCCACCCAGCGCCCGGGACAGTCCAGATGTAAGCGCTGAGCCGCCGACCAGCGACGGTAGAGCACTTCACCGGCACCGATGACCGCTGGCAGGCCGAGTTCACCGGCACGAATCGCCATGTGCGAGTTGGCGCCGCCCCACGCCGTTATCAACCCGGCAATCGGGTAGGCAAATAACCAATCAAAACCTGGGTCCGCATTGGGAATGCAGACAATCGCCCCGGCGAGCTTTTCCCGGTCATCGCTGAGCACCACGGGGGCTGTTACCTGCTTCTGGGTGATGAAGTTGGGCGCTGTTTCCGGCCACTCGAAGGACCAGACATCCTCAGGTCGGGTAATCACCGGCGGCAGCGATATCTTGAGAGTCTTTTCGTAGCGGGCCTTGCCCTGTTCAATGCTGCGCAAAAGCACATCTTTCGGGTCTGCTGCAGCAACGTGCAGCTCCTTTAAGGCACTGATGTCGCAATAGGCCATGTCTTCGCGTTCAATGCCATGCTGGGCACCTACTTCAGCAATCAATGCCAAGGCATCCGAGAGATTGCGGGTGAAATGGAACTTGGCCAGCTCGCGCAGTTCGATACCGGCTTGCATGAAGTCCAACAAGCCTACTGGATCAGGCTGCAAACCGTGTGCCTCCAGCTGCTTCACGATTTCGCGCATCTGTGGGAGGGTCAGCGAAAAAGGTTGTACTGGCTCCGGGGTAGAGGGACGCTGAGTCCAGTCGAAGTAGAGTTCCGGTGCTTCATCGTAACGAGGCGAAAGGATGTCATAGGTACCCGGGCGCAAGTGTCCGTAGCGCGCGAGGAACGTCGCCTTGTCCAGTGTCGCCCGGTCACGTGCCAACTGGCCGCTGACGGTTGAGACACCCCCCATGAAGCAATCGTAGTCAGCTTGCGAGAACACGCCCACCGTCACCAGGGATTTAAGCATCTGCACCGCGACGAAGCCTGCGCGGGCCAGGCCGGCGAATGGCAGGGTGCCGTAGCGTTTTGCATCCTCCAGCAACCAGTAAATCCGCTCCAACGGGTCGGCGTTGGAGGCCAGCAATTCTTCGCGTCGCGCATTTAGTATGTCGAGCTTATTGGCATCGGCGCGCCATAAGCCGTCCTTGGGATGAACGATGCGGTTGGTCAGCTTGCGCAAACTGGTGCTGATGGCCTCTAGCTCGTGCTCCAGGAAACCGGCACTGGCCAAGCGCTCCAGTCGTTGCGACAAATCCAATGTGTAGCACGAGAAAACAATCTCGAATTCCACCTTGTCGTGCAGCGTCGGTTCGGCCAGCAGCCGATCGATATAGTGATCGACCAGCCTCCCGGCCAGTCCCTCATCGAGGTCTGCAGGAATGAAGGAGTTGAACGACAAGCGCACATCGATGTAGGGCAACCCGAAGAAATGCGGCATCAGCGGGAAGCTGCGTAAGTTGCGGTAGCCGTAATTGTGGCGCTGGTAGGCCCAGATTGAGTCAGTCACCAAATCCCGGTACAGCGAGAGCGCCAACGGTTTGGGACGGATTCCGATAATCTCGGCCGGATTCCAGTCCGGCATCACGCCATAGACCGTACGCTGGCCAATCAGGAAGGGGTGCGGCTGCATGCCCCGCGCTACCTTGCGCTGAATACTTTCCAGCCGGGCGGCCTGCGTTGTTTCGGGCTCCGGGCGTGTTGGCAAAATCAATGGCCGGGCTTGTAACAGCCACAATACCTCGCCTTCTGCTTCGCGTGTGACAGCGAACTCGCAGTCGACCGGTGCGCCACCGAACAACGCCAGCAACTCTTCGAGCAAGGCGATCAAGGGGGCGAATTTTGGTGGCGGCGGCACTTTGCTAAGTGCCGCCTGCTGCCAAAGCCGACCGCCCATGCCGCCGGTGACTGATGCCGTGTCACTGCCTTCCGACCAGTTCACAACCCGGTACGGCGCGCAGGTATTCGGGTCGTGGGAAAAGGCAACGCCGGAACGAACCACGTTACCCAGCATCGGTTGAATCAGTACCTCGTCTGCCAGGTGTACTTCGCCATAACTGGCGATCACCTGTTCAACGGCCGATACCAATCCTGTTTCATTGACACCAGGGATCGAGAGAAAGGCCCCTGCACAGGAAGCTTGCGCGCCATCTTCGCGCAGACAACTGGAGCGCACGATCCAGGGACCGGCCCCCAGCTGTCCCTGGATATCACGTAAACAGGCTTGCCCACCGATTTGCCAGTCCCTCACGGTGAACGACAACAGCGGAGCAATGCGAGCCGACTTGAGCCGCTCTTGCAGGCTGGCCAATGTGCCAGCCTTGGTAGAGAAATGCAGCGCCATCGGCATTATCTCAACTGAGCAACCCAAATATTGGTCGAGTACGGAATCTGGATCGAGGACGTCTGAAGGCTTTTCAGATAGTCATCGATTGCGCTGATCACCTCATGGAAATTCGCACCGGCTTGACGCTCCAGCGTTGCGTGAGAACGCCAGGCTTCCAGGCACTCTTCAATGCTTTGCTCGTGAATGACGCGCGCATCAAGATGAACAACAGGGCCGAAAAGCGCACTGGCATCGATCACGGCAGTTTGATCTTCACGACGAGTGCCGTAGCCATAACCCTGTACCCGCTCTTTAATGATGGCTTCGATGCGGGCCTGGATCGGATCATCAAGATGACGATGATTCCACATACAGGCGAACCAGCCTCGAGGCTTGAGAATGCGCGCGGTTTCCTTGAGTGCCTGCTGGCGGTCGCAGACATTGAAGGAACTGCCAAAGGTGACCATGTCGAAAGCCTGCGACGTTTGTCCTGTGACTTCGCCCGTCCCTTCATGCCAGCTCACGTTGGCCAAGTCTGCGGTACGCTTGATGCCGTTCGCGCGCATCGCATCATTAGGTTCCACCGCAACAACATCCAGACCACGCGCAGCCAGCATCATGGTCAGGTGTGCGACGCCTGCTCCGACATCGCAGAACTTGTCGCCTTTCTCGGCACCTGCAATCGAGAGCATTGCATCGATTGCGGCGTCAGCGTAGTCAGGACGTTTCAAATAAGCATCAGCCAGCGCGGTGTAATCCCATTCGGTTTTCATACCAACTTCCTTTTATAAAATCTATGTAGTAAATCATCTGTCAATGTTTGCACGGGGCGGTCAGGTTCGAACTCAACCACCCAGTCTGCCGCTGTCGGTTCATCAATCGATACATCGAGCCCCGCGACATTCTGCAACTCGCCCGCATAGAACCGGCGATATATACCCTTGGGGTCCCGGCGGCGGAGTTCCTCCACCGGCACCTTCAAGTAAACCTCGAAATAACCCGGTAGGTGGGTACGGTTCCAGGCATGAACTTCGCGGAACAGCGAAATCGTTGCAATCACCACCGTGAGCCCCTGCGCGGCAATCACTTTGCACAGGTGGGCGTATTGCATTGCCAACGCCAATCGCCCCTCGCGTCCATGGTTTTGTGAATTAGCAGTTGCAGCGCCAAATACCTCGCGCAACTCATCTCCATCTAACATTACAACCGGCTGGGCATGGTTTCGCAGTTCGGCAACGAACTCATGGGCCAAGGTTGATTTGCCAGCACCCGAAAGACCTGTAATCCATACTACCCGCCCGGCGCGGTCATCTGTCATATCGACCTAACTTGTTTTCAGTTTAGAAGTGTTAATCAACGGAGATTCATGATGGTTGCAGGACGCTTTCTTGATTGCTGATTTCGCTCTTGTCGATTTCTCCAAAAGAATCGATCGAAAAGTAGCGGAAATCAGACTCATGCTGTTTCTGGACCAGGTCTTGAAAAACTTCATTCGGGTGATGCAGGTCGCTGTATTCTTCTTCATGGAATTTTTGATACCTGAGAAAATGCTCATCAGGCGTAAGCGATTCGATTTCAATGGCTATTTCTTTAAGGCGGTCGCCACTATTGGCTATTGGCAGCAAACCATTCATTTGTTTCAGCCAGGCCTTGACGATGGGGTTGCTCTCGCTGGCTGCCGGAACATAATAGATTGGCAGTCTGCAGGTATTCAGCATAAAGGAAACACCACCGCTCGAGGCGTCGGTAATGAGGGTGTCACAGCGTTGGTAGAATTCTTTACTGCTTTCTTTGGATTCATCGATTGAGATCCATTGGTACTGAGAAAGCAGTCCACACAACTCTTTTACATACGGCGCTTCAAAGTCAGTCATGTACGGGCGTAAAATAAATGTCGCATGAGGAATAGTGGACTTGACTGAGTTGATAACGGTCTCCATATTTTCATATAGAGTAGCGCCGTTCGGGCATATTCCTTTTTGGGTCGGCAGAAGGCCTACGACATACTCATCGGGTGTTCGCAGATAGTCAGGGGGAAACCTGAAAGGCTCGGGGATTTTGACTGGCAGTGTAGATATTGCACTTGTTTTTCGAAGGTCCGAGCGCAATGATCTTCCTTCAAATACTTTACGCAGCGCGTGCCGGTCATGCCTGTAGACCTGCTTTGATCAGGTCAAAAAGCGATCGGGATGAAGAAACAATCGCATCCCAATGTGATGTCCAATCGGAGCAATAGTATTTGTCGTCGATGGGCATGCCGACATTGCCATGCGCAATAAAAATACCAAAATTTGACTCATCCAGCAGTCGCCCAATCGAGGCGTCATTTGAGATGACTGTTTGCGATCTAAGCGTTGCGATAAAAGTCAGTTCCACCTCCTCAATCGGACTGTTGAGGATCTGTTCTGCTTCGTGCTTGCTGATACCGACAGTCTTGGTCTGGAGTACTATGCAGTTGTACTTCTCGCGAAGAGCATTTAGCGCTGGCAGCAAGTATTCAAGGTATGTTTTTCCGCCATTATTGACGTTGCTGATCAAGTAAACGTTTTTCATGATAAAAGATGCACCTTCAATACTTTCCTAGGTAAAACCAGATTTAGACCATGTAAATGCACGAAAGCAGAGAAGCTTTTCGGTCTAACCCTGGCGCTTCTCCTTCAGCGCGTGTACACCCTTGTCGTGATGCAAATCAAACTAAAATCGTATCGGATTTTCTTGGAAAATTAACGACAGAACTTGATCTGTAAATGCGAAGGATTCTCCAATATACCATGTGATTGGCGTATTGCCATCATTTCGAGCGAGCATAATATGGAGCAGGACACTAAGCTTATCGGCAGTGATCAAGCGAGCTTTACATCAGCAGTCGTTCATTTTGGTGATGCCTGACCACACCAAAACCAACCTTATCTCCGGACACGTCAGTTGCCATTCGCGGTGAGGATGTCGGTCCCCAGGTGTGGCCGACAGTTGAGGTAGGCCGAGGCTTTCAGCCAGTGCTGGTCGGGATACCAGGAAAACATGAACTGGCCGTCCTTGAGTTTATCGATCACCTGGCGCGCCACTTGCGGGCGCACTGCCGGGCAACCCTGGCTGCGACCGATACGTCCCTGGCGTTCACTCCATAAGGGATTCACGTAGTCGGCCGCGTGAATCACGATGTCGCGATCACGTGCGCGGTCATTGAAGCCCGGTTCCAGGCCTTCCATGCGCAGCGAGTAGCCGTGGCTGCCCTGATAGCTTTCCTGGGTGCGAAACAGGCCCAGACTGGACTGATAGCTGCCGACGCGATTGGAGAATTGCGTGGCGAAATTTTCCCCGGATTTTTGCCCATGAGCGACAAGATCGCGCAGTACCAGGGACTTTTTGCGCAGATCGAAGATCCAAAGACGACGAGCCGTGGACGGTTGCGAGTAGTCGATCACGGCCAGGCGCTCGGCCTGCTTCGCGCCACTGTTGACGGCGCATTGCATGGCGTTCAGGGCACTTTGCAGTGCTTGGGGGTTGAGTTCCGGAGCGGCGTGCGCGAGGCTGTTATATAACGTTTGATTGTGGGTGTCGGCGGCGAATGCCGGACTGCACATTGCGCCCAGCGTCATAGCTGCCAGACAGTGTCGGCGTAAATAGGTCAGCATGCGCAGAGAGTCCTGTTGTTATTGTTGGCTCCCGACCTCCTGCCGTTCCCTCGGCAGGCCTGTGCATACGCTGGCCTTGGTGCTTGCCGCACCTGCTGCAGAGGTTGACCGTCTACTTGACGGCCATGGAGTGGAGTGAAGCAGTTGATCAAAAAGTACGCATGTTACTTGAGCCTTTTCCTGCTCGCTGCGCCATTGGTCGCGACTGCCCAGAACGAGCTGGCTGATCACGACAGCCCATTGAAATTGGCGCTCACTCAATTGCCGGTCGATTGCCCGGGCCTGGCCGCGCACCTGAGTGCGTCGGCGCAAACGCTGTTGCAGGCTTTTTATCAGCAGCAGGACTACGCCCTGATCTGGACGGCCAACGGACGCTTGCCGGCCTTGCAGGCACAGTTGCAGCAGTTGGCCGATGACGGCCTCGATCCCAACCGTTACCACCTGCCCACGGGCGCTGCCGAAAGGGATGCAGTGTGTGCCGATATCGGCATCAGTCAGCGTTACCTGCAAGCCTTGCAGGACCTGCGTTACGGCCGCCTGTTGCAATCTCGTTTCGAGCCGTTGTGGCATGCGCAGGCATTGCCGCACGACCGGCCCGCCGAGGTGCTGGCCATTGCCGGGCCGGGCCTGCAAGACATGGCGACGGCTTTTCAACTGGCGCGTCCAAGCCTTGAGCAATACCAGAGCTTGCGCCGTGTTTATGCCCGACAGCGTCAGCGGCCGTTGCCCCATTGGCAGACGCTCGCCAGTGGGCCCTTGTTGCAACCCGGCGCACAGGATGCGCGAGTACCTGAACTGGCGAAGCGACTCTTCAGCGAAGGCTATCTGGCCAACGTTTCCGCGGGTGTCGGCACGGTCTATAACAAGGAGCTGGTGAGCGCGCTGAAAAACTTCCAGCTGAGCCATTCGTTGCAAGCGGATGGCGTGCTGGGGGAGGGCACCTTGACCGAGCTGAACGTCAGCCCGGCGGTGCGGCGCGAGCAGTTGCGGATCAACCTCGAACGTTTTCGCTGGCTGGCGCAGGATCTGGAACCCAATGGTCTGCTGGTCAATGTGGCCGCGGCGACGTTGACCGTCTATCAGGGCGGTACGCCGGTCTGGCAGACGCGCACTCAGGTGGGGCGTGCCGAGCGGCAGACCCCGCTGCTGAAGTCGTCGGTTACGCGCCTGACCCTGAACCCGACCTGGACAGTGCCACCGACTATCATGCGTGAAGACAAGCTGCCGGAAATTCGCCGGGATCAGGCGTTCCTCGGTAAACAGAACCTGCAGGTGCTGGACAGTGACGGCCATCCGTTGGCGGTGGACGAGATCGACTGGGATAACCCTGGCAACATCCTCCTGCGCCAGGATGCGGGACCGAAGAATCCGCTGGGGCAAATGGCGATCCGCTTCCCCAATCCGTTCGCCGTGTACCTGCACGACACCCCCAGCCAGGCGCTTTTCCAAAAGGCGCCGCGGGCGTTCAGTTCAGGCTGTGTGCGGGTCGAGCAGGCGATGCAGTTGCGCGATCTGTTGTTGAGCCCGGCTGAGCGTCAGCGGACCAATGAGCTGCTGGCGACGGGGCTGACCCACGAATTCAGGCTGGCGACACCGGTGCCGATCCTGCTCAGTTACTGGACCGTGCAAGCCGACCAGCAAGGCCAGTTGCTTTATGCCCCGGATATTTATGGGCGGGATGCCGCATTGTCGGCTGCGCTGGGCGGCAAGTCCTGAGCGTTACTCGCACTCCAGTCGGGAGGTATAAGGCATGAACAATGGACCGCGTGAGCAGGGCGAACCGTTCAAGCGATTGTTTTTCGCGCTGCCCTGCGCCACGGCACAACGTCGAGCGATCGCCCAATGGCGAAGCGCTCTGCGGCTTACTGGCGGACGCCCGGTGCCAGCGGAAAACTTTCATCTGACGCTGATGTTTCTGGGGGCTGTGGCGGTGACGCAGATTCCGGATATCTGCGCGGCTGCCGCGCAAGTCAGAACGCCGGGCGAGCGCTTGACGGTCTCTCTCGACCAGCTGGATGCATGGCGCCGCGCCGGTGTTTTGTTACTCGCGCCAACGCAGACGTCGTTGCCATTGCGTCAGCTGGTGTATGCCTTGCAGCAGGCGATGCTGGCGCTTGGGTTTGCCGACGCGCCTCGGGAATATCGTCCTCATTTGACCTTGATGCGTGACTTTCGAGAGCCGGTCCCGGAATCTGCAACGCCCCCGGACTTTCATCTGAGTGCCGGGCATTTTGCGTTGTTTGAATCGCATAAAGGCCGCTATCGGGCGCTGGCTGAATGGCCTCTGGTGCCGTAGGTCCAGGACCTTTTGACCTTGGCGGCCCGATAGCCGACCAATCTCCCGCAGATGTACACAGTCCAACTGTGGGAGCTGGCTTGCCTGCGATGGCGGCCTGACAGCCGACCCATCTCTTGCAGGTGTACATATCCATTCCTGCGGTAACGGCCACTTAGGGTTTCGCCTGACGGCGACTCACTTTTTTTACAAGCGCCTAAAAAAAGTAAGCAAAAAAACGCTCGCCCCAAGCGTCCGGCACCTCGCCTAGGCTCGGCGTTCCCTCGCTCCGGCATTCATCAGGGGGCATCGCCTACGGTCTGCTGCGCGACGACCTCCTCTCGATGTGTCCGGCTGCGCCGTACGGCGCTGCGTGCCCACCCCCTGATGAACACCTCCACTCGGTCTCCCGATAGGGGCGGGTGGATCAAGATCAAGGGCGGCAGGCGAGCTAACGCTCGGCCTGTTGAGTGGTGGGGCGGGCGTATCACTTCGTTGTGGCGGTTGATATCCGTAGCGGCCGCAGGCTCGGGCCGCGTTCGGACGATCTTTTGGAAGCAGGCATCAAACAATAGCGGGAGAGCGCGCTTGCTTAAACGATCCCACGTAGCCATTTGTCTGCAATGCATCAGCCTTGAATGCTCGCTGTCCGGTCAATTGGTTGTACACCTTGACCCTGCGGTGGCTATTCGCATATCCGCCCATCGCTGAAACCGTCCCGCTTTGAATATGATCCAGATAACGGAAAATCGTGCGTGGCGAAATGAAGCCGATCTTGTAGTTCAGCGCCGCCATTCGATCTTGCAGTTCGTAACCGGGATTGCGCCCATCCATTTGAAAGCGCAGGCCGTGTTGTTTAACCAGGCGCACGTTCCACAGGGTGCAGAAGCTTTTCAAGTGAACTTCCCTGAACGGTTTCGGTGCCTTGGCATTCAATCCCAGGGCCAGCAAGCTGCGCCGGGTGTAGTGCTTGAAAAACCGTGATGTCAGGCGCCAGGCCGTTCGGGTTACACCTCGGTTCAGCTGTTCCAAGCAGCCGACCGCCGCCACTTCCTGCGGGCCAGCGCACTGGCTGAGCATCAGGCTGAACACTGTCGGGTCGTAAATGAACGTATCGGTGTGCAACAAAAACAGGTACTCGGTTTCAACCTGCTCCAGGGCAAGATCCAAGGCCCGGCCATGAGCAAAACTTCCGGCTTCAGGGCCGTTGCTTTTGCGTTCGATCAGGTTGATCCAGTCGAGCGTGCGCAGGTATTCGCTGCTCGCATCGTTCGAATAGTTGTCCACCACAAACACCGGCACGCCAGCCGCTTGCACATGTTCGTGCAGCAGTTCCAGGCAGGTCCTGGTCAGCTCAAGCGATTTGTAGTTGACCAACACAATGCTGTAGTTGGCCTTGGTCGAAAGTGGGCGCGTCATAGGTTATTTAGCCTCGAATGCTGCCTGAACTTCAGGCGTGCGCTCATCCTAGAGAGGTCAATCTTTCGGCCTGTTCTCGGCGGGATAAATTTTTTGACAGGGTTGTTTCTGATCCCGATAAACGCGGAGGCGGAGGCGGAGGCGGAGGCGGGGGCGGGGGAGCGGAGGGGATAGATCTATTCGCGAGAAGGCGAGGACAGGGCAATGAACCTGTCCTCGCTTGTTTCAAGGCATCACGTTGCGTAGCCGCCGAAACTCAGCGCACCAGGCAGGGTTTTTTGTTATCGAACGTCCAGCCCGGAATCATGAACTGCATCGCCACACTGTCGTCGCGCGCGCCGAGGCCCATGCCTTTGTAGCGTTCGTGAGCCTTGGCGACGGCGTCCATGTCGATGTCGACGCCCAGGCCGGGCCTGGCTGGAACCTTGATGTGACCGTCGACGATTTGCAGCGGCTCCTTGGTCAGGCGTTGCCCGTCCTGCCAGATCCAGTGGGTGTCGATTGCAGTGATATCGCCCGGTGCAGCCGCCGCGACCTGGGTGAACATCGCCAGTGAAATGTCGAAGTGGTTGTTGGAATGAGAACCCCAGGTCAGCCCCCACTCATGGCACATCTGCGCCACGCGTACCGAGCCTTGCATGGTCCAGAAGTGCGGATCGGCCAATGGAATGTCCACTGATTGCAGCTGGATGGCATGGCCCATTTCGCGCCAGTCGGTGGCGATCATGTTGGTCGCGGTTTTCAAACCCGTGGCGCGGCGGAATTCAGCCATGACTTCACGGCCCGAGTAACCGTTTTCTGCGCCGCATGGGTCTTCGGCGTAAGCGAGAACGTGATGCTGATCGCGGCACAAACGGATGGCTTCTTTAAGCGACCAAGCGCCATTCGGGTCAAGAGTGATACGTGCATCAGGAAAGCGCTCGGCCAAAGCAGTAACGGCTTCAATTTCTTCCTCTCCGCGCAACACACCGCCCTTGAGCTTGAAGTCGTTGAAACCGTATTTGGCCTTGGCGGCCTCGGCCAGGCGCACGACGGCTTCAGGCGTCATCGCCTGTTCGTGGCGCAAGCGGAACCAGTCATCCGCGTCGGGTTCGCTGCGGTACGCCAGATCGGTCTGGTGACGGTCGCCAATGTAGAACAGATAACCGAGCATCTTCACCGCATCGCGTTGCTGGCCTTCACCGAGCAAGGCCGCCACCGGGACTTCGAGGTACTGACCGAGCAAGTCCAGCAAGGCCGCCTCCATGGCGGTCACCGCATGGATGGTAATGCGCAAGTCAAAGGTTTGCAGGCCACGGCCGGCCGAATCGCGGGCAGCGAACGCACGGCGCATGGCGTTGAGGATGCTTTGGTAGTTGCCGATTGGTTGCCCGACCACCAGGCTGCGGGCGTCTTCCAGCGTTTCACGAATACGCTCGCCACCGGGGACTTCACCGACGCCGACATTGCCGGAGCTGTCCTTGAGAATGACGATGTTGCGGGTGAAGAACGGGCCGTGGGCGCCGCTGAGGTTCATCAGCATGCTGTCATGGCCGGCAACCGGGATGACCTGGAGGCTGGTGATCAGCGGGGCTTTGCCGGTGTGGTGCAGGTGTTCAGTGTTCATGTTCAGTTCCTGTCTTGTCAGTTCGAGCCAAGCGCCGATCAGTGCGATTTACCGAGCACGGGCTGGTGAATGTCCGTGTTGGCGGTGTCCGTTACCGTGGGTTTGGTCTTGGCGAAAAACACCAGCAGCGCAGCAATGATCGAGGTGCCTGCCAGGCCATACAGTCCGCCCTGAATGGAGCCGGTGGTTTGTTCCAGAAAGCCGAAAGTGGTGGGGGCGACGAAGCCGCCGAGGTTGCCGATGGAGTTGATCAGGGCGATGACCGCGGCAGCGATCCGGGCATCGAGGTAGCCCTGGGGAATCGGCCAGAACAGTGAAGAGGCTGACTTGAAACCGATCGCCGCAAAGCAGATGGCGATGAACGCAAAGATCGGCCCGCCCGTGGTCGACAGGAACATACCCGTAGCGGCAATCAATAGCGCAGCAGCAACCCAGGCCTGCTGGAACTTGAACTTGCCCGACAGTGCAGCGAAGGCATACATGGCGACAATCGAAATCAGCCAGGGAATCGAGTTGTAGAAACCCACCTGAATGTCGCTGAGGTCGCCCATTTTTTTGATGATGCTGGGCAGCCAGAAGGTCGCGGCGTAGATCGTCAGCTGAATGCAGAAGTACAGCGCGCAAAACAGCATGATCTGACGGTCCTTGAGCAACTTGCCCAAGGTCGGCTTGACCGTGTGAGCGGCGTCGCGCTCACGTTGTTCGCGATCGATTTCGCCCACCAGCGCATCCTGCTCTTCACGGCTCAGCCACTTGGCGTCATGCGGTTTGGAGTCCAGCCAGAACCAGACGAAGAAGCACAGGAACACCGACGCCATGCCTTCGATGATGTACATCCACTGCCAGCCATGCATGCCCAGACCGTTGATTTGCAGGAGCATGCCGGACAACGGCCCGGAGATCAGCGAGGCGAATGCCGAGCCGCTGAGGAAGATCGCGATGGCTTTACCGCGCTCGACGCCGGGCAACCAGCGAGTGAAGTAGTAGATGACGCCCGGGAAGAAACCGGCTTCGGCCACGCCCAGCAGAAAACGCAAGATGTAGAAGTGGGTTTCGTTCTGGATGAAGGCCATCAGCGTGGCGGTAATGCCCCAGGTGAACATGATCCGGGTCAGCCAGAAACGCGCCCCGACTTTTTGCAGCAGTATGTTGGAGGGCACTTCGAACAGCGCATAACCAATGAAGAACAAACCGGCACCGAGCCCGTAAGCCGCGGCACCGATGCCCAGGTCGTGTTCCATGTGGGTGCGGACGAAACCGATGTTGACGCGGTCGATGTAATTGACGATGAACATGATGACGAAGAGTGGGAGCACATGGCTCTTCACTTTCGAAATGGCGCGCGCCAGGACAGGATTGTCCGGCGAGACGGCAGGTGTGGCGCTTGAGTTGCTCACGGTTCATGACTCCCACTGATTATTGTTATGCGGGTGTGGTGTTGCAGTGTTGTTTGCGACTTAAGTTGCCAGTCATCATACAAGTGAGATTTTTCGCTCGCAATACGAGTCGTGCGACCAAATAGCTATAAAAACTGGGTTTGTAAGATTTAAATGGATGTAATTGACGTGTTTTAGGCGGTTAAGGCTCGATTTTGACTCGGTGTTTCAGTTTTCATGATGAGCATCTCGCTCGTCATGCAAACGAGGCAGTCGAATAAAACGGCTGAAACAGCTATGTTGTCTGACATGTCGAGGTGCAAAATCAGCACTTGGAAGAGGCGGGGGACAGCCCGCAGACTGACGGTAGTAGTATTCTGGAGCCTCCTTTGAACGGGTCGGACCACATGCAAAACCAATCCAGCGGTTCAGGCCGCAAGCGTGCGCCTGGCCTGGCGCACGACATTGTCGCCGAGCTGACTCAACGCATCCTGCTTGGGCAGATCGCGCCCGGTGAAAAACTGCCTTCCGAATCCACGATTGTTCGTGAGCATGGCGTCAGTCGCACCGTGGTTCGCGAGGCCATTTCCAAGTTGCAGGCTTCGGGTCTGGTTGAAACCCGGCATGGCGTAGGAACGTTTGCCCTGGAACGTGACCCGCATCAGGGTTTTCGCCTGAGCAGCGACACCGCCATCAGCGTGCGGGGGATTCTCGAACTGCGCATGGGACTGGAGACGCAAGCCGCGGCCCTGGCAGCAAAACGCCGAACCGACGATCAGCTCGTCCGGATGCGCCAGGCGCTGGACGACTATCAGAACTCGTTGGCCAATAACGACAGCAGTGTTGAGCCCGACCTGCGTTTTCACCGGCTGATTGCCGAAGCCACCGGGAATACGTACTTCACCGACATCATCTATCACCTCGGTAACTCGGTCATACCGCGCACGCGGATCAACGCGCAGGAGCGGGGTGACACCGACCTGATGAAGCTGGGTCAATCCGCCAATCTGGAGCACGAAGCGATCTTCAATGCGATTCGCCGACAGGACCCTGATGCGGCCAGAGCGGCCATGCTGCTGCATTTGAGCAACAGCCTGGAACGTATGGCGGTTGAGTGACGCGGTGCTGCGTCACCTCACACCAACAACTGCAGCGTTTCAAACAGCTGCCGGTCTTCCTTCTTGGCCGAGCGCGCATGGCGCCGAATCACCTGTAGCAGGCAATCGGTAAAACACAGCGCCGGATTGCTCAGCGAGCCGTTGCGGCGAGTGACGATGCTCAGCTGTCTTGGTTCGAACTGCTCGATCAGGTTCACAGACACCAATCGGCCGAGGAAGGGCGAGGCGGTGCTCAGGATGGTCGGACCCCAGGTACACATGTCGGCCCGTTCCAGCATCATTTGCAGGATCGCCAGTGAATGGGCGCGCACGATGCGTTGCTCATCGATCTGCACGTTGTGCCTCCAGAACAGCTCCTGCATCAGCGCATCGTGGCCGTCTGGCGCGTAGTTCAGGGTCCAGTCCTGGTCCAGCAGCTCGTGAATCGACCGTGCGTTCTGTCGCGGATGACCTTGGCGAACCAGCACCGAAGTCTGGTATTCGAGCAGGGTTTCGCAGGCAAATTCCGCGGTCGCTTGTGCCGGATTAAGCTGGCCGATGGCGAAATCCATGCTGCCGTCACGCAGCAGTGGCTGGGCAACTGCCATCAAACTCTCGAACAACTCCAGATGAATCTCCGGCATGCGTGCCCGAAAAGCCAGGACCACTTCGGGCAGGAAGGTTAACGCGACCCAGGGCGTGACCCCGACGCAAAGGCGTCCCTGGGCCTTGCCGCGCAGGTGATCGAGTTCGGTCTGCGCATGTTCCAGTTGCTTGAGCACCAGCCGGGCGTGAGTCAGCAGCACCTTGCCGAACTCGGTGAAGTTCAGGCCGCTGGGGGTTCTGACAAACAGCGGCAACTGTTGTTCGGTTTCCAGCTCGCGCAGGGCTTTGGTCACCGCGGCCTGGGAGATGTCCAGCGAACGCGCGGCGGCGCGGATGCTGCCGGTCTCGGCGCTGGCAATCAGGGCTTGTAATTGATGCAGTTTCATCTGCTCACCGTGGTGACAACTGTTGGTTGTCATCATAACCAAACTGCGCCTCCCCAGCCTACGACCCATTCCCTAAGATCGACCCAACAGCGCCTGGGTTGAATCGCCGGCAGCTGAACATTCTTATCGAGGAGCACACCCATGAATGCTGGCCACGTCTTGCCAGGAATCGCTGCGCTGCAGGATGAAATGATCACCCTGCGTCAGCGAATTCACGCGCACCCCGAGCTTGGCTTTGAAGAGTTCACCACCAGCGAGCTGGTGGCGGAATGTTTGACGCAGTGGGGGTATGACGTCAGCAAAGGCCTGGGCAAGACCGGTGTGGTCGGGACCTTGAAAAATGGCGAGGGCCGCTCCCTCGGACTGCGCGCAGACATGGATGCGCTGCCGATTCAGGAAGCCACCGGGTTGCCGTATGCCAGCCGGATCGACGGCGTGATGCACGCCTGCGGCCACGACGGTCATACGGCAACCTTGCTCGCGGCGGCCAAATACCTGGCGCAAACGCGGGATTTCAACGGCACGCTGAACCTGGTGTTCCAGCCGGCCGAAGAAGGGTTGGGTGGTGCGAAGAAGATGCTCGAGGACGGGCTGTTCGAACGCTTCCCGTGTGATGCGATTTTTGCCATGCACAATATCCCGGGCTATCCCGCCGGGCAGTTGGGGTTTTACAGCGGGCCGTTCATGGCCTCTGCAGATACCGTCACGATCAAAATCATCGGCACCGGTGGCCATGGCGCGGTGCCGCATAAGGCAGTCGACCCGGTGGTGGTCTGCGCATCGATCGTGATCGCCCTGCAAAGCATCGTCTCGCGCAACGTCAATCCGCAGGAAACGGCAATCATCACGGTCGGTTCGATTCATGCCGGGAACGTTTCGAATGTGATTCCCGCGTCCGCCGAAATGATCCTGAGCGTGCGAGCGTTGACGCCTGAGGTCCGCCAATTGCTCGAACGCAGAATCACCGAGCTGGTCAACGGACAGGCCGCGAGTTTCGGCGCGCAGGCCCAAATCGATTATTTCCACTGCCATCCGGTGCTGATCAACGATCCCGAGCAAACCGCATTCGCCCGGCAGATTGCGCAGGAGTGGTTGGGAGAAGGGCAACTGATCGAAGACCTGCGGCCCTTCACCGCCAGCGAGGATTTCGCGTTCATCCTGGAACAATGCCCCGGCAGCTACCTAGTGATCGGCAATGGCCAGGGCGATGGCAGCTGTTTGCTGCACAATCCCGGTTACGACTTCAATGATGCTTGCCTGCCAATCGGCGCGAGCTATTGGGTAAAGTTGGCCGAGGGTTTTCTGCGTTGAGGCGCACGCTTTTTTAACATCACGGTTATACAAAAATCGGTCGGTAACCCGACTCGGCGAACCCCTGGAGGACAATAACAATGAATAAGATGATCGCGGCGGTTTCACTGGTTTTCATGACGGCATCCGGCCTGGCCGGTGCGGCCGACTGGTCCGGCAAAGTGTTGAGACTGGGTATTGACCCGACGTACCCACCGCTGGAATACAAAAACCAGGATGGCACGCTGACCGGCTTTGGCGTCGACATCGCCGACGCGCTGTGTGCAGAGTTGCACGCTAAATGCGTCTGGGTTGAAAGCAGCTGGGACGGGATGATTCCAGGGCTGCTGGCGCGCAAGTTCGACGCTATCGCGTCATCGATGACCGTCACCCCCAAGCGTCAGGAGCAGATTGCGTTTAGCGACAAGGTCTCCAACGCGCCGGCACGCTTGGTGATCAAGCGCGGATCGGATCTGCAGCCGACCGTTGAGTCGCTCAAAGGCAAGCGCATCGGCGTGGAGCAGGGCTCGACCCAGGAAGCCTTTGCGAAAGCGGTCTGGGGCAAGCAGGGGGTAGAGATTCTTTCTTATCAGAATCAGGACCAGGTCTACGCCGACCTCGTGGTCGGGCGCCTCGATGCGTCGTTGCAGGGCTCGATTCAGGCCAGCTACGGTTTTCTGAATAAACCGGTAGGCAAGGACTACGAGTTTGCCGGCGGCACCCTGGACAACCCGGACTTCTTCGGCGTCGGTGACGGCATTGGCGTGCGCAAGAGTGACGTTGAACTGCGCGAAGACCTGAACAAGGCCCTGGCGACCATTCTCGCCAACGGCACGTACGCGAAGATCAACAAAAAGTACTTCGACTTCGATATCTACGGCGCGAAGTAAGTCCGGTCGATACCTGAGCAGAGCCGTCACCTGGGCTAATGCTGGTCAGTCAAGAAAACTCAGCGTCTGAATGCTCTGTTCTGATCTGAAATCCCTCCCTCACCCCGGCCCTCTCCCCATAGGGGAGAGGGGGAAAGGGAGCAGATCTCCGGGCCTTTCAAACCTGAGTTCGACTCGGACTTTCAGGTCGATGTAACTCGAAAAAACACCTCGGTCAGTTCCCTCACCCCTTTGGGGAGAGGGTTAGGGTGAGGGGCGGTTCCCACGCGGGAGTGGGAACGATCAATATCACTTGCCAAGTGCCGCCGCCAGCAGCGGCGCGGCCTGTTCATCCGTCAATGCAGGGTGAATCTCCATGGCCAGCAGGTCGCTCCATTCGAGCACCCATTTCTGTATCAGTGTGACATCACTGGCCTCTGCAACACCAAAACCGGTCATGCGTCCTACGGCATGCCAGCGTCCCAGCATCTTGACGCCTGCTGGTGGGGCTCCGCCTGTTTTGAGAAAACGTTCGATCGCGCTATTACGACGTTCCGGAGTGATTGACCAACTGACGATGTAGAGCATCTGCCACCTCCTTTCAGGGGCTGGCACCGGTTTTTCTCTGCGCGCACAAGGTGGGTGCCGCGACCCTGGCCACGCATCTGTTTTCAGCGCCTCCCTCGGCTGACTTGATCGACAGCTCCCATGAGAAGGCATAGCAGCCTGCTGAATGCGGCGTATGACCGCTGATCTTCTTTACCGCCTCTGCAACAAATCCCGGGCACTTCAATATTCGGCAAGGCGGGTTTATGTTGAGTCATCGAGGCCATTGAAGAGGAGATCCGTCATGCAAGGTTTTCTGGTGATTTTCTTTACTCAGCAAAACCGGCGTCATCACGGAAAAATGCTCGGTGACTGGCTCATCGATCTGGCGAAAGAAATGGGCCTGCACGGGGCCACTCTGGCAACCGGTATCGAAGGCTTCGGGCATTCCGGGAAACTGCATTCCGCGCATTTTTTCGAGATGGGCGATCAGCCCGCCGAGATCCGCCTGGCGATTACCGAAGAAGAGTGCACTCGCCTGTTCGAGCGGCTCGAGGCCGAAGACATTGCCTTGTTTTACATCAAGGCGCCGGTTGAATTTGGAATCGTGGGCAAAAGGGCCGAGCCGTCCGGCCACCAGGTTTGATAGTGTTGGCCGAGCCAGGAAGGCGCCGACGTCTAAACTCAGCGGTATAGCCCGGTCCTGGGGGCATTCGTCGAATGTACCTTTGCCAGCACCGGTACCAGCCTTCTATTTATCCGTTTTTTTTTGATCAGGATGCCCGTGATGCTGCATATCAGAACACCGTTGATACTCCATCCGGGGCTCTCGACGCCCAGCCGGCGAATCTGGCTCAAACTGGAAAACCTGCAACCCAGCGGTTCATTCAAGTTGCGCGGCATGGGCCTGCTCTGTACCCGCGCGGCCGAGCAGGGCATGAAAAAAGTGGTCTGCCCGTCCGGCGGCAATGCCGGCTATGCGACGGCAGTGGCCGCCGCGGCGTTGGGGTTGCAAGCGAGCATCATCGTGCCGCACACCACCCCGGAAAGCACCCGGGCGCGAATCGCCAAAACCGGCGCACAAGTGATCGTGCACGGTCAGGTGTGGGACGAGGCCAACCAGTTGGCGCTGGAACTCGCCAAGGCGCCCGATACCGAATACGTGCCGGCGTTCGACCACCCGACGCTGTGGGAAGGGCACAGCACGATGATCGATGAAATTCTGCAGGACTGCCCTCAGGTCGACACGATAGTGGCGTCGGTGGGCGGCGGTGGTTTGCTGGCCGGGATCCTCACCGGCCTGGAACGCCACGCCCGGCTGGATTGCCGGATCATTGCCTGCGAAACCGAAGGCGCAGCGTCATTCGACGCCGCGGTCAAGGCCGGGCATCCGGTCAAACTCTCTGAAATCAGCAGCATTGCCAGCTCACTCGGGGCGCTGCAAGTTGCGCAATGGCCGGTTGAGCACATCCAGCACTTCCCGCACACGTGTGTCGTGCTGACGGATGCCGAGGCCATCATGGGCGTCGTCCGTTATGCCGATGACCTGCGTCAACTGGTGGAGCCAGCGTGCGGTGTCTCGCTGGCCGTCGCGTATCTGGATCACCCGGCGATTGCCGCAGCCCATGATGTGGTAATCATCGTGTGTGGTGGGATCAGTATCAGTGCGCAGAAGGTTGCCGGCTGGCAGAACCTTTGAGGTCACGGGTTCAGGCTGGCGTCAGGCGCAGTCGCCAACGGCCGTTGTAGCGGAATTCGACGGCGGCCAGCGGTTCGACGTCAATCGTGTTGAACAGCGCGAGCGGGCATTGCATCACGTGCATCAACGCGGCCCGAATCACAAACGGGTGAGTGACCGCAAGGATGTGCCCAGGCTGGCTGACCAGGGTATCCAGCCACGCTGCAATCCGCTCGCAGAGCTGGGCCACCGATTCACCGCCATGCGCAGCATGGGTGCTGTCGCTCAGCCAGGCGTGCAGCAGTTCGGGTTCGTCTCGTTGCAGGTCATTGATCCGCAGCCCCTTCCAGCGACCCAAATCACAATCGCGCAGCGCCGGGACAATTTCCATGTCCGCGCCAAACAGCGCGGCGGTTTCGCGGGCCCGGGCTTCCGGTGCGCTGAGCAGGCGTGGCGTTCGTTTGAAACGCTTGGCCAATGAGCCTTTTGCGTTCTGCCAGTCCATTTCCACTGATTCATCCAGGGCAAAGCGCGCCAGTTTCTGGGCCGCTGTCCGGGCGTGACAGATCAGGGTCAAACGGGTGGTCTGCACTGGCAATCACTCAGGCTGTGTTGGGGGGAAGCGTATCGCGAGGCGGGAAGAGCGGCCCGGAACCGCACGGTTCCGAGCCTGTCGACGCGAGGGTATTTTTAGCTGATGACCTGATAGCAGGGCACATACTCTGCGCCACCGGGCAGTTTCATCCGGTGTTGCGCGACAAACGCTTTCAGCAGTTTGTCCAGAGGCTGCATGACCGCTGCGTCGCCATGGATCTTGTAAGGACCGTATTGCTCGATCAGGCGGATGCCCTTGTCCTTGACGTTACCGGCAACGATGCCGGAAAACGCGCGACGCAGGTTCGCCGCCAGTTCGTGGGGCGGCAGGTCGTGACGCAGTTGCAGGCTGGCCATGTTTTCGTGGGTTGGATCGAACGGGCGCTGGAAGCCTTCGTCAATTTTCAGCAGCCAGTTGAAATGGAATGCATCGTTGCGCTCGCGGCGGAACTGCTTGACGTCCTTGAGCCCTTTAGTCATTTGCCGGGCCACCTGGGCCGGGTCGTCGATGATGATCTCGTAGTGACTCTGCGCGTCTTTGCCCAGTGTCGCGCCGACGAACGCGTGCAGTTGCTGCAAGTACGGCTCCGCGCTCTTCGGCCCGGTCAGGATCACCGGGAAGGGCAGGTCGCGGTTGTCCGGGTGCATCAGGATCCCGAGCAGGTAGAGGAACTCTTCGGCAGTACCGGCGCCGCCCGGGAAAATGATGATGCCGTGGCCGACGCGGACGAAAGCTTCCAGGCGCTTCTCAATGTCCGGCAGGATCACCAGTTCATTGACGATCGGGTTCGGCGCTTCTGCCGCAATAATCCCGGGCTCCGTCAGCCCCAGGTAGCGACCGTGGGTGATCCGTTGCTTGGCGTGGGAAATGGTCGCGCCCTTCATCGGGCCTTTCATCACCCCAGGCCCGCAGCCGGTGCACACATCCAGACTGCGCAAGCCCAGTTCGTGGCCGACTTTCTTGGTGTACTGATATTCCTCGCTGCTGATCGAGTGACCGCCCCAGCACACGACGATTTTAGGCTCCACGCCGGCACGCAGGGTGCGGGCGTTGCGCAGCAGGTGGAAGACGTAGTCGCTGATGCCTTGGGATGAGCTCAGGTCGATACGCTGGCTGTCCAGCTCGTTCTCGGTATAGACGATATCGCGCAGGGCGCTGAACAGCATCTCCCGGGTGCTGGCGATCATTTCGCCATCGACGAAGGCGTCTGCGGGTGCGTTGAGCAGCTCCAGGCGGACACCGCGATCTTGCTGATGAATGCGAATCTCGAAGTCCCGATAGGCTTCCAGAATGGTCTTGGCATTGTCGACATGGGCGCCGGTATTGAGGATTGCCAGGGCGCACTGGCGGAAAAGAGAGTAGATGCTGCCTGATCCTGCGGCGCTCAGTTGCTGAACTTCGCGTTGGGACAGCGTCTCCAGGCTGCCCTTTGGGCTCACCGAAGCATTGATTACTTGTCTTGCGGTCATTCGATATTCCCTGAGAGCGATGTTATCGAGCCCGAGAGGCTCAGTAGCATCAGGATAGTCAGTGCCAGAGCGATCGTGCTGCTTTGATCTTCTCCGGCGACCGGGCATGAATGCAAACATTGCGGCCGGTGCAAGCCAGATCGTTCGTTTCATGATGAACCGGACGGCCATGAAACAGGATTCCTGGCGGGCGGGCAATCGAAAGTCACCTACGCTTAGTGGGGTGGCGGGTGTTGTCACCTGCCTGGAAGATTGCGCGCCGAGGCCAACATGAGAGGCACTGATCGAGACTTCCCACGCTTCGCCATTCGTCTGCGTCTCACCGCTCTCATGGTGGCCGTTTGGCTAGCTGTTCCCGGTGTTTTTGCTGCCCAGCAGGAAAAAAATCCGCCCGGCGATATTCCAGACTCTCAGGTTTTTGTCAGCTATCAATCACCGCTTGGGCTTTCATTGAAGGTTCCAGAGGGCTGGGCACGCACCGAGCGTGCAGACGGCGCGCGTTTCGCGGACAAGTACAACGTGGTTGACGTGAGCGTTACTCCGGCAACAGTCGCGCCCAGCGAGGCGTCGGCCAGGTCTGTCGAGTTGCCGGCACTGGTCAAGGCCGGAAACAACGTCGAGCCGGGCAAAGTGGACAGTGTCACGCTAAAAGGCGGGCCGGCTATCCGCATTCGCTATAAAGCTGACTCGGAACCTAACCCCGTGACCCATCGTCAGTTACGTCAGGAGCACGAACGCTATCTGTTTTATCGCGATGGCCGGCAAGCAGCCCTCGATCTGTCGGCCCCGGTGGGTGCTGACAACGTCGATCAATGGCAGTTGATGGCCAATTCGGTTCGCTGGAACTGAGATGCTGCCGCTCTCGGCCAGTGGGCTCTACCGCTTCTACCACAACGGTGATGTGGAGACGGCGGCGCTCAAGGGGGTGTCCCTGCAGATCGCTGCAGGTGAGTTTGTCGCGGTCACGGGACCTTCCGGCAGCGGCAAGTCCACGTTGCTGGCATGCCTGGCCGGGCTGGACGACCCGGATGGCGGCATTGTCGAAGTGATGGGGCAGCGCATTTCCAGGCGCACCGAGCGCGAGCGCGCGGGTTTGCGTGCGCGGCATATCGGCATATTGATGCAGTCAGGCAACCTCTTCGAACACCTCACCCTGGAGCGCAATCTAACCTTGCAACTGAAGCTTGCAGGCCTGCGCGAGCGGACCGGGCTCGATGCCATGCTGCAGGCCCTGGGGCTTGTTCAGCGTTTGCAGGCTCGCCCGTCGCAGCTTTCCGGCGGCGAGCTGGCGCGCGCCGGACTGGCGCTGGCGCTGTGCACTCGGCCTGCGTTGCTGCTGGCGGACGAGCCGACCGCCGAAGTCGATGAGGCGACTGAGTCGAGCATCCTCGACTACCTGAAAGGACGTTGTCGTGAAGGCGGCTCGATGTTGATCGCGACCCACAGCTCGGCACTCGCGAGCAAGGCTGATCGCCTGTTGCGACTCGATGATGGACGGTTGCTTGAAAATGGATTGATCGATGACCTCGCCACTGGTTGAGGCAAACGGCCTGGGGCGTCGTTACCAGCAGGCCGGGGAGGCCGTGGTAGCGCTGAGCTCAGCGACTCTGCGCATCTGGCCCGGCCAGCGGATTGCACTGGTCGGGCGTTCCGGCAGCGGTAAGTCGACGCTGCTGCATCTGCTCGCCGGGCTCGATCAGCCCAGTGATGGAAGCCTGACGTGGCCGACGCTGGGGCCGGTCGAGTCGTTGCTTCCGGAAAAGATTGCCCTGGTATTTCAGGCACCGAGCCTGCTGGACTCACTCAGCGTGGCCGAGAACGTTGCCCTGCCGCTGTTGATGGCTGGACGCGCCAAGGATTGCGCTGACCGCGTGACCTTTGCGTTGAACACCTTTGGCCTGTTATCGCTGGCCGACAAATTACCGCAAACGCTGTCCGGCGGACAGATGCAGCGCGTCGCCATGGCTCGGGCCATCGTTGGCGAACCGCAACTGATCCTCGCCGACGAACCCACCGGGCAACTCGATCAGGTCAGTGGTCATGCGCTGATTGACGCATTGCTCCGGCACCTGGCCGGGAGTGAATGCGCCTTGCTGATTGCCACTCACGACCCGGTGATCGCCTGGAGGATGGAAACTCAGTGGCAGATGGAGCATGGCCGGCTGAGCGGCTGCGAGCGATCTGGAGGTTCGCGATGATCTGGCTCTGGCTCGGCGGCCTGCTTCGTGCGCGCAAGGCGCGACTGGCTGGCAGCGTGGCGGGCGTCGGTCTTACGGTTGCGCTGCTGGCCTTGTTGGGGGCTTTTCTGACGCAGAGCGGTTCCAGCATGACCGCCCGGGCGGTCAGGGAAATCCCCGTGGATTGGCAGCTTCAACTGGTGCCGGGAGACGTGGTTGCGGAGATCTCCAGCGCCGCCGACAAAGCCGCTCGCATCAACCATGAACAAACGGTCGGCTATGCCGGCGTGGAGGGTTTTCAGGCCCAAACGGGCGCAACCGTACAGACCACCGGGGCCGGCAAGGTTCTAGGATTGGGCGACGGTTATGGCCGGGACTTTCCGGGGCAGATTCGTCTGCTGTCAGGGACCGAGGACGGCGTGCTGATCGCGCAACAAACGGCTGCCAATCTGCACGTAGCCCCCGGCGATAAGGTGACTATCCTAAGGCCCGGGCTGACAACCGCCGAAGTGCGGATTACCGGAGTGGTCGATCTGCCCACCGCCGACTCGCTGTTCCAGGCTATCGGCGTACCGCCCGGTGCGGCCCCTCAGGCGCCGCCGGACAATGTGCTATTGCTCGCGCTGCCGCTCTGGCATGCGTTGTTCGATCCGCAAGCGCAAGTCCGGCCGGACTCCGTTCGGCTGCAACTGCATATCGCACTCGAACGCAGCCAACTGCCGGATTCCCCGGAAACGGCCTTCATCTTCAGTCAGCGTGCCGCGCACAATCTGCAAGCACGCATCGCCGGGCGTGGAGTGCTCGCCGACAATCTGGCCGCGCGGCTCGATGCGGTGCGCGGCGATGCGCTTTATGCGCGCGTGCTGTTCCTGTTTCTTGGCGTGCCGGGCTGTGTGCTGGCGATGTTTCTCACATTGGCGGTCGCCGCGTCTGGCAGCGAACGACGTCGGCGCGAACAGGCGCTGCTGCGCATTCGCGGTGCGGTGGTTGCCGATATTCTCTGGTTGACGACTGCCGAGGCCGCCATGGTGGGAATTGGCGGATGGGTCGTCGGTGTGGTATTGGCCGTGGTATGGGCGCCGCTGCTGTTGACGGGCGGGTTGTTGCAGATGGCAAGCGTTGTCTGGCTGGGCATCGCCATGCTGATCGGCTTGCTGCTGGCGCAGATGGCCATTGTGCTGCCTGCCTGGCACGACCTGCGGCAGGTGACCGTCCAGCAGGCACGCACGGATGGCGTGCAAGGGCGCCCACGGATCTGGCAACGCATCGGGCTGGACTTTATCTGCCTGGGGCTGGCGGGAGTGACCCTCTGGCGCACTTCAAGCAGCGGTTACCAATTGGTGTTGGCGCCGGAAGGTGTGCCGACTGCCCAGATCGATTACCAGGCCTTCCTCGCGCCGCTGCTGTTCTGGCTGGGCATGGGGTTGCTGATCCTGCGGCTCTGCGAACTTGCACTGAAGCATGGCCGCCGACGCTTGGCGTACCTGTTGCAGCCGCTGGCCGGGGCACTGGCGGATCTGGTGGCGGCGTCCATCAGCCAGCAGCGCCGCCGCGTGACGCAGGGCATTGCGCTGGTCGCACTGGGCTTTGCCTTTGCCACGTCGACGGCAATCTTCAACACGACTTACAGCGCTCAATCGCGGGTCGATGCCGAGTTGACCAACGGCTCCGACGTCACCGTCACCGGCACAATGCAGGCGCCGGCCTCCAGTCGTCTGCCCGAACTGGCTCGACTGTCAGGCGTGACGGCCGCTCAGCCGCTACAGCATCGCTATGCCTACGTGGGCAACGATTTGCAGGATCTGTATGGCATTGATCCCTTGCATATCGGCGAGGCAACACGGCTGGTCGATGCCTACTTTCAAGGTGCAAGTGCCGAGGCGCTGCTCGGTCTGTTGGCGACGACGCCGGACGGTGTGCTGGTCTCTGAGGAAACCGCGCAGGATTTCCAGCTGCAGCTCGGCGACGAATTGAACCTGCGACTGCAGAGCAGCGTCGACCAGCAGTACCACAGCGTACCCTTCCATTTTATCGGCTTGGTGCGGGAGTTTCCGACAGCGCCTCATGATTCCTTCCTGGTCGCCAATGCGGCGTATGTCAGCCAGCAGACAGGGGCGCAGGGCGCTGAAATCGTTTTGCTGCGCAGCGATGCGGCGGATCTTGAGAGGGTGGCCCAGGCTGCCCGAAAGGTGGTTGCCGACCTGTCGGGCAGCAAGGTCAGCGACCTCTTTGAGGCGCGCCGATTGATTGCTTCCGGCCTGACGGCGGTCGACCTTCGCGGGCTCGCGCTGCTGGAATTGAGTTTCGCCGTGCTGATGGTGACCGGCGCCAGTGGGTTAATGCTGGCTCTCGGCCTGGCTGAACGGCGTCGGACGTTTGCCATTCTCTCGGCATTGGGCGCCAAGCCTCGACAGCTCGGCGCCTTCATCTGGAGTGAGGCGCTGCTGCAGTTCGTTGCCGGCGCCAGCCTGGGGGCGCTGACGGGGTTCGGTTTGGCCTGGATGCTCGTCAAATTGCTGACCGGCGTTTTTGATCCTCCACCCGAGAGTCTCGAGATCCCGTGGCACTATCTGGTCGCCCTGAATCTTCTCGCGCTGCTGTCAATCGTCCTCGCCGTGCAGGGGGCTTTGCGTGATACGCGAGTGCCGGCGGTACAGCGAATGCGCGAACTGTAGAATTCGCAACGCCAACATTTATTCCTATAAGGAATGCAGTTTATAAAATTAATGAATTTTTATTATGGTTTTGTGTGGAGTAGCTTGATTTGAGGCCACATGGAGAATCGCCTTGAAATCATCCCCGCTCAATGCTTCTGAAAAATTTGATACGTCGCGCGCGAATGAATACGCACAACAAAGCCGCATTGCCTTGGCGGGGTATGACGCCTGCCACGACTTGTCTGCGTGCATGCTGGCGGCAAGCCTCGCAGGTATGAGTTCAGTGAAGGTGCTGGTGGTCGGCGCGGGTGGCACCGCCCAGGAAATTCTGGCGATGGCAGCGCTGGAGGCGAACTGGCGTTTTACCGCCGTCGATCCGTCAGAGCCTATGTTGGCGGCAGCAACGCAGCAGTTGCTGGCAAACGATTTGCTGGAAAGAACGGACATCCATCTCGGGACACTCGACGACCTGCCTTCGAGCGAGCTGTACGATGCGGCCACGGTAATCGGCGTGCTTCATCATCTGGACGGAGACGATGCCAAGCGCTCTCTACTGCGATCGGTTCGGGACCGTCTCAAGCCCGGTGCGCCGTTGATTCTGGCAGGGAATCATTATGCTTATGCCAGCCAGCCTCTACTGCTCGACGCCTGGGCGCAACGATGGAGACAGCAGGGTGCCCGTCCCGATGAAGTCAAAGCCAAGCTGGATAAAATTCTTCAAGGCGCTGACCCACCTCACTCAGAAGCAGCGGTTCAACAGTTGCTGCACGATACTGGATTTGGAGACGCAACCCGCTTCTTCTCCAGTCTATTTTGGGGCGCATGGCTGGTCCGCAAAAAATGATTTCAACGTCCGTGCAGGAGTCGTCGAACTCTTTAGCGCACACAATAAGGTCTGCGGGGTAGCGCTCAGTGATCCTGGAATGCTTTCAATCCTCGCTGTACTGCCGGCCTGGCTTCGATCGCGTCGAACCAGCGTGATAAGCGTGGAAGTACAGCCCTGTCCAGCCGGTCGCGCTGCGGTCCACGATGCGCGGGTGCGAGCCGACCGGGAGCTTTTGCATCAGCGAACTGAATGATTGCGTTTGATTGGTTAATGATCAGCGGGGGTGTCGATGTAGGGTCGACCAGGGTTGGGACTTTTCCTGCCGGATTGAGCGCCAGGTACGACAAGTCGCGTTGCTCATTCGCTTGCAAATTCAGTTTCCGCGCGGCGTAGGGGATACCTGCTTCTTCCAAGGCTATTGCAGCCCTCAGACTGTTGCCGGTATGCGCGCCATACAGCTCTATTTTGGGGTTCATCAGGCACTCCCTGGAAACATCCGCATTGAGTGAATACCAATTTAGACGCGGCGTATGCGTATGTCTTCAAGACCAAACGCATACGCCGCTAGTGCTCACCCCTTGAACGCTTGCCGGTTTGCGCGTACGCAGTCAGCTATCGAAAGGCGCGTGATCAATCAGGTCGCACACATTCGGGCAATTGAACCCGTGCACGTGACGACGTCCGACATCAGCGAGCCCGGTGCCAATCGCCGTGTGAGGTTTCTTCCTGGCCACTTCGGCGACCGCTTGGGTAAACGCGGCTTTCATTCCAATACGGGGGTAGAGGGCCAGCGTATCCTCGACCAGCGATGGCGTGACTTCTTCCAGCCGTAATCCCATCACGTCGACATGGGCGCCCATGTAGATCAGGGCGATCTCTGGCTGTTTGCGGTCGGCGATGCCGGCGCTAGAGTGAAGTGCGATCGCATCCCAAACCAGCTCGGCTTTCGATTCCGGGTAACCGTTTTCCAACAGGAAGCGGCTGGCAGCGTCGGCACCGTCGACCTCAAAACGCTGGTCGGCTGCGAATTCGTACGTCAGCCCCAGATCGTGCAACAGGGCGGCGAGATAGACGGCCTCACGGTCGTATTTCAGGCCTCGCTGCTGACCGAGGAATTCGGCGAACCACCACGTGCGATGCACATGGTGCAGGAGCGCGGTCGAGTGAACGCGTTCGACAAGGAAGGAGGCCTTGCGAGCGAGCTCAGAGTCTGGAGCGCTGAAGCCGCCGATGATGACAGGTGTACTCATGTTTGCTCCCGGGGGATGAAGTTGGCTTGCAGTTCATTCTAAATAGGCGTGATTGGCCAAATTGACTATTTTCAGATGATTTGTGCCAATGTGCGTGTCAGGTCTATGCGGGAGATCGCGGTGAGAATTACGACGAAATCAAATCATTCCTTTATCGGCGTGGCGCAAAAACGAGTGGTGATTCTGGGTTTGCCGCCCGTGGATTCGCTTGATGTGATCGGCCCGGCAGAGGTGTTTGCCTATGCCAACAATCTGTACCGCGGTGACTCTGCTCCCTACGCACTCGAACTCGTTTGTGCGGGTGCCAATGAACACCTGGAGAGCAGCACCGGCATCGCACTTCTGGCGCACAAGACGCTTGAACAGGAGCGTCTTGAAAACAAGGCCATCGACACGTTGATCGTGACGTCGGGCTGGAAAGCCATGGATCAGCTGGATCAGACCGCCATCGAGTGGATCCGCACGCGAGCCGGAAATTTCAGGCGTGTGTGCTCGATCTGTGTCGGGGCGTTCGCCTTGGCCGAAACAGGGCTACTGGATGGTCGAAAGGCAACCACCCATTGGCGGATGGCACGCAGCCTGGCCGATCGCTATCCCAACGTGCGGGTGGACCCCAACCCGATTTGGATCAAAGACGGCAACCTGTACACCTCGGCAGGCATATCGGCGGGAATCGATCTTGCGCTCGCATTGGTCAGCGAAGATCTGGGTGACGACATCGCTTTGGAGATCGCGAAAAATCTGGTTCTGTTTCTGCGACGTCCAGGCGGTCAAGCACAGTTCAGCGTCGCACTCCAGTCGCAGCATGCGACAGGTTCGAGCCTGGATGAGTTATGCGTATGGATCAGTGAGCATCTACATACGGAGCTTACGGTTGAGATACTTGCAGACAGGCTCGCCACCAGTGTGAGGACCTTGATTCGCATGTTTCAGCGCGAATTCAAGACAACGCCTGCGAAGTACGTCGAGGACGTCCGGGTCGAAGCGGCCTGTCGGCAAATAGAGCTGGGAAAGCGATCGATGGAGGAGATTGCGCGCCGGTGCGGCTATCACAGTGTCGACGTGCTCAGAAAAGCCTTCGTGCGACGCATGGGGGTGAGCCCAAAGGAGTACGCACAACGTTTCGCGCCCGTTAACGAGCCCGCTTAGGCATGCCCAATTCAAGTGGCGGCTGAGCGGCAACTACCATGAAGCGGATGACAACCACCATGAAGAAGGAAAAGGTCGGCGCAAAGGAAGGAGAGGGAGAAGGCTCTGCCTCTCAGTTGATCGATGCGAGGATCAAGGAGTTGGGGGATTGGCGCGGCGAAACGCTCGCCCGGGTCCGGGCGCTGATCAGGCAGGCTGTTCCTGACGTGGTTGAGGAATGGAAGTGGAGAGGGGTTCCGGTATGGTCGTGTGGCGGAATCATCTGCACCGGTGAGACGTACAAGCAGGTCGTGAAGATGACCTTTGCCAAGGGCGCTTCGCTCGAGGACCCTTCAGGCCTCTTCAACTCCAGCCTCGAAGGCAACACCCGGCGTGCGATTGATGTCCACGAAGGTGACAGGCTTGATGAAAAAGCGCTGACGGCGCTCATCCGCGCTGCTGTGGCACTGAACACATCGGTGCGGGCGGGCGCTCGCGCCAAATCGGCTGGATGAGCGGCCCTGCGGGATCAGGCTGTGTTCATCTGCGCAAAGTGCCCAGGCGAATAATGTAAAACGGTTTCTAAAAGCCGATGCTAGGCTTGATACATGCGTCGCCAGGGCGGCGTTGTTGGCGACTCCATTTGAGTTGCCGGTTAACCAAGGGGGATTGAGCCAACACACGTCGTGGTGGTCGGGGGGATTTTACCGGCGCGTTGCCGGCAGGGCAGGCATCATGAGTAGTTCGCAAACTATTCACCCGATCTGGCTGCGGCTGACCCATTGGATCAACGTCATCGCCGTGGTCATCCTGGTGATGAGCGGCTGGCGCATCTATAACGCCGCGCCGATTTTTTCCTTTCAGATTCCCGCCAGTATCACCTTGGGCGGTTGGTTGGCAGGTGCACTGCTGTGGCACTTTGCGGCGATGTGGGTACTGTTCATCAACGGTATTGTCTACCTGCTGCTGAATATCTTTTCCGGGCGTATCGTCCACAAATTCTTCCCCATACCTCCCCGCGAAGTCCTGCATGATTTTTTCGCCGCGCTCAGAGGCAAGCTCGCCCATGCGGACTTGCGGCACTACAACACCCTGCAAAAGCTCGCCTACCTGTTTGCCGTGCTCGATCTCATTGTGCTCGTGCTGTCGGGCCTGGTGATCTGGAAGTCAGTGCAGTTTCCGTTACTGAGGGAGTTGATGGGCGGCTATGACTCGGCGCGCATCGTGCATTTTGTCTGCATGGCGTTGCTGGTCGCTTTTACCGTGGTGCATCTGGTGATGGTGGCCCTCGTGCCACGCACCCTGATTGCCATGCTGCGGGGGCGCTAACTCATGAACAGAACGACGGGAAAAGACCGGATGGATGACCCCGCCATCATCAAATCGGTGGCGCAGGAACTTGATTTACCCGCACGCAGACAATTTCTTCGGCATGCCTGGACGCTGGGTGGGATTGCCTTGCTGACAGGTTGTCGGCTGGACGACAGCAACTCGGTGGAGTCCATGCTGAAAATGGTCTCGCGCTTCAATGACAAGGTTCAGGCGGCGCTGTTCGATCCGGGCAGACTGGCACCGACCTACCCCGAGTCGATGATGACGCGCCCGTTTCCGTTCAATGCCTATTACGACCGCAACGGTATTCCGGACATCGAGGAAGATGAGTTCACACTCACGGTTGGCGGTCTGGTCCAGGACAAACACAGCTGGACCCTGGCCGAATTGAACCAGTTGCCGCGCACCACTCAGGTCACACGGCTGATTTGCGTGGAGGGCTGGAGCGCCATCGGCAAATGGGGTGGGGTGACCTTTTCGACTTTTCTGCAACGGGTGGGCGCCGATACCGGTGCCAAATATGTCGGGCTCAAATGCGCTGACGACTATTACACCAGCATCGACATGCCTACGGCCTTGCATGCGCAAACGCTGCTGACCCTGAGCTATGACGATCAGGTATTGCCGCCGGAATACGGTTACCCGCTGCGGCTGCGTATGCCGACAAAGCTGGGCTTCAAGAACCCGAAACATGTGGTGGAGATTTTCGTGACCAACGATTACCCCGGTGGATATTGGGAAGATCAGGGTTACAACTGGTTCAGTGGCAGTTGAGCAATCGGCTGTTCTGAAACGCGGCGCATTGCCGCTGTCCTTAACGCGAACTGCACAGGAGTAGTGACATGAAGAAGCTGATTGCTGCGGCGATTGCTGCCGTAGTCCTGGTGGTGGCCGCCCCGTTGTTTGCGGCTGAAGCCAATACGAATGACATGTCCAAGGATCAGATGGACAAGGGCACGATGAAAAAGGACGAAATGAAAAGCGATGCCACCAAGACCAAGCACCACTACAAGACCAAGGGCGAGAAGACCAAGAGTGCCACCATGAAAAAAGACAGCATGGAGAAAGGTGGCGCGATGAAGAGCGAGGGCATGGAGAAAAAGGACGAAATGGGCACTGACACGATGAAAAAATATTAACGTGTCCGGTCGCTTCAGCAGTGGATCGCGTGTGGTCCCGCCCAGGACATGCCAGGGTCATCAGTAGCTGCTGAGGCACCAGAACAGCCGTCTGTCATGGAGTCAGGAGTGGCTCATTCAGAGTGCGCAAAAAATTGCGCACTTGGCTGAGTAACTGGGAGGCGAGGTTCCATTGTGAAGACCGTAAATTTGCTCCTACAGGGCACTTACTTCCAATGAAAGACTTCATCCGCTTGGGCGACTCCACCAGTCATGGAGGTGCGGTACTCGAAGCCTTCTCTCAAGCCGATCTCAACGGCAAACCCATTGCCGGCGTCGGCCACAAAGTTAGCTGTGCAAAGAGGTGTTTCCTATTACCGAGGGCAGCAGCACCTACACAGTAGGTGGAATCGCTGTGGCACTGGATGGTATGAAAACCGCGTGTGATGCCAGTCTGATGGCCAGCGGTCCAAAGGGGGTTGTAATTAGCTGACGTTACTCTAACTTCAGAGCAAATCTCCCGGTCGGTCGCCTGCTCAACGCCATCAGCCGTCCGGGCGTGGAAACCTTCGCCTTCGATCCGGCTGTTGTGTGATTTATCAGCCACGACCCAATCAGTTATGCCGGTGGTATTAATTTTTATCAATATGCAGTCAGTCCGACTCAATGGGTCGACCCCAATGGTTTATGCAGTAGAACACTTGATCGGGCATTAGGTGGCAAAACCAACGACAAAATGCAAGCCCATCACCTCATTCCTGAGGAAGTATGGGGTCGGCAGGCGAGCTTTTTCTCGGATATCGGCATGGCCGGTGAACGGGATAAAAAGGAGAATGGAATATTGATGCCCGACAGTGCGGAACAGGCCAGGAAAACCAAGCGTGTTTTTTACCATTGTGGCTCTCATGGCAAGGTCTACACGCCAATGGTTGAAAAGGTTCGGGACGATTATGATATCTGGGGATATTGATAACGTTCAGGCTCGTGCTCAGATATCGGCAATCCAGTCCAGGTTAAGAGCAAGCCTGTCAGTGCCGGGAGCCAAATAATGTCGAGTTCGATAATTAAGGTTTTGAGAACTATGAATTACGTGCTTTCTCAGAAAGAAGAACCGGGCTGTCCGATAGGCATTTTGTATGCAGGTCTCTACGACAAATTCTATTCAAGCACCAAGGGCGTAGAATTCGGTTTTTTCCCCTGGTATGCAGAAAAAGGTAAGCCCGGGCCGCGCACATCCTTTCCGGAGGGCATGGTTCTTATTTCCAAGGATAAGTACTATGATTTCGATATTCGTAGCATTTCACGTTTTTTGTACATAGTGAGTGATGAGTTTTTGGCAGCATGTAATGGGCTTGATGTGAGTATTGTGGATAGCGTGAAGATCGAAGTGCTATCTGAGGCGGGAGCGCGCATCTCCTCAAAAAATTACAATGCTGTATTATTTGAAGAGCTAGATGTTCGGTCTAATTCCGATCCGGCCTCTACGTTTGTTGAGGAAAATGGAAGGGCTGTCAGATTCAAGAGGTTGATTCTTCCCAGTGACTGGAAGCTAGACCTGTTCAAATATAAGCGGCTTATTTCAGGTAGTGATAGCTTGATCTGTTCTCAGACGTTCAAAGACTTGGCGATAAATTTTAAAGGGATAGCGTTTACTCCATTGGAAAGTGTGCTTTGGTCGGGAATAAGACGCATCTGAGTAGGCCGACTTATGAGCCAGGGAGAGTGATGTGAAAGACGTTATCAGATTAGGTGACTCCACCAGCTCATGGTGGGGTGGTCCTTGAAGTCTTTGCCCAAACCGACCTCAACGGCAAACCGATTGCCGGTGTTGGTCACAAAGTCAGCTGCCCACTGTGCAAAGGTGTCTCCAGGGGCAGTACCACGACCATGAGACGGGGCTGCATTACAACCGGTATCAGTACTATGATCCAAGCGTTGGGCGGCTTATCAGTCAGGATCCGATGAGGGTTTGCCGGTGGCCTCAACGTCTATCAATATGCACCGAATCCGATCGAATGGATCGACCCATTCGGCTTAGAAAAAATGAGCCCGCCAGGAAGCAGGGCGGGTATATTTTATTCGATCAATATTCCAGAGGACGTATCCTGGGATCACTTGATTTATTTTTTGGTTGAAGAGTCGGAGGGGGGAACTATAAGTATGGCTTGCTACGTCAATAGTATTTTTTTCTCTTTCTTATGATGGGTACTCATCAAAAGAAAATCGAAAATGTCTTGAGGCTAGCGCCTCAAGAGAGATACGACTACTTCATCCGAAAGGTAGCAGACGTTGAGGTCGTCTGGGCTTTGTTTGACAATGGGTGGGCGACTGCTGAGTCCGGAAAGATAACAGCTGTTCCATTCTGGCCGGAGGAGGGCTTCGCGACTCTGTGCGCAAGTGCTGAATGGAATGGGTTCACAGCAAAACCCATTGAGTTGAACGATTTCCTAATGCGTTGGCTTCCCGGAATGCAGGGTGATGGTAGGATCTGCCAAATATTTTCGACGCCTGATGAACAAGGTCTTCTCGTACCACCCGAGGACTTGCTGGGCGTCATCAAGCAAGAGCTTGAGCAGTATGAATAACCTTATTGGTTGACGTTTCGCCGTCCACTTCATACGGACAACACATAGGCCGTGAGTACATCCAGTATGACTGATCGATTTCACAGGATTGTTTTTGAGCTGATATCTAATGAGGATGATTACCTTCCTGTTTCGGCTGGATCGCTGTGGGGTATTCAATGAGTACACCCACAAATCAACAAGCATATACCAAGGCTAAAGAATTCGTTGAAGCCATAAATCTGCGAGATTCCAAGGCACTACTACAGGGTTCTAGAATTTCCAATGCAGTAGCTGATGAAATTTACGAGTCCATTGATGACTACTTCGAAAAGGGCACAAAATTATCTATCGCACCTGAAGAGAAGGCCTTTGATTCGCACCGGCGACAACGTCCGTTTATTGATACTTATGAAACAAACGGCAAAGCACTCGGATTAGAATGCGTTATTTTTGCTGATGGCAAACCTAGTGAGGCCATCCTTCATATTGAAGTTTCCGAAAGCAATGGTCAGCTGGCGGTTTATTACAAATACATTGGCTCCTGATACCCAGATGAGGACATGAGATCAACAGCAGTTATTGGTCTTTGTTGATTCAAGACAGAAACAGGATGAGGGTGGACGAGCCCGATGAAAGACATCATCCGCTTGGGCGACTTCACTAGCCATGGTGGTGTGGTTATAGAGGCATTCTCTCAGACTGACCTCAACACCAAAAACTGGAAGGAGAAAGTAATGAATATTCAATTTTCGGCAACATATTATGATTCCTCCTCAGAGGATGATGTTTTGACATTCGGGCTTGCAGACAGCTTAGATGATCCTAAGCACTTTCTCATTTTGCAGCGAACTGAAGAAGTTTATGAGCAAGATGTAGAGCTTGGTCAGGACACGTATTATGTTGAGATAGGTGAGCCTGGGATGGCTGGCTATGGTGGCGTTGATGATGTTTTGATAGCAGCAGACAAACTGGTTTTCAATTTTTCTAACGCCACCCCGTGGTGCAATACGATAAAAACCATTGGAATAGAGATTACTCCTCAGCTGGGGTCTATCGACGATATTGAAAGCTCGCTAAGAGAGATATTCATTGAGACGTCAACAACAATTACACGGTCGTAATTGGTCATGAGGTGAGGTAGGACGGCGAAACTATGAAGGACATTATTCGTCTAGCGACTCCACCGGCCATTGATGCCGGTATGAATGTCGCGGCCGTCGGCTGTTCGTCCACGCACATTGCTGTGGCCGACCCGTACGCCGGGCACATCGGTGATGGTGTTAAGGGGGCAGGGTTGCAGCTGGCCGAATTGGATGTTCAGGTCGCGGGCACGTGGTTTCATGCTGAAACTCTCAGTCACGTTAGACAGTAAAGGCGCACATTGCTCAGGGCATACGCCGGGGGGTAGTGACGGGAATGTCGGCGGGTTGAACTGATCTGTATTTTCCCGGGCTATCTGCTTCTGTAATGAACCCGGCCCGAGCCTCACAATGACACTGCAACCACAGACGTATAATTTTGGAGGCCAAATGCTGAAGATGGCGATTTTCCTGGGTGGATTTCTGGCATTGACCATCGTGATCGGTGCGCTTGCGACCATCTCGCCGATGTAAGCAAAAGAACAGAGCGCCGCGTTATTCCGGATCCTCCTGACCTTGTATACGTGGCGCTTTTCGAACGTTGCCGGCACAGCCTTTGTTGCTACCTCTAGTGCCCGGTTACGGGCCGGTCAGGTGACGGTGGGAATGTAGTCGATGTACGCCAATCGCTCGCCATTTTGGTAAATGTCGACGGCGGTGTAATGGGGCGCGCTGGGGGGCATTACCCGGTCGTACCTGGCCTGCGTACAGGACAGCATTTGTGCCCAGTTTCCAGGCCGTTGGATCAAGTGCAGATCCAGCATGAGGATCGACGGATTAAAGCCTTGCGGGGCTCGCATGGTCAGATAGGCCTCGATCCCCGGATTGGCAACTTCAACATCGCCTACCACGTGGAAGTCATCCGGTTTCGGTGGCATTGCGTTCAGCCATGCATGCCAGTCTTTGCTGCTAGTGCCCATTTTTCTATTCCTTGAGAAATGAAACCCGAAGCTTGAAGTACTGCCGTTCGGTATGGCGCTTCGTATGCCATCGAATGAAATGCCCAGTGTCCAATCGACCGTAAAAGGACTCCTGTCTAAAGGTGTAGACGAGGAAAGGGCGCTCCCGCTTCAGCCTGGACGAACGGTAGCCACGGGTTCTCGGGGCATGAAGCCTGCATCCGAATTCAACCCGTGCCGCTCAGTGTTCAAGGAATGAAACGGTAACCGACACCGGTTTCGGTCACTAGATGGCGCGGCTGCGACGGGTCTGCTTCGATTTTCTTGCGCAGGCCGCCCATGAACACCCGAAGGTACGGTGTATCGGTGGTGTGCGAAGGGCCCCATACCGCTTTGAGCAGTTGCAGGTGCGTCAGCACCCGGTCCGGGTGCGAGCACAGATGAACCAGCAAACGGTATTCCAGTGGCGTCAGGTGCAAAGGCACACCGGCGCGCTCCACGACGCGTCGGTCCAGATCAATTTGAATGTCGGAGAAGGCCAGGACCGAGCGGTTCTCGGTATCTTTCACGCGCCTGCGTAACAGGGCACGCACGCGTGCGAGCAGTTCGCCGGTGCCGAAGGGTTTTACCAGGTAATCGTCGGCCCCGGTGTCGAGGGCCAGGATCTTGTCGGATTCGGCGCCACGGGCCGACAAGACAATGATCGGCACCTCTGACCAGGTGCGCAGATCCCGGATGAGGTCAACGCCGTCACCGTCAGGCAGGCCGAGATCCAGCACGATCAGGTCCGGCCGGCGTGTGCCCGCGTCGATCAGGCCGCGCTGAAAGGTCTCGGCTTCATGCACTTCCAGGCCATCGGCTTGCAGGGCCATCCGCACAAAACGGCGAATGTCCTTTTCGTCTTCAATCAGCAGGACGCGCAGCACCGGTTCGCTCATGATGGGTCCTCGTCAGTTTGCTGCGAAAGCGCTTCGATGTTCGGCGGCTCTTCTCGGGGCAGACGCAAGGTGAAGCGCGCACCGCCTTCCGGGCGGGTAACACCGAGCATGGTTCCGCCATGCGCCTGGGCAATTGCTCGGCAAATGGCCAGGCCCAGACCGACGCCGGGAATCGAACTTTCCTTTTTGCCGCGCATGAATTTGTTGAAGATCGCCTCTTCATGTCCGCGGGGCAAGCCCGGTCCCTCATCGGCGACCCACAATTCGATGCTCTCGGGCGTGGCGCTGGCGCCCAGACTGATCGGCGTGCCGGGTGGGGTGTACTTGATGGCGTTTTCGATCAGGTTGATGAGGATGCGCTCGATCAGCACCGCATCGATGCGAACCGGTGGCAAGTCCTCCTCGAGTGCGACCTGCACCGAACGCCCTCCTAGAATCGGCTGAATAGCTCTCAGCGCGCTACCGACCACGTCTTCGATGGGTTGCCATTGACGATTCAACACCACGTTGCCGGACTCGAGGCGAGCCATGTCCAGCAGGTTATTGACCAGCGTATTCATGCGCAGCGCAGATTCGCCCACCGCCGTGGCGATCTCGGCGGCATCGCCGGTCAGAGGCGGTTTGGTCAGTTTGAGCGCTTCGGCGAGTCCGACCATGACTGACAGCGGGGTGCGCAAATCGTGGGAGATGGCCGACAGCAGCGAGTTGCGCAACCGCTCGGATTCCATCTGAACCGTGGTGTCCTGGGCGACGTTGATGTAGTGAATCCGTTCGAGCGAGATGGCCAGCAATGACGCGCAGGTGTCGAGCAGGCGGCGCTGTTCCGGCACCGCCAGCCGGGTCGTGTCGCGCGGCTGCACGGCCAGGACCCCGCGCACCCGCATCGGCGCCGACAAGGGCAAGTAGAGCGTGGAACTGGAGGGCAGGGTGTCGGTGCCGTATCCGGCCGGTTCGGTTTTGTCGTACGACCACTGGGCAATCGCAACGTCGACTTGCGGTGCGTCCCCTGTGACCATCGGCGCCTGCAGTTTATTGTGGTCGTCGGCCACCAGCAGTGCCGACCGGGCGCCAAATTCGGCCGCGAGGAACTGCGCGCCGATTTCCGCGACCTGTTCGGTCAACAGTGCGGCGGACAACAGGCGTGACATGTCGTACAGCCCGCGCATGCGGTCTTCGCGCCGTTGCGCCACCCGTGCCTGATAGGTCAGGCTGGCGGTCATTTGCCCGATCACCAGGGCCACCACGAGCATCACGCTAAAGGTCACCAGATACTGGATATCGGCGATGGCGAATGAAAAACGTGGCGCCACAAAGAAAAAGTCGAAGGCGCCGACCGAGACAAAGGCCGCCATGATGGCCGGGCCACGGCCAAAGCGTACCGCGACGGCGACGACGGCCAGCAGGAACAGCATGACGATGTTGGCCTGCTCCAGCACCTGGAACAGCGGCATGGCCAACAGGGTCGTCACCGCACAGATCGCGACGCTCCAGAGATAGGGGCGCCAGGTGATCGGGCTGTCGCTGGCGGTGGAGGTTGTCTCGGCTTGTGGGCGGCGACTCTCCGGCAGCGAGATTTGAATCACGTCAAGATCGGTGCCCAGCACCCCAATCCGATCCGCAAGCACTCGCCGCCAGAGTCGTTGGCGCGGACGTTCATCACGGCCCAGCACGACTTTTGAAAGGTTGTGTTGCCGTGCGTACTTGACCAGCGTTTCGGCAATGTCCTGGCCCGCCAGGGTCGAGATTTGCGCGCCCATGTCCTGAGCCAGTTTCAAGGTTGCCAGCACCCGACGACGCTTGACCTCGGGCAGGCGCTGCAAGGCCGGGGTTTCGACATACACGGCGTGCCACGGCACGTTGAGCTGAGCGGCCAGGCGCGCCGTCGAGCGTACGGTTTTTTCGGCCTGATCATTGGGGCCAACGCAGGCAAGCAACGACTCGCGGGTGCCCCACACCGGTTTCACCGCGCCGCTTTGGCGATACTGCAACATCTCGCTGTCGACCCGGTCGGCGGTTCGGCGCAGCGCCAGTTCGCGCAGGGCGATCAGGTTGCCCTTGCGGAAGAAATTCTGCACCGCACGCTCGGCCTGTTGCGCCATATAGACCTTGCCTTCCTTCAAGCGCTGCAACAGGTCGTCGGGCGGCAAGTCGACGATGACCACTTCATCGGCGGTGTCGAAGACATGGTCGGGCACGGTCTCCCAGACGCGAATCCCGGTGATGCCGCCGACAATGTCGTTCAGGCTTTCGAGGTGCTGAACATTCATCGTCGACCAGACATCGATACCGGCACTGAGCAGTTCTTCTACATCCTGCCAGCGCTTTGGATGTCGGGAGCCTGCGATATTGGAGTGAGCCAGTTCGTCGATCAGAATCAGGCCCGGTTTGCGCGCGAGCGCGGCGTCCAGATCGAATTCGGTCAACGTACGGTTCTTGTCGACCACCTGCTTGCGAGGCAATAGTTCAAGGCCCTCTGTCAGGGCCTGAGTCTCGGCGCGACCGTGGGTCTCGATCACGCCGACCAGCACATTGATGTTTTGCAGCTTCGCGGTCTGTGCGGCGGCGAGCATCGCGTAGGTCTTGCCGACACCGGCGCTGGCGCCGAAAAAAATCTTCAGCCGACCGCGTTTGGCTTGCGCTTCTTCTTCGCGAATCCGGGCCAGTAGCTGGTCCGGATCAGGACGTTCTTCGGCCATCAAGCTCACCGTGTGTTAACGCTCAATGTGCGGCGTCGAGTGCCAGGTTCAGTTCCAGAACGTTGACCCGAGGCTCGCCGAGAAACCCGAGCAGCGTGCCTTCGGCGTGTTGGTTGATCAGTTCGCGAACCTTGTCGACGGGCAGGTTGCGCACCCGCGAAACCCGGCCCGCCTGGTACAGCGCTGCCGCGATGCTGATATGCGGATCAAGGCCACTGGCGGAACTGTAGACCAGGTCGGCGGGCACCGTGGCGGTGTTGCCGGGATCGGCAGCGTGCAACGCATCGATGCGGCCCTTCATCGCATCCGCCAGCGCCGGGTTCAGCGGACCGAGGTTCGAGCCGCCCGAGGCCAGCGGGTTGTAGGGCATGGGGCTGGTGGCGGAAGGGCGGCTCCAGAAATACTTCGGATCACTGAAGCCCTGACCGATCAACAGCGAGCCCACGGTTTTGCCGTCTCTTTCGATCAGGCTGCCGGCGGCCTGATGGGGAAAGACCAGCCGGGCAATCCCGGTGGTGACCAGCGGATAGGCGAGCCCGGTGAGCAGTGACAGTGCAATCAACAGGGTTAATGCCGGACGCAGCAGAGATAACATGGCCATACTCCCTCAAGTCAGACCGACAGCGGACAGCGCCATGTCGATCACTTTGATGCCAATGAATGGAACGATTACCCCACCCAACCCATAGATCAACAGGTTACGCCGCAGCAGCAGGGCCGCACCGACCGGGCGGTACTTCACGCCTCGGAGCGCCAGGGGAATCAGGAAAATGATAATCAGCGCGTTGAAAATCACCGCCGACAGCACCGCCGAATTCGGGCTCGTCAGGCCCATGATGTTCAGTGCCGCGAGCTGCGGGTAAGTGCTGACAAAGGCTGCCGGCACGATCGCGAAATACTTGGCGATGTCGTTGGCAATCGAGAACGTGGTCAGCGAACCCCGGGTCATCAGCATCTGTTTGCCGGTTTCCACCACCTCGATCAACTTGGTCGGGTTGCTGTCGAGGTCGACCATGTTGCCGGCTTCCTTGGCCGCCTGAGTCCCTGAGTTCATCGCCACGGCGACATCCGCCTGCGCCAGCGCCGGGGCATCGTTGGTGCCGTCGCCGGTCATGGCCACCAGCCGGCCTTCGGCCTGGTAGCTGCGGATCAGTTCGAGCTTTTGTTCGGGTGTGGCTTCCGCCAGGAAGTCATCGACACCGGCCTCGGCGGCGATGGCGGCGGCGGTGATCCGGTTGTCCCCGGTCACCATCACGGTCTTGATCCCCATGCGCCGCAGCTCGGAGAAGCGCTCCTTGATGCCGCCCTTGACGATGTCCTTGAGTTCGATGACGCCCAGCACCCTGGCCCCATCGGCGACCACCAGCGGCGTACTGCCGCGCTGAGCCACTTGTTCTACGATGGTTTGCACCGCTTCCGGAAAGTGTCCGCCCAGGCTTTGGACATGCTTGAGAATCGCCTCGCCGGCCCCCTTGCGCAGTTGCCGCTCATCCATGTTGACGCCGCTCATGCGGGTCTGCGCCGAAAAGTGCACGAAGTGCGCATGCAGCGCGGTGATGTCGCGTTCGCGCAGGTTGAACCGTTGTTTGGCCAGGACCACGATGCTGCGGCCCTCAGGCGTTTCGTCGGCCAGTGACGCTAGCTGTGCGATATCCGCCAGCTCCGCTTCCTTGATGCCCGGCGCCGGCAAGAACGCCGAGGCGTGGCGGTTGCCCAGGGTGATGGTCCCGGTCTTGTCGAGCAGCAACACATCCACGTCACCAGCAGCCTCCACGGCCCGCCCGGAAGTGGCGATCACGTTGGCTTCCATCATGCGGCTCATGCCCGCCACACCGACCGCCGACAGCAGCCCGGCGATGGTCGTGGGAATCAGACACACCAACAACGAGATGAGCACGGTGATCGAGACTGGCGAGCCGGATTTGGCTGCTGCGACCCCAAATAGGGAGTAGGGCAGGAGTGTCACCGTCACGCCGAGGAACACGATGGTCAGTGCGACCAGCAGGATCGACAGGGCGATTTCGTTCGGGGTCTTTTGCCGCTTGGCATTTTCGACCATGGCAATCATGCGGTCGACGAAGGTCTCGCCGGGGTTGGCAGTCACGCGGACCACGATCCAGTCCGACAGCACCCGCGTACCGCCAGTCACCGACGAGAAGTCGCCGCCAGACTCGCGAATCACCGGGGCCGATTCGCCGGTAATCGCCGACTCATCCACCGAGGCCGCGCCTTCGATCACTTCGCCGTCGGCGGGGATCACCGAGTTCGCGAGGTCACCGGCTTCAACCACCACCACGTCGCCTTTGCACAGGTCACTCGACTGAGCCAACTGCCACTCGGCGCCGTAGTGCGGCTCGCGCAGTTTCTTGGCCCAGGTTTGCTTTTTCAGGTCGCGCAGGGAGGCCGCCTGGGCTTTGCTGCGGCCTTCGGCGAGGGCCTCGGCAAAGTTGGCGAACAGCACGGTGAACCATAGCCACAAGGCAATCGCGAGGATGAACCCGCTGCTGGCTTCACCCTTGCCGCTGAGGGCTTGCGCCCAGAGGGCGGTGGTGATGATCGCGCCGATGTAGACGACAAACATCACCGGGTTGCGCCACTGGATTCGTGGGCTGAGTTTGCGCACCGACTCGACCATCGCAGGCCTTATCAGTTTCGGGTCGAACAAGGAGAACGCTTTACGTGTCATGTTCGTGGTCTCACTTGATCATGATGAGGTGTTCGACGACGGGACCCAGCGCGAGCGCCGGTACGTAGTTCAGCAAGCCGACCAGCAACACCGTGCCAATCAGCAGTACAACGAACAGCATCCCGTGGGTCGGCATCGTGCCGCCGGTGACGGCCAGGCGTTTCTTGGCGGCCAGGCTGCCAGCGACGGCGAGCACCGGTACGATCACGCCGAAGCGGCCTAACCAACAGGCGATGGCCAGCATGATGTTGTAGAACGGGGTGTTGGCCGACAGACCGGCGAAGGCGCTGCCGTTGTTGTTCGCCGCCGAGGTGAAGGCGTAGAGGATCTCCGAAAAGCCATGGGCGCCAGGGTTGGCGATTCCCAGCTTGCCGGCCTCGGCCATCACCGCAATGGCGGTCCCGAACAGCACCAGCAACGGCGTCACCAGAATCGCGATGGCGACCATTTTCATCTCGAAGGCTTCGATCTTCTTGCCCAGGTATTCAGGCGTACGGCCGATCATCAGGCCAGCGATAAACACCGCGAGAATGGCGAATATCAGCATGCCGTACAGACCGGAACCGGTGCCGCCGAACACCACTTCACCGAGTTGCATCAGCACCAGCGGCACCGCACCGCCCAGTGGGGTGAACGAGTCGTGCATCGCGTTGACCGCACCGCATGAAGCCGCCGTCGTCACCGCCGCAAACAGGCTGGAGGCACTGATACCGAAGCGCAGTTCCTTGCCCTCCATGTTGCCCGCCGCCGTGTCGATACCCAGCGCTGAAAACTGTGGATTGCCCAGTTGTTCGTAATGGGTGACGGCCACCACCGCAATCACGAAGATGATCGTCATCGTCGCCAGCAGCGCCCAGCCCTGGCGTATGTCACCGACGACATGACCGAACACGAAACACAGCGCGGTCGGGATCAGGAAGATCGCCAGCAACTGGAAGAAGTTGGTGATGGCGGTCGGGTTCTCGTAAGGGTGCGACGAGTTGGCGTTGAAGAAACCGCCGCCATTGGTGCCGAGCATCTTGATCGCTTCTTGCGAGGCCACCGGCCCCATGGCAATTGTCTGCTTGTCGGTGCTGGTGGCCTTGGTCACCGGATTGCCCTGGGCATTGAGGGTCGGCTGGCCGGCGTCATTCAGCACCGGGTTCTGGTACTGCATGACCTCCAGTGTCGAGACGTCCTTGTACGGGTCAAGGTTCTGAATCGCGCCCTGGCTGACAAAGAACAACGCGAGTATCAGCGACAGTGGCAACAACACCCACAGCGTTATCCGGGTGAGGTCGGTCCAAGCGTTGCCGATGCTGTCCGCGCTATGTCGTGCGAACCCACGGATCAGCGCAATCGCCACCACAATGCCGGTGGCGGCGGACAGGAAGTTCTGCACCGTCAACGCGAGCATCTGCGTCAGGTAACTCATCGTCGACTCGCCGCTATAGGCTTGCCAGTTGGTGTTGGTCACGAAGCTGAAAGCGGTGTTGAACGAGGAGTCGGGAGTGACGGCCGCAAACCCCTGCGGGTTGAACGGCAGCACGCCTTGCAACCGTTGCAAGGCATAAACGACCAGAACCCCCAACGCGTTGAACAGAATCAATGCGAGCGCGTACTGGAGCCACCCCATCTGCATTTCAGGGTTGACGCCGGCCAGGCGATACAGCGGCGACTCGATGCGCGAACCGAAGGCAAATCGGCCCTCCATCACCGTGGTCAGCCAACGTCCCAGTGGCCAGGCCAGAAGCCCCAGCGCCAGGAGAAAGGCTGCGAGTAAAACCCAGGCTTGAATAGTCACAGGAAGTCCTCCGGAAACAGCAGCGCGGCGACGAGGTAAACCAGCAAGCCGGCCGCAATGAGCCCGCCGAAAAGGTAGAAACCGGTCATGACCGCCTCCTGTTGAGCGCCGCGCAGCCGTACGTCAGGCCGACGAGAATGATGAGAAACAGTGCACCGAGTAGCAGATAGAAGAAGTCCATGGCGTTTCCTCCGGGAATGAGGAAAGCCTAAATGGACGCTTGGAAAGTTGTTGACAGGATTAGGGGCGGGGAAATAAAGATCTGATAAAGATGCTGGTCGGGTACAACGAGGCGTTTAAAGGTTCAGGGTCGTATCAATACGGGTCTTACATAAACCCAGGAATCCGTCACCTTGCCCCGTGATTGGGTGAGGCTTATAGTTTGCTGCGTCGCCCGGCGACTGGGTTTGGCGACCTGATCAACAGAGGATCCCATCAATAAGAGATCTTCAAAATGAATCGATACATGCCCCTCACCGGAATCGACCTGATCCCGGCCTCCCTGCTCATCGACACCCAAGCCCCACTCGACGTACTGCAAGCCACCGCCGACTACCGCATCCGCACGGTTACTCAGGTGCTGGAAAATATCGCTTTTCGTGCTGATATTGAGAGCGACACGGTGGTGCTGGCCGACTTCGCCAAACTGCTGGCCATTCCGTTGCGCGATGGGTGCGATTTGATGGATGTGATTGGTAGACGTTTGCGGGAGGAGGTGGGGAAGTGAGTGAAGGCGGGTGCTCTGAAGGCGTGATGTTTGTCCGTTAAGCGTTTGAAAGATCGCAGTCTGCGGCAGTTCCGGATTTACGTACGGACTCGATTGTCCGGCGTAGGAGCTGCCGTAGGCTGCGATCTTGGCTATTCTGCATGCACTGAAAATATCCGGTTTATTACGCCCTTACACAAAAAGGGACACTCATCAGCAACGGCAACAAGCGACTGTGGATTCAACCGGTTGAATCCACAACTCAAAGCGGACATCCACCGGTTGAATCCACAGCCAAAAGCCGACGCTCACACCTGTCTACGGAACCAGAGGCGACTCACTTAAGCGGCAAAATCGACTTGTCCTCCAGCTGAATGAGCTTGAACTCAACGTTAGAGGTTGCCTCTCTGTAAGTGGCCTCACTGTCATCAAACGAGGCTGCCACGATGCTTTGCAGCCCTTTCTCGGACGACAGAAGCTGGAAGAGTGCCTGTTGGCTTTTGGTAGCCATTGAGTGCTGCCCAGGCTCGTCCAGCAACAGGAAACCCAAGTGGTTGCCATTGACCGTGTGGTGAGAGGAGGTTTGGTAAATGGAAAGCAGGTAGCTCCAGATCAGACGAACAAAGTCGCTGGCGCTGGACTCCCTGGCAATGTTGCCCTTGCCTTTGGGACTGTCATCGCTTCTTCCAATATTTGGAGCTGTGGGGGAGTCGAGGGCTGCGGAATTGAATGGTTGTCTTTGACCATTGATCTCTCTGAGCTCAATCTTGGCGAGGTACGGGAGGAGATTCTCCCTGTTGAACTCGATGTCCTCGATTGCCGCGCTGTGATAGTCGAATGCACTGATGTTGGCGCGGAACATTCTTTCGAAGAGTGAATACTTAGCTAGGTCAGCGGGCGAGTAGTGATCGCTTGGCATCATCCCCCGACCTTTTTGGTTATCGAGGAAGCGTTGTGACAGCGCGCCGAGAGCATCGAGTGCCCGATCCGAGCTTTCTTCAAACTTAGTGAGACCTTCGAGCTCCATCTCGATTTGCACTTGCAGCCTGATCCCCGATTTGGATACAGACGAGTTGGAGTTTAGGTCGGATCGTAGTGCCCTAAGCGCAGACTTTGTAGCGGACAGTGTTCTTGCCAGTTGGTCCTTCAGCGCCTCAGACTCTTTGATGGACTGTTCAATTCCACCCTTTTCTCTTTCGAGCATTCGCAGCTGGGCAGACAAGTAGTCTATGTTGGTGTCGATATCCATGTGCGGCGTACTCTCATGCAGGTCTACGAGAGAGTTGCCAATGGATTGATGGCACGCTGGACAAGAGTTGCTTGCAGTTGACAGGCTGAGCGATGCACCGAATTTGATCAGCTTCTGTGCAGCGTGGTTTTTGGTCAGTTCATCTTTGGCCTGTCGAGTGTTGAGTCTGTTGCTGTTTAGGTTGACGCGCAATAAAGCGAGGTCACCCAGGCAGGTCTCATAAGCAACTGTAAAGCGCTCAAGTTCATTGGTATGCTTTTCAATTGCTTGAGTGATTTCTTGTGTTGGCGTTTCACTCTGGCTAGAGAGTTTCAAGCCAATGATTTGGTGCTCATTAATCTTGCGCTGCCTATACTCCAAGATACTCTCTGTTACACCGTCAGAGGTTTTGTGGAAGTTGACTAGGTCTGCATTGAAATCTGCTACTGGCGTTTTTGAGATGTTGGAGAACTTGAAGCCCTGCTTGAGGGTTTCACCCAAAAGTGTTCGGTAAATAATTTGCCAATCATCATAAATCTGCTTGGATTCTTGATCCAAAATGTCGCGCTTGGCATCTGTGTCGAACACGTCTGTGCCAACCAAGAAGTCGACGATCTTAATGCGCGCATCTCTCACGCCGAAATATGGAAGGTTTGCAATGTAGTCCGTCCATCCACGTTTCTGCTCGATCACCATCGCGGCGAAGATGTACTGTAAATAAAGCTTTGCTGGTTTGTTGTTTGTCCTCGGTACGAGCGGCAACTGCAAGCCGAGAAATTGCTCAAAGTATCTAAAAAAACCCTCTTCGATCTGAGCGCTGTTTGCGTCATGAATGAACTTGTAGAGGGTGGGGGCCGTTTCACCCTTAGTCAGCCCCGAGCACTCCTGGATCCGTACGAGCTTCGTGCTGAGCCCGTTTTCTCTAACGCTGCGTCTTGCGGTGATAGTCTTGCCGTTGCTCTCGATTTCGATTGTAACTCTGGAGGTCTGGATCTGATGCTTAAGCCCCTCGTGCTCCAGATAGTCCTTCAAGGCATAGGTCAGTGCATTTTCATTCTGCGCACCCAGTAACTCTTCCATACCCATGGCATACATGATCGCGTGAACGATTGTACTTTTACCAGCGGAGTTTCGGCCACGGATGATGTTCAAGTTGCGGTTGAATTCTGTAAAGAATCCAAACGGGCCATTATCCGTCTGAATGTCGATATGGATTGCTTTGATGTACATCGTTATTCCCATCCCTTGGACACGGTACTCACCATGTCTTCCGTAATTTTCTTCCCGATCGACTTCAAGGCAGCCTTTTCTTCGCTGAGTACGGATTCGTCAGCGAGTATCAGTTCCACATAGGATTTGCCGGAGGTAGTGAGCTCAAACCCCGTTGTGGTGGGCGCTATCAATGATTCACTGAACGCAAGATTAAGTGCGATTGCCATTGCAGGGTCAAACCCCCAGATCGGGAGCTGCAATTGACCTTTCTCGGCACCGACTGTTAGTGACCGCGTACGCTCGGGTGTCTTGAGCGCCCAATTCAACAGGTGGATTTTTGGAAGGCTTGATCTGCCGCCACGTCCGGACAGATGGAGAATTAGAAGCGCCTGGGAAATTTTGTAGAGAGGGCGAAGCTCCGAGAGTACCGGAATCGGCCGCCTTATAAATTTGAGCTGAGCCATGATTTACTCGTTGAAGTCCAGTTCGCAGATCGCAAGCCATCGCGCGACAGTCCTTCGCACCACATCACTTGCCATGGACTTGTCTATGTTGAGATGGCGATCAGTGGTCAGGTATTCCATCAACCTGTCCCTCACCAGTGTGGTGAGTTCCTCCGGTGTTGCGTCAGACGTCAGTCCCCATTCCAAAACGTCTTGCTCAAAGGTATTCACTATTCGGGCGACGTTTACATACGTTTGGGGCGATCGGTCATACAGAGACTGAAAATATGTGTCGTGATCCAGGAAGTTGTTGGTTGTCAGCTTGATCAAATCTTCAATTTTCTTGGCGGGTCTCCCTGGCATTCGCAGGCGACACTTCCTTTCAAGATTCTCGTCATACGGCTCAGGAGTAGTGCTCACTTTGGGCAAAGACTCTGTCGGCGAGCCCAGGCATGGAGGCAGACCTTCTGTAGTCCGCAGCAGATTGAATTCTTTTATGTAGAACTCATGGTCATGGAGCAGGATCGTGAAATTATCATCGAGATGTGGAAGGCTCCACCCCCTGACTTCTGTCTGTTTGGTCTGGGTGTAGGAGTGCAGCTTGTTTCTGCTAATTTCGGGGGTGACAAAACACCAATTTTTGATTTTTGTATCGCCCAGAATTTTCTGTAAATCAACAGCATAATCTCTGAGTTTTTTCAGATCGTCGTTGATCTTCGTACGCTGCTTCTCATAGAGCTCGTCTTGATGATAGAGCCGGTCTGGGCAGTAACACTGAAACGCATATCCGGTGTGTTTCGTGTATCCCTCGATCCCAAAATCACCAGGAGAGGCCGGTATATGCTGATATCCGTCGCCGCCATGCTTGAGTTTAAATGCGAGCTGACACTGCGCTTCCCAAGTTATACCTGTGAATTTGCCAACGGGTGTAGTGATCACTGCATGCCTGCCTTGTGAATACTCATCGGGAGGCGATGCTCATCGTATCCTTCCGAAATCTATTGGCGCCGGTGGGACACCATCTGTTTACTTCGCGTGGCCTTGCGACCTCGGATATCTCAGAAGCTATCAAATCGCTATCAACCGGTCTAGCAGGAACCGGTAATTTGGATTCGATAAATACATGGGCTGTTTATCTGTACAGTGTGAATCGCACCCAGTTTTGCAGGTAACGTCCAGGGGGCTATTCTTGACCGTACTTTTTATAATCAGCGGCAGCCATTGGCCCATTCCAGCCTGTCACGACTGACCAAAATCGACCCAATGCTGGCGTTACCTTGTGCTCGTACAATGAACTGCTAGACGGCGCAGCACTGAAAAACGTACCTTCCTCCAAGGTCTTATCTGAGATCGCTTCACCTATTGACCGTTAGGCTGCTAAAAAATGGATTGGCTAACATTCACCACGAAAATCGCCGAAGCCTTGGCATGGCCAATTGCTTCAATCGCCATCTTGGTTCTCTTGAGGACGCAGATAGCGGGACTTTTGCCTCTGTTGAAACGGGTGAAAGCTGGCCCCCTAGAAGCGGAGTTCGAGCGTGAACTGAAGGTGCTTCGGGATTCAACAGAGCAGCAATTGAACCCCGTAAAGGGCTCGGACACTCTGTACCCCATGGAAGAAAAGTTATACAGGCTCGCTGAGGTCAACCCAAGATCCGCAATCCTAGAGGGCTGGCAGCACGTTGAAGTTACCGCTCGCAAACGAGTTCTTGAACTGGGTCTTCATGAGGCAGGCCCAGAACGTCGACCAATCTTAGATGCGTATCGCTCATTGGCACAGGCTCAGGTTCTTAATGCAGAAGGATTGGCACTATTTAACGAGTTGCGCTCTTTAAGAAATCAAGCAGCACATATGGACGACTTCAATCCGTCCAAGTCCGCAGCCTTAAACTATATTGGCCTAGCCAAAACACTCATTTTGCAGCTATCAAATCAGTAAAGTTCGCTTAACAAACTGAAGACTTATTAGTGACGAAAAGGGGGGCAGATTTATTTTTCATTGCGTCGAGGCTGAAGGCAGATAAATAAGTCTGTCCCATTTTTATACGGGCACTCAGGTTCTCTACGGAACCAGGCGCAATTAAACCCTCAGCTTCACTTGCTTAGAATCAGGTACTCATAGTAGTAAAGTGCCTTGATAAGATGGTGTAAGTAATGCATTTCGCGAAACTGAATTAATATTGTGCGCATAAAGCTTAAAAAGTTTATCTCTATCTTGTTTTCCTGTCGCAGTCCCTCCTTGCTTGGATAACAGGTTATGATCTGCGTTAATTCGTTATACTCGAAGGTGTAATGCGCAATTGAATTCCTGATGTCGGTATTCCATAGCCCCTCATCAAGCTTGTACCAACACTCGTCCAAGTATTTAAGTTTTTCGGAAAGGACCTTGTTGGCGAATTTATCGAGGCTAGAGAGTGCTGGGCCATCTTTGCTTGGCAAGAAAGAGTTGTGGTCGCCACGATGAATTAGATTGTTTATGCCGGCCACTAAAGCTAATTGGCGCCCAACTATCTCCGACAGGTCCTTATACATGTCCTTGCAGCTTTCAAATCCTAGTTTAGAGATTTTTGCAGAGCTTTTCTTGCCCTCTTGACCTGTACAAAAATCAAGAAATATGGCTGGTCGCAAATAAAGTTCTAGCTCAAAAATACGCCCATAAAGGCTTAAGCAATCGCGTTGAAGCCCATCAAGGAATCCGGTCTCTTTAATATAATTATAGAACTCATCAAGCTTTTCGCGGTGAGTCTGTGCAAGTTGCATGATGATTTGCGGGTAGCCGCTGGTGACTTCTTTGACCGTTTCCTCCTCAAGAAAGGCTAACGAAACCCTAGAAAGCACAGTGTAAAGTAAAAGATTAATATCCTGTGGGGCGAGAGAAGGGCTATGCTCTTCTTTCAAAAACTCTATGGCCTTTTTCCTGAATAGCTCCTTATTATTTTTAGGGTATAACTTAAGAAGCTGCTTCACTTCATTAAATTTTTCCCCAAAGTGATTCAATATATCTAGCCTGATTCTAAATATTTCTACAGCTGGTATCCCATTTATAAAAGTTTTATCCTTGTCGACCATTTCGATTGCAACAAAATATGGAGTTTTACCCATGACGTAGGTGGTGCTCCAGATTGGAAAGTCTAGATGCAGATCAATAAAAAAACGGTCGTGTTCCCCGAGAGAGTCTCTTTCAAATTGAACTTCCACGGCATTGCGCAAGCCGCTGCCTACCATATCTTTAATGTCTATCTCAATAGCACCGCCACATCCCTCGCACAGGAAGGATAGCGGTTGAAATTTTCTGTTAGACATGCCTATGCGGCAATGAGTTTCAGCCTCACACGTAGCACAAGCGAGGATTGTATTGATATTCATTCGAGGGCTCACTCATCCTTAAAGTTAATTCATAGAATAGTAGGAAAACACATTGAATCCCATCAGCAAGTCCTGAAAATTTCTTGACAAGAGCGATCAGAGAAAAAGGGGGGCACAGATTTATTTTTCATTGCGTCTAGGCTGATGGTGTCTAGTCTTGAAATAGGTTTACACCTGTTTCACTCGTTGTAGGCGCTCGCCTGCGACCCGTGACCGCATTCAAGGCAAAATCCGCTGCGGCATAATGGCGACTGTCATTTATTGCGGGGTTCGTCGATGTTGCTCGTCGTCTTCAAGATTCTGCTGACCATCCCCGTGGCCTGGGCGTTGGCGTGGCCCTTGGTAGATCCTTCGGTGGCCGGGGGAATCTTCAGCGAACTGGGGGCATTGGGCAGCATCGGGGCGTCGATATTGACGCTGGTGTTCCTGATCGCCGTATTCTTTTATTGCCGCGACCTTCAGCGTTCGCTGACATTGGTCAAACCTCCATCCAGGGTGGCGTCGCCTCGAAGTGTATGGCTGATGTTTCTGCTGCCTTACAACTTCATTGAAGACTTTTTCATTGTCGCTCACGTGGCCCGATCACTACGGCGTGAAGCCAGGCATAACAAAGCTCTGGGCTCGTTCAAAAGCTTTGGCCTGTTCTCAGGGCTGGGGTGGTGTACCGCGCAGATTGTTTCATTGCTGCCCAATGAACTTGGTTCGCTGGGGGGAGCTTTGGCGTTGCCGCTGTGGATCGTCCACTGGCGGTTGGTGAGGCGGGTAAATAGGGTGATGGCGCTTGTTTGAGCGGTGGCGGATCTAAGGAAACTCCGAACAAGTCCCCAAGTACGCTGAAATACGCCCTCACCACCTGACCCGAGCGCTCCATGAGCCAGATGAGCTTTTCTGACTTCGGAATAGGGGACACCCATCACCAACGGCAACAAACGACCCGAAGCTGACATTGATACAGCGCCTGCAGGTAGAATTCGCTCGGACTGATGAGTTGCATCCGCCCCAGCGGGCAGGCAACAGTTTTGCCCTACGGTCGCTCAAGGTTTTTGAGAGGGGCTTATGGGGACGCCTACTAAAGGAATAGAACGCATGTTTATGCGCAGCGTTGCATTGAGTTTATTGACTCTGGGATTCAGCATTTCAGCAGCACAGGCTGGGACTATCTGCACCATCGTGGCAGATGCCAAAAGCGGTGACGTTTTGCAGCAAGAGGGTGATTGCTACCGTCGCGTGACTCCTGCCTCAACATTCAAGATCGCGATAAGCCTGATGGGCTTCGACGCAGCTTTTTTGCGAGACGAACATTTCCCGACCTTGCCATACCATCCCGGTGATCCTGATTGGGGAGGCGCTGCCTGGCTGGAGCCTACAGATGCAGTTCGATGGTTTCAGTATTCTGTGGTGTGGTTCTCTCAACGCGTTACTCATGCGCTTGGAGAGGCAACGGTCAAGCGATATGCCGAGGCATTCGATTACGGGAATACCGACCTGTCCGGTGATCCCGGAAAAAACAATGGCCTTGATCGTGCCTGGATCAGTTCCTCTTTGAAGATTTCCCCTCACGAACAAATCACTTTTTTGAAGAGACTGGTGAATCGCCAATTGCCAGTGAGCCCACATGCCTTTGATATGACGAGTCGGATTTCGCAAATTGCCCAACGGCCCGATGGTTGGAATGTTCACGGCAAAACAGGCACGGCCTTTCCTCGAATGGAGGACGGGAGCAGCGATGAAGCCCATGGATACGGCTGGTTTGTCGGCTGGGCGACAAAGGATGAGCATTCGCTGGTTTTCGCCCGTCTAGTTCAAGACGATCATGCGCAATCCGTACCCGCGGGACTACGAGTGCGCGATGTATTGATGGAGCAATGGCCTCAGCTAGCGAACTCGCTAGTGAAAAGTAAATGAATGAAAAGGGGACAGTTTTATTTTTCATTGCTGTCGAGGCTTATGGCAGATAAATAAGTCCGTCCCCTGTTCATTGCTCATCTCAAAATCATCGATTTTTTGAAATTACACCACTCATGTATTGATTCAAATCGCGAAAATCCTTAACGCTCCAAGCGTGTGGCGGAATCTTTACACCATTCTCTCGCAAAGTTCTTGGAATCAAGTCTCCATTTGGACGAAGTATTATCGATGATACAATAACGCCCGGATAATCATTTAGTCTTTTTTTGAAAGCCGATGTTGTAAGGTCAGGCGGAGGAGGATTGATTTTATTAGCCAATGGTCCTGTTCCTTTGATATCTATTCCGTGGCACATGACACACCTCTGTAAATAGAGGTTTTTCCCATTGATATTATCCGCGAAGGATGTTGATGTTTGAATTAGCGATAAAGTTACTAGCGAAGCGATGAATGATGTTTTCATTAACATGTGGGTTTTGTCTCGTCCGTGAATGCTAGAGCGCGTCTCTACTGAGCTGGCGTTAGTTTATCCGAAGCTACTCTGCCATAGGCAAGTCGTTCTGAAAAGCAGGGAAAAGGGGGCAGATTTATTTTTCATTGCGTCGAGGCTGATGGCAGATAAATAAGTCTGTCCTCTTTTCGTTTCTTTTGCAGCAACGTCGGGTTCGAGAAGCTGATACTTAGGAGGCGTACCTGTCATTGATTCACCTGTTCCTTCAGCAATTTATCGAACTCCGCCAGCGCCGCGCGGAAGTCCTCTAAGGCAAAGCTCACCGGTTGGCTTTCAGCGTTCCAGCGGGTGGAAATGCCCACTTCCAGCTTGCCGGAAACGCTCCAGCCGAAACGCCGCCAGTGTACGGTGTCGCCTTCAATAACCTGTTCGACCATCAGCACGGTGCAGTAGAAGTCCATATCGTCGCTGCACACTAGCAGCGGTACAAGCGTGGAACTACCATCCTCGCCGGGAATGAAGCGACGCTTCGCAAGAGCGTCTTCGTCCTCATCCAGCAACCAAATTAACGAAAGACCGAGCAGGGCGACATTGGGGTCATTGAGATGAGATGCCAGCCATTGCTCGATGGCCACGTCGTCGATAGTCAGGCACGCGCAGGCGCTACGGGAGAAAGCCGCTTGATGGTAAGCGGCATGAATGCGGGTATGCATGAAAAAATCCGTCAGTTGATAGAGAGAAGCCAAACAACCTATTGCGCCTATTTGACGAATGTAAGGCAGGCAAAACCCGTCTCGATATGCAGCTGTTGAATGGGTTCGATGCTCTCCTGATCCCCTACTTTTTTGACTAAACCAATTCCGCAGTAATATTGGTCGCTGGTAAAGATGGGAAGGATGCCTGTCTTGGTCTCACTCCAGAAGCCGGTCTTCAAGGTGTACGTGGCGCCGTCCTGCGGCGTGAAAGAAAAGGGTATTTGACACTGGCCACCTCCGACTACCTTCCGGTAAGTCAATACCAGCTCTTTGCCCACTGCGACCGGCGATTCGATAAAGTCGCCGGTATAGGACAATGGCGTGAACCCTGCGTAGCAGCCTTTTTCGTTGAAGGTCATGGCGTCCAGCGTGGTGCCACGTTCATATTTAAGGCGAACCGTCGCAGAGGGTTCATCCGGATGGGGAAAGACATACTGCTTGCCCTGAAACAGTGAAGTGCAACCGCTGAGCGCCATCGCTCCTGCCAGCAGAGCACACCAGCAAAACTTGTGATTCCCGTACATCAACCGCTCCCTGATACCTTCAGGCTCCCCTGTAATTTTCAGGAGCCGGACATTGCTGGATAGTGGCCTTATGTTACTAGATCTTGTGAAGGCCCAGGCAGTTGGTACAGGGAGGAGGAGTTTGGGGTAGAGACATCAATCGACCTCTAACGTCCGATTTTGGCCGACAGCTGACTGTCCGAGAGGGTTGTTATTGATCCAAAACAGGCGCGTCTCCCTTTCACGATCCACGTCTGCGCAGGTCGCCTTTTCCGGTTTTTCTCTTGATATCCCCCGTCCCGATGGCGTTCAGCATTTTCTGAAACTTTAAGCATTCAATGTGACGAGCAGCAGGGCAGGACGCTACGCGACGAAGCTCGTCGCGTATGGCGCTGAGTCGCTCGATGGTACGGTCCAGTTCGTCAGCCTTTTCGTTAAGCCGCTGGCGATCAATGTCAGGCTGACCCTCCGCGTCCAGCATCGCGACGAGATCGTCCAGTGAAAACTCTGCCGACTGCCCGAGCGCGATCAAGGACAATCGCTGGAGTACATCGGTACGAAACACGCGACTCAGGCCACGACGACCTATCGAACTGATAAGACCTTTCTCTTCGTAGTAGCGCAGCGTTGAAGCCGGTAGACCGGAACGTCGTGCCACCTCACCAATATCCAGCTCTTTCATGCTTGACCTCAAGTCGACTTGAACCTGCAGACTGCTCGGATCAAACCGCCAAAACAGGTTCAAGGCAAGGAGGAATACCATGGGAACAGCCGAGACAGCACTGCGCATTCTGTTTGTTGGAGTGGGGGCCACGCTGATCATGGACGTATCGGCTTTTATTCAAGCACGAGTGTTTGGCCTGGCGTCGCTTGACTATGGCCTGGTCGGTCGTTGGCTGGGCCACATGTTGCAAGGGCGGTTTCGTCACGCCCCGATCATGACGGCGGCTCCTGTCAGGAATGAACGCCTGATGGGGTGGGTGTTCCATTACGTCACGGGCATTGTCTTCGCGATGGTGCTGATCGGTGCGAAAGGGCTTGCCTGGATCTGCAACCCCACGCTGGTGCCTGCGCTGGTGATGGGGTTGGTCAGTGTGATTGCGCCTTTCTTCATCATGCAGCCCGCGTTCGGTTTCGGCGTTGCCGCTTCGAAGACAGCGGCACCGAGCGTGGCAAGGCGTAGAAGCGTCACTGCGCATCTGACGTTCGGACTGGGGCTTTTTGTGGCGGGATGGCTGTTGATGCTGCTCTTTCCGGCATCGTTATGCCTAAGTTGAGTGCCTTTGGGGCAGCGGTGGTGCTCAGGGTAAGAGCGTAAGTCCTGAGTGTCTGTTTCTGGCCGATATCTGCCTGTCAGCAAGGGCTGCTAACGACTGTGGATTCAACCGGTCGATGCAACGGATCGGCAGCTATAGCTCAGCACCAACCTGCACAAATCTTCTAAACGTCCTTTTCCAACGCGCGGTAAATTAGTCGTCCGCACAGTTCAAAGCTGAACCATTACCTCTGGAGCCTTCCGTGGATAAACGCAACTGGATTGAGCTGTCCCAGGATGCCGATACCGGGATTGAATCGATTCGTGCCCATTTTCAGGGGCATGCCTACGATCCGCACTGGCATGACAGTTTTCTGGTGGGGGTCACCGAGCAGGGGGTGCAGCAGTTCAATTGCCGGCGCGTTCGCCACCTCAGTACACCGGGCAAGGTATTCATGCTGGAGCCGGGGGAAATCCACGATGGGCATGCGCCGACTGAGGAGGGGTTTACCTACTCCATGCTCTACCTCGATCCGCACTGGCTGGAACGGGAGTTGCTCGCGTTGTTCGAGCACGCGCCGGCCAACAGTCAGCCGGGGTTTGCCGACACCTTGAGCCAGGATCCGAGCCTGGCCACTGCCATTTATCAAGCTTTCCACTCGCTCCATGAGGGTGACTTGCGCATTGTGCGCCAGAGCGCCATCGACACCTTGTTGGGGTCGCTCACTTGCCACCTTGATTGGCGCAAGCGTCAGACCTTTGATCCGCGCCTGCCGTTGGTGGCCCAGGTTGCGCGTGACTATCTGCATGCCCATGTCTTCGAGGACATCGGGCTGGATGATCTGGCCCAAGCGTGTGGTGTTGATCGCTTTCGCCTGACGCGGGCCTTCAAGGCAGCCTTTGGGCTGGCGCCTCATGCTTATTTGATCCAGCTGCGCCTGGCCAAGGCACGGCAGCTGCTGGCGCGGGGTGAGTCGCCGGCACAGGTGGCCAGTGTTCTCGGGTTCGCCGATCAAAGCCATATGGGGCGATGGTTTCGCCGTGCCTACCAGCTCACACCAGCGGATTACCGCAAGCGCTGCTCAAACCTTCCAGACTGAATCCCGCTGACTCGCGACCATGGTTTCCTATTTGATCAAGGAGTCCATGTCATGTCCTTTTCGCTGTTCTTTTCTGCCATTTCGATGCGCCTTCGGGGAGTCTGAGCCATGGAATCGTTGCTGCCTTTCCTGCTGTTTGCGTTCGTTGCCTCGATTACCCCGGGACCGACCAATATTCTGGTGTTGAGCCACAGCTCGCGGCGGGGGCTAGGTGCCACACTACCCATCATTTTTGGCGCATGCGTGGCGGCGGCGCTGATTGTTTTTGCAGTCGGGCTCGGCGTGGGCGAGACGCTGCTGCGGTTTCCGCGTGTGCAGCAGGCAATGGCCTGGGCCGGGGTGCTCTGGTTGAGTTGGCTGGCCTGGCAGATCTTTCAAAGCGCGCCGCCGTCCTTGGACCCGGCTACCCCGCGCGACGAGGGTCTCAGCGTGTTCGGCGCCGCCACCCTGCAATTGGTCAACCCCAAGGTCTGGATGATGGCGGCGGCGGTGGTGAGCGTATTTGTCGGTGGCGGCGAAAAGACCATGCGGCTGGTGGTGTTGTCGCTAGTGTTTCTGTTGGTCTCCTTGCCGTGCATGACCCTGTGGGCGTTGCTCGGCGTGGGTAGTGCTCGGTTTTTTGGTTCGCCACAGGCGTTTAAACGCATGAACAATGCATTGGCTTTTTTGCTGCTGGTGTCGGCCTGGTTGACCGTGCTGGTGTAGGTCAAATCAGTCTGCCGTTTATGCCCTTGTTGGAGTGCCGATCGCCTGCCGTATCTCTCGCACGTCGCGTGCTGGCGGTGCGCCGAATTGCCGTAGATATTCGCGGCTAAACTGTGATGCGCTTTCATAGCCGACAACAAACGCCACGTCAGACGCGCGATGCTCGCCAGCAAGCAAAAGCTGGCGAGCTTCCTGCAATCTAAGCTGTTTCTGATACTGGATAGGACTGAGGCCTGTCATCGACCGAAAATGGCGATGCAGGCTTGCCCGGCTCATTCCGCTTGCATTGCACAACGCCTCGATGCGAAGTCGGGCATTGTAATTATCCCTGATCCAGGCAACGGCCCGCCGGATGCTACTCAGTGCGCCATCGGGTTGGGCAATCTGACGCAGCAGCCGCCCTTGAGGACCCTGTAGGAGACGATAAAGCAATTCCCGTTCGACCATGGGGCCGAGAACCGGGATATCGGCAGGCGTGTCGAGCAGCGACAATAAGCGGAGTAAGGTGTCGCGGAGCGATGCGGTCATCGGGTTTATCGTGATGCCAATCCCCGTTTGTTCGCTCTCGCGAACTGGCGGGATGGTCGCTGCCAATTCCGCCAGTATGGCCGGATCCAGCACGAGCGATACCGCAACGTAGGGCTGCCCCCCTTCAGCATCAAGAATCTGTCCGATCAAAGGCAGATCCAGGGCGCTGATGAGATATTGTTCACTGTCGTAGCTCAGAAGATTGTCGTTAATCGCAACGCGCTTCGATCCTTGCAGGATGAAGCAGATCATCGAGCGATACAGGCATGGCGCCTTGTCTGTAGAGCCTTGTCCGACGCAGAGGTCTACACGCGGGATCCGTGTGGTAGTCAAACCCGGTGGCGCATGGCGCAGGGCTATATCAAGATGCGGTGCAAGATCGTTGTTCATGAGCCGATTATGCCTGCGCCCCGCCACCGCGCAATGTGATTGATACAATCAGGCAATAAATTGAGCTTATTGGGCGTGGGTTACAAACCTGTCATTGCCTATCTTGAGCAGGTCAAGAAAGCGCCGAAAGGCGCGCCTAAACCTAGCAGAGACAGCCCATGACCAACCAGATCGCACTCATCACTGGCGCCAGCCGTGGCCTTGGCCGCAACATGGCTCTTCACCTCGCCAAGCGCGGCGTCCACATCATCGGCACCTATCGCAGCGGCGTGGCAGAAGCCGAATCGCTGAAGCAGGAGATCGAAGCGCAGGGCGGCAAGGCAGCGATGCTGCCGCTCGACATCACCGATACTGCCAGCTATGAGGCTTTTTCAAACGCAATGACTGATACGTTGATGACCGAGTTCGGCCGCGAGCGTTTCGACTTTCTTGTCAACAATGCCGGTAATGGCCTCTTTTCGAACTTTATTGACGCGACCGAAGACCAGTTTGCCTCACTGGTCGCCACGCACCTTCGCGGTCCAATTTTTCTGACTCAGAAGCTGTTGCCGCTCGTAGAAGACGGCGGTCGTATCCTGAACGTTTCCTCAGGCTTCGTGCGCTTTACTCTGCCGGGCTACAGCATTTATGCGGCGGTGAAGGCCGCAGTCGAGGTGCTGACCCGTTACATGGCCGTAGAACTCGGTTCGCGCCAAATTCGGGTGAATGCGATTGCGCCAGGCGCCATCGCAACCGATTTTGGCGGTGGTGCGGTGCGCGACAATCAGGATGTGAACGCCTATGTAGCACAGGGCATCGCGCTGGGTCGTGTCGGTCTACCGGATGATATAGGCGGTGCGGTAGCCGCCATCTTGTCCGATGACATGGCCTGGGCTAACGGGACGACTTTTGACATCTCGGGCGGGCAGTTGTTGTAGCCACAGCCGCATTAATTCATCCGTCACTGCCTTATCGAGAGACCATCATGCCGCACGCTCAACTTACGCTCATCAGTCATCCGTTGTGCCCGTTCGTTCAGCGTGCGGCCATCGTGTTGCTGGAAAAGAATGTGCCCTTTGAGAGGATCGACGTCGACCTCGCCGCCAAGCCAGATTGGTTCCTGACGCTTTCGCCGACGGGAAAAGTGCCGTTACTCAAGGTGGATCTGCCGGATAGGGCGGACGCGATACTGTTCGAGAGCATGGCCATTTGCGAATATCTCAACGAAACGCAGGGTGGTATCAGCCTTTACTCCAACGACGCGCTTTCCCGCGCGCAACAGCGCGCCTGGGTAGAGTTTGGCGTGGCGGCGCTCTCCGATGCCTGGCAGTTCCTCAACGCCAAAGATCTCGCGATTGCTGACGGTAAGAAAGCTGCCTTTCGAGATAAATTGCAGCGGCTTGAGGGCAAGCTTGATCAAGTGCCCTATTTTTCAGGATCGGCGTTCGGCATGGTCGATGCGGTGTTTGCTCCTGTCTTTCGTTACTTCGACTTGCTGAGCCCGGTCGTCTCCCAGCCGATCTTCGACAACCTTCCCCGCGTATCAGCGTGGCGAGCTTCACTGGCAAGTAGGCCAAGTGTCATCTCGGCCGTGGGAGACGATTACGCCGAGCGATTTCAGCAGCACCTTGTTAAACAGCAGGCAATACTCTCAGGCTCAATCGGTAAAACCTTCCGGTAGCGTGTGTGGACATGCTCTCAATAACCATGGAGCCAACTGACTTGCGAGTATTGTCGGTCGCCTTCAGACAAAAACCGAAACATGGAACGATTACTCGTTAGATGAAAATCCTGCGTACACAAGACAGAGCTTTGCTTCGCACTGATCGATAGTGCGACGGCCTCAGATAACTTGAGTTCACTGGGCGTCTGTACTTCACCTACGTTAACTGGTTAAAGGACGCCGTCATGCCAACACCGATCGAGAATGTCACTGCCATTTTTGCGTATCGTCTACTTCAATTTCCATTTACCTGACGATGCTCAAGCGTCGTGTGACCCAGCAGGAATTGCTCTCAGATTCTTCATTCTGCGATAGATTACTTTACCTTGGCTCGCAGTAACGTGTGAGTGACTCGCCGTGAAATTTATGGATGCGGAATGTCTGCTTCAGCCGATTCCTGCCCGTCACGACTGACCGAAATCCACCCCCAAAAGCAGCCTCCCATGCATCTGCAAATCAAAGTGCACTAAACCAAGGAGGCGGCACCCTTCAAGCCCTGATCCAAAACCCTTACATCACCTATCTCCCCGCCGCCAGCTTGCCCAGTAACCACTCACTAAAACTCCGCGCCATCGGATTATTCTCACTATCACGATGAGTCAACAACGCCCAGTTGGGGCCGCGAATGGTCTCCTCAACCAGCGGTTGCAACAGCCCATTGGCGCGCGCTGGCTGACTCAATAATTGGCTGACCAAGGCGATGCCGAGCCCCGTGCACGCGGCGTCCAGCAGCAGGTCGGGGTCGGAGAAATTCAGTCCCTGATCCTTCTGGCCTACGTCGATGCCAGCTTCCACGGCCCAGTGACTCCAGTCCATTTCCCGTTCGCCATGCAGGGTGGTGCGCTGTGCGCTGGGCACTGCCAACAGGCTGGGGTGGCAGGCCGGGTAAAGGCGGTCGGCGTGCAGCACCTTGAAGCTGCATTCGGCCTGGGAGCTGATGTCGTCTCGCACGGCGAGGTCGATGGTCTGGGTCGTCATGTCCGGGACTTCGTCGGTGCTGAAGATCCACAGATCAACTTCCGGGTGTTGGCGGCGGAAATCTTCCAGGCGGGGCAGTAGCCAGTGACGGGCGAACGCCGGGGTGGTGTTGAGTACCAGTTGGTTGGGTTTTTGGTACTGCCCAAGGCGACGAATGCCGACGGCCAGTTGCTGCAGCAGTGCCTGGGTGGTGCTGAGTAAGTCGTGACCGGCATCGGTCAGGCTGACGCTGCGGCCACTGCGAAAGAACAAGGGTTGTTCCAGGTACGCCTCAAGGCTACGAATCTGCTGGCTGATCGCCGATTGGGTGAGGTGCAGCTCTTCGGCGGCCTTGTGGAAGCTGCCCAGCCGGGCGGCGGCTTCAAAGCCGCGAAGGGTGCCGAGCGGCGGCCAGTGTTTGAGCATGCTGATAAGTTCCTCTAATCATTTATCTACAAAATCCATCGTTTGTTTGCCCGTTTTTGCGGCCGTAGCATGCATGCCACTACCACATAGGCAGTTTTCATTGAACACAATGACTTAACTCAAAGGTGCTTGTCATGCAGCAGAATGAAATTCAAAACAGGGGTTGGTGGATGCCGGCTGAATGGGTCAGGCACGCCGCAACCTGGATGGTTTGGCCGCACAACCAGGCGCTCTGGGAGTCGGGTTGGGGTGTCACATTGGCACTGGTGCAAGAGGATTTCGCTCGTGTGGCCAACGCCATTGCCCGTTTTGAACCGGTGAAGATGGTCGTCGACCCTTCTGCTGTCGCGAGTGCCAAAGCGTTGTGTGGGCCAAACATCGAACTGATCGAGCTGGCGGTGAACGACAGTTGGTGCCGGGACTCTGGCCCGAGCTTCGTCTGCCACCCGCAACAGGGGCTGGCCGGTGTGAGCTGGCGCTTCAATGCGTGGGGCGGGAAGTCGGCCCATGACCTGGACGAAAGCCTGGCTCGCCGCGCACTCAATCACCTCGGCGTGGCGTGCTTCGGGACCCCGTTGAGTAACGAAGGCGGCGCCATTCATGTGGACGGCGAGGGCACGCTGATCACCACTGAGTCGGTATTGCTCAATCCCAATCGTAATCCGGGCATGAACAAGGCCGAGATGGAGGAGATCTTCACGCGTCTGTTAGGCGTGAAGAAGACCGTCTGGCTGCCGGGCGATCCAGACTATGTGACCGGCGACATGACCGACGGCCATGTCGATGGCGTGTGCGCTTTCGCCCGCCCTGGTGTGCTGCTGGTGGACGCCACTCACGACAAGCACTCGGTGTATGCCGAGGTGGTACGAGAAAACCGCCGTGCGTTGGAGCTGGCAACCGATGCCCACGGTCGACCGTTTGAGCTGATCGACCTGTATGAAGCCACCGATGCCGTGGACACCGAGGCTGAAGTGTTTTGTGCCTCCTACACCAACTTCTACATCGCCAACAACGCCATCATCATGCCGGCCTATGGCATCGATGCCGACAACGCGGCTGCCGAAGTGTTGGCTCAGGCGTTCCCCGGGCGCGAGGTGGTGCCGGTGCGGATCAATCATCTGGCCCATGGCGGTGGCGGTGTGCATTGCATCACCCAGCAACAGCCAGCTTGGCCACTGAAGGGGTAATGCCATGACCATTTTGACTGTTGCTACGACCCAGATGCCCTGCACCTGGGATCTGAAACACAACCTCGATCAGGCCGAGCAATTGGTGCGTGATGCGGCCGCCAAGGGCGCCCAAGTCATCCTGTTACAGGAGCTGTTTGCCTCACCGTATTTCTGCATTGAGCAAAGTCATAAACACCTGGCACTGGCTGAGGAATATCAGCACAGCGCCGTGCTAAAACGCTTTGCCGCGCTGGCCAGGGAATTGGGTGTGGTGCTGCCGCTGAGCTGGTTCGAGAAGGCCGGCAATGCCTACTTCAATTCATTGAGTGTGGCCGATGCCAATGGGCAATTGCTGGGGGTGTATCGCAAGACGCACATCCCCAACGCCATCGGTTATCAGGAGAAGGAATACTTCAGCCCCGGCGATACCGGTTTTCGTGTCTGGGACACTGCGTTCGGGCGTATCGGTGTGGGCATCTGTTGGGATCAGTGGTTCCCCGAGACCGCTCGCTGCCTGGCGTTGATGGGCGCCGAAGTCTTGCTGTTTCCCACCGCCATTGGCTCTGAACCTGGTTGCGCCGCGCTGGATTCACGTGACCACTGGCAGATGACCATGCGCGGCCATGCCGCCGCCAACCTCCTGCCGGTGGTGGCCGCCAACCGCATCGGCCGAGAAGTGGCGACCACCGATCCGACCCTGCAGATGAATTTCTACGGCTCGTCCTTTATCTGCAACCACAAGGGCAAGCTCCTCGCCGAAGCGGACCGCGACAGCTTGGGTGTGCTGGTACACAGCCTGGACTTGTCCGCCATGCGCGAAGAACGCCTGACCTGGGGTATCTACCGCGACCGCCGTCCGGAAATGTACGGGGCGCTGTTAAGCCTGGATGGTCGTCACATTAACGCTCGCTGGAATACTCAAGGGGTTTGACATGAACGTGACCAAAAAGCTTTTGCTCTGCTCCTTGGGATTGGCGCTGAGCGGTGTCTTGTCGTCGGTGCAGGCGGAGGAGAAGACCCTGCGGTTGTACAACTGGGCCGATTACTTCGCCGAGGACACCCTGTCCAGATTCACCGCCGAAACCGGGATCAAGGTGATCTACGACGTCATGGATGGCAGTGAAACACTGGAAGCCAAGCTGATGGCCGGCGGCAGTGGTTATGACCTGATCTTCCCGGGCGACACTGTTGGCGAGCGTCTGATGCACGCCGGCAGCTTGCAGCCACTGGACAAGTCAAAGCTCACCGCTCTGGATGACATCGAGCCGGGTTTGCAGAAACTGCGCACGCATTATCTCTACTCGAGCAAGGCCACCGTGCCCTACACGTGGGGCACCATCGGCCTGACCTACAACGCCGAGCAGATCAACAAGCGCATGCCGGATGCGCCGGTGAATAGCCTGGACATGCTGTTCAAACCGGAACTGGCCGCGAGGTTTGCGGACTGCGGTATCTCCCTGATCGACTCGCCGGACGAAGTGCTGGCGGTCGCGCTCAAGTACCTCGGTCGTGAGCCGCGCAGCGCCAAGCCGGAGGACTTGGCAGCGGCCAGTGAACTGTTGCTCAAACTGCGGCCGTACATCCGCAAGTTCCAGTCGCAACCGGTGACCGATCTGGTCAACGGCAACCTGTGCCTGTCGCTCGGTTACAGCGGCGATGTGACCCAAGCGCAACGGGCTGCAGATGCCGCCGGCAAGAAAACCACGTTCGAGTATCACATCCCGCGCGAGGGCACCACGATATGGATGGACACCATGGCGATCCCCGTCGACGCCAAGCATCCAGAATACGCCTATGCATTCATCAACTTCGTCATGCGCCCGGAGAACATGGCCGCCATCACTAACTTCACCGGTTACCCCACCTCCAATGCCAAGGCACGGCCGAGCGTCGACGCAATGATGCGTAACAACCCGGATATCTACCTCGATGACGCCACTTACCAACGACTGATCCCGGGCAAAGACATTCCCCAGGCGGATATGCGTGCGCGCATGCGGGCATGGACCAAATTCAAGACAGCTTCCGCGAAATGAACGGAGAGGTACGCATGTCGACACGTCGTGAGTTCATCAAGCAGGTATCGGTGGTTGCCAGTCTGGGCGCAGCCGCGTCCATGGGACTGGGCCTGAATGCTCCACGGCTGCAAGCAGCCATCAAGGGCAGTTGGCATATGCCGGACGAGGGCGACAAACATCGGCGGGCCTTTATCGCCTTTGGTGCACAGGAGGCCATCCACGAGGACTTCACGCCTTATGTGCAAGACGCCTTGGGGCGGATCGCCCGCACCATCGCCAGCTATGAGCCGGTCACCGTGTTCTGCCGCGAGAGCGAGCGGGATCTGGCTGAAGAAAAATGCGGTACGGGCAACATCACCTTTGTTGTCACGGAGCTGGACGATATCTGGATGCGCGATATCGGGGCCACCTTCGTTATCGATGGCGAAGGAGGGCTCGGCGCGGTGGATTTCAACTTCAACGGCTGGGGCAACAAACAGCAGCATGCCGATGATGCACAGCTGGCCGCTTCAGTCGCCCGGACCGCTGACGCCAGCTACATCCGCTGCCGGCTGGTGGGCGAGGGCGGCGCTATCGAAGTGGATGGCCACAGCACGGGGATCATGACCGAGAGTAGCTGGATCAATAGCAACCGCAATCCTGGCTGGAGCAAGGCTGATGTAGAGGACGAACTGAAGAACAGGCTTGGCTTGCGCAAAATCATCTGGCTGCCGGGAATCAAAGGCAAGGACATCACCGATGCCCATGTCGACTTCTACGCCCGCTTCGTCAAGCCGGGAGTGGTGATCGCCAACCTCGACAATGACCCCGAGTCGTATGACCACGCCGTGACGCTTGCCCATCTGGAGATTCTCAGGAAGGCCACCGATGCCGATGGCCGCGCGCTGCAAGTGCACACGGTCTCGCCTCCGCTCAATCCACGAAAGAGTCGGTTCAGCAAAAACAATCCAGACTTCGCGCCAGGCTATATCAACTACTTCGTGATCAATGGAGCGGTCATTGCGCCCGAGTTCGGCGACAAGGCGGCAGATTCCAAAGCCTTTGACCTGTTGTCCGAGCTCTACCCGGACCGAAAGGTGGTGCAGCTCAATATCGATGCCATCGCCGCCGGTGGTGGTGGCATCCATTGTGTGACCAGTCACCAGCCTTTGGTTTAGCGTGGATCAACTCGTTGCCGTCGATAAACGCTGGCTCCAGAAATGGATCAGGCGCCCAAGACGCCTGATTTGTTATTTGAAGTCGATCCGCATACCACTTGCTCAATCAATAGTTTTGGCGGGGAAGCAAGACAGTTGCTACGGTGGTGCGCCCGGAGCCACCTGCCGGCAGCTACACGAAACCCCCATTACGCACTCAACAACGGCGCCTGATCATAATTCTTGGCATAGGCATTCTCCACCCCCGGCAAAATATCGACGATGGTGAAATACCGATCCCAGAACGGCGTCTCCCGCAGATCCTCCACCAGCAGTTCATACGCATGATGACTGTCGGTTTCCCACAGCCACAGATCAGTGACCCGCGCCGAATAGAACTCGATGTCGAAAAACCGCATTGAGACCTGCGCCGCATGCTTTTGCAAAATCGGCTCCATCTGCGTGCGCATCAGCTCAAAGCGATGCTCGACTGAAAAGCCCAGCCATTCCTGGGTGGTCTTGACCAACATGAAAACACTCAGTGATGTCGTTGCCATGATAATGATTCCTGGTAGTTGAAGAGTGGGGAAAGCCAATCCAGAATACGAGTCATAACTCATATTTAAAACTCGCATCCCGATCATGACCAAACACCTCGAAATACCGCCCTCAACCCCCCGCAAAGTCCCGGTCCAGCGCCGTTCGGCCAACACCGTTGACACTATTCTCGAAGCCGCTGCTCGCATTCTCGAAACCGACGGCCTCGCCGCCTGCTCTACCAACGCCGTGGCACAGCGCGCCGGCGTAAGCATCGGCTCGCTGTACCAGTACTTCCCCAACCGCGACGCCCTGACCGTCGCCTTGATCGAACGCGAAACCACTCAGTTGCTTGATGACGTCCAGCACGTCCATCAACACGACGACGCCCTCGCACGCATCCGCGCACTGGTCCAGGCCTCCGTCGCCCACCAGCTACGGCGCCCGGAACTGGCCAGAATCATCGACTTCGAAGAGCGCCGCTTACCGCTGCAAGAGCGCCATGAGCGCGTGGCCAACGTCATTCATACCGAACTGATAGCGGCGCTGGTCCTTCCGTCAGCCCCGTGGGTCTGCGCCGATGTACTGGAGACCGCGCAAGACCTGCTGGCGATGGCGCACGGCATGATCGATGCGGCGGGGGAGCGGGGGGAGACGGATGCGGTGAGTTTGGAGGGACGGGTGATGCGAGCGTTGGTGGGTTTTTTGTGCGGGTAGTGGGCTGTCTGGGCCGGCTCTTGGCGGCCCAGACAGCCCGGATGGCGTAAGGATGGTGATCGATTGTGCTCGGCGAACCTCTGACCGGAACGGTGGGGGAGAGGTAGCGCTATCGGAACTCTCTGGAAGCTCGGCGGGGGAAGTCCTGAAATTTTGCCAAAATCAGGAAGTCTTTTTCAGAATTTCCTTAGCAGGCAGCCAATTTCAGCCTGTCACACAGGCGGAAAGTCTTCATACGATTTTGGGATGTACCCCCAAATTCTCAGAACGTCAGCGCGCACGTCAAACTCGAATCCAATGTGTGCGACGACCTTCGATATTTCGTCTGTATGGTCAATGGTTGTACGTGCAAGCAGCCTTCCTTTTGAGGGGGCTGCTTCCAACAAGCCAATGTCGAACCATTCGACGGACGCAAATGGAAACGGCAGATGGTAAAACCACTCGACATCCCACCCCGAGATGTATCCAGTGACGGACTTGAATCGGTATGACGGGCGCCAACCCTGAAGCTGGCGGAAATGGTTGATCAGCTCATCCCACTTGGTATTGTTCGATGCGCTTGCCAGGTTTCTCGCCGCTACGGCAGCATGGATTTTCTTCCGTGTTACATCATCATGGCCCGTGCCGGACTTCGGTAGCTCGCTCATATTCAGTCCTATCGATTTTTGGGTGTTCAAGAATGAATGACCGCTATTGGCTGTCAGTCACGAATGCCCCCGCAGAGGTCCCTTGAACCTCTTTTCACCTTTAGGGTGATCGCCTTTACAGACGCATTCCCATCTCGAAAGCACGAGTCTCAAACCCGAACTCTGTGTACATGCGAGCAGCACGTGCATTGAACGGCCAGACAGACAACCTCAAGTCCTGAGCGTCATGTTCGATGGCCCAGTTTTTAACGAGTTGAATAAGCCCACGTCCAATACCTTTCCCCCAAAATTGCTCGGCAACACATACCGATCCGATGCGAACAACATTCAGCGGTTGCATCAGCGGCCCAGAACTCGCCGATAGGCTGGCAGTAATGAAGGCGGCGGTCTGGTGACCGACATTGGCGATGAATACAACCTGACCCGGTTTCTCGAAAAGGCCTGACCAGTGAGGAAGGTCGCGCGAAAAGTCTTGGGTGGCAGCCGCGTAAATATCGGGACGGGCAGCGTGGTGCACCGCGTTAAGCAATTGTCCCAACTCACACATGCTAAGTGCGTCTTCTACCGTTGCGGTTCGGTAAGTAATGGCTTCGTCCATGATCTGCAACTCTCCTTGATTGTGTGGGTGGTTCGCAGGGCTCCCGGTCTTTGTCTCATGGCCGGGAGGATATTCAAATGGCTGCTTTTGGCTGATTTATTTAACCGCATTTAGTCTCGGCGCTGACAGTCTCGCGGATGGACCCTCCGGAAACAGACGCGATGAATTCGGCGGCGCTTTGGCATAGGGCTGCTCGCGATGAGCGGATGACCAACGCAAGGGGCACGGCCGAGAGCGCGTCAATGTCGATACGCTCTCCTGAGGTACCGCGAAGCGATAATGTCAGTTCCGTCCACTGGCGATCATCTGGGGTTGCACAATCACCATCAGTGTCAACATTGCAGCCTGTTCCCCATAGATGTTCGGCGACGCGATAGAAGTCTGGTAATGGTTCCGCTGGCGTGATTTGAATTGAGTAGTGAGAAGGCATGAGTTGTTGTCTCTGTCCTATCAGGAGGGTGAAGGCCCTTCTGGGCTCGAAGCGAAAACCCCCAAGTTATTGAAGCCACTGGTTTTCCAGTTTTTGACCGTCTGCCATCGACACAAGCCAGCCGTTGGTATATCCAGGCGATCGATGCTGGGAACCTATTGCAGGGTGGGATGGGCTATTTCGATATGAGTGGTCGGGTAGCATCCGCCAGGTAGTAGAGGATATAGCCGGAGTACACCAGGGAGCCTGTCGCCACTTCTGCCTTGAAGCACTCCTTGAGTGCATCCTCATCAGCAAAGCCGTACTCCGGCAGCTTGGCGTCGGCAAATCCAGCAAGTCGCCATACGTCAAACCCACTGATCTCGCCATCCTCCCCAAAATCGAAGTCTACTGCGCCCGTGGGCAAGCTGACCGCACAGCCATAGCCGTGCTTGAAGTAACGAACTCCATCCTCAAGTTCTCCGTTCTGGGGAATGTCAGTTCCAACCCAATCCGTATTGGTCGGGGGGCGCGGTATGCCGGATCGCTGCATCAAGTCCACAGCGGCTTCGACGCTTGCCTGGTAGTCGTAGATCAAGTTGGCGAGTTGGTTATTCATACTGGCTCACGTGGTAATTGTAGGGCGCTGAGTTCAGAGACCAAAGGGAGCAGGCCTCTATAGCGCTGACAGGCTGGTTCTGCCCGACACCTGCACTAACGACCTCACATATCCACGCAGCTGTACCGGACTTAATCCAAGGCGTTGCCTGAACGTGGTTGCCATGTGTGCCTGGGAGTTAAAACCGCAGGTGTGGGCGATCTCTGCCAGGCTTGCTGTCGAATCGCGTATCAGTGCGCGGGCCTTGGCAAGACGTCGGTCGATCAGGTAACTGTGCGGGCTCTTGCCCGTCGCGTTCTTGAACGCCCGCATGAAATATCCTTCGGACAATCCAAGTAAGCCCGCCATTGCCGGTATGCCCAGTGGCCCGTCGAGGCCAGCGTCAATGAACTCATCGAGCAGACGCATCCGGCTGCCGGTGATAGAGCCTTGGGGTGGAGCCGAAAATGTTTGATCGCCCGTCGCCCGTTCAGCCAATGCGAGTGCCCAGGCCTCCCAATCGTCCTCCACTGAGGCTTGCAACAACGCGCCGCGCATTCGCAGGGCGAGGGTAATGGCCTGCTGGTCAATGCGATTGTTGAATGCACTTTCCCCGACCAACACATTACCGTCAGTGCGCATTACCCGCAGGTATTCACCGCCCATGGGGGACTCGGACAGCACGTCACAGCCGGCGGGGACGAACGCCAGACCGTTGGGCATGGCATCGAAGGGCAGCACTCGGTCGCTGCCAATGGCGTGAAGGCCTCGCTGGCTGTCGAAGGCAAAGCCAATCGCTGCCTGGGGCGCTACATACCGGGTCGCGTAGGCGGCGCCGGGTAGCAATTCAATCGCCCATGGCCCTGCCTCGACTCGACGGACCGGTTCGGGGCGGGGCGTTGGCTGAAGGTGGCTTCGATGGTTCATGAACACCATAGTAGTGAAGCGGGGGCACAAAAGTCAGGTCAGTTTTTTGAAAGCCTGCGTGATGCGCCCGTATCTAGACTGGGCAAAACCTCAGGGAGACGACTCATGCTCAGACTGACTCGCGACGATATCGAACAAGCTGCTCACCACGTGTACCAGGTCATGCCCGCTACCGCCCAATACCCTTGGCCGTTGTTGGCCGAGCGGTTGGGTTGCACCGTTTGGGTCAAGCACGAAAACCACACACCTACAGGTGCTTTCAAGGTGCGTGGTGGCATTACCTTCATGCACTGGCTAAAGCGCGAGCACCCGGGCATCAAGGGTATTGTCGCCGCCACTCGCGGCAACCATGGCCAGAGCCTGGCGCTGGCAGCCGGCGCGCTGGGTTTGAGGGCGCTGATTGTAGTGCCGGAGGGTAACTCGGTAGAAAAGAACAATGCCATGCGCGCCTTTGGCGGTGAAGTGGTCGAGTGTGGCCGCGATTTCGATGACGCCCGTGAAGAGGCCGCGCGCCTGGCGCAAGCGCATGGCCTCTATCTGGTTCCACCGTTCCATGCCGAGTTGGTCAAAGGTGTGGCCACTTACGCGCTGGAGTTGTTCAAGGCTGCGCCGGATCTGGATACGGTCTACGTGCCGATTGGCTGTGGCTCGGGGATTTGTGGGGTGATCGCCGCCCGCGACGCACTTGGCCTGAACACCCGGGTGGTGGGCGTGGTTTCCACAAATGCCGAGGCCGCAAAGTTGTCGTTTGACGCAGGAGCACTATGCGAAACCGCCTCGGCGAATACCTTTGCTGACGGCCTTGCCGTGCGTAAGCCAATTCCAGAAGCCTTTGCCATCTACGCGCAAGGTGCGCAGCGAATCGTATCGGTCAGTGAGGCGCAGATTGCCGAGGCCATGTGCGTGTATTACACCGATACCCACAATCTTGCTGAAGGGGCGGGTGCGGCGGCCCTTGCGGCGCTGATTCAAGAGCGTGAAGCAATGGCTGGAAGAAGGGTGGGGGTGATTCTGTCCGGTGGGAATGTGGACCGCTCGGTGTATGCGAGAGTGATTGCGTGAAGTAAATCGATGGTGTAGATGACCGCTTTGGGTCGATTGCAGCCGGGATCGACCCAGTCACTTCAGCACCCCACAACTCAATAATCACCCACCCAAATCCCCGGCCTACGCTCACCCCAAGGCAGCGCCTGCTCCAACTGTCCCGCCAACCGCAACAGCGTATCCTCAGTCCCAAACCGTGACGCAAATTGAATGCCTATCGGTAAACCATGCTCGCAAGACATGCCCAGCGGCAAGGAGATCGCCGGAGTACCAGCGACGTTGAACACTGGTGTGAAAGGCGAGTGTTCGAAGACTCGGGAGGTCCATTGCAACCCATCCATGGTGTCGGCACCAAGGCTGTAGGTGTCGAGGGCATGAGGCAAGCGTGGCAAGGTCGGAGTCAAGAGCACGTCAAAGTCGTTGAACCAGTGAGCCACGCTGCGTGAGATGAGGTTGCGTATTTCGAGAGCGCCGGCGAAATCAACTGCGCGGGACTGTTGGCCGTAGGCGTAGCAGGCGAAGGTGGCGGGTTCCAGGGTGCTTACGTCAATGGGCCTCATGGTGGCCGCTGCAAGTCCATCAATCCAGCGCACGAGGGTGGCGCACCAGATGCTGGCATTGGCTTCTACAAAGGACTCCCACGAGGTGCCGAGCAGCGGGTTCACTCGCTCGACCTTATGACCGAGTGCTTCCAGCTCCAGCGCCACCGCGTGTGTGGCATCGGTGATTTCGGGGTCGAGCAGAGCGCCGTTCCACGGTGTGTCGAGCAGCCCGATACGCAACTGTCCCGGATCGCATCCCACCTGTGCCAGAAAGCCCTCGACCGGCGCGGCGGTGTAGTAAGGGTCGCCAGGCGCATGGCCCTGGACGATGTCCATCAATGCTGCGCTGTCGCGGACGGTTCTCGACAGGCCGAGTTGTACGCCGAAGCCGGTAAACACTTCATCCAACGACGGGCCGTGGGAGCTTCGGCCACGGGTGGGTTTGAGCCCGACCAGACCGTTAAAGGCTGCGGGCACACGGATCGAGCCTGCTGCATCGGTGGCGTGGGCTAGCGGGACGATACCGGCAGCGACTGCGGCACCCGAACCTCCGCTCGATCCGCCGGCCGATAGCCGGGCGTCCCACGGGTTGCGTGTTGGCCCTTGAAGGGTGGACTCGGTCTCCGTGCTGAAGGCCATTTCCGGCGTGGTGGTGCGCCCCAGCGTGGCGAGGCCCGCGGCGTTGAAGCGCTGCATCAGGTAGGAGTCCGACTCGGCCACCAAACCTTGGGCCAATCGGCTACCCAGCTCATTGCGCCGACCAGCCGAGGTGATCGCCAAATCCTTGATGAGGAAGGGCACGCCTGCGAGCGGCCCTGTGCCCTTGGTCACGGTGGGGGACCAATGTTCGATGATCGCGTTGATCTGTGGGTTGACGCGTTGCACGGCGTCAATCGCCAGGGCTGCCAGTTCCGTGGCGCTGACTTCGCCAGCGGCCACCAATCGGGCCAGGCCGATGCCGTCATAGGATGCGTATTCGTTCAGATTCATGAAGGGGACTCCAGTTAAGAAGCCCAATAATAGGTTGCACCCGGACGGCTGATTAGCCCATAAAAGCGGTATGAAATGTGCTGCGAGTGGCACAATGCTCCCCACTCCCAAACCTGCTGGATGTGGCTCAATGATCAGGGACTTGAACGACACGATGGTGTTTGTGCACGTGGTGCGTCTGGGCAGTTTTACCGCTGCGGCCCATGCCTTGCAGATTCCGAAGACCACCGTGAGCCGGCGTGTGCGCGAGTTGGAACAGGCCATTGGCGTGCAGCTACTGCGCCGTACCACACGCCAGTTGAGCCTCACCGAGGCTGGGGCGGTTTACTTTGATCAGTGCAAAGACATTGCCGCCACCTTGGAGCACGCCGAGCGGGCGGTGCATCAGTTACGCGATGGTCCGCGGGGCTGGTTGCGGGTGACGGTGCCGTATTCATTCGGGATCAGTTGGTTTTCACCGCTGATATCTGGATTTCGTCAGGCGTATCCGGAGATTCAGCTGGAGATTCTGGCGTCTCACGTGCCGCTGGATCTGGTCGGGGGGGAGATAGATGTGGCGCTGCGCCTGGGTGTTTTACCGGACTCAAGTCTGGTAGCCCGCCGTTTGGCCAGCTACGCCACAGGCATTTACGCAGCGCCCCACTACATCAAGCACCACGGGCAACCGGCCACACCTGACGCGCTCATCGAGCACCGCACCTTGGTGCTGCACCAGGCTCGGCGCGACGTCGGTTATGTCTGGCCGCTGCGCAAGGCCGGCGCCAAGCAGCGCAATTATCTCGTCGAGCCGTCCATCATCGCCAACGACCCCGCGCTGTTGCGCGATGCGCTGTGTGCCGGCGAAGGGTTGAGCCTGGGCATGGATCACAGCATGCAGGCTGACGTCGAGGCGGGCCGGTTGTGCCGGGTATTACCAGAGTGGATCGGCCCGCCACAGGATCTCAATGCCGTGACGGCCCGCGAGCATTTGCCGTCGCCCAAAGTAACGGCGTTTATCGGGTTTCTGAAGGCACATATGTCTGCGCAGCAGGATCGTTCTTGAGAGCTCTTGTTTTTTGTCCCCTCTTTGGAATCGCGAGTCTGTTTGCAAGTAACCGACGGGCAGAAAACGGCCAAGAGCGATCATTGAGAAGCGTAGCCAAAAGCTTGAAGTAGCCCGTGATAACGAGAAGAAAACGGCCAAAATGGAAAGCTCTAAACATGAAACCTGCCGTCGTTCTGATAGCATCAGGCCACCTATTCAGTTGGCCAATGCCGACACATACTTTTGGACACACGGAGAGTGACAGTGAAACTCCTAAACATGCTACTAGCTGGAAGCTGCGCCGCGCTGATTGCTGCCTGCAGCAGTGTAGTTCCCTATGAATCACCCGAAGATTTAGCCCGTATGAAACAAGACCTTCACTTGGAGCATTTACCGCCAGGAATGCTCCCTCTGAAATGGTCCTATTTTGAGTATGGCGTTCAAAAGGAAGGCATGGATACGGTAGATACACTTGCGCTGGTCCAACCCGGGTTACTCACACTTGTCGGGTATGAGAAAGGCCATTACGTTCGCCAGGCTGAATTCACCAGTGCCTCAACCGACTGCATGTACATTTTCAACGGTGATGTAAGCGCGCAGCCGGTGTGGTTATTGAAAGCCGATCGCCCCGTATTTCTTACTACCGGCAACAACAGAGGGCTTATTGACGTCCCCCTACGAAAAAAGCTGATCGATGAGATGACAGCCGCCGGCTTCCGTCCTCACATCGATGCCCAGGGAAAGTCCTATCAGCCAACCGGGGTCACAGAACGCAAGCTCGTTATGATGACAGGATATGGGCAGCGCGTTGAATTAATGGACCAGAATCAGGTTTACAACGTCTGTAAAAACCAAAGTTAGTCGTTGAGCTTTCGCTCGGCGATTGGCCTTCTGCTGTCCTTCGCGAAGGACAACTATGGGTCGGGAAGCGACGGTCTGACCTAGACCGTCGCAGTGGATGACTAGACTTCTGTCTGCTCTGCCATTTCTAGAGCATCGTCTACCTCGATACCCAAGTATCTGACAGTGCTTTCGAGCTTCGTATGACCAAGCAAGAGTTGGATTGCTCTCAAGTTCTTGGTCCTGCGATAGATCAACGATGCCTTGGTTCGCCGTAGCGTGTGAGTACCGTACATCGTCGGGTCAAGTCCAATGGCTGTTACCCATGCTTTGACTATTCGAGTGTATTGCCTAGTGGAGAGATGATCTGAGCCATGCAGCCGGGTCGGGAACAGAAAATCCTCACTGCGAAGCTGCGCCTGATGCATCCAAGCCTCCAGAACCGTTCGTGTTTGCTCAGTAATTTCAAACTGCACTGGATGCTGAGTTTTCTGCTGCATCACGATGGCCCGTGATGACACGTGCTCACCATGCGCAATGTCTCGTACTCGCAGCTTGGTTAAGTCGCAGGCACGCAGCTTGCGGTCGATGGCCAAGTTGAACAGCGCCAAATCACGTGTTTTCTCAGCAAGCTGAAGTCTTACGCGGATGGCCCAGATATCTCTGACTCGGAGCGGAGCTTTCTGCCCTACAAACTTTCCCTTATTCCAAGGCTGATGGGGACATATAGCAATAGTGTTCATGGCTTGTCCTCCAGGTTGAGGGAGGACAAGGGTGGATCAGTCGCAATGCGTGGTGGTCGCTAATCGACCCGAAGCGGACACTCCACTGATGCCAGGCAGATAGTTCAAGATGTGCGGCGCCGAGCCGATAAGCGAATGTTTTCGGCCAGAAGCGCGGTTAGGCCTCTGCTTTAATCAGCACGCCACTCTTAACCCGAGCATCCAGTATCGCGGAAAACTCCTCAAAATCGTGCGCGGATTCCGGGGCAACGTACATCAAGTTGCCAAAGTGGTCGGCGTAGTCTTGAAGGTAAAGGCCATGGCTCCCGTAATACTGCTGCGCGATCTCATTCCCAGCATCGTTCAAGTCCTCCTCCGTAAATTTGCCATCGCAATACCTGAAGAGAAACTCGGTGGCGGAGAGTTCGCCGCTGATCACGTGGGCGACGGCTTCAGGCTCTTCCTCGGCGTGAAAGTCGCCAGCCCAGCCTTTAACAAAACACCATCTCAAGAACAGCGCTATGTGTGTGCCGCCGTGCTCCTGTGGTTGGCCTGCTGGAAAGTCTCCGCCATGGTGCCAGCTTGCATCATCGTATTTCATGGGCGTCCTTGAGATGTTTTGCGTTGAAATGGGGGCTTGATTTATCACGTTCTCGCAGGGATAGGGGAGGTCTGTTTTCACTTTCATCCAGCAGGCAAATACAGGACTGTCGTTGTCCTACCTGGCAATGAACAAAATGATTCGCCACGTCTCCATTGCTGCCTCTTGACTGCGGATGTCCACTTTTGGCCGTTTTCTGCCAGTTGTGAGCGGCTCAAAACGACCCTCAACGGTCGTACACATTTCTCGTCAGCGGCCATCCAGGCGAGCACTGGCGCCGCCGCTGCACTCGGGGCCTTACCTAGAGGCGCATGATGCATCGCCTTCATCGGCCCTTGCGCCGGAAGGAGAACACGGTACCGCTGCAGCCGTTGTCGTCCCGCAGGTAGACGTCGAAGGTCTTGCCGACGACGGCGTAGCTGACCGTCACGACGCCCACGTCGTTGGACAGATAATTGCCCGACATCGCCGGCGTGAAATCGATCGCGTCGCGGGCGAGCAGGTAGAGATGCTCGTTATAGACGGTGGTGGCGGGCGACAGCGTCTTCAGGTGATCCTCCATTACGCTGTTGAGGGGCTGGCTGATCTCGTACTCTATGCCAGCGTTGTGGGGCTGGCTGATCTCGTACTGCATGCCAGTGTCGCGGTACGGGATCGACAGCAGCACCTTGCCATCGACTCTCAGGCGCGTGGCGAGCGAGGTGTCCAAAGTGACCGTCATGCTGTTGAGCCGGTGCCGGTCCCCGCGTGTCAGGCTCACGTCTGAGACCTCGCCGTGCCCATCCTCGACGACCGAGAAGTTCGATTTCCATCGGCCTTTGTCTCGCCACGACTCCCACACGCCGCTGGGGCAGCCCACGCCGCTGACGCTATCGAGCGCATAAGTGCCGATCGCCTGCGTGAGAATCTCGCGCTTCGAGCCAATGATGATTTCCGAGGTCTGACGCGCGTCAACGGGCAAGCGCCGGTCGCCACGGGCCGATGCCCAGTTGCCGTCGAGCGTGTCGCTGGCCACCTTGCCGGTGAAGGTGCCGGTACGTTGGCCCGCACTCCCGAACTCGTTCATCGTAAAGGTCCCTGATGGGTCGATCTCGCCGCTCAGGTAGATATCATTGCGCTTGCCGGCATGGCGATAGCTTCCCGTCAGCCTGCCGTCGACATTCTTGAGATTCATCGTAAACGCATAGCGATCGCCAATGCGGCCCGCGAAGGTCTTGTGGAAGTACTGAGGGTCGGCCAGCGCCGTGGTGGCGGTCATCCAGGACAGAAGCACGGCGACGATCTGCAGGGCTGGACGAAACATGGAGAGCGCTCGGGATTGAAGGTGGCGCAATTGTGACACTCCGTGCCGATCGGTGACACGCGACCACGCGCGGAAATCGCTTGGCTGGAAGAATTCTCAGCCTAGTGATCGTCAGCAATTTCGGACCAGGCTTCGACGGACCGCTCCTGGCCGATTTCTGCCTGCCACCACCGGTTGAATCCACAGCCAGAAGCTGCCATTCGAAGGTGTCTACCAATCCAGGGGCGATTCACAGTGTCGATCCGCTGTTTGCACGTTAATCACTGACTCCGCCCCCCGCACGCTCTTGGATTTTCAAACGCCAACTGGTAGCGTGCAGCACCTCGCTGTATTGCCCGATCCCTTTCGTCATCGTTGCCAGTCCAAGGCAGACGCACGCGGATACCCGCTGCCCCACTCAAAGGCGCTGCGCAGGACGCATCGGGCGATGCACAGTCATTCGCAAATGGAGTTCACAATGACGCAAAACAGCACCGTGCTGTCTGGCATCCAGCTGGATCAATTCATGGACCGTCTTGAGGTCGAGCATCAGGAACACGGTGCCGACTACCTGCTGGGCCAGCTGCGCGCCCAGCCGCTCAAGGCGGCCTCGCTGGAGTCGATCGACCGTCTGCACGTGCTGTGGGTCAACGCCGGTGACGCTGACGCGGCCAAGGCGGTACTGGCCGACGACGGCCAGGCACTGATCGAGGCTACGCCTGACGACGCGCGCAACGAACTCAAGGTCAATCTGCTGATCTGCCAACTGCGGCTGGGCAACTACCTCAAAGACGAGCAGGGCCTGCTGCAGGCGCTCGACACCCTGCAGCAATTGACCAACGAGCCGCTGCCGTTCGACATCGAGCAGTACCGGCGCTACCGCATTTTCGACGATCTGCAGCACACCACCCTCGACGTCGCCCTCAAGGTCATCGAGGTGCGTCGCACCCTGGCCCTGATCAACCCCGGCCGTCACGCCCTGCGGGCCTGGGACGATGCCGATCAACACCGGCGCCGGGCCCGGGTGCTGGCCGCCCATGACCGTGACGAAGAGGCTCGCGAAGCCGCGCTGGCGGCAATTGCCGCGTTGCGCACCGCCGGCGAAAATCAGGATGTCGACGGTAACGACTGGCTGTGGCTGGGTGATGCGCTGATCGACATCGTGCCGTTGCGCCTGGCGATGTTCGAGCAACCTGTGGTGCGGTTGATCGCCGAATTGTCGCTGCCCCAGCGCCGGGAATGGGAAGTGCGCCTGGCGCGTCTGGCCGCCCGTTCACTGCAGGCCCAGGGCGACCTGGCCGGCGCATTGAAAATCTGTGAAGTGGCGACCCTGAGCCTGGAGTCCAGCGGCGGTGACAACTTCGTTGATTTCCATTTGCCCTGGCTGCTTGAGAACGGCCAGATCGACGAGGCCGGGCAACGTGCGTTCATGGAAATCTATGAAGTGCGCGACGAAATGTGGCCGGGCACGGCCTTCTGGGTACACGATCGCCTGCTCGATGCCGAGGACCAGTCCGCGTGGTGGCCGTTGTGCGTGATGCGTGCCTGTGACGATCAAGCGGTGCTGGAGCGGTTCATTTCCGGCCTGCCGTGGCGTGACGAGTCGACGCCGTCCCAGGGCCCGCTGCTCGATGCACTGCATGCCGCGCGCGATGACCTTGAGCAAATCGACAACGTCTTCGCCCAGGCCCTTGCAGAAGCCCGGCGCCGCGCGCCGAACCACCCGTGGATCACCCGCCTGATGGCGGTGCGTGAACGCCAGGCCGGGCGCATCGACGTCAACACCGAACTTACGATGCTGCGCGAAGCCGTCCCGGCCGGCGATATGCAGGACAACCGCAGCGCCTACAGCCTGGTCAGCGCCCATGCCAGTGTGTTCGGCATTATCGATGCCCTGCGCCAACCCTTGCCGCCAATGGCCAGTGGCATGTACTACTACCAGTTCGCGAACGCCATCGACGACCTGGTCGAAGCGCAAGTCGAGAAGCTCTCGAGCGAGGAGGCAGATCAGGCCTGGTCGCTGCTGCGCGAAGTACAAAAGGTTGCCTACGAACACGGCCAGGCCCGTATGGAGCAATGCTTCGCCAGCGGCCGCGGGCACCGCTTCGATGCCTGCGCGCACCTGTATTCGATGCTGTGCAACAACCTGGCGATCAACTACCGCTGCTACAACGACCAGCGCATGTATGAACAGGCCCTTGAGTTGCATACCCGCGGTATCGCCGCCAGCTCGTTCGCAGAACATTATCAGGGCATCCTCCAAAACCGCATTCTGTTGGAGGATAACCCGGGCATCGCCGAAGCCGCCGAACAACTCTGGCACTACGCAGCCGACTATGGCTACAGCCGCCACGACCCGGAAGAATACCTGCAGGACGTCGCCCGCGCCCTGTACCGCCTGGACCGCGACCGCGAGATTCTGATCTGGCTGGAGCGTATTCTCAAATGGCAGGAAGAGCGCGGAATCAGCGACAAGGAGCTGAAATACTCGCCGCTGTTCGCACGGATAAAAGTTGCCATGTACCTGTCGTACAGCCTGCCGGAGGCGGCCACCAGCCTGTGGCTGCGTTACGCGCCGCACATCAATGAACGCGACGAATCCTCCCTGCTGGGCTGCGCCGGCGATGTGCTCAAGGGCCTCGGGCGCAAGGAAGAGGCCCTGGCCTATTACCAGCGTTCCATCCTGCGCAGTGACCCGAACAACAAGGTTGACCAGGGCAACAATGAAATCTTCCGTCAGAGCATCGCCGAGCTGCAGGCTTCGGAAAAACCGGCCGGCAAGGCCTGGTGGCAGATATGGAAGTGACACCAGAGTTGCGACAGTCCGGTTACGCCCCGCGCAACGCACTCAATGCCGATCAACTCAAGCGCGGCATTGCCGAGCGCAGCAAGGCCCGCGGTGATGCGCCAGAGGTGGGCAAATGGTTGCTCAACCATTTCTACCGTCATCTGGTCGGCAACTTCGAGCCTGCTCGGCGGATCCTGACCCTGGAGCAGGCTGTCGAGGCACTGGGAGCCGAGCCGCCGTCATGGGTGGCCAGGCATTTAAGCGACGCCGGCAAAGATTCGCAGCAGGCGCTTGCGCCGCTGGTCTGGGTCGATCCGCAGCAGGCGCCACTGCTGGCCCAGGAGGCCTTGCTGGTGGAGTTCCTGACCTCGCGTCAGGGCACGGCGCTGGCTGGCAAGCTCGACCGTATCAACTGCCCGCAGGCGCTGGCACTGTGGGAAAAGGAACACGTGCAGATGACTGCGCGGGTCGAGCAGGGCTGGCGCCAGAGCCAGCCCGAGGCCTTGCTCACACGGGTGACCACCGCTGAGCACGTACTGCAGGAGCTGCGCCCCGAGAGTTCTTTGCTGCGCGCGGAAATGGCCTTTGAAAGCTACGTGATGCGCCACTGCCTGGGCCAGTTCGCCGATCGCCGCGCCTTGACCGGCGGCTACGGCGAGCGCTATGCCGAAGCGGTGGAGCAGCGGCGCATGCGCGTGTTCAGTTTTCGCGACGGCCAGGGCCAGCCACACATCACCATCAGCCTGATCGTCCAGGCCGACGGCACCTTGACCGTCGAGCAGGTCAAGGGCAAGCAGAACCGGCCGCCGGTCGAGCGCTATTACCAGGACCTGCTGCAGTGCCTGAATGCCCTGGGCACCGACCAGCAGACGCCCGCCGACTGCATCGCCATCGGCATCGTGCGCACCGAAGCCGGCTGGCTGCGCATCGAAGAGGTCAGCGACCCGACCGCCCAGACTCGCCTGGTGGCCCGTTATCCGCAACTGTACGAGCGCCTCGATGCGCCTTCGGCCATGGTCGAATGGCTGGTGGCCGGGCGTCAGCCGCAGCAGTTCTTGCAGGTTGCCCCGCAAGCGGTGTCGGTCAAGTACGCCACCCGGCATATTTTCAGTAAACGCATTGAGCGTCAGCCTAATGACCCGCTGTACCTGACCGAAGGTGTGCCGTGGCCGGACATGGCCTCGCCCCTGGCCGAGGAAATCCAGGCCTGGCAGGCCCGGTCAAGGTAAGGAGAACGGCATGTTTTTGTTTATCGCAGCTGTTGTTTCAGCCTGGATGTTGTGGCGAGCATTCAGACCACGCGGCGCCACGCCGTTGTTCAGCCAGCGCAGGCACTGGTCGCTGCTGCTGGCCAGGCCCATGGCCGACGCGATGGAAGTCGAGGGCTTCTACTCGCCGGCGTGCGATCACTTCACCGAGCAAGCGCAGACGATCATGCGGGCAGCGTTGCTGCACCAGGCCGGGATACGCAGCAATTGCAATGACGAGGCGGTGCGGGCGCACTTCAGTTCGACCCTCGAACAGCAATGGTACGGCCTCGACCTGCAGGCGCTGACGGCCGGCGATGAGCCGCGTGCGGCCATGGCCTTTGCCTGCGCGCGGGTGGCGTTTCTGGTCCGTTGTGCGCTGCTGATGCGTTGGCTCGAGCCCGATCTCGCCTGGCGTGTGCTGCTGCTCAATGCGCAGCGGGCGCAGGACTGTTTCGACGATTGGGAAGATTTCGGCAAAGCCTATAAGCTGGGGCGCGAGCAGTGGGTTGCGGCGTTTCGCGTCGACTCGCTGGGCGAAGCGTTCCACGAGCAGCATCTGCGCCAGTTGCTGGCGCCCGGCGGCGGTGCCTGGGCCGATATGTCCTGGCGTACGCCAGCGGCGTTGAACCCGGCTCTGGCGGGGTAGCGGCGCAGCTGTTGGTTCAAGCATCCGAGAGGGGGCATTGCGATGATCGGCTTCACCTTCCGCCAGTTGGAGTATTTCATCGCCGCCGAGCAGGGCAGCGTCAGTGTTGCGGCGCGCACCAAGCGTCGAGGCTGATGGTAGATAAATAAGTCTGTCTCCTTATCAGATGCTTATCACTGCAATGCCAATCGAGTCAGCTGGTTCTAGATCGATGACGACTCAGACATCTCCACCAGCAGGTGCCCAAATGCGTCGGCCGCAGGTGTCTTTCCTGTGACACTCCAAATCAGTCTGAAATCAGCAGCCAGCAGCGGTGGCAGGCCATGCTGACCGTCAATCACCACCATACCAGGCTCCAGATCACCCAGCGGTAGAGCGGTGACGGCAAGCCCTGCCAATACCGCCGCTCGCAGTCCTTGTTGACTTGGGGAGGTAAAGGTGACTCGCCAATCTACAGTGGAATGCTCCAATGCCTCTACGGCCACCTGGCGGTGCAAGCAGGGCGCTGGTGCAAACGCTAGAGGCAAAGGGGCGTCGCCGGAGAAGTCGAAACTCTGCGCCGCCGCCCACACAAACCGGGTTTCGCGCAGCACGGTGCCGTCGGCCTGACTTCCCGGCAATGCCAGGACCACGGCCAGATCGAGCCCATCGACATCGACCAGCGCGCGCAGATCGAGGTAGGTGCCGACAGTTACATCCAGGCGTACTGCGGGAAATTGTCTGGCGAACCGAGTCAGCAACGGCGGTAGACCATCGCCGATAAAATTTTCTGGCACACCGAAGCGCACAGCCCCGGATACCGATGATTTTTTGAAGCGCAGGGAGAGGGCGTCCTGCGCTCTGAGGACGTGTTCGGCATGGCGCAGAAAATCTTCACCATCTTCTGTAAGCGTCAAACGTCGGGTGGTGCGCATCAATAGCGTGGTACCGGCTTGTTCTTCCAAACGCCGGATCTGATGACTGATCGCAGACTGGCTCAAGTGCAGCCGCTCTGCGGCACGAGTGAAACTACCGGCCTCCTTGATCGCAACAAAGGCACGCAACAGAGTTGGGTCGAAGTCCATTAAGTCGACTCATGATGGATATTAATAAAACTTACGAAATTAAATCATTTCTGTCATTTTTTAATTGCTTCCAGAATGCGTCCGGTCACCTGGACTTGTGCCAGGTGACCCTGGCAAGACTTTCGCATCTCTTCCCTGATGGCGTTCAGGGTGGTCTTGCCAGCACCCATCAACTTGATCTGGAAGATCATGATGCCGTTCACTTATTCGCAAAAAGATGTTTTCACAATAGCCGCCGTTTGCTTGGCCTCGTTGATGTTCGGCCTGGAGATCTCGAGCGTGCCGGCAATCCTGCCCACTCTTGAATCGGTTCTACGCAGCGATTTCAAAGATATGCAGTGGATCATGAATGCCTACACCATCGCCTGCACCACGGTACTAATGGCCACCGGCATACTGGCGGATCGGTATGGGCGCAAGCGAGTGTTTGTCATTAGCCTGGTGCTTTTTGGCATCACCTCTCTGGGCTGTGGATGGGCGCCCAGCCCCAGTGTGTTGATCGCCAGCCGATGCCTGCAAGGTATGTCTGGTGGTGCCATGCTGATCTGTCAGGTGGCAGTGCTGTCTCACCGATTCCAGTCAGGAGCTGCGCGCGGCAAAGCTTTCAGTGCGTGGGGGATCGTGTTTGGCATCGGTTTGGGGTTCGGTCCGATTATTGGTGCAGCTATCGTAGCGTTGTCGAGTTGGGAATGGGTGTTCCTGGTGCATGCGCCAATTGCCGTGTTCGCGTTGGTGCTGGTGATCGCCGGTGTCGATGAATCACGCGATCCGCAGCGTCGCCGGCTTGATGTGTTGGGTATTATTTCACTGTCGCTGGCGGTGCTGGGCCTTTCCTGGTTCATCACTCAGGGAGCGGGGGTGGGGTTCTCCAGTGGCTCGGCGATCGCCAGTCTGGTTGTGGCAATGGTCAGCTTCATCGTCTTTGTCGTCGCACAGCGACGTAATGTCGATCCGATGTTCGACTTCTCAGTGTTCCGCATCCGCCGCTTCTCGGGTGCATTGCTGGGGGCGGCGGCCATGAACTTCAGCTTCTGGCCATTCATGATCTACCTGCCTCTGTACTTTCAAAACAGCCTGGGCTACGCCAGTGTGGGCACTGGTCTGGCACTGCTGGCCTATACGCTGCCGACGCTGGTTGTCCCCCCGTTGAGCGAGCGGCTGGCGCTGCGCTATCGACCTGACGTGGTGATTCCCGCAGGCTTGTTCACCATAGGTTTGGGGTTCTTGCTGATGAAATGGGGCAGCAGTGTCGCGCATGCCAGCTGGCTGACGATGCTTCCGGGCTGCCTGATCGCCGGGATCGGGCTGGGGCTGACCAATACACCTGTTACCAATACCACCACCGGATCGGTGCCTAATGAGCGCGCCGGCATGGCATCGGGTATCGATATCAGCGCTCGTATGATCAGCCTTGCAATCAATATCGCGCTGATGGGATTCATCTTGGTGGAAGGTATTCTGTCTTCTCTACGCAACCAGTTATCTGGCTTGTCCGATGATGTTCAACTGAGGTTGCTGGCGGAGAATATTTCAGCAGGCAACTCTACCGTGTTGGCGCAGACTGGCCAGGGAATTACGATTCCGGTCGATGTCGCCAACGCAGCTTTGGCGCATGGGTTTGGCTGGGTGATGCTCTATGGCGGGGTTGCGGCATGGGTGCTAGTGGCAGCGAGCTGCTTGGTCTTTCGTTCGAGTAAAACCGTTCATTTTCAGCAGTGACTGTCATCCGAAGGACTGCTTTTGGCCGATATCTGCCCGCCGCGGAGGGCTGAAAACGACCAATAAGGGACATTACTGCTCAGCATTACGCTTCAATTGGGTAAGGCACCGCGAGCATAATGAAACGCCCCCAACAACGCAGCTCGAACGACATCATGAACAAAGCCCAACGTTGGACAGTGAAATGCCAAGATCCTGCGGATGGAAGCGGCGACGTTATCGTTGACTAGCCACTGGACCTAGTCGCTGACTTAGGATTGAGCATCGGCGACGTGTTTGCTGTTGAGGTGATTGACGGAGCGATAGTGCTGAAGCCGACGCCGAGCGAATCCCCAACCCCCTGAGTTTGCAACCCAGCGGGTCACCCCATCGTCAACCGGGTTCGTCCAAGGCTGTCAGGGGCTCCTTAGGACAGGCAGAAATCGTTAGGTAGCATTCATTCCCGGTGGCTGGAATCCTGCGCAAGCGCATTGGGAGTAAGTTGGATTTCTTTGCTCTCGGCAAAAATCTCCAGGATCCAGTTAACAAAGCAGCGCACACGAACCGATAGGTGTCTGGAGCCGGGGTAGACGATATGCACCGGCCGGGGAGAGAAGTGCCATTCTGGTAGTACGGGAACCAGCTTCCCGGATCGGACGAACCCGGCAACGGCAAAAGGGGCACCAGGACAGATACCGCTTCCCGCCATGCATGCCGAGATAGCGACATCGGGTTCATCGAACTGCATGCCATCGCCCGACTGCACCACGAAACGTTCGGGCCCCGACTCCAACTCCCAAACGAACGGGTTACGCTCCCTGCCACTGAACCAGCTTATCCGCTTGAGTTGCGACAGCGCGTCCGGGGTACCCACCCCTCCGACGGAGGCAAGGTACCCGGGCGAGGCATACAGCCCCATCTGAATGTCGCAAAGATGTCGAGCGATCATGCTCGAATCCTTGAGCGTGCCTCCCCGGATCGTGCAATCGATGCCGTCCTCCAGCAAGTGACTGATGCGATCCGAACTGCTCAGTCTTAGCTGGATCCTCGGATAACGCGCCTGGAAATCGTGCAGCCTCGGGGCGATTACCCAGCGTGCAATGGAGACCAGGGAGTCCACCCTCAGGCGGCCGATGGGTGTCGCAACCCCTCCATTCAGAGTGGCCTCCAGTTCGTCAATTTGCTGCAGCAGGACTTGGCACTTATCGAAGTATGCGGTGCCGTCGTCCGTCAGGCTTAGGGCGCGAGTAGTGCGGTTAAGCAATCGCACGCCGAGATGCATTTCAAGGTCGCTTATGCGCTGGGAGACACGCGCTTTAGGGAGACCCAGGGCATCGGCGGCACGCGTGAAACTGCCGGCGTCCACCACCTTCACAAAGGTGGCCATGGCGGTGAGCTTGTCCATTCATTGTTCGCAATTATTGAACCAAGAGTCATTGTGGGATGGATTTTTCTTTTTTGCACTGCCAATTACGATTCTTTCCATCAACTCGAAGGATCTCAATCATGAAACTCTATTACTCCCCTGGTTCTTGCTCGCTGGCTGTTCACATCGTGTTGCGTGAAGCCAATCTGCCCCACGCACTCGCTAAGGTCGACCTGTGGAAACACAAGACCGCATCGGGTGACGATTACTACCAGACCAACCCTAAAGGTACTGTGCCCGCCCTGGAGTTCGAGGGCAGCCTGCTCACTGAAGGCCCGGCGATCACCCAGTTCCTCGCGGATCGCTACGCCCCTGCGTTGGTGCCTGCCAACGGCACGCTTGAGCGCACCCGGCTGCACGAGATGCTGAACTACCTCTCCTCGGACTATCACAAGTCCTTCACCCCACTGTTCTACCTGGCGGCCAATGCAGATGCCACTGACGCACAGCGCCCTGTGATTGCCAAGCTGACCTACCTGAACAGCGTTTTGGCTGGCGGTCGCGCATACATCATGGGCGACACCTTCACCGTTGCAGACGCCTATCTCTTCGTACTCACACGCTGGTGTGCCAAGTTCGATATCTCGCTAGACGCGTTCTCGGAATTTAAAGGCTACATGGCCCGTGTCGAGGCCCGCCCGGCAGTCAAAGCCGCGCTCCAGGCTGAGGGACTTGAAGAGGAATATGGCCAACTCTGATTCACACCGGTCTCAGGCGGATTGAGATCAGCATGTTGCCATGCGAAGCCAGTGCTGGCGGCTAGACGCTAATTTCAATTCGCTTTGATTCGCCCTAATTTTCTAACCGCTTGAAGCGGATATCCTGGAGATTGATATGTCAAAGAAGATTCTTGTTCTCGGTGCAACAGGTACTGTCGGCAGGCCGCTGGTCAGGGGCCTTTTGGCACGTGGTGAGGCGGTCAAGGCGGCCTCTCGTCTGGGCCAGGCGGTCGAGGGGGCAGAAGGTACGCCTTTCGACTTCAGTAAGCCGGAGACCATTGCTGCGGCATTGGAAGGCGTCGACCGCGCCTACGTACTGATGCCAGCAGGCTATCTGAATGTGCAAGCGCTCTTGCTGCCCTTCGTCCAGGCGGCAGCAAGCCGCAAGGTCAAGGTGGTGTTTCAGAGCGTCATCGGTGTCGACGCAGATGACTCTATCCCCTACCGACAGGTGGAGATTGCACTGGAGAAATCCGGCACACCCTATGTGATCTTGCGGCCGAACTGGTTCTCGGACAATTTCCACACGTTCTGGAAGCAAGGTCTCGACCACGGCCACATCGCGCTGCCTGCGGGTGAGGGCAAGTCGAGCTTCATCGACGCCCGCGATATCGCTGACAGCGCGATCGCGGCGCTGACCTCAACCGCGTTCGACGGCAAAGCGTTCAACCTCAACGGCCCTGAGGCGCTCACCTATGCCGATGCTGCCGCGATCCTGTCTGAAGTGACCGGTAAGCCGGTGCAATACACCGCGACCTCGGACGAAGTATTCATCGAGATGCTCAAGGGCGTCGGTGTACCCGCCGACTACGCCGCTTTCATGGCCTCGATCTTCTACCCCGTCCGCGCAGGATGGACCGGTGCGGTGACCAATGATGTCGCTGCGTTGACCGGCAAAGCACCGCGGACGCTGAGAGCCTACGCGCAGGACAACTTGTCCGCGCTGACAGCCTAGTCGCCGCCGCCTCGCCTCCCTTTCAAGGTCGTGACGCTTTGCTGCGCACGACCCAAGAATCCCTTTGCCTCTTAAATTTGAGTGAAAGAACACCGCCATGAAAATCCTTCACATCGATTCCAGCATCCTCGGCGATGCCTCCGTCAGCCGCCAACTGTCGGCCGCGATCGTGGCGCAACTGCGCGCAGGCCGTAACGACGTCGAGGTCACCTACCGTGACGTAGCTGCCAATCCGCTGCCACACATGTCGGGCGAATACTTCGCGGCGTCCATGGCTCCCGAGAAAGACTATTCACCCGCGTTGAAGGCTGAATTGGCCGAGGGTGCGGTTGTACTCGAGGAGTTCCTCGCCGCAGATATTCTTGTGATTGGTGCAGGCTTGTACAACTTCGCCGTGCCCAGTCAGCTCAAGGCTTGGCTTGATCGCCTCGTTGTGGTCGGAAAGACATTCCGCTTCACGCCCGACGGCAAATCCGAAGGATTGGTAACCGGTAAGCGCGCCATCCTGGCGGTATCGCGTGGTGGTTTCTATATCGGTGATTCGCCGATGGTCTCTTTCGAACACACAGAGGGCCATCTGCGCTCGGCGCTTGGCTTTCTTGGCGTACCGTCCGAAGCAGTTACTGCCGATGGCGTCGCGACGGGCCCAGATCAGCGTGCTTCCGCAATCCGCGATGCCGAAGCGCGGATCGCCACGCTCACGGTCGGACTGACCGTAAACAAGCCTCCTGCAACCGGTCGGCAACTCTGCCACATACATTGAACGGGCAACATTCATGGACATTGGCATTGTCAGTTTCGCCGCCACCTCGGCTGCAGTCGGCGACGAACCACTGATCGGCGACGCAGATCGCATGGCGTTCCTGCTTGATGAGGTCGAAGCGGCAGACCAGGCCGGGCTGGACGTATTCGGTATTGGCGAACACCATCGCGATGCCTATCTCGACAGTGCACCGGCTGTGATACTCGCGGCTGCTGCTGCCCGCACGAAGACTATCCGACTGACCAGCGCCGTCACGGTGCTGAGCGCGGCAGATCCAGTGCGCGTCTTCCAGGAATTCGCGACGCTCGACCTAATCGCGCGTGGCCGGGCCGAAATCGTCGTTGGCCGCGGTTTATCGATCGAGGCCTATTCGCTGTTCGGCCACGACCTCGCCGATTACGACGCGCTATTCGCCGAAAAGCTCGACTTGCTGCTCGCACTGCGTGAGAGCACGCAGATCGAATGGTCGGGGCACTTTCGGGCGCCACTGCGCGGCCAAGGCGTCTATCCGCGTCCGCAGCAAGCTGTGTTGCCCATATGGTTGGGTGTCGGCGGTACCCCTGAGTCCTTCATCCGTGCAGGCACGTTGGGCTTGCCGCTGATGATCGCAGTGATCGGCGGAGATATTGCGCGGTTCCGCCCGCTCGTCGATCTGTACCGCCGGGCCGGCGCTGTTGCGGGGCATTCCGAGAGTGCACTGAAGGTCGGCGTTCACACCTTCGGCTTCGTAGCGGACACCGACGAACAGGCGCACGCGTCGTTCTTCCCTGGATGGCAATACATGTTCACCAAGATCGGTGCCCAGCGCGGCTGGCCGCCTGCCACGCGCGCGCAATACGACCAGATGACCAGTCGTCACGGTGCCTTTCTGGTGGGTAGCCCGGATACGGTGATCACCAAGATCCGGCAAGCCGATCTGGATCTCGCAGGCATCGACCGCATCACCGTACTGATGAACTCCGCAGCGCGTGACCAACCAGCACTGCTGCGCTCGATCACATTGCTGGGCGGAGCGGTAAGGCCTGCAGTACAACGAGCAGTTGGGGAGCGCTGATGACCATATCCAGCCCTCCCGTGACCGCTCACGCGGTGTCTCGCTGCTAAACGCCTGCTGGCTTTCAAAATCAAGCTCAGAGCCCCTAGACAGCTGGATACGCGGCTTTATGAGGCAGCGTATGCAGGCCCTCTCCGGTACTCATGGAAGCAGTGCAGTTCGGCTAGCAATTTTTGATATCGAAGTAGATGGCAATCACTTGCCGAGCCTTCAATCAGTGGAATTTAATCATGCGATTTTTGGACTGCGACCCTGCAAGCGGTAGTTGCCAGGTTTCTCACTCTGGCCACTCAACTGCTCAAACGGCAAGACACTTTTCCGGCGAAGTTACGGTGAAATATATCGGCGATCCAATGTGCTCTTGGTGCTGGGGTATCTCACCTGCACTCGAAGAGCTCGCGCGCTACTGTGAACAAAAGCAGATCGGTTTCACGCTCACCATGGGAGGTCTGCGAGCAGGCGGGGGTGATCCATGGGTACCAGCCTTCCAGGCGTTTCTACGTCAAGAGTGGACGCATGTCGCTAAGGTCACAGGTCAGCCATTTGGCTTCTCCTTGTTGGCAGCCAAGTACTTCGACTACGACACGGAGCCTGCCTGCAGAGCCGTTGTGATCGCCGAGCAGATCTCTGCCCAGCAAGGGCTGGTCGCATCGGCAACCCTTGCGTTTTTCTCTGCCGTGCAGCGCAAGTTTTATGTTGAAGGTGAGGATCCTAAGGATGTGAGCTTTTATAGGTCAATCTGTGAAGACGCTTCGATATCTTTTGATGAGTTCCGCTCGCGCTTCACCACTGCCGCCGCTCAAAGCGCCGTGTATGAACAATTCACGCAATGCCAAGCATGGGGCGTTCGATCATTTCCAACCCTTCTGCTTGAGGTTGGTGGAGATTTAAAGCAACTAAATTCGGGGGCTACGACTGCTGCAGCCACAATTGCGCGAATCGAGCATCTAATGAGTACAGGTGAGAACTCACACGTTGCGCCACGCGAGATCTGAGCCATGATGATCTTCCTGCAATGAGGTCGAATTGAAACGCAAGCCAGCGGAAATATTCTGAATAGCCCCGGTTTTCATAGAGACTGTTCAGCCGAAAGCCGCCTTGGACGAGGGACTCAACCAACGACTGCTTTTGGCCCAGAGTGTGTAAAAACGCTTTCTTGAACCCTTGCTATGATTTCTGAGGATTTCATCGCAAGGATCGCCCATGAAGCGCTTCATCCAAGGTGAACATCGAGGCCAAAGCACCTTACTTCCCGAAAGCCTCGACGACTACGTCAGCGATACCAATCCGGTGCGCATAGTCGATGTCTTCGTCGATGAACTCGACCTGGTCAATCTGGGTTTTGACGGTGCTATTCCTGCTGACACAGGCCGGCCTGCTTACCACCCCGCAATCCTGCTGAAGATCTATATCTACGGTTATCTCAACCGCATCCAGTCGAGCCGACGTTTGGAGCGAGAAGCCCAACGCAACGTCGAGCTGATGTGGCTGACCGGGCGTTTGATGCCTGATTTCAAAACCATCGCCAACTTCCGAAAAGACAACAGCAAGGCCATCCGAGGCGTCTGTCGCCAGTTCGTTGTGCTGTGTCAGCAGTTGGGACTGTTCGGAGAAAATCTGGTCGCCATCGATGGCAGTAAATTCAAAGCCGTCAACAACCGCGACCGCAATTTCACCAGCGCCAAACTGAAGCGGCGAATGGAAGAAATTGAATCGAGCATCAGCCGTTACCTGGCGGCACTCGATGCTGCCGATCGGCAAGAACCCACAGCTTCCGAGCCCAGCGCCGTGCGGCTGGAAGAGAAAATAGCCAAGCTGAAGACGCAAATGAAGGAGCTTCAAGCGATCGAAATCCGGCTCAACGAATCCCCGGATAAACAGGTCTCACTGACCGATCCAGACGCCCGTTCCATGATGACGCGTGGCACTGGAATCGTCGGTTACAACGTGCAAACAGAGGTTGATACCCAGCACCATTTGATCGTTGCGCATGAGGTGACCAACGTCGGTTCCGACCGCGATCAACTCAGCTCGATGGCCAAGCAGGCCCGCGAGGCGATGGCGTCAGATACGTTGTCGGTAGTGGCTGACCGAGGTTACTTCAAAAGCGAACAAATCCTGGCTTGTCACGATGCAGGCATCACCGCCTACGTGCCCAAGCCGATGACCTCTGGAGCCAAGGCTGACGGGCGTTTCAATAACGATGCCTTCATCTATGACGCGGAAAAAAACGAATACATTTGCCCGGCTGGAGAGGCGCTGATCTGGCACTATTCCTACGTTGAAAAAGGCCTGAAGTTGCATCGTTACTGGAGTTCGAAATGCCGGGGCTGCGCGTTGAAATTGCAGTGCACACCGAGCACGGAACGACGAGTTCGACGCTGGGAGCATGAAGCCGTATTGGAGGAGATGCAGCGTCGGCTGAGCAAAGCACCAGAGATGATGCGAGTCCGAAAACGGACAGTTGAGCATCCCTTCGGGACGCTCAAACAATGGATGGGCGCCACGCACTTCCTGACCCGAAAGCTGGCCGGGGTGAGTGCGGAGATGAGCTTGAATGTTCTCGCCTACAACTTGAAACGGGTTATGAAAATCATCGGAGCCAACGGTTTGATGAAAGCGCTGACGGCCTGAAAAAGGCCGATTTTGGCCCATCACAGAGGCTGTAAAAACAGCAATGGCGTGTTCCAGGCTGCGACTGATGCGGCCCGCGGCATGACCGTGCGATCGCTCAGCCAACGAACGAACGTCACTGCTCCACGACGATGAGATCCATGAGCGTTTTTACACACTCTGGGCCGTTTTCAGCCGGTCGCGACTGGCAAAAAAAACCAAAGCTGACATTAGACTTAAAACAGCCGTTCGCCTCGGTCAGCTACCGGTTGAGAGCCGCCCGGTGTCACACAACGCTAGCACGATGAAGGCTGCTCATATGTCCGATGCCTGCAGCCTTCAAACGGACCACCAGATCCTCGCGTGCCTCTCGCCCGCCAGAACGGACGTATTCAAGCTCCGACGCTGTGATCAATACCACTGGAACCAATCTGACCGGGGATAAAGGCATGTCATCCAGTTGGGTAGGGAAATCCGGTTCAGGGGCTCCCAGCAAGACGCCGGTAGAGTCGTCATCGGTCATGAAGAGTCTGGGGAGTTGATCACTCATGTGGTGCGACAGGCTGAACCCGGGGATTTCGAGAGATAGCGCACCATACTGCTCAAGACGGTGGGTGATTCCTCCAGCATCTGCCACCGTTTTGGCAACGTGCTCCACCAGCTCGAATGCCCAACTGCGCTTGAAAGGATCGACCTCACCCAAGGGGCCACGGGCGTGTTCGGGTATATCTGCTGTTTCTATGAACAACTCCATTTCGAAACCATTGCCCATCCCTTCAGCATCATCGAATGGATCTGACAGGCCTTCGGTGGCGATGATAACTGAGTCGCCACGGCGGACTACTCGGTAAGCCTGACGGGTCGAGGGCCAGTAAGGGCCACCCGAAAAGCTCGGACTAATGATATAGGAAAGGACATCCCGCTCGACTGTGCCGACGGATCCCCAATGACGATCCAGGCACGCTTCGCTAGCTTGTCGGGCTGCCTGATTTACCACTTCAGCCTCAGTCAAGCTGCTGGGAGTAACAGGCTCGCGCAATTCGAGGGGGGGCGGTGTAGGTTGGACGTCTTGGGTCAAAGGACTTTTCAATGAGACGAGAAGTTTCTTGAAGAAATTCATGTGCGTTCCTTGCTGGCTATCGGCTCAGACCCACAAGTGTCAGCACTCGCTGATCTGATGGCAGGCGTTGAACGCATTCTGGCGTATTGGCTTTGATATGAAAACGCAAAAGCAAAAGCACATTTCGCTCCTGCATCACCATGGTGCAAAGTTGTGAGTCACCGTTGGTTTCGTAGACGCTCAACGGCAGCTATTGGCGTTTTCTGCCCTTCGCGATGGGCATAAATCGGTCAGTAGCAGTCGTTCCCTCGCGTTAGGATTGATACAGAAAGCTGCCATGAGTAGCGACCGAGTCTGTAGATTTAGTGACGTCGGGGCTATAAGGGGTCCCGACACATTCGGTTCTTTTCGTCGCCCGGGGGTGGAGCAGAGGTGATCGCTCACTCATCTGAGATGCGAGGCAAGCGGTCACTCCGTGCTCGCTGACCCACCGCATTCGCCACTAAGCCTGCTCTCCTGCTACGGCATGGAAATCCTGTACTCGGCGAGCTTGGCCTTCTGCTCCTCCAGCACGTACTTCTTGTTGGCAGTCTGCGAGAACTTCATGAAGTCGGCCTTGGCGTCGTCCCTGCTTCCCAAATGGTCGTACGCGATCCCGCGTGCGTAATAGGCCCAGGCATAGTCCGGCTGGCGCTGAAGGCCGGTGCTGAATGCTTCAGCGGCTTCTCGGTACTGACCCAGGTCTGTCAGCGCGAGGCCCAGATGATAGTAGGTCGGCATGTGGAAGCCGGAACCCTTTCCCGTTTCTCCCATCCCGTTGTCAAGGTTGTACTGCACGAGTTCAAGGGCTTTTTTCGGGTTGCCAGCGTCGCGATACATGGCGCTCAAGTCCAGGTTGGCGCGCGGATCAGGCTTGACCGCCAGTTGCATCGATTTTTCCTTGGCGGCCACGGCTTCGGGAAAGTGCTTGAGGTTGCTGTAGGCGTCGGCCTGCACCGCGTAAATCAAACTTTGCAGCGAGGCGGGCAGCGTATTTTTCTGCAGGCATAGATCACCTTCCTGCAGCACCAGAGGGTAGTTTTTGGCTTTGGACGCTTTAAACTGATTAGTGCAGTGGACAAGGTTGGCTTTTTGCGGGTTTTGCATCCCAGCACAACCTGTGAGGATGACGGAGCAGGCGATCAGTGCGGGCCAGCGATTATTCATGATAAGCATCCTTGTCAGTCGAGCAGATGAGCGTTGAGGTCAGGGCGATAGACCTGCAAGAGCGGCGCGGTCACGGTGCCTTGTAGCGAGCAGAACACGGTGGTGTGTCCCGCGAGCGGCGGTGTCGTGTCGCCCGTGTCGACGATCAGCACGCGGTCTACGAAACCAAACGGCGTGGCGACGCCGGGGCCGGTCAGTCCTTCGGTGCGCCATTGGCCGATCGGGTCACCGACGCGGCGAATTTCGGCGCGGGTAATGGCTTTGCCCTGACTGACAAAGCGTGCGTTGTCGACGATCAGCGGCTTGAGTTTTGCGGCCACCTCTTGTGGCAAGCCATCGGCTACGAAACCCCAGAACAGAAAATTGCCGACGTTCTTGATGGTTTCGGCCTGGTTGTAATAGCCGACCATACGCACGCCGTTAACGATCAGGGGCGTTTCGAAGTGTTGGTAAGTGCCACCTTCCTGCAGCGGACTCATGATGGTCGGTGCCTTGACCGAGCCGTAGTCACTCAGGCGCAAGGTACCTGCTGGCAGGCGGGCATCGCGCAGGCTCTCGAAGAAATGCGCATCGCAACGAGAGAATTCAGTCAGCAGTTGTTCGGGCGTGGTGACGGTCTGGGCTTGGGCAGTGCAGACGGCGCCGAAGGCGAGCAAAGCAACGCCGGAAAAAAGAGAGCGGAGCATTAAAATCATCCGTGAAGTGGGAACGAAGGCTGTCGGCAGGTGAGTCGGGAACTTGAGCAATACGGGCCTGCGGGAGAAGGCCAGCTTCTCTTTCTGGCTGAAAGCAGGCATGGATCGAACGTCCGCGTCTGGCCGTTATCTGCCTGTCAAAGTCGGCAGAAAACGCCCCGTAGCAGGTGGTCAACGAGGTGCAAAATTACATGTCATAGACTAACTTCTGTCCACTATCCGAGATGTCTTGAAACGCACGGGGCGGTACAACTTGTCCGACGCGGTGGCAACAAGTGTTCCGCTCACCCGCTAGCCAGATGTTTCTCGATCAAGCTCGCCACCTCGGCCGCGTGAGTAAAGCCGAGACTGTGATCGGCGCCAGGGAAAACGTGTAGTTCCGCGCGGGGTAGCAGTTGAGCAAGGCGCTGGCCGACGCGAACGGGGCTGATCGGATCAGAATCCCCCCAGAGGAGCAGGACAGGCATGCGCAACTCGACCAGCCGGAGCGTGAGGTCGGTGCGGTCGTCGAGAAACCACCTCGGCAGTGTCGGGTTGTCGGCAGCAAAGTCCGGGCGCCAGTCATGCGCGTCCAGAGCAGACATATCCACCCCGCCAGAGGTGACGGTCAGTATCAGGTGCGTGATCAGCTCAGGGCGTTCAAGCGCTGCAAGCACAGCGACTATACCGCCCATGGACTGCGCCACCAGCGCTGTGGGCCGGTCGATTTCGGCCAGCACGCGAGTCACCAGATCATCCATGCCGGTCACGCTGGGCAAGGGTGGAGTGTCTCCAAAACCGGGCCAGCCGATATGGACCTGCTGCGCCGGGTGGGCCAGGCGCTCAGCAACCGGGCACCAAAATTGGGTGTTACCTGAGGCTCCGGGCAGGAAGAGGAGTTTGGCGGGGGATGCGATCACAAATTCGGTCCTTGAAGGTGGGATTGAAAGAGACAGCAGGAGGGCAAAAAGGATGCTGCAAGGTTTGATGACCACTTCGCAGCGAGAGCCGCCGGTAGTGGAGGGCCGGCTCGCGACCCGAAGCAGTCAGTCGACCTGCGGACATAATTTGGATGGCGTGTACCAATGGACTGCGGAGTCGACATGAACGTGTTTTTGCTTTTGAGGCAAGAAGGGCGTGTCGAGTGTGCCCAGTGCTATCGAAACCCAGTCGGCAAATTCACCTTGAAATCGTGACCAGAACAACGTCGAACCACAGTGCGCGCAGAACTCGCGTAACACCGTCTCTGAGGACGTATAGGTTTTGATGCTGGTGGCGCCACCCAGTATCCGTAGCGCGTTGCGGGGAACGCTGCCGTACGAAGCGAATGCTGCCCCATGACCTTTGCGACACTGGCTGCAATGACAATGGCTCACTGCTTTTGGTGGAGTGAGTAGCTCGTAACTGACTGCTGCGCATAGGCAGCTTCCTTGGTGTACCTCTGTCATGCACCCAATCCTGCACGTGAAAACACGCCAGCTTATCCATCCCAATCAAGCCAGTCGACTGACAGCCGATTGCTGTCTATCAAGAAAAGCTGCAATCAGCCCGGAGGTTAATCACGGCCAAGTGGGGATGTCGCCATCAGCGCTTGCTAAAGGCCAGCCCAGCTGCGAACAGCACAAAGACCATGCCTGTGGTGTGATCCATCCACTTGATCACTTTCTCACGCCGCAGAACGCCGGCAAGGGATTGAGTAGCGCTAATCAACGTCGAAGACCACATCAAACCCAGCACCACGTGAATGCTGACCAAGCCAAATGTCCAGGCAACCAAGCTGTGCCCGTGGGGGATAAATTGAGGGAGAAAAGAGACGTAGAAAATGCCGATTTTGGGATTGAGGACGTTCCCCATCATGCCCTTCAGGAACCAGTTTGCATTCGGCTTGCCGTCATCTTCGACGGGCGACAGTGAGCTACGCGGGCGCAGCAACATGTTCAATCCGAGCCATGCCAGATAAACGGCGCCGCAGTATTTCAATAGGCTGTACGCCAACTCCGATACCGCAATCAGAGCACCCAGGCCAAAGGCGACAGCGGCGCCCCACAGTAAGCAGCCAGCATTGATACCCAGCGCAGCGCGAAACGCCTGTTGCTTACCTTCCACCGTTGCGGTTCTCAAAACCAGAGCGGTATCGAGGCCGGGCGTCAGCGTTAGCAGAGTGGCTGCGAAGGTAAAGGCGAGGAGATTATCTGCAATAGACATCGGCGTATGACTTTAAAGTGGCGACGCGCGAACGTTAGCACATAGCGGGTTGTCTTCTGCGACTACACGATCTTCCAGTCTTTTTACGAACGCTTCGGCTTCTGCATGGCTGCGAAATTTGATGCACCGTGCGTCCATCCAGACAACCCAGCCTTTCGCAGGCGGCTAGGCGGCGTCAGGGCGGGTGTGCCGGGAGGTCTGGGGCGTCCAGACAGGTTGGTCTGCTGCCTGTTGCATTGAAAATGGAGAGTGGGTGTCATCTTGGCGTCATCGAACCGGTGGCAAGATCCTCGCAAACCGTCTTGAGCACTCGGCAGTGCTCCGCCTGATGGCTGATGAATGTGCGAGGAATACCCGTATGAAAGGAGACGCCTCCCTGTTTGCGGCCATTGACCTGGGTTCCAATGCGTTCCGCATGATGATTGGCCAGTCGGTCAAACGGAACCAGCAATTCGTTATCCAGGAGGTGAAAACCCTGCGTGAGCCTGTCCGCCTGGTGGAGGGATTTCAGGGCGGGTCGCTGAACGAACTTGCGCTGGATCGGGGATGGCAGGCACTCGCGCGATTTGGCAAAAAGTTACGCGGCTTTGAGGCCGGCCGTGTACGTGCGGTGGCGACCAGTGCCGTCCGCGAAGCTGATAATGCTCAATTGTTTCTGGGCAGTGCGGAGCGGCATTTAGGTTTTCGTATTGATGTCATCTCCGGGCATGAAGAGGCCCAACTGGTGTACGCCGGTGTTGCCCACACGATACCGGGTACAGAGAGTATGCGACTGGTCGTGGACATCGGCGGTGGTTCAACTGAATTGATTCTGGGGCAGGGTGCTCACCCCCTGTTGACCGAGAGCATTGCCATCGGCAGCGGCACCTTTGGTGCACGTTACTTTCAGGGCGGTGGTATCACGGCTCAGGCGCTCCTCGAGGCTGAGCGGGTGGCCACTCTACAGTTTGAAAAAGTTGCACGTCGTTATCGTGCACTCGGTTGGCAGCAGACTATCGGCTCTTCAGGTACCGCAAGGATGCTAGCCAAAGTGCTCAAGGCCAACGGATTGAACGACTATGGCCAAAGCGGTATCACCTACGGCGGTCTGTTGCGCTTGTCATTGCGTCTGCTGGAAGTGGGGCATGTGAAACGACTCAAATTAGCGGGCTTGCCAACTCATCGCCTCGGCATCTTGCCCGGAGGCCTGGTGCTCATGCTGGCGGCGTTCAAGGTATTTGGTATCCCGCATATGACTCCGTCCGAGCCAGGCTTAAGGTTCGGCGTTCTTCATGGCCTGATGTGTAAACACTAGCGGAAACCGAAGCCGACTTTTCAACACAGTTGGCCGATGTCTGCCTGTCACGAATGACCGGTTGAATCCACCATCCAACGCTGACCAGCAGACACAACAATTACTGTTCCCGTATCGGGAAAAACAGATTGAAACAGGTCACGCCATTTTCGCTGGTGACGCTGTAGCGGCCACTGTGCAGCTGCATGATCGTGGCGACGATCGAAAGTCCCAGGCCATTGGACTGGGCCGAGCGCTCGCGTGATGGATCAACGCGGTAGAAACGCTCGAATAGTCTCGGAAGGTGTTCCGCCGGGATGGTGGTTCCGTAGTTGCGCACGCGCAGATTGATGCCGTCCTCGGATGGTGTGGCCTGGATCAACAGTTCGGAATGGGGTGCGCCATATTTGATCGCATTGGCGCACAGGTTGGCCAAGGCGCGGCGTAGCAGCATGGGCTCGGCCCAGATAAGGCCGTCGCCCTCCGCGCGGATGGTCATGTCGACGTCCGCGGCCAGGCCTTCAAAGTAGTCGGCTACGCGTTCCAGCTCGTCGGCGGCGCCCAGTTCCTGGCGCTGATCACGAGCGCTACCGGGATCAGTACGAGCAAGGAACAGAATGTTGTCGAGCATGCGTGCCAGGCGTTCGAGTTCTTCGACGTTGGAGGCGAGCAACTGCTGGTAATGCTCCACGCTGCGGTTCTTATGCATGGCGACCTGGATTTCGCCCAGCAAGTTGTTGATGGGTGTGCGCAGTTCGTGGGCCATGTCGGTCGAGACCTGGCTCAGTTGCGCAAAACCCTTGGCGAGTCGCTCAAGCATGGTGTTGAACGAGTCGATCATTGGCAGCAACTCCTTCGGAGCACCTTGGCTGCCGAGTCGCTCTGTCAGGTTACCGATGCCGATACCATGGGCTTGCTGCGCCAGGCGCCTGACGGGCAACAAACCGAGATGAACCAGGGCATATCCCGCCAGCGCCAGGACAATCGCCGCGAGACTCGCGAGGATGTATACGCTGAGACGGTAGCTGGCGAGTACAGCAGTTCGTTCGGTCATCAGGCAGCCAACGGTCAGTTTCAGCTTGCCCGAGTCGATACTTGCGGAGAGGGCCGCGAAGGGTGTTCCGTCCACGGCGGGTAGATGCCGTACATCGGTCAGTGACAGGGATTGGTCCATGGCCACGGGCGTGAGGTCGGGAATATCGATATGACGGGGATTGACCTGCAGTAACGGGGCTTCCCCCGGAACACCAATCGTGAGGATGTACTCGCGATTGCCCAGCATGTTCTGAAACAGCATAGGTTTGGTCTTGATCAGTTCCAGCGTATTGCTGCCATTGAGAAAATTACGCAGCTGATCGATGCGGTAGACCAACGTGGACTCGTCGCGTCGGATCAGTTCGCGCTCAAGATCGCGATACAGTGCGACGCCGGTGGTGGCCATCAGGGCGAAGGCCAGCAAGGCGAACACCACGGCCAGGCGCAGGGTGAGGGAATAATGGCGACGGTTCATGGTTGCGTATCGAAGCGGTAGCCAATGCCCCGCACACTGTGGATCAGCTTCAGCTGGAAAGGGTCGTCGATTTTCAGGCGCAGGCGTCGCACCGCCACGTCCACCACGTTGGTGTCGCTGTCAAAGTTCATGTCCCAGACCCGGGAGGCGATCAGTGAACGCGACAGCACCTGATCCTGATGCGTGGCGAACAGATGCAACAAGGCAAACTCTTTGTTTGTCAGCGTCACTCGCACGCCGGCGCGGGTGACGCGGCGTTTGATGACATCAATTTGCAGGTCGGCGATCTGCAGTTGCTCTTCTTCCCGGGTCGGACCCCGGCGGGTCAGGGTGCGCAGGCGTGCGACCAGCTCGGCGAACGAAAAGGGTTTGATCAGGTAGTCGTCGGCCCCCAGCTCCAGGCCTTTGATTCGGTCGGCGATGTCATCGCGCGCGGTCAGGAACAGTACCGGTGTGTCGGCTTCCTTGCGCAGGCGGCGCAGTACTTCCCAGCCGTCCATCTTTGGCATCATCACATCCAGCACGATGACGTCGAAAGGCGTTTCCAGGGCCAGGTATAAACCCTCGACGCCATCGCGGGCCAGGCTGACGGAGTATCCCTGCTCCTGCAGACCATTGAGTAAGTAATTGCCCGCCTTGGGCTCGTCTTCCACGACAAGGATGTTCATGAGAATGACCTTGGTTCGGTGTCGGCATTCAACCCAAAAGAACGGACCTGAAAGCCGAGAGCAGGTGGCGCAATTTTAGCCCAATCATCAGGTTTTGTTGCGTATTGCCTGCTCCCGGACAGTCATGTGCGTACAGCATCCCATCAGTTTCCGTTGGTGCAACGTCCTTGAACCGAATAGTCCAGCACATGTTCCCGACCCTGATGATCCAGGTAATCGAGACGGGCTGGAGTGACGTCACATTGGTCCGGAATTTCAGTCATGGACAGGACTTTCGCAACGTCCAGGTGGACGAAGAAACCGGTCCTGTCGTGGATCACCGCCGAAGTGTCGCTGGTACCGGCGAAGGCTGAGCCGGTGGCGAGGAGGGTGGCGAGTCCGAGCGTTAACAGTTTCATGGCAGTATCTCCTTGTCTGAAGTTGGCTGCCTGTTGTTTGGCAGTGAGTTCACGGTAACAAGGCAACTCCAACAGCCGACCAACAGCACAATGACAAAGTTGTAATGCAATCTTGTCCGAAGCCAAGGCCAAGGCCGACGTGCTGAAGCGGCCTGTCGCTGAGGGGCGGGTCGGTTTTGCAGCACCGGTAGGCGCGAAATCGCACAGTGTCTGCAGGATGGGCGAGCTAGGCGATTGAAGCGAGAAGTTGCATCGAGAACTATCCTTACCTCTCCAGAGGAGGATCGCAATGAAGTACATGATCAGCTGGTTTGAACGGCCACAAGGCTCGCCTGCGGAGTACGAGAGTGCGCAGAAACGGATCCTGGAGGTGTTTGGTCAATGGAAAGCCCCGGACAATTTCAAGATCGAGGTGTTTGTCGTGCGCGTGGGCGAGTGGGGTGGACACATGTTGGTGGACTGCGACGATCCGCTGGCGGTTCACAAGGTTTGCTCGACGTTTCCTGCGTTCGAGTTCCAGGCGCGCCCTGTGGTTGCCGTCGAGGACGCGGTCCGGGTCGAACTCGAAGCAATCGCCTGGCGCGATGGCCTGAAACCCCAGTGATGCAGATTATCCTGGTGCTATCGAGGAGCGGGCGCATCGCCCGCTGAGCTTTGTTGAGCGAACCGATCAATCAACCACCTTGCGGCGGGCCCTGGCGGCAGATCCGTGCGATAGATGGCGTCGAAGGTGTACATCCCGCTTTTGTATTCCGGCATTTTCAGGTGGACGAGTCGGCCAGTATCCAGATCTTCCCGGACCATCGTGATCGGCATGTTCCCCCAGCCAATGCCTTCACGCAGCAACATGTGTTTAGCCCCCAGGTCGGCCAGCCTCCACGTGCGGGTACTGAGGACTGCGAAGTCCTTGTCTTTTGTCAGGAGTGAACGGTCAGACAGCACAAGCTGGATGAACTCACGTCCAGCACCTGGAATATTCGAATCGCTTGAAGCCAGTGGATGATTGGGGGCTGCCACCGGAATCAGCTCAACACTGCCGACCGCAATTCTTTCGATAGCATCAATCCCCTCATTCATCGGGCCACTGACGCCGACGGACGCGCCGCCGTTGATCACCAGTTGAGTGACTGCACCGAGCGCCTCCATATGCAAGTGGAGTGCAACCGTAGGAAATTCCTCTCGAAATGATTTGAGTGCGTCCACCACGCGCTCAGCGGGAAGCATCACATCCAGTACGACATGAACTTCAGCTTCGAGCCCCTGAAGCAGGCCTTTTACTTTGGCGCGTAACCCATGAATGCCATTGGCGATGGTTCTGGCTTCGGCCAGCACGGTGCGGCCGGCATCGGTGAGCTGGGGTTTACGCGTCGTATGGCGGTCAAACAGCGACACGCCGAGTTGCATCTCAAGATTGGCGATCGAATAGCTGATGACTGAAGTGGCTCGGTGCAGTTTTCGGGCGGCGGCCGCAAAACTGCCGACCTCGACAACCGTCAGGAACACACGCAGTTGATCGAGAGTAGGAGTGCCTGGGTCTGAGATCATTTCTATTTACTCGAACGTAATCGTCGAAATTAGTCGGCTATTACGAGTGTAGAGTGGGTGGCAGACTTTCTTCAACGCGGTGCTCCAATGGTGGATGCGCCCAACTTGATGGAAGAACGACCATGTCCCAATCTGCAGCTACTACCTCCAAAGATACCCATGAACTGTCCAGTGCTGTCGCTACCACCGCCACGGCGGCGCTGGTCGGCCGTGTGTTCCTCAGCGCCATCTTCATCCTCTCGGGCATCTCCAAACTGAGCGCCCCGGCGATGATGATCGGCTACATCGGTTCCGTGGGTTTGCCGTTCCCGCAACTTGCTTTAGCGTTGGCGATCATCATCGAACTCGGTGGCGGTATCGCGTTGATCGCGGGCTACCGCACTCGTACCGTGGCGCTGGTGCTTGCCCTGTTCAGCGTGATCACCGCGCTGGCATTCCATAACAGCCTGGGCGACCAGAACCAGTTCATCCACTTCTTCAAGAACATCGCCATGGCAGGTGGTCTGTTGCAGGTCGTCGCATTCGGCGCCGGTCGCTTCAGCCTCGACGCCCGCCATCGCTGAGCCAATAGCGCCGCAGTGGATGAACGCGTGCGGCGCCGCCGTGCAAATAGCCAGGCATGCGGGCGCCACGGTCATTGCCACGGCGTCGATCGGCAACCATGGCTATCTGAAAACAATCGGCGCGAATCAGCTGATCGACTACCGTAGCCAGGCCTTCGAGGAGGTGGTGAAGGATGTAGACATCGTGCTTGACCTGATGGGCGGCGAAACCCAGCGACGTTCCTGGAAGGTATTGAAGCAGGGCGGGGTCCTGGTGTCGCCGGTCAGTACGCCGGACGCGGAATTGGCGAAGGCGCATGGCGTTTCAGCGAAAAACTTCGCTACTCGGGCGGATGGCAGGCAACTCACGACCATCGCCGAAATGATTGATTGCATCGTCTGCGCGTTCGAAGATCACGCGACCCGCACAAACTTCAATTTGTAGAGAGGCTATCCGGTTTGGGCATAAAGAAACGAGCAAATAGTTCGGGTTGTGATTTGATATTTAATTTGGCGTAAATATTGCGGCGGTGCACTTTTATCGTTTCTGTCGACAGGGGAAGTTTTTCGGCTATCTCTTTGTTGGCGAAGTCACTCAGTAGTAATTTAAGTACGTCATTTTTCGCATGTTGTTATTTGTTCTTGATTGAAATGGATGTTGCCGCCAACGGAAATGCATAGTTATCATTGTACATATATTAATTTAATGTGCGAATGAGTGGGCTCCAGAACTCTGGACGGTTCAACTGCATGATCAGCTTTCCAATCGATCGGTGCCAGGCCAGGCTATGAAGGTCGAGTGGCATTTTCTACCCCTTTAGGGTTAGGGATTCGTCGGTCAGGGGTAAGTATTCGTAGGTATTTACTATTCGCTAATGCCCGGTATATTCACTATTCAGGGCTTGGGATGGCCATGAGGGCACATCGTCTTGACAAGGATAGTTGCATGAGAAAATCACCTTTGCGAAGCATTTTTTCAGCCTCGCTTCTCTGTGTAGGGATCAGCACATCTGTGGGGGCCGTAGAGCCCGGGATGTATCTGTATAACTGGTTCGGGCTTATCGCACCGGAGACCCCAAAGGAGTTTGAGCAGGAAACCGGTACCAGAATGCAGATGGATGCGTTCGACAGTGCCGAAATCATGCAGAGTAAGGTAATGGCGGGGCGCACGGGGTATGACGTGGTTGTGGCTACCTCCAATGTGTTGCCAAGCCTGATCCAGGCGGGAGTCCTTCAGCCCTTGGATCGTAATCAACTGAGTAATTTGTCACATATCGATCCTGATATCTTGTCCCAGGTCGCGGTCAATGATCCTGGTAATCGCTACGCTGTGCCCTATTTATGGGGCACTACCGGCATTGGCTATGACGTTGATAAAGTCAAAGCGGCATTGGGTGATGATGCTCCGGTGAATAGCTGGGATCTGATCTTCAAAGAAGAAAACATCAGCAAACTCCAGTCGTGTGGTGTGGCAATGCTCGACTCTCCCAGTGAGATCGTTTCGATTGCTTTGCATTACCTTGGGCTCCCCAGCAACAGCAGGAACCCGGATGATTACCAGAAAGCACAAGCCCTGCTGTTAAAAATCCGCCCCTACGTCCTCTATTTCGACTCATCCAGAATCGACGCTGACCTGGCGGATGGCAATATTTGTGCGGTTGTGGGATGGGCTAATGGTGCCCTTGCTGCGCAGGCCATAAACGAGAAGGCCAACACTGGACGCAAGATTGCCTACAGCCTTCCTCGTGAGGGCGCGCTGGTGTGGTCGGAAAATCTGGTTCTGCTAAAAAACGCACCTCACCCTAAGGAAGGGTTGGCGTTTATTAATTACATGTTGCGACCAGAAGTTATTGCCAAGACCTCAAATCACACTCTATATCCTAACGCTAATAAAGATGCCACTGAGTTTGTCGAGCAGAAGCTGACAGGCAATCCTTGGGTTTACCCGGATCAAAAGACGATTGCTACACTTATTCCACTTGAACCGCTGCCATTGAAGTTGGAGCGTGTCCGTACCCGAGTTTGGACCAAAGTCAAGACTGGCATTTGATCTTGCTGGGGTATTGTCTTTATTGAAGAGTTGCTCCCGCTTCCTGCAATAGCCAGCGTTTATTTAAAATGCTGGTCATCACGTAGGGAGTAGGGGCTGCCTTTATCAGTCGAGTTACTAAAGGGTTGTCACAGCAGTTCCAGGGAAGGAGAAAAGTCATGCGCCAAGGTGATTGCCAATGCCACTTGGAGTCGGACGAATACAAAGCCTATAAGGAAATTGAGGAACAGATCGCCCATTGCACGCCCGAACAAGCCTGGGCCATGTATTACGTCTCGGCCGGAGTGGTGCGTCAAAACATCGCCATGGCGGTGACGGAGCACATCGCCAGGGGTAACAAGGCACTGCTGGTTGAGTTCCCCGAACTTGCACCGGCTGCTACGGGTCATGTGTTGCCTGCGCGGTCTCTTGACTGACTTGCATCAGCCCTGAAGGCGCCCGTTTTACAGGTATTGGCCAATCATTCACTGATCTAAATCGAAAGGCTAAATCGATATTCGTGCTCTGTCCCTTCTTGCCGAGAGGCATGTTCGATCGAGAAGCCACACCGTTCGAGTACTTTTGCCGAGCCGATATTGCCAGCGTATACGTTGGCAACCAATTGTTTAAGGTTCCAATGCAACTGCGCCTCCTGGATAAGATGCTTCACCGCCAGCGTTGCGAGTCCCTGTCCGCAAGCACTTTGAGCAATCCGATAGCCGACTTCTGCCGAGCGCTCGGTTATGTCGATGCTTTTCAGGTTCGCTCGACCGACTATATTTCCGTCAGGATCTTCGATGACAAAAGGGTGCCAGGTTCCGGCGGCAAAACCGGATAAATAAGCCGTAATGTGGTCGGTGACGCCCTGCACCGAGTAAAAAGCCGAATCGCGCGGGTCAATGTGGCGCTCAAACCATTCGCGATTGTCCCGTTCAAATGTCAGTACTGCCTCAGCATCGGTACTTTGCAGGGTACGAATTCTGATGGGCTTCATAAGGTCGCTCCTTTTTCTGTCACCGTGGGCAACGCCTTCCGTGTGGTCGCCTGATCGTAAAGGGATGTGGCTTTACTGGCTACCCAAGCGCTTTGAGCAAACGCGGCTAGGCGCGTTCACTCCGGCATAGTCGATCCTGTTGCCTACCGTATTTCCCGGAGCCTTTACCCAGTGTCTGACATGCCGACCAACGCCGCCTACGCGAAACGCTTCAACGCCGTACTCGCCTACATTGACGCCAACCTCGAAGGTGTCCTTTCGGTGAAGGCGTTGAGCCGTGTGGCGAACTTTTCGGAATTTCACTTCCATCGGCAATTCACCGCGTTCGTGGGCGTGCCTGTCTCACGTTATGTGCAATTGATGCGGCTACGACGCGCGGCGCATTGCCTGGCCTCCCTTGCCGATCATTCGGTGCTGGACGCCGCACTCGGTGCCGGCTTTGAAAGTCCCGAGGCATTTTGCAGGGCGTTCAGGCGGGCGTTCGGTATGACGCCGAGTGCGTTCAGGAAGCAACCGAACTGGCAGGTCTGGAGTGCGGTGTTTGCAATCCCTCATTTTTCCAGGAGCATCATCATGCAGGTACGAATCGTGGAGTTTTCCGAAGTCAGGGTCGCGGCGCTTGAGCACTGCGGGCCAACCGGGCTCCTTGATGAGAGTGTGCGCAAGTTCATCGAGTGGCGTATGCAGAGCGGACAGTCGCCGGTGGCATCGAGTCGCACCTTTGGCATTCCCTACGGCAACCCCGATACGACACCGCCGGAAGAATTCCGCTTCGCAATCTGCGGCGAGATTCACGAGGCAGTGGCGCCGAATGAGTTTGGCGTGCGCGAGATCGTCATTCCTGGCGGCCGTTGCGTGGTGGTGCGACACGTGGGCTCGACGGATCATATCGGCGAAACGATCTATCCGATCTACCGCGACTGGCTGCCTGCCAGCGGTGAGGAGCTTCGTGACCAGCCGCTGTACTTCGATTACCTGAGTGCTTATCCCGAGACACCGCGGGATCAATGGCAGACCGATATTTATATTCCGTTGCAATAGCGGTTGTGGAGCACATTGCTTTCGACCTGGAGCTGTCGTCGGCGAATGTCCGGTCAGGGTCGGTAGTGTTGAAAAAGTCGACTCTTCGGTAGGCAGTTGGGGTGATAGCCCCTTTGTGAAGATTTGCCGGCTCGGGAATGCCAAAACTGTCCTACAGTTTGTGGGGGGTTGCGATCCGGCACGACGCTCCCTTTCCCTATAACAAAAACAAGAGAATCGACTTATGACATTCGAGCCCCTTGCCAAATCCCTGATAGCGACAGCACTCGCTATTGGCTGCGCCTGCGCACAGGCCGCTTCGCAAGCCCCGGTCGCCGCCGAAAATGGCATGGTGGTCACCGCCCAGCGTCTGGCCACCCACGTTGGTGTCGACGTCCTCAAGGACGGCGGCAACGCAGTCGATGCAGCGGTCGCAGTCGGCTATGCGCTGGCGGTGGTCTACCCAGCGGCAGGCAACATCGGGGGCGGTGGGTTCATGACTATCCAGCTGGCCGATGGTCGCAAGACCTTCCTCGACTTCCGCGAGAAGGCGCCTCTGGCCGCGACTGCGAACATGTACCTCGACAAGGATGGCAACGTTGTCCCGGACCTGAGTTCGAAGGGACATCTGGCCGTCGGCGTGCCGGGGACGGTATCGGGGATGGAGCTGGCACTGAAAAAATACGGCACGATGAAGCGTGCCGATGTCATTGCCCCGGCCATCAAGTACGCCGAGGACGGCTTCGTGCTTGAGCAGGGCGATGTCGACCTGCTCGATACCGCCACCGACCAGTTCAAGAAAGATATTCACGACTCGGGCGCAATCTTTCTGAGCAATGGCGAGCCGCTTCAGGTGGGCCAGAAGCTGGTGCAAAAGGACCTGGCCAAGACGCTGCGGGAAATTTCCAGCAAAGGTGCTGACGGCTTCTACAAGGGCTGGGTTGCCCAGGCCATCGTCGACTCAAGCAAGGCCGGCAAGGGCCTCATCACTCAGGCTGACCTCGACAAGTATCAGACCCGCGAGCTGGCGCCGATCGAGTGCGACTACCGTGGCTATCACGTTGTCTCTGCGCCACCACCAAGCTCGGGCGGGGTGATTATTTGCGAGATCATGAACATCCTCGAAGGCTACCCGATGCCAAGCCTGGGCTTTCACTCGGCGCAGGGGCTGCACTATCAGATCGAGGCCATGCGCCACGCCTATGTCGACCGCAACAGCTATCTGGGCGACCCCGATTTCGTCAAGAACCCGATAGCCCATCTGCTGGACAAAGCGTATGCAGAGAAGCTACGTGGGGCCATCGACCCGCAAAAAGCCGGTATTTCCCGCGAGATCAAACCTGGAGTAGCGCCACACGAGGGCAACAACACCACGCATTACTCGATCGTCGACAAGTGGGGTAACGCGGTCTCGGTGACCTATACCCTCAACGATTGGTTTGGGGCGGGGGTCATGGCCAGCAAGACCGGCATCATGCTCAACGACGAAATGGACGACTTCACCTCCAAGGTGGGCGTGCCCAACATGTACGGTCTGGTGCAAGGTGAAGCGAACGCGATCGCTCCAGGCAAGGCACCGCTGTCGTCGATGAGCCCGACCATCGTCACCAAGGACGGCAAGACAGTGATGGTCGTCGGCACGCCGGGAGGTAGCCGGATTATCACCGCGACCTTGCTGACCATCCTCAATGTGATCGACTACGGAATGAATATTCAGGAAGCGGTCGATGCGCCGCGATTCCACCAGCAGTGGCTGCCTGAAGAGACCAATCTTGAAGCCTTCGCCGTCAGCCCGGACACCCGGAAAATCCTCGAAAGCTGGGGGCAGAAGTTCATCGGTCCGCAGGACGCCAACCATCTTGCGGCGATTTTGGTCGGTGCGCCGGCACTCGGTGCAAAACCGGTCGGCAAGAACCGCTTCTATGGCGCGAACGACCCGCGGCGTAACACCGGACTGTCGCTGGGCTATTGAGTGAGCGGCGGAGCCCTGTTTCAGGGCTCCGCTGAATGGCGACTCTCTCACCGCTTCGAAGCAACGCAAGCAGTCTTTGGCATGGAAGAAAGATGGCCAATAGCTTTCATTTCAGTCATTTGTACCGTTCGAAGGCGTTTATACTGCGCGGGCTTTTGATCAATGCGCGCTCAACCGCCTGGGTACTCACTTGAAACGCGACCTTCGACTTGCCACTTTGCTGACCTCCCTGGTGTGTGTATCCGTGGTGGTGCTGACTGCCTGGCAGATCTGGACAGCCCGTGAGAACACCCTGAGTGACATTGAAACCGATACGTTGAATTTGACCAATGCACTCAACACGTACACCGAGGGCACGTTCAAGCAAAGCGAAGTGGTACTGCTGGGGCTGACAGAAAGGATCGAGAAAGACAGGACCGGCCCGCAGCAGCTCGAACGCCTGAAAGTGCTGGTCGCTCAGGAGATGGGTGCACTGAAGCAATTGAACAGCGTGGCGCTGTATGACGCTCAGGGGGACTGGATATTCTCGACCAACAAGCATGTCTCACCCAACAGCAACCACGCTGATCGAGCGTTCTTCAAGCATCACCGCGACAATCCGGACCGCGGCATCTTCATCGGTCCGGCGATTCGCAGCCGGGCGACTGGTGCTTGGGTTATTTCGGTCAGTCGACGCATCGATCATCCGGACGGGAGTTTTGCCGGGGTGATCGCCGTCACTTTGAGTCTCGAACATTTCCTCAAGCTTTATCAAACCATGTCCGTTGGGCAGTATGGCGCGATCAGCCTGACCTCATCCGAAGGGCGTCTTCTGGTGAGGTATCCCTTCCAGGAGCAGGACATCGGGCGTGATCTGTCTCGTGCACCGATATTTTCCGAGTACCTGCGCAAGATGTCGTCGGGTACCGTGGATTTTGTTTCAAACGTCGATGGCATCCATCGAATCTACGCATTCACCAGAAGCGATCAGTATCCCCTCGTCACGACGGTCGCGGTGGGCCAGGACGAGGCCATGCAAGCGTGGTGGAGCCAGACCAGGCAATCGGTTGCGGTGGTGATGGTGTTGCTGGGACTCCTGATTACGCTTGGGCGCAGATTGATTGCCGATATCAGTCATCGTATTCGGGCAGAGGCAGAGCTGCGAACCACCCAGACTACGCTGATCGAGCTTAACCAGACGCTGGAAGTTCTCGCCAGCGAGGACAAGCTGACCGGTCTTGCCAATCGCCGGCATTTCGATCAGTTTCTGGATATCGAATTCAAGCGCGCCAAGCGCCAGCGAAGTCCTTTGTCGCTGATCCTGATCGATGTGGATTTTTTCAAGCGTTACAACGATCACTATGGGCATCTCGCCGGAGATGAATGCCTGCGCATCATCAGCCAGTCGATCAAGCAGTGCGTGCGCCGTCCAGCTGACATGACCGCCCGCTACGGCGGTGAAGAAATCGCTGTGGTGATGCCCAACACAGACGAGTCGGGTGCCCGCTCGGTTGCCGAGGCCATTCTCCTCGGCATTGCACAGGCGCGACTTGAACACCTGTCGAGCCCTTTCGGTAGCGTGACCGCCAGCCTCGGGCTGGCGACTTTTACCGCCTACGATAGCGAGCATGATGAAACGTCGCTGATTGACCTGGCCGACCGCGCGCTGTATTTGGCAAAGTCGCAGGGCAGAAATCGCCTGAGTGTCGCCGCTGTTGGCGTGCAAGGTGAATCTGCGTAAACCGCGATGGCACTGGTGCAGTGCTAGCGCTTTTCAAACCAGCCATGATCGCGGTACCAGGCCAGCGTATCGGTAAGGGTCTGTTCGACGGGGCGAAACCGCAGGCCAAGCTCTTGTTTGCTCTTGTCAGGGTTGAAATGCGTGCGCCCGGCTTCGCGCACCATCAGGCGCACGGTCGCCATGCTCAGCAGAATCGGCTTGCCGGTCAGGCGCGCATAGAGCTCTTGCGTAAACGCCAAGGCGTACAGCAACGACAGCGGCAATTGCCGCAGCGGCGTCTTGACGCCCGCGATTTTGCCCAGCAAGGGCACCAACTCAGCCATCGTCATGTGGCGTCCCGCCGCCAGGTAACGTTCGCCACGTCGCCCGTGTTGTGCTGCGGCGATTTGCGCCAATGCCACATCGCGGGCATCGACGACTGAAAAACTGCCGGGAACCAGCCCGGGCAGCTTATTGCGCACGACGTCGTTGAGTAACTGCCCCGAGGAAGTCGGCCCACTATCGGCAGGGCCCCACATCCAGCCGGGCAGGACCATGCAGGCATGCAGGTCGGGATGATCTTCCAGGAACGACAACACGACACGGTCAGCGAGGATCTTGCTGCGATAGTAGTCATCTGCATCGGCTTCGTCGCGCAGGCACGTCTCGTCGATCGATGTGCCGGGAGCACCGTCGAGCACGGCAATGGACGAGGTGTGGATGAAACGGCGGACACCGGCAGCGTAGGCGTGCTCAAGCAGACGCTGTGTGCCCGTCACGTTGATCCTTTCGAGTTCCTCCCAGTGGCTGCCGCCCTTGTAGTTGTCGCGAAAGAACGCCGCCGTGTGAAACAGCGTATCGCAGCCTTGCATCGACGCGGCGAAGGCATCGACATCGGCCATGTCACCCACGATCAGTCTCACGCCCTGAAGATCTTTGAACTGTTGTTCACCTTTGGCTCTTGAACGAACCAGAGCCTTGACCTCGTAGCCACCGGCGACCAGTTCACGCACAAGGTTGTTGCCCAGCAAACCGGTTGCGCCGGTGACGAATGTACTGCGCATGTGTCATCCCTTCATTGGCTAAAGCGGGTAGATATACCGTCGCCGTCACTCCCGAAAAACAGCGACTGCTGCATAATGGTTTTGCACATTTGCAAAGCAGCGGGCATGTACATGAGTTCAGAAGCGAATTGGGACGATCTGCGTCTGTTGTTGGCGGTCTCGCGACGTGGCAGCTTTCTTCAGGCTGGCCAATTGCTGGGCATCGCGGCGTCGACGGTGTCCCGACGGATCACTCAGCTTGAGCGTTCACTCGGCGAGCCACTCGTCGAGCGTGGAGTTGAAGGCTGTTGGCTGACCTCGCGGGGCCAATTCCTGGTTGAAGTTGCCTTGGCCGCGGAGGAGGGCTTGAGGCGTCAGACCGCTGCCGGCGCATCGCAATTACCGACGGAGCTTTGCGGCAGTGTTCTGGTCAGTGTCGGCGAAGGATTTTCGTCTTGTGTGCTGGAGGCTTCGCATCGCTTTACGTCTGTGCATCCGCGTTGCTCGGTGGAATTGCTGGTCACCGCCGACTTTCACAAGATCGTCCGCGGTGTAGCGGATATCGCTATCCGCACAGCGCACCTGGGCGAGCCATCACTGGTTTATCGACCCATGGGCAAGCTCGCTTATGGTGTCTTCGCCGATGCGGCTTATCTGAAGCGCTTTCCAGCGGCGGCTCCAGCCACCGCGGTGAATATCGCCTTGCTCCCTCCGCTGGACATGTTGCCGCAAATGCGTGCGGCAAGGGCCGCGGGGCTGGAACGTGCGCAGATCAGAGTGAATTCGTTCGCGGCACAGATCGAAGCGGTAAGGGGAGGGATGGGAGTTGCCGTGTTGCCGCGTATTTTGGCAAGGGACCTGACAGCCGTGTTTCCGGATATCCAGCTGCCGGATATGGAAGTCTATCTGGTGACTCGGCCTCAAGCGTTGAAACAGGCCCACATCAAGTGTTTTTTTGCCATTTTGGAACAGGTGCTGCGTGAGGCTCTTTGTGCCGCAGCCGTCGAAGAATGAGAAATTTTTGCGTCTTCGTCGATTTGGCAGACCTGAGGTAGAATGTCGCGCTCTGGACGCACATCTGTTCATTTCTGCGTCCGATATTTTAAAAACAGAATTAGTGTCACCCGAGTAGCTGAAGCCAATGACTAATAAAAAGTCAGCGCGGGAGGGGCCTAAACGTGAGACCGATAGTGTCTGTCGGTCTTATATGTCCACCCATCAGTCTTTCTGAGTACAGGGTTCGACGGCATGCGGCATTGCATGCGGTGAACCCGGGCAGCTCATGATCAAGAGTGGTGGGTGGATGGCGTTCTATCCTAGGTATTACTGAATGTTAAAAAAAGTGAACACGGGGCTACTCGGCCTGGCCATGTCGATGGTCCTCATGCCTTTGCACGCAGCTGAAACAAAGAAAGTCGATGTGCTCCTCATCGGCGGCGGCATCATGAGTTCGACCTTGGGCGTTTATCTCAATGAACTTGAGCCTGGCATGTCCATGGAGATGGTTGAACGTCTCGATGGCGTCGCGCAGGAAAGTTCGAACGGCTGGAACAACGCCGGCACCGGTCACTCTGCTCTGGCTGAGCTGAACTACACGCCAGAAGACAAGAATGGCAAGGTCGAGATCCCCAAGGCCGTTGAAATCAATGAAGGCTTCCAGATCACGCGTCAATTCTGGGCCTGGCAGGTCAAGAATGGCGTTCTGAAGAATCCCCATTCGTTCATCAACTCCACTCCGCACATGAGCTTTGTGTGGGGCGATGACAACATCAAGTTCTTGAAGAAACGCTACGAAGCCCTGCAGGCGAGCCCGCTGTTTGCCGGCATGCAGTACTCGGAAGACCCGGAGCAAATCAAGAAATGGGTTCCGCTGATGATGGAAGGCCGTGACCCGAATCAAAAGGTCGCAGCAACCTGGACTCCGATTGGTACGGACGTGAACTTCGGCGAGATTACCCGCCAGTTCGTCGGCTATCTGCAAACCAAGCCGAATTTCTCGCTGAAGCTTTCGAGCGAAGTGGAAGACATCAAGCGCAATGAAGATGGCAGCTGGCGTGTTTCCTACAAGAACCTGAAAGACGGTTCGCAAACCCAGACCGACGCCAAATTCGTGTTCATCGGCGCGGGCGGTGGTGCACTGCATCTGCTGCAGAAGTCGGGCATCCCGGAAGCACAAGAATACGCAGGCTTCCCGGTCGGTGGCTCGTTCCTGGTGACCGATAACCCGGCAATCGCTGAACAGCACATGGCGAAGGCCTACGGCAAGGCGTCGGTTGGCGCACCGCCGATGTCGGTTCCGCACCTGGATACCCGCGTGCTGGATGGCAAGCGCGTGATTCTGTTTGGCCCGTTCGCGACCTTCTCCACGAAGTTCCTGAAAGAAGGCTCTTACTTCGACCTGCTGACCAGCACCACCACGCACAACTTCTGGCCTATGACCAAGGTGGGCATCGAGCAGTACCCACTGGTTGAATACCTGGCCGGCCAGCTGATGCTGTCGGACGACGATCGCATGAATGCCCTGAAGGAATACTTCCCGAACGCCAAGAAGGAAGACTGGCGCCTGTGGCAAGCCGGCCAGCGCGTTCAGATCATCAAGCGTGATGAAGAGAAGGGCGGCATCCTGAAATTGGGCACCGAGCTTGTCAGCTCCCAGGACGGCAGCATTGCCGGTCTGCTGGGTGCATCGCCAGGTGCGTCCACCGCGGCTCCGATCATGCTGGGCGTGCTTGAGAAGATCTTCAAGGACAAGGTGGCGACCCCGGCCTGGCAGGAAAAGCTGCACCAGATCATCCCGAGCTACGGTACCAAGCTGAACGACAGTCCTGAGCGTGTTTATCAGGAATGGACCTACACCAGCCAAGTCCTGCAACTTGCTACACCGCCTGTGATTGGCAAGGCAGCGGCCGCGCAAACAGCCGCTCCAGCTCCAGCGCAACCACAGAAAGAAAGCAACCCAGCGACTGATATGGCCCTGTAAGACGAAGCCCCGCCACACACTGTGTGGCGGGGCTTGCGCGCTGGACCGATCAGAAACGATAAAGCCCGGACTTGTGCCGGGCTTTATCGTTTCTGGGGTTTGTTCGTATGCGTCCGGCCAAGTCATCTACCCAGCCCCGCAAAGCCAAGACATGGTTTCGGGCTATGGCTACCTACTCAGATGTACACCGTTCAGTCCCCTCCGGTGGTCGTAACGCCGAGGGCCGAAGTATGAGGTCCTGTTGAGCGGCGCGTGCCACCATCGTCACCTCAAGCATGAAGGATTAAGCTGCTGCGTTTTTCTGCTCCCTAAAATCAAGGATGAAACATGATTCGACCCTCATTTTCCAGCGCGTGGGCGGCCTCTCAACGGATTTACGACACCCTCAATCCATCTGAAAAAGTGGCGACAGTCATCGGCGGCAATGTTGCAATGAACATTAACAGCCGTGATCCAGCCCTAAGGTGGATCAACACGTGCGCGGTGCGCATGAGCTATATCCTTAATTACTCAGGCTCACTCATACCGAGAATAGTTGGCGAAACCGTGTCTGGCGCTGACAAGCGCTGGTACTTCTATCGCGTCAAAAGCCTGATTGCCTATCTGGAGCAGCAATGGGGAAGTGCCGAGACGGTCAGTTTCCCGGCCGCAGATGGCGGCCCCCTGGCGGGCAGGAAGGGACTGATTCTGTTTGAGGTTTCTGGCTGGTCGGACGCTCAGGGGCATGCCACATTGTTTGACGGCAGAATGTGTTATGACCACTGCTATTTCAATGAGCCAGGTGTGAACTATCAAACCGACCGCGCAAGCTTCTGGAGTTTGTCCTGATGAAATATTTAACTGCGGTCTTGGTACTGGCTTGGGCAGCCGCACCTTCCAACAGTTGGTCCAAGGATGATCCGACACACTCCCCACAGGCAGGCGAACGCACCTACGCGCAAAACTACAAGGATATGGTACTGGCAGATTGCATCGCTACCGCCTACAAGAACGAACCTAAAGCCTCCCAGGATGCCGGAAGCAGTGCCAGTGCGCTTATGGACTGGACCTATTTCGATCTGGAGCAAGCACCTCAAGCCGGTAGACCTCTGATTGACCAGTTTCTGGCTCGTGATTATCACAATCCACTGGTCGAATCAGAGCTTCAAGGCGTTCGCTTTGAACTGCTCAAATGCCTGGACCTTTATCACAGCAAAGAGCTGGACAGTCAGATCAGGCAATTGGTCATCAATCCCCAGCATACCTATCGTCAGGACAACCCGCCACGACCCCAAAAGGAGTGACCCTGCACCGCGATTGACGATGAGTAACCGCTAGCTGGCGAATCGCGTAACGGCTTCTGGTGCCGGGCATTATGGTGTCTGGAGTTTTTTCAGACAAAAAAAGAGCCTCAAAGCTCTTTGATGGGGAGGAAGTAGAGCCCAGAGGCTCAAGATGCACGTGAAGCAAGTGGTGAGCTTGGTAGGGGTTCAGATCACTCACCACCTACGCAACTGTTGGAGCATTTAACAGTTGCGCAGAACTATCCTAGGAAGGTGGGAGCATGCGCTCAAGTACCGTTAGTCGAGTGTCGCCAGGGCTTGTATCCGCTCCTCAAGTGATGTCCGGTGCCTGGCGAAACCGCTTGGGAATGGCGTCCGCAAACGGGTAGAGCGAAAAGTACGGTCGGGCTTCGTCGATGACTCGCTGGACGGAGGGTCTGCGTGTCAACCGGTCGAAATAGGCACTCAAGTGCTTGAATTCGCTCGGGAACGGCACGAGCGTGCTGGCATAGAAAAGCGCCGGGGTTGCGGCGCAATCAGCCAGGCTGAAGTCCTGGCCGGCCATCCAGATTCGCGACGCCATTCGATGGTCGAGCATGGCGTAGGCCGTCTCCAGCATGGACCGTTGTTTGCTCAAATCAGCGTTGGTGCTGTTCAGTCGATCACTAACAATCTGTTGCAGCGGCCCCTGCACATAGTTGTCGAAAAAGCGGTCCCAGAGACGCACCTCCAGCGCGGTCTCCCAATCGTTCGGAATCAACCGTTGCTCACCCGGATAGTGGTGATCCAGGTACTCGATGATGATCGTGGCCTCTGGCAGGGCGCGCTGGCGCAGGTGATCACTGATGACCGGGAACTTGACCAGTGGCCAGAGGGCTTGAAGCTCCGCGCGGTCTGCATCGTCTGCCAGGTCGATGATCCGCTTTTCGAAATCGGTAGCGTTTTCGTAAAGCGCGATCAGCACTTTGTGGCAGTACGACGACAGTGGATGGTAGTAAAGAGTCAGCGACATCTTTCAACTCCTCAGTGGTATTGCCCCTCATCATAGTCACTGGAATGACGGCTCGAAGGGGGCACTGGTCGCCACGACAGAACCGGTAGTTGAGTGGGTTGAGCGAGGCGGGCGATAGCCTTCGATAGACGCGTGAGAACTGCGGGGCTCATCAATATGAGCCCCGCAGACGACTCTGAATCCCCCGTCAAACCTTCTGCATCAAGCGCGTCGGGCTTCTAGCGGCGGCGTGCCATCGTGAAACATGGTCTTCAGTTGGGCGCGCAGCTCTGGCGAATCGACATGCTTGTGAACACTGACCGCATGTTGCGCAGCGGCATCCAGCAATTCTTTTTCGGAATCGGCGGACAGTGCGACAGAACACTTGATTCCGCTTGGAAATTCACGGCAATCGATATATTTACGCGACATGATGTTCTCCTTCATACGAAGGCAGGCCTGGGCCTGCGTGAACGGACCGCTCGACACGTCACGCAGCCCATCGAACACGTATGCGCGTCGCATCGAGTGTGGTAATCCACAAAGTATAGGTCGATCGCCGGATCGCCAAAGTACTTACGGCGTACCGAACATCGCCGTCCAGTAAATGCCCGCATCACTCTTCGGATCAACCGCGTACGCCGCGCCCAGCTCACGGAACTGCGGGTTCATCAGGTTGGCGCAGTGACCGGGGCTGGCCAGCCAGCCATCGATCACTTTGCGCACGGTGTCTTGCCCGGCGGCAATGTTCTCGCCGATCTGCTGGCCGGCGTAGCCTGCCAGTTCGGCCCGATCACCCGGTGTGCGGCCATCGCGGTCCTTGTGGTCGAAGAAGTTTTGATTGGCCATGGCCTGGGTGTGCGTCTGGGCGGCCGTCGCCAGCATGGTGTTCCAAGCCAGCGGTTGGGTGGCAGCAAAGGACTGAGCTCCGCACTGGCGCGTTTGCTTGCGGGCGCTGTTGATCATCTCGAGCAGCTTCTGTCCCTCGGCCTGCCAGTCGCCCAGGCGGCTGACCAACAATGGGCGCGCGAGCACAATGCGCCACGTAGTTCCTTCGTGGCTCACGCCGATATCGACGAATTGCGGGTCCAGCACAACCTGGCAAAAGCTCTCCCGTACGGCCTTCATGGCCGATGGCGCATCTCGCGGGCCGGACAACGTGATCGCCTGTACGCTGACCATCGGATAGGCCGTACGCGCCAGCGCCTGCTGCAGGTCGCCGATATTGTTGCCGGGCAGGATCAGGCGCGGATCGGCCGCGAGCGGTGGCAGCTCTTGAGACACCAGGCTGGCGCAGCGCTGTACCTGGCTGCGGTAGGTGTTGATCAACTCGACCAGCTGCGACTCTTCGGTTGCCACGGCAGTGGCGGCGAACACCAGCCCCAGCGACAACGTGGCAAGACGCATAACGGATGACAGGACGCGCATGAAACTCTCCCTTGAGCTGACTGCGTCCATGATGCGCGAATTAGCCCCACCCAGCGCAATGCCTTTTTAGGCTGCAGCCGATTTTGTTTTTCGCGTCATGAGACGTCTCCAGGCAGTGTAGAGCGCATTGCCAGAGCACGGCTTCCCTGCGCAATAACGAGCGCAGCGGCGATCAGCGCCAGGGCGACGACGAAGGTGATCCGCATACCGCTGGCAACAGCCTCGGGACGCGCCGCGGTGATGTCGTTTGTCGCGGATGCGAACACGAACACTGCACCCAACGCGGACGCACCGGTGATCAGCCCCAGATTCCGCGACAGGTTGAGCATGCCGGAGATAACGCCGCGCTGGTCCGGGCGAATATCGCTCATGACCGCGGTGTTGTTGGCCGTCTGGAACAAGGCGTAGCCGATGGTGATGACAACCATCGGGGCGATGTAGCCGAGGACCCCGAGCGTCTCCGGTATCAGCGAGAGCATGAGGCAACCGGTCGCCACTGCGATGAGCCCGAAGACGGTCATGCGTTGCGCGCCAAAACGGTCCGTAAGACGACCTGCGGGCACCCCGGTCAGCGCCGCGAAAATCGGCCCGACCGACAAGGCAATCCCAACCAGCGGGGCGTCAAGCCCGAGGGCATGCGAGAGATAAAAAGGCCCGACCACCAGCGTCGCCATCATCACCGTCGAGACAAGCGCACTCATGGTGAGACTCCCGCTCAGCACCGGATCGCGGAACATCGCCAATCGAATCAACGGTGAGGCAGCTCGCGCTTCGGCGAGCACGAAGAGGCCGACGCCGAAGGCTGCCGCCACCAGCAGGGCCACATTGAGTGGACCGAAACTGCCGTGCCCAATCGTCATGGCCAGCGCATAAGCCGCAAGCATCAGCGCCAGCAGCAAAGTGCCCAACGGGTCGAAGCCGGCGCGCTCGGGTTTCGGCGCTTGGTGATCGGCAGGCAGGTAACGATGCGCGAGCAGAAACGTCAGGATTCCTAACGGTACGCTAATCAGAAAGATCGCCTGCCAGCCGAGGCCTGCGATCAGCACGCCGCCGAGCGACGGCCCCAGCGCGGTGCCAATCGCAGACATCGTCCCGAGCAAGCCCATGGCACTACCGGTTTTTGCCTTCGAAACCGTCTCGCCGACAAAGGCTATGGTCAGGGCCATCATGATGGCCGCGCCGAGGCCTTGCAGCGCCCGGGCGGCAATCAGCAGCCAGAGCGTGGGCGCGACGCTGCATAGGACCGAGGCCAGCGTGAACAAGAAAATGCCGGCCAGTAGCAGCCGTCGACGACCAGTGATGTCGCCGAGGCGTCCGACGCTGACGATCAGGGTGGTGATGGCGAGGAGGTAAGCGAGGACGATCCACTGGACCTCCTGGAAGGAGGCGTTGAATGCCTGTGCCAACGTCGGCAAGCCGACATTGGCGATGCTGGTGCCGAGCGAGGACAGCAACATGGATAACGAAAGGCTGGCGAGCGCCCAGCGAACCGAGGTTGCTCGTGGTGCGCTGCCGGCGACGGCCTCATCTCGTGCTGCACTGATTGGCTTCATCATGTTCCCTTTGTTTGGCGACTTCCGAAACGGAGCTGTCAGAAATCTACGCTGGCGCATAACATGGCGGAAGACGCAGCATTTGCACTTTATTCGTGCGTCTAGCGCCTTATCACCCTCACGCCGTTCCAAGGGGCGATCCATGTCGACACCTGATCTCAATTTGCTGGTCACCCTTGATGTGCTGCTCGCAGAAGGCAGCGTTGCACGGGCTGCGAAGCGCTTGCGGCTGAGCCCGTCGGCGATGAGCCGGGCACTGGCGCGACTACGTGAAACGACCGGCGATCCGCTATTGGTCAGGGCCGGCCGCGGACTTGTGCCTACCCCGAGAGCGCTCGAATTGCGCGAGCAGGTCAGTCAGCTGGTACAGGATGCCGAGGCGGTTCTGCGCCCGGCTGAAACACTCAACCTCCAACAGCTGGCCCGCACATTCACGCTGCGCACCAGTGAAGGTTTTGTGGAGAGTTTCGGCGCGCAGTTGATTGCACGCGTCGGCGAGCAAGCCCCCGGTGTGCGGCTGCGGTTCGTGCAGAAGCCCGATAAAGACAGCACGCCGCTTCGCGATGGGAGCGTCGATTTGGAAACGGGGGTGGTGGGGAAGAGTGAAGGCCCCGAGGTTCGTACGCAGGCACTGTTCAGGGACCGTTTCATTGGCGTTGTGCGCAAGGGGCATCCGCTGAGCCAGGGCGAGATTACGCCCGCCCGTTACGCGGCGGGCAGGCACATTTACGTTTCCCGGCGGGGGCTCGACAGAGGACCTATTGATGAAGCCCTGAAGTCGCTCGAGCTTGCACGGGAAGTGGTGACCATCGTCGGCGGCTTTTCGACCGCACTGGCGCTGGCCCGGGCCAGCGACCTGATCGCCAGCGTTCCGCAGCGGCACACCGAAAGCCTGCGCGCCGGCATGCACAGCTTTGCGCTTCCACTCAGCTTGCCGACGTTCACCGTCTCAATGCTCTGGCATCCACGGCTGGATGCCGACCTGGCGCATCGCTGGTTGCGCGGGTGCCTTCGGGAGGTGTGCGCGCAGCCGGGCAATGAGGGGACATTGGGCGCGAGCGAGGTTGAAGAGGGGACAAGCCTTGCGCCAGCGGGTACGAAAAAGCCCGCACAAGGCGGGCTTTGAAAATCGAGTAGGTGGCCGGCGCTGGTCCCCGGCTTACAAGGTTTATCAGGCCTCTCACAGAATTGCCTGGGAACAAAAATAGGCTCTTCTGCTTCACACGGCATAAGGGCTGGATCTCAGCGCGGAGATCTTTCTAACCGTGTACCCTTCGGAACGCGCCCCACGTTTCCTTGCTATCCTCTTGCGCATCAGTCTGCGTCTTCACCTACAGTTTCAGGATAGCAAAAACTCTAAAGCGCAGGCCGGGCTTTTTTAGACCGATTGCGTTCAAGGAGGAGAGCGGCAGGATGGAAAAATGCTATCGCCAGCCGGACATTACCGCACGGCAGGCTCATTAGGTTCGACTATTCCAAAATGGAACAATACGGCAACGCCTAGCGGTGGCGCAGTGTGTACGGCGAAAGTAACGTCGACCAATATCTCCACATACGCCTGGGCTGTTGAATTTACCATGAAGTAAGGCCCAGGCCTGGCCTGGCGGTGTGGCTGCTTGCGCAAAGCCTGCCTGTGCCGCTGGGCCTGCGCCGGTTTTGTTCGTCCATTCATCGTGAAGCAGCACAGTTTCTTTGAGTGCTGCCGATAATGATTTACTGGCCAGTTATTCAGGAATGGCTAATAACAGGGAGGACGTTATCTTGGTCGTTTCAATAAACTCAAATACACTTTCGGGCTCGCAGGTTTCCAATGTGACGGTGAGCCAAAATGAATCGCTAACGAAAAGTCAGGCGGTAACTGAAAACTCTGCTGTTGACAGTCAGAAAGATACCAGTAGCCTTTCTTCACTCTCTCTGCAGTTGAGTGAGAGTGCCGCGGGTGCGGCGGTAAGGGACTCGAGTTTGAGCAGGAAAGAGCTTGGCATGAAAGCGAGTGAGCTTTTGAGCAAGATTTCCGGTGATGGTTATTTTGCCAACAAAAAAGCCAATGATGCTGAAGTGCCTGACACTCAGAACCCTGAGTTGTTGGCGCGTGCGAAAAATGCAACGCAATTTGTAAATGGCAGTGGTAAAAACCCATTTGCGGGCATGTCGAGCGATCAGCTCTCATTGATTATCTATGATGACAGTGGGAGTTTTACGAATAATGAGCGCCGCGCGGCGTGGAGTGAGTCATCCGATCAGGAATATGCCTGGCGGCAGAAAGTTGTTGCCAATTCGATCGCTGAATATAATGGAACCGGGAAGCTGACGAAATTCTTTACTGCAGCACTTGAGCACTACAAGGATTTGCCCGCTATTGAGCAGGCACAATACCCTAATAGTTATGAGGCGAAGTTGCAGGGTTGGATAGCACTCGATTTCAACTACAAGACCAATACCGTTGAAGGTAAGGGCAGTGCTCAGGACGTGATGGACAAGGTCTTGAATCTCGACAAGCAGACGTTTGATGACGCTGGTGCAGATGCGGCTTGAGTGCGGCACGCACCCATGATTGAGCCTGTCCAAACAAAATGTATGGTCAGCCCGTCTCCTGCAACCCCATTGGCTGTATCCGGTAAAACTGGCTTGCGCTAATGTATCCGGGTTCGTTGTGAGCGCTGCCTCAGCAGCGCTCGGCCCTCGATGAGTAGCCGCTCCCGACTGTCCTAAAAAAGCCCTCAGCCTCTAAAGCTGATTTTTTTGACAGGTTTCAGTCGGGCCGTTTGCCGTTTACTGTCATCAGTCAGTGACGTCGCAAAGCCGGGTTCGCCGCTGCCATGACGATCAACTGAACGGCGATGTACTGGCAAGCTGGCTTGAAACGGATGTCCGACGGCGCTCGGCCAAAAACCTCTGCGGTCTGGCTCGCCTCCCGGCGAATCAAGTTGTAGGCCAACAACAAGCCCCAGACCTCCTGATAAAAAACGAAAAGGGGGCACCCATTATTGCAGGAGGTCCCGTCCTGAAAAATGTTTACACCTGTTTCAGGACTAGACATTTCAAATATATTTTTTTGGAGAAGACATGTTCAGTCACATTCAGATTGGCGCTCGTGACCTCGCTACCATGATCACTTTCTACGATGCGGTTCTCACGACCTTGGGGTTGGTGCGTATGCCTGATGAAGATGACGATGGCCCTGCTGGAGCAGGCTGGCGGCTCCCAGGAAGAAAATGGCCACAATTTTTCGTTCAGTTGCCATTTAATGGATTACCGGCTACGTGGGGGAACGGCACACAAGTCAGCTTTGCAGCCCACTCACAAAAACAGGTGCAAGCTGCCTGGGAAGCCGCGATGGCGATGGGCGGCAAGGACGAAGGAGCGCCGGGCTTACGGCCACAGTATTCGGAAGACTACTTTGGCGCGTATTGCCGCGATCCCGAGGGTAACAAACTGTGCTTTGTCCATGCAGACGATATGGCGTGATACACCATCGCCCTAAGCGCTGGATCAACAAGACGTATTGCCTGGACGGGGCGAACGTTTTGCCCACACAGCGGAGGCAGGAAGAGTTTCCCCAGTCGTGATTACCAGCATCATTGCGTTGGTCCTGCTGGTTTGGGCAACCTATGCTTTGGCGAACCCCTTCGTGTGGGTCGGCACTGGACGAAGCAATCGGTTCATCGTGATCAATTCGGCAGTCTGTGTCGGTTTTGGTGTCGTCCATTTGGTAGGGCTGGTTCAGATGTGGGAGAGGTTTGCCTGATCCTTGGCCATCATGACCTTGCCGAGACATTGGCCGATGCCGGTTTCATCGTGGCGGCCATCAACCATCCCGGGGATACCTTTTCTGATATGAGCCACGCGGACGATCTTTCTGCGTTCGTTGAGCGTCCGACCGATATAAAGCGCCTTATCGATTACATGCTGGGCGCCGCCCCGGACGCCGCCAGGATCGATCCGCAGCGGATTGGATTCTTTGGGTTTTCACGCGGTGGCTACACAGGTCTCGTACTGGCCGGAGGCACCCCGGATTTCCTCAATGCCAATGTTCCTTGTCCGGATCCGTCACTGCCCATTTGCCAACAGTTGCGCAACAAAGAGGTGCCCACCCAGCCCTTGACCCGTGATGAACGTATCAAAGCCTTTGTCTTGGCGGATCCGCTCAACGAGTTTCCCAGCCCGGCCAACCTGACAAATGTGAAAGCACCGATTCAGCTTTGGGCTTCGCAGTTTGGCGGCGATGGCGTGTTGCCTGAAACCCTTCCTGCACTCGCCAACGCACTTCCCCAGAGACCGCAGTTCCACCTCGTTCCCGACGCAGCACATTTTGCTTTTCTCGCCCCGTGTCCTGCGCCGTTGAAGCAGGATGCACCGCAGCTCTGCGTTGATGCCAAGGGATTCGATCGGGTTGCCGTTCACAAGCAGCTTAACGAAAGGGCGCTTGAGTTTTTTGAAGCGCATGTTCGCTAAGGTAATGTCACGGGGCTTTGATCATCAGGTGGACATATTTTGCGGGTGCCAGACCGACCATCCGGGTGAAGTCCCTGATGAAGTGTGCCTGATCAAAATAACCCAGCTTGAGCGCGAGTTCCGTCCCCGGCCTGGCTTCGCCGCTCTGCAGCAGGGTCAGTGCTTCATGTAGCCGGTATCGGGCAATCACCCACTTTGGACTTACACCAACGTAATGGGCAAAGAGGCGTTGTAACTGCCGCTCGCTAACTCTGGACAACTCACTGAGTTGTGCCACTGTTGTCAGTCTGTTGTCTGACGCGATTTGGGCGATGAGGTCATTGAGCAGTTGTACACGCTCATCGGATTGCGGCAAGCAGGGACTCAGCAACGCTTCTGATTGCTCGCACAGGCTTGCCATCCCTGGACATTCGATGTGTTCGGCCAACCTGTCGACCACCGCCCCAAAAACTTCAGAGGCCAGGATCGATCGGTTGGCCAACCGACTGACAGGTCCGCCCAGAAATGGCTGGAATGCGGCGGGACGAAACTTGATTCCAAACGCCCAGCCGTTGCCAGACAGCGTCTTGCTGAAGCGGGAGCGACGAGGTCCCCAGACATGGACCTGAGCCCTTTCCACAACGAGATGCACATTGGGGTGAGGCAGGGTTTCCTGTTGCTGTACAGGCTGATCACTGAGATTCCAGCTGACATGCCAATAATGCTCAACCCAGGGTGCCAACTGGACTGAGGGTGCCTCGCGAGTGTGAGTGAACTGCGGGCTCGTCAATCGCTGATTAAGGACGCCTCGTGCGGGCTGCAGGATAACAGTAGAGGCTGGTCGTGTTTTTCCAATCATCTTCGGTCGCCATCTGCTCCAATGCAAATCAGGGATAGGTCCGACTGTGTGGACCGCTCAAATAGGCCGCTGATCTCGGCATAGGCGGACTGTAAACAGTCGAGGGATTAGCGTCGACAACAACTGCTTCTGGTTTAGACCGTACGGCATTACCTGGATTTTTAATGGAGATAACAGCATGCAAGCCAAGGGAACATTCGACGTCCAATTACCTGTCCACTCCGTTGCGCCCGGTACCGAGGCCGCTCAACTGAGCAGAAAGGCCATACACAAGACGTTTCAGGGAGACTTGGTGGCCAATAGTCTGGGAGAGATGCTTGCCTCCCTCTCGACAGTCCCGGGATCTGCCGGCTATGTGGCGATGGAGCGGGTTGAGGGTAATCTGGCGGGAAGGCCAGGCAGCTTTGTGTTGATGCATTTTGGAACAATGGACAGAGGCCAGCGAACACTGACCATTCAGGTCGTACCCGACTCGGGTACCGGCGAGTTGGAGGGGCTCAGCGGCACGATGGAGATTGATATTCGTGATGGGCAGCATTTCTATCTGTTCAACTATCAACTCATGCCAACGCGCTGAATAGTGATGAAGCCCAAACGCATAATCCTGATATCGGCCATCACCGTATTGACGTTACCAGCCGCCGTGCTGGCTTTCTTAGACTTTTGCTGTGGGGGGGCGTGATGAAATTCTGTAGCATAGACCTGCATTCAAACAACCGTGTTGAGGAGTGTTTCAGATGCTGCGAGTGGATTGGCTCGATACACAAATGGACATGTGCGACGTTATGGCCGAATGGCTTTATCGGGAATTCAGTTATGAGTTTGCGCAGCAATCTCTTTCAAGTTGGCAACAAGAGTTCTCTGATGGACAGCGTGATGGCCGTTGGAAGTGCCTGATCGCAACGGAACGAGGCCAGTTGCTGGGCGGCGCTACACTTGCCAGTAACGACCTTTCTGACAGGCCGGATCTGGGCCCGTGGCTTGCGTGTGTGTTCATCACACCTGAAGCTCGAAGGAGAGGGCTCGCAGCGCAGTTAATCGAAGGCATCTGTGACCATGCAAGAGACATTGGATTCACGACCTTGTACTTGCACACCCACAACCGGAGCAATTATTACACCAAGCTTGGCTGGGAAGTGTTGGAGCGTTTTGAGGCTTGGGGGAAAGAGCAATACCTTATGTCACGGAGTTTATAGTCAAAGCCGACTTCAAATTTCTGCTGCGTGTTTTTCATAAGAAGCAAAACGCTGATGTGACGCCTGCGTTTTCACACAGCCTGGACCCGCAGCAGTCATCGGGAGGAGACCGATAGGGATGCGCTAAAGTTATGCGGGCCGTCGATCAATTGTGATCGACTGCTCGTGCTGCGTCTGTCCCTGGAGGACCCAATGCCGCCTATCACCACGTGCCTGGTGGCGCTGTTTGTTCTTTGCCTGACTCTTGACGTGCCAGTCCAGGCCAACGGCTGTCCAGCTGGCGAGAAGCAAGTGTGCCTGGACGGCTGCATCTGCCTGCCGGATCTGGGGCAGATGACTGATGGCATCGACCAGATCGCGGCACCTGCCCTTGCGCTGTGGCTGACCCAAGCCCGTGCTGAAGCAGCCAGCGCCGGCATCCAACCCATTCCGCCGCACATCCGGCAGCAGTTGCTGCGCTGGTATGACCCCCGCGTCCTCGATGCCGCGCGCTACAAAATTAGCGACAACGGTCAACTCAACGCCGCCACTGCCATGCTGCAAAACCCTGATGTCGGTGCCGTGACGCTGATCGACATCATCCTCTTCCGGGACGCTCAAACCGCAGAGCAGGACGTCGCGCTCTGGGCTCACGAACTCAAGCATGTGCAGCAGTATCAGGAATGGGGGGTAGAAGGATTTGCCCAGCGCTATACACAAGACTTCAATGCTGTGGAGGCGCCGGCTTATGCCATACAGGCTGAGGTCAGACGGTCGGTGCGGGCAGGGACTCACTGAAGATTGCCACGTTGAAGAGGGCCAAATCCCTTGTTCCAAGGCTGATGCTGCGGGAACTTCAGGGTACTCGCCAGGTCAGTTGGGAGCTGTTTTACGGCAGTGCCGTCCGAGATCAGTCGAGTCCGCCCCCTGATGCCAACCAAAAGTTTTCTGCCGGGTCTCATCCTGGTGTTCTGCGCCGTCGCGTCGCTTGGTTCGGTGGCTGCCGAGCGAAGAGCGCCCTCGCAAAGTAACAGCGCATCAACCACCCTGATCGAAACGGCCTCGCGGCAGTATGGCGATGGTCAACTGGACCAAGCCGCTGCCACGCTGGAGCGTGCCCTGCATATCCAGCCGAACAACCCCGCGACCCTGCATTACCTCGGTGTATTGCGTCTTCAGCAGGGTCAGTACCAGCAGGCTGAAACGTTGGCGGTGCGCTCGAACATGCGGGTTGGTAGCAACGTCGCGTTACGCAACCGCAACTTCCAATTGATCCAGGCGGCGCAGCAGGCCCAGGCTTCGAATACCCCACCCAACGCCAAAGAGGACCAGGTCGCCGTACGGAAGGGGCTGGAAGAGGAGACCCAAAGGCGCCGCGAAGCAGAAATGGCCGTTGCTGAACAATCCACTCGGGATGCTGGGCGCGACGCTGGTAACTTCGCTTACGCAAAGGCAGATGGCGTATCGGATTCACCGACGGCTGGCAGACCTCGGCCCGAAGGACAAATGCAAATGACTTCCGTCGAGCCAGAGCCGTCGTACGAGTACGACGAGGTCGAGATTCCCCGCGGCCATTTGCCGCCTCCGGGTAAATGCCGAATCTGGTTTCCTGATCGCCCGCCGGGGCATCAGCCCGCACCTGGCAGCTGCGAGAAGCTGCGATATCGGGTTCCGTTAGGGGCCTACTTGGTGCGCGGTTGAGTTTCTGAGAGTCCACCTCTGGCCGATTGCTGCCTGTCAGCAAGGGCGGCTTCCGATCCAAAGCATTGTCTGAACCGTGATATGCGGATGACTTTCTAACGGTTCCCATTCATCCAGGAAAGCAAACCCCTGCTTCAGATAGAAGTTCGAGGCTCTTGCATTGTCGGGAGAGACGTCGAGGAAAACGCGATCAAAGCCTTTCGTCATCGCGCGGACTTTCACTGCCTCTACCAGCTGAGTTGCCACGCCAGAGCCCCGTGCAGCGGGTTCAACCCACATCCCGATCAAGTTATAGCGATTCGTGCTACCGACTCCGGCACCGATCATTCCGACAGGTCTGTCTCTCTCGAAGGCCAGCCAGAATTCCGTTCCGGTTGATGAGGCTCTTTCTTTCCATTGTTCGTCATTGTATTTGGCGGCGGTTTGATAACTCACACCAAACGCCGTTGGTGTGTCCAACAGCGCGGCGAGTCGCACTTGCTTCAATAGCATCCAGTCTTTTGCTTGCGTCGATCGAATGTCCATGATCTTCCTGAAAAATTAGCGTCGCCTCAACGTCTCACAAGAGTGTCGAGGGAGCAACCGGACTGGGGGGCGTCAGCTATTTATCCAGCGCCTTCCTAGAACTTTTCCCTATTTACCGGTCTATGTGAATACGCACATAAAGCTCGGTAAGCGCGACCCGAAGGTTTCCCGTAGCCAAATGGCGCCACGTCCAATTGTCAATCAGAGGTTGTCTTCGCCCATGAAATTTTATGTCCCACGGATGGTGCTCCTCAGCCTGTTCGCGTTTGCGGCAATGGGCTCGGCATCAGCATCACAGATGAAGACCTCAAACCCTGTTTTCGCAACTGAAGTCGCAGCCGTTCAGGCTCCGGTCCAGGCTGCCGGAAACCCTTGGCCGAGCTTGGCCAGCATGGCCGGCAAGCAGCCAGGGCCGTTGCTTGCCCATGACGACCGATACTGGCGTGACGGCCGTTGGCACGATCGTAGAGAAGATTGGCGCCGAGACGAATGGCGTAGAAACGAGTGGCGCAGAGAGCAAGAGCGCCGGGAAGTCGAACGCCGTCGTGATTGGGAGCGCCATCATGAGCACCGCTACGATGACGATCACCGCTACTATCGTCGCTAGTGCGTAGCCGCGAGATAAATCCGCCGACAGCACTGCCTGCTGATTTGTAAATCCAGGTGGTGCTTAAGCTACACAGATCAGCTTTCGGAAGAAGTGATTGCGTCGTGACTGGATTCAGCCGCCAGCTTCAATCGGTCGGCTTTGCAAATGTATTTAGACTTGCTTTGCGGTGCCAATTTGGCGCTGGCCTTTTTGGCGTTAGCCTTTAATAACTGATTTATTTTTTTACGACGATTCATCTTTTCTACTCGGTTTGTACGTTTTCGAATGATATCAGCTTAAATATCGGGCCAGAGCCTTGTGGTGTGCACTTGAGCACTTTTGGCCGTTATCTGCTCGATGCTCTCGACTATCGGTCCAGCAAAGGTGCCAGCAGGGCACACATGCCGCGCCAGTGCGAACCCTCCCAGTAAATCCGTTGGCAGGCGTCGCAGCGCAGGAAGTGCGAATAGAGCGCGCCAACGCGTGGCGGCACGAGCGACCGGGCCAGTTCCGGGCTGATCTCGTGCAGCGGCAGGTTGCAATGCAGGCACAGGCTGAAGGGCCGCGCGCTACGCGCCAGGTCGAGGCGCTCGTACACCTCGCGCAGTTGCAGCGACGGTTTCAGGGCATGCACGTAACAGCCGTGGCTGATGATCCGTCGCTTGAGCAGTTCACGGTCGCGGGTTAGCACGATGCGCCCTTGCTGCGCCGCGATCTCGGCGATCTCGCTATCTTCGAAGCGATTGTCGTAGAGCGTGTCGAAGCCGCTCATGCGCAGCAGGCTGGCCAGCCCGCCAAGGTGCGCATCAGCGACGAAGCGCAGCACCCGTAAAGGTTGCGCACGTACCTTTAGCAGCGGACTGATGTCCAGCGCTTCGAACTTGGGATACACCGCCAGCCGGTCACCGTCGAAGATCACCCGTTCGAGGCCCACCGACTCGCCGTTGAGCAGCACCAGCTCGACCTCGGTGTGCGGTATCCCGAGCGCCTCGATCATGTGCTTGACCGTCGCCCCGCGCGCGCACTCGCAGGTAAAGGACTGACGCCGCCGTTCGGCCGGCAGGAAATCGTTGAGCTCCTCGTAGAAGCGGAAGGTTGCACGGGTCATGCTGAACAGTATGGCAGGGCTGCAGGATGAGCGAGTCCAGCCCGGAGACTTTCTCCGGCTGGCACTCATAGATGCGTCAGCAACTGGCCGATCTCAGTTGCACGCTGTGTCAGGTGCTCGATCATTTCGGCCTCAAGGGCCCGCTCGACCAGCATTTTGGTGAGCTGATTTGAGCTGATACAGGAATCAGCTCACCAACGCTGCGGCATGAAGATAGAAGCCTCTTGATTAGCGAAAATATTGAGAGCAATCGTTGCTTTTTTTGTGCACGAAGAAACGGTAAAGATTCCACAAAATCAGCCGGGACAGACTCAACAGCAAATCGCCATTAATCCGTGTGATTCGGCTATTTGTACCTCACTTCCCAGGATGGTGACCGTCATAATGAAAATAAAAAACAAGCTCGTCCTTGCTTTTGTGTTGGTCGCCTTCATTCCGGTAAGCCTGGTGGCTGTGATATCGGTGCTGAATATTCGGGCTCAGGCAGTCGATCAGTTTCTCGATGGCAGCACCCGTGAAATACGCCAGATCGACGGCAATATGCGGCAGTTTTTCGACGGAACCCAGCAAAACGTCGATCAAATTGCCACTGATCCTGTATACACATCGATCGCCAGCCTCAAAAACTATCTGGCCGCCGATGCCGCCAGCCAGCCTCTGCCACCGGCTGCCCAGCATGTCATCGATGCGTTCGCACGTTATGGCGCGATGCACCCGGCCGCCGCAATCCTTTCCATCGGTCTGGAAGATGGCAGCTACGCCAAATGGCCGGACGACCCGCAGCTGTCGAACTACGACCCGCGTTTGCGCCCCTGGTACAAAGCCGCCATGGCCAGCCCCGGCAAAACGGTGCGAACTCCCGCTTACTACTATGACAAGGACGCTGTGGCGCTGGTCGGTAGCGCCAGGGCGCTGCTCGATGATGCTGGCAAGGCCAAGGGTGTGTTGGTCGTGAGCGTTTCGCTGAAAAACCTCACCGAACTGGTCAAAAGCATCAAGCTCGGCGAAAGCGGCTACGTAATGTTGATCGAGGACGGCACCGTGCTGGTCGACCCGCGTGACGCCGGGCACAGCTTCAAGCAGCTCAAGGATCTGGGCGAGCCCTACGCCAAACTGGCTGCCACCACGCAGGGTTCCACCGAGGTGCAAATCAACGGGGTCAGGTACATGGCCAATATCTGGACATCGCCCGGCCTTGGTTGGCGCTACATCGGTTTGATCGAGTATGGCGAAGTCATGGGCGCGGCCACTCGCATGACCGAGTCTTCCCAGGCCATGGTGGAGCTGGAAGAAGGCAGCCGCAGCATCAACCAGATTCTGGGCACCATCCGCGCCATCGCCGAGCAGACCAATCTGCTGGCGCTGAACGCGGCAATCGAGGCTGCCAGGGCGGGTGATCAGGGCCGGGGTTTTGCCGTGGTCGCGGACGAGGTCAGGGCCCTGGCCAAGCGCACGTCCGACTCCACCGGGGAAATCGACCAGTTGCTCAATACGCTCGGCAGCAAGACCCAGGAAGTTTCGCAGAAGATGGAGAGTTGCCTGGACCTGTCGCGTGCCAGTGTGTCCTCGATCGAGAGCGCACGTGACAGCTTTGAAGGCATCCAGTTGTCGGTCAATGAAATCAGGGATCAGAACCTGCAGATATCGGCGGCGGCAGAAGAGCAGCACAGTGTGGCCGAAGAGATCAATCGGCATATCCAGCAGATCTACGACGAGGCGCGGCTGGTCGAAAGCCTGGCCAACTCTGCGCAAGAAGACTCAGGCCGGCTTTCGCACCTCTCGAATGAACTGAACGGGCTGGTGGGGCGCTTCAAGTCGTAGAAGCATTGTGCGGTTGTAGTGGTCAACCCGTGTGTACTCCGTCCGATAGTCAGCTGGATCGCCGCTGCGATGCGCAACACCGTGAGGCAGTCCATCCAGAGCGTCTATTGTGTGAGTGACCGGGTTTGTCCGTTATCTAGCTGATGCAAAAGCCAGTAAACCCGTTGGCAGGCGTCGCAGCGCACGATTGCGCTCAGAACTGGCCAGCAAACGTATCATCTGCCTGCACATTCCCGTTGATTGTGAGTACATGGAACCGTTCCACGGTCACTCAGGCAGCCCGGCCAACCGCAGTCCATCGACCAAGCGCGTGAAATCCTCGGGCCGTTGGATGGGCAGCCAGTCTTTCAGGTTGGAGAGGCGCAAAGTGGGATCCAGCTCGCGTAGACGCTGCATCGCCAACCTCGCTTTATCCATTCGTCCGCTGAGGGCGTGACTGGCCGCCACCAGAGCCACCGGGGGCAGGAAACTGGGCAAGTTGCCCAAGCCCTTTTCCGCCCAGTCCGTCGCGAGATCGAAGCGCCCGGCGAAGAAATGCGCGAGCGCCATTCCGACCTGCATCCTGAACATTTCCGGATCCAGCGGACTCAAGCGAACGGCATGGGTCAGATGCTCGATGGCGGCGTCCGTTTCACCATGCAGTGCGCGCAGGATACCGCCCAGGAACCAGGCAGGGGCGAGGTTTGGATTGAGCAGGCGTGCCCTGTCGAGCAAGGCAATGCCGCCGTCAACATCACCGGCGAGATGGCTTAACGCATGTCCACCTCGCGTCAACGCGACCGCATCATCCCGGCCAAGCGTTACCGCCAGACGCGCAAGCCGTACGCCCTCAGCGATCTCTTGCGTCCGATCGGTCATCCAGCCATTCAGCTTGCGCCAGAAGTGACACCAGGCTGCCATGCCATAGGCCGATGCAAATTCCGGATCGAGATCGATAGCCTTGTAGAACAATGGCAGCGCCTGGTCGATGGCTTCACGGGTGCCGTTGTGCAGTTTTGCCATTGCGCGCAGATAGTAGTCGTAGGCGTCCAGGCTTTCCGTGGGTTTTCGTTTGGCGCGTTCGATTTCTGCCCGTTCGAGTTGCGGCGCAATGGCACCGACGACGCTTTCGGTGATTTGATCCTGCAGCTCGAAGATGTCGTTGAGCGCGCCTTCGAAGCGTTCCGCCCAGATATGTGTCCCGTTCGTCGCGTCGATGAGCTGGCCGGTGATGCGTACCTTGTTCCCGCACTTGCGCACACTGCCTTCCAGCACGTAGCGAACGCCCAGCTCCTGGCTGACGCCCTTGGCGTCCACCGTCCGGCCCTTGTAGGTGAAGCTCGAATTACGCGCGATGACGAACAGCCAGCGGATACGCGACAGGGCAGCGATGAGATCTTCCACGATGCCGTCAGCGAAATATTCCTGCTCTGGATCGCCGCTCAAATTCTGGAAGGGCAAGACGGTAATCGAAGGTTTGTCCGGGAGGACGAGCGAGGAGGAGGGCATTTCCTTCGGGTCTGTGGGGGAGCGTTCGTCGATGGCAGGCCGGTCAGGCTGCTGCGCTTCGCCGATCCCGCCGACCTTGATCTGGCCGACAAAGCGGTAGCCCTTGCGGGCGACGGTGCGCACCAGGCGCTGTTCTTCACCGGTATCGCCAATGGCCTTGCGCACCGCATTGATGTGGCTGGTGATCGTCGACTCCGAGACGATCCGGCCGTTCCACACCGCCTTGAGCAGGTCGTCTTTGCTGACGACGCGATCGGGGTTGTTGACGAACAGCAGCAATAGATCGAAAACCTGCGGCCCGACGGCCACGACTTGCCCGCGCAAGGTGAGTTCCCGGCGTTCCTCATCGAGCAGGTAGTCTTCAAACATGAATGGCAAAGTGAGGATCCCCTGGTGACGCGCCCTCAACTCCGTGTCCCAGGCGGCTGGCGATTAGTATTTGATATTGATGATACGGCAGCGCTAAACCCGCCGCACCGTCTGCGGCAGAGACGATGTCGGACTGCGGCGTCTTTGGATGTAAAACCAAGCTTTCGTGGAGGGGAATCCACAACAGGCACAAGGACTTCGTTCACGCCTGCAGGCAATCTTCCCTTACACCGACGCAATGGTTGCAGTCGATACGTGGAGAAAGCCCATGAAGATCGTCGTCATCGGAGGCTCCGGCCTCATCGGATCGAAACTTGTGAAGAACCTCCGCGAGCGCGGCCATGACGTGCTCGCTGCCAGCCCCAGCACGGGCGTAAACAGCATCACCCGCGAGGGCCTGGCCCAGGCGATGGATGGTGCCGACATCGTCGTCGACGTGGCGAACGCGCCGTCGTGGGAGGACCAGGCCGTCCTCGAGTTTTTCGAAACGTCGAGCCGTAACCTGCTGGCCGCCGAAGCGGCCGCCGGGGTTCGCCATCACGTTGCCCTGTCGATTGTCGGGAGCGAACGGCTTCCCGAGAACGGTTATTTCCGGGCCAAGGTCGCGCAGGAAAACCTCATCAAGGCATCCGGCATTCCTTACTCTATTTTGCGTGCCACACAGTTTTTCGAATTTGTCGGCGGCATTGCCCAATCGTTTACCGTCGGCGAAGAACTTTGCGTTTCGCCGGCGCTGATCCAGCCGATGGCGTCCGACGACGTGGTGGCGGCACTTACCGACATCGTGCTGGCAGCTCCGGTGAAGGGCACGGTCGAAGTCGCGGGGCCCGAGGCCATGCCGCTCGACGAGTTGATCAGGCGCTTTCTGCGGGCCACTCAGGATACTCGCCGAGTCGTACCGGACGTACACGCACGCTACTACGGTGCCGTGCTTGACGATCAATCGCTGACCCCCGGCAAGAACCCGCGCCTGGGCGCGATCCGTTTCGAAGACTGGCTCAGCCAGTCAACGGCCGAAGCGGGCCGCTGAGGCCTCCAGGGACAACTCACGAAGGCGCCGCCCCGGTAGTGGGGCGCGCCGTCATAACCCCTGCACACGAAGGAGTATTGCCATGGTTGCCCGATTTCTCTTAGCCGCTGCTTTCGCAGCACTGTCGATCAGCGCAGCGTCGGCCGCTGAGCCGCCCGCCGCCAAGGTGACAGTCGTGTTTGACCGTCCCATTCCCAACATCCCTGGCAAGAGCATGAAGGGTGTGGTCGTCGAGTATGGGCCGGGCGCCGCGTCGCCGTCCCACACCCATCCGAAAACGGCCTTCATCTATGCAACGGTCCTGGAGGGCGCGTTTCGTATCAAAGTCAAAGGCCAGCCGGAAAAGATCTACCACGTCGGCGAAAACTTCGTAGAGGAGCCGGGTTCCGTGCACGAAGTCAGCGCCAACGCCAGCGACACCGAACCTGCACGCCTGTTGGCCGTGTTCGTCCTCGACACCGACGAAAAGACGCTCGTCACACCTATCAAGAAGTGAGCCGATCAACGCGCTCATAAATACTCGACAGCCGGGCGGCAGGCCACCGCCGCCCTGGGGCTGCTGTAGTGCATGGCATTGAACAGGAAATGGAAAAATGAACTCGCTCCAGGACAAGGCCGCCATTGCCACCGGGGCAATCGCCGGGCCCCCCGTCGTAGTGGCGCGGCGAAGCACGCGCAAGACAATCGGCATATTGCTGTGCGTCGGCGCGGTGGTGGTCGTGGCTGCCTGGGGGACCATGGCTGTTTCGAGCGGCACAACCTCGACCGATAACGCTTATGTTCGCGGTGACGTGACCTCACTCGCCGCAAAGGTGGCCGGCTATGTCACTGCGGTAGAGGTCGTGGACAACCAGACTGTCCGGGCGGGTGACGTCCTGTTTCGTATCGATGACCGGGACTATCGCGCCAAGCTTGCGCAAGCAGAGGCTAATGTCAGCGCTGCAAAGGCTCGCCTGACCCATGTCGATGCGCAGACCCAGCTTCAGCGTGCGTTGATTCGGCAGGCCGAAGCTCAAAGACGTTCAGCCACCGCCGACATGGATCTGGCAACCAAGACCCACGATCGCAGTCGCAAACTGATCGTCAGCAACGCGGTGAGCCAGGCGTTGTTCGATGAAACCGGCACGGCGCGTTCCAGAGCCGAGGCGTCGGTATCGGCCGCTTCGGCTACGGTCGAGGCGCAACAGCAACACATCGCCGTCTATGTGGCCGAGCGAGAGGCTGCCGTGGCGGCCGTGTCGCAAGCACAGGCTGCGCGCGATCTTGCCCAAATCGATCTTGACTACACCGTGGTACGCGCGCCAGTGGATGGCGTCGTCGGTAACCGCCAGGTTCGTGTCGGCCGGCTCGTGACGCCGGGCGTTTCCTTGCTCGATATCGTGCCGGTCAATGATGTGTGGGTCGTGGCCAATTTCAAGGAAACCCAGCTCGAACATATCCGCCCTGGACAGCGCGTGCGCATCACGGTCGATGGCTACCCCAACACGGCACTTGAAGGCGTGGTCGACAGCTTTGCGCCGGGGAGTGGGGCGGCGTTCAGCTTGCTGCCGCCTGACAACGCAACCGGGAACTATGTCCGTGTCGTGCAGCGGGTTCCGGTCAAGATCCGGCTGGCCGACAATCCGCTGCCGGGGCGCATCGTGCCAGGTCTGTCCGCGCGGGTGGAGGTGGCGCAAGGGGGCGGCTCATGAACACCTTTGCCAGCGCAACGCCGAGCAGCGCCAAGGCTACGACTGGCGTCCTGCTCATCGTGGGCATCGTGCTGGCCACACTGACGGAGGCGATCGCCGGCACCGTTCTATCGATCGGGCGCGGCGATATCATCGGCGACACCTATGCAACACCTGATGAATTCGCCTGGCTGGATGTCGGTTACACCGCGCTAAAGCTGATCGGCTTCATCATGGCTCCATGGCTGATGCAGCGTTTTACTGCGCGTAACCTGATCATCGGTTCAACCCTGGCCATGGGTCTGGCGTGCTGCATCGCCGCCATCACCGCTCGGCTGGACCTGCTGATCGCGCTTCGCATCATTCAAGGCTTCGCTGGCGGCACCCTGCTGGTGGCGGGCCAGACGATGATTTTTCGTGCCTGGCCGCGTGCCCTTCAGCCGATCCTTCAAGCCGTGTTTGCCATGGGCTCCGTGGTCGCACCGGCGACTCTCGCCCCGGCCCTTCAAGGGTGGTTGATCGACAGCCAGTCCTGGACCTGGATTTTCTTCAGCGTGGTGCCGCTGGCCCTTGCGGCAACCGGCCTTTTGCTCATCGCAGACCACCCCATGCCCGCCAAGGGCCGGCAGCGTCCCTTTGACTGGCTCGGCTTCTCTCTGATCTCGGCCACCCTGATCTGTGTTACCTACGTCCTCAGCCAAGGCAGCCGATGGGACTGGTTCGAGGAACCTCGGATCCTGATGTTGACGATGATCGGTACAGCCGCGCTGCTGGCATTTTTCGGCCAACAAACGTTGGCCAAAGGTCAGGGATTGCTCGATTTCACGGTGTTCAAATCGAGCGATTTTAGCTTTGCCTTTATTGTCAGTTTTGTCGCCGGTGCCGCCTTGTTCGGCAGTGCGTTTTTGATTCCGGCGTTCGCCTTGTCAGTGCTTGCGTTCACGCCGACTGATGCCGGTTTGCTCCTGCTGCCCAGTGGTGTTTTTTTTGTTGGCTCGCTGCTCATCGCTGCCTTTCTCATCAAAATCCGTCGCGTTCCACCGGTTGCGACAGTGCCCTTTGGCATCCTGTTGATTATGGGGGCGATGTGGATGCTGTCCGGCTCCACCAGCGACAGCGGCGCCGGTGACATGATGGCGGCTATCCTGTTGCGCGGCCTGGGCCTTGGCTTCCTGTTTCTGTCAATTACGCTGATCGCCTTCAGCGACCTCAACAGCCGCAACCTCGCCTTCGGCATCGGGCTGTTCAATACGGGGCGTCAATTGGGTGGATTAATGGGTGTCGCCGGGCTCCAGACCCTGATCGATCATCACATCGTCATCAATGTCGCGGCCCTCGGCGCCAACGTCACCCCAGGGGGAAGCGCGCTCATCGAACGGCTGACGACCACCACGGCGATGTTGGTGGGGAAGGGGATGGAACAAGCAGCCGCTGGCCGGGTAGCGACCAGCCTGCTGGGCAAAGTCGTGTCAGGTCAAGCCACGGTGATTGCTTTCGATACCGCGTTCTACGCAGTGGCCCTGCTGTTTGTGGTCGCCGCGCCTATGCTGGTCGGCATCAAGATTGGTCTGGCGCGCCATGCGAAAGCGCGCGCTGCGCAAACTGGCGCATAAGACGCGATACACCAGCCGTCGGGCTTTGGATCAAGGCGTTTTGCGAGTAGGGATTAGGTGGACGCGCCATCCTCGAAGCCATTAGCAGAGGGCTGATGTCCAGCGCTTCGAACTTGGGATACACCGCCAACCGATCACCGTCGAAGATCACCCGCTCGAAGCCCACCGACTCGCCATTGAGCAGCACCAGTTCGACATCGGTATCCCGAGCGCCTCGATCATGTGCTTGACCGTCGCCCCTCGCGCGCAGTCGCAGGTAAAGGGCTGCCGCTGCCGTTCGTCCGCCAGGTTCGGTAACCCTTATTGACAGAAAAATGCATCAGGAGAATACTCGGCCAATATTCATATATATGACTAGATAACAAGGTGAATAAAGTCGATGAATTCCCTGTCCAGTGATGTCCGCCTACCGCTTTATCAACGCCTGCGTGATCAGTTGGCTGAACAGATTGCCAACAATCGCTGGCGTCCGGGGGAGGCCATTCCCACTGAAGCTGCGCTTTCAGCGGAGTACGAACTGTCCACTGGCACCGTGCGCAAAGCGGTCGACGCGCTGGTCAGTGAAGGGGTTCTGGAGCGTCAGCAAGGTCGAGGCACCTTCGTTCGTCGGCCTCAGTTTCAATCATCGCTTTTCCGATTCTTCCGCTTCCAGACTGCTGCGGGTGAACGCCAGGTCCCGGAGAGTCGCATCCTGTCTATCGAACCGGTGGCCGCACCCTCGGCAGTGGCCCAGGCGTTAGGGCTGCCAATCGACGCGCCGGTTATTCGCATTGTCCGTGTTCGTCTTCTGGATGTTCAGCCGGTACTTGCCGAAGAAATCTGGCTGCCTCGCAGCCGGTTTCAGCCGCTACTGGAGATCGACCTGAATCGAAAAGGGCCATTGCTTTACCCGATTTACGAAGAGCTCTGCGGTCAGGTCGTCGCCTCTGCCGAAGAAGCACTCACCGCCGAGTCTGTAAATGACGTGCATGCGCGGTTACTGAAAATACCGGTCAACAGTCCCGTGGTGGTGATCGAGCGTCTGGCGCGTGATTACGCCGGTACGCCTCTGGAGTGGCGGCGCTCCCGTGGGCATGCCGAGCATTTCCGTTACAGCGTGGACATTCGCTAGCGCATTGCCCGGATAGCGGATCGCTCACCGGCGAATCGATCGCCGGCGGATTCATCGTTTTGTTTGCCATGACTGGCCTCGTAGCGGCGCGGTTCGCTCTCGGCTGCCTCATGTTCCACCTATAAGGATAAGAAATCATGTTCAGCTGGTATCGCCAAGTCACTCCTCGGGAGCGCAAAACGTTTTGGGCCTGCTTCGGTGGATGGTCGCTGGACGCACTGGAAGTACAAATGTTCGGCCTGGCCATTCCGGCGTTAATTGCCGCCTTCGCCCTGACCAAGGGCGATGCCGGGCTGATCAGCGGCGTCACGTTAGTCACTTCGGCCATCGGCGGTTGGGTAGGGGGGACGTTGTCCGATCGCTATGGCCGGGTGCGCACGTTGCAGTGGATGATTTTGTGGTTCTCCTTCTTCACCTTTCTGTCCGCCTTCGTTACCGGGTTCCAGCAGTTGTTGATCGTCAAGGCGCTGCAAGGCTTCGGCATTGGCGGTGAGTGGGCGGCCGGCGCGGTACTGATGGCCGAAACCATCAACCCGAAATACCGCGGCAAAGTGATGGGCACCGTACAAAGTGCCTGGGCCGTAGGTTGGGGCGTGGCGGTCGGGGTTTTTGCGTTGATTTATTCGTTCGTACCGCAAGACATGGCCTGGCGTGTGATGTTCATCGTTGGCTTGTTGCCGGCGCTCCTGATCATCTGGGTACGGCGCAATGTCGAGGAGCCCGACAGCTTCCAGCGTCTGCAAAAAGAACACGCCATCGCGCAAAGTTTTTTCAAATCCCTGGCCGGTATTTTCCGTCCTGAATTGATCCGCGTGACACTGTTCGGCGGGCTGTTGGGCCTGGGCGCACACGGCGGGTACCACGCGGTGATGACGTGGCTGCCGACCTTCCTCAAGACCGAACGCAACCTGTCGGTGCTGAACTCTGGCGGCTACCTTGCCGTGATCATCCTTGCCTTCTGGTGTGGCTGCGTCGTCAGCGGATTCTTGATCGACCGTATTGGCCGCCGCAAAAACATCGTGCTGTTCGCCCTGTGCTGCGTCGTGACCGTGCAGTGCTACGTGTTCCTGCCCCTGACCAATACCCAAATGCTATTCCTCGGTTTTCCGCTCGGCTTCTTCGCGGCGGGCATTCCGGCCAGCCTCGGCGCACTGTTCAACGAGCTGTACCCGGCGGACGTGCGCGGTGCTGGCGTGGGGTTTTGCTACAACTTCGGCCGAGTGCTCTCGGCGGTATTCCCGTTTCTGGTCGGCCATATGAGTGACTCCATGTCACTGGGCTCGGCCATAGGCATCGACGCCGGGATCGCTTACGGCGTGGCCGTTATCGCTGCCCTTTGCCTGCCGGAAACCCGTGGTCGCAGTCTCGACGCTGCAATCCCATCCGTCTCGGTGCAAGGCCGCGAGAGCGCCCGAGCGTGATGATCATTACTTGCGATAGATGAAACCCATGTCTGATACCTGTTCAACATCGATCACTGGCATCGATTCCCATGCTCATGTCTTTAGTCGGGGGCTGAAGCTGTCCGCTAAACGGCGCTACGCCCCTGACTACGATGCCACGCTTGCGCAGTATCTGAATCACCTGGGTGCCCATGGTTTGAGTCACGGCGTATTGGTGCAGCCGAGCTTTCTGGGCACCGACAATAGCTACCTGTTGGCGGCGCTGAGACAAGTGTCGGAGCGGTTGCGAGGAGTGGTCGTGCTAGAGCCGGGCGTTAGTCGTGCGATGTTGAATGACATGGCTCACCTAGGCGTGGTCGGCGTTCGCTTGAACCTGATGGGCAAGGCGTTACCTGATTTTCGCAATCGCGCCTGGAAAGAATTTTTCAGCCACATCGCTGATCTTGACTGGCATGTCGAATTGCATCGGGAGGTAAAGGATCTGCCGGCACTGATCCATCAATTGACGCCGTTCGGTTTGAAGCTGGTTATTGATCACTTTGGTCGGCCGGATGCCAGTTTGGGCGTCGATCAACCAGGGTTTTGCGAGTTACTGGAATTGGGATCGAGAGGGTCGATCTGGATGAAGGTATCGGGAATTTATCGTTTGGGAGGTACACCGGAACAAAACCTCAATTTCGCCCGATCGGCATTACCGCTGTTGGAGCAAAGTTTCGGCCTCCACCAACTTGTATGGGGCAGCGACTGGCCACACACGCAGCATGAGAAAAGCATCGGTTTCGGCACAGTAATCAATCAGCGACAAGCCCTGGAGTGTTCGATGCAACTGAGCCATTCGTTGCTCGTGCAAGCACCTCAAAGGTTATTCGGTTTTGCAAAACGCGAAGGCTGAAGCTCACCCAAGAGCAGCCTATTACAACTACAAGAGAGCGGTTTCCATGAGCAAGCCATCCAGTACTGAAATTGAAAAATCGACCATGCGCAAGTTGGGGATTCGCCTGATCCCCTTTCTCGTACTCTGTTATTTCATCGCCTACATTGACCGAGTCAACATCGGTTTCGCTGCACTGACCATGAACCAGGACATCGGCCTGACGGCCAGTGCCTTCGGATTCGGCGCCACGCTGTTTTTCGTCGCTTATGTACTTTGCGAAATGCCAAGCAACATGGCCATGGAGCGTTTCGGTGCCCGCCGGTGGATCGCGCGCATCATGATTACTTGGGGCATCGTCGGATTCTGTTCGGCATTTGCGGTCGGGCCAATATCCTATTCGATTTCCCGATTCCTCTTGGGTGCAGCCGAAGCCGGCTTCTTTCCCGGCGTCATTCTTTACCTCACGCAATGCATCCCCAAAGCGTACATGGCTCGAATCGTTGCGCTATTCATGGTGGCGATACCACTCTCCAACTTTCTCGGCTCACCGGTGTCGGCACTGCTGTTGCAATTAGACGGTCTGGCCGGATTCAAGGGATGGCAGTGGTTGCTGATGTTTGAAGCCATTCCCGCCATCACCCTGGGATTGCTCGCGCTGAAGGTGTTGCCAAATCGGCCAAGCGAAGCGAAATGGTTGACTCAGCAGGAACAGGATTGGCTAGGCGAGCAACTGACTAACGATAAGGCCGCGCGCGAAAGTGGTATTCCTCAACACGCTCACAGCATAAGCGGCACCCTCAAGGCTGTGTTTACCAATAAATATGTATGGGTGCTTTCGATTATCTACATGGGCAGTTCGGCAACCAGCAACACGCTGTCGTTGTGGATGCCGCAGATCCTGAAATCCTTTCATCTGACCAACATGCAAACGGGTCTGATGAACATGATTCCGTTCGGCATGGCCGCAGCGTTCATGATTTTCTGGGGACTGCGTGCAGACAAGAGCGGGGAGCGGATCAAGAGCACTGCTATTCCGCTGGCCATTACTGCGGTGAGCTTCGCTGCCACGCTGTTCACGGACTCCCTGACCATTACGCTGGTACTGCTGACCCTCGTATTGATGGGTAACTATGCGATCAAGGGGCCGTTCTGGGCACTTTGCTCTGAATCCCTGCCGCCGGCGACTTTGGCCACCGGGATTGCAGCGATCAATACCTTTGCCCACTTGGGTACGGGCGCCATGAGTTCGGTGATCGGTGTACTGCGTGATCAGACCGGGAGCTTTCCAATTGCACTGATGCCACTCTGCATAGTGACCGCTATCGGTTCGCTATTGGTGTTTCTGATAGGTAAACAGAACGATCGTGCGAAGCAAATCGCTACGGTTGGCAGCTGACTGATTGCTTCTGAGGAGGCTCGAAATGGGCGAGCCTCCTCGTTGCGCATGATCCAGTGTTCGACATTCGGCGTTGAATCAGGCTGGGCATTATCCATGGCAATCAAAGGCCAGTACCATGACGGCCACCCCTTTTCCGGTACCAACGCTCGAACCGGTAAAATACCGATGAGTCGTTCTTCAAGGAGATATCCATGACATCAGGGCAATGTCTTTGCGGGGCTGTACGCTTTTCCCTCGGGGTTGAACCACGTTTTTTTTATCGATGCCATTGCACCCTGTGCCGCAAGCAAACCGGGGTCGGCCACAATCTCGCCACAGTGGTCAAAGCTCGCGACTTTCGATGGGAAGAAGGGTTAGGTGCGATCACTAGTTGGCGCAAATCCAGCGGGTACAGAAATGACTTTTGCTCACGATGTGGCTCGACCGTGCCTAATGCTCTTCGCGAGATGCCTTACTTCTGGATTCCACTTGGACTTCTCGATGGCGAACTGAGCATGGAGTGTGTTGGAGATTTCTGCACTGATGACGCTATGCCATGGGATGAACAACGCTCGGAAAAAAGTCATTGCTCAACCCCTGACTCACTTGGGTTTCTTCTGCAGGAGCTCCAGGTCGACAATGATTGATTCAGGAGCCTGGTCGGCATAGGGACGAATTGGTAGCCTGGCCCAAACTCGGTTCACCACCGTCCGCTATTGGTCATGGATTCCATCTGTTGCATCGACCGGTTGAATCCACAACCCGTACCGGCCTGTTTGGGGGTAATTATGACGTAGCATGGCTACATGATAATCAGCTTCCGATTTTATCGGGAATGGCAGTCGGGCCACTGAAAGGAATAATGTTTGGCTACCACATCACCTGCTCACACTCTGCGTGCACTGTCCGATCTTGATTACCATGACAGCAGGTCGGTTCCGCTCCCTGTTGAAATCACCACTCTTGACGCCTGGAACATCATGACGGCCGAACCGGGACTGCTCATGCGGCTAGCTTTCCGAACGAGGGACGCGATTTCCTCGTTATTCGGCGTGAAGCGGATCGGCGGGTTCTCCGGCGCCAGGCGAGAGACGGTACACGCTGGCGAACAGCTGGATTTCTTTCTGGTGGAGCATAGTGCCCCCGACATGCTGGTTCTGACCGAACGTGACCGGCATCTGGATGTCATGATTTGCCTTTCGATAACAGATCGTGTGTTCACGATCACCTCATCTGTCGTAACGCATAACGTCTTTGGGCGCATCTACATGTTGCCGGTAGGTCTAGCCCATAAGCTGATCGTCAATAGTGATCTCAAGCGACTGAAACGTAAGCTTGAAGGGAAGTAGATTTTGGTTGTTTCAGCTTTCCTCATTTCGCGCCGAACAGCATCGTCCAATAGATGCCGTTGTCGCTACGCGAGTTCGCGGCATAGGCCGCGCCAACCTGGGTAAACATCGGATTCATCAGGATGGCGCAATGCCCGGGGCTGGCCAGCCAGCCTTCCATAGCCTTGTCCGGCGAACGCTGCCCGGCGGCGATGTTCTCTCCGATCTGCCGGCCACCGTAGCCGGCGGCCTTCGCTCGGTCCCACGGCATATCACCGTTGGGGTCCTGGTGCGCGAAGTAATTGTCGTTGGCCATCGCCCGGCTGTGCCCCTGCGCCGCTGTCCCCAGGGCGGCATTCCAGGTCAGCGGCGGTGCAGCGGCAAAGCGCTGACGACCACACAGGTGCGGTTTCGCCCGTGCCGCGTTGACTTGTGCCAGCAACGTCTTGCCCGCCGCTCGCGGGTCGTCCAGATGCCCATCGAGCAAGGGCCGTGCCAGCACCACCTGCCATTCGCTCTCGTCGCGATACACGCCAATATCGGCGAACTGGGTATCGAGCAGGGCTCCACAGTAGCGGCTCTGGAGCATGTCAAAGGCCTCCTCGGCATCTTCAGCGCCGACCAGACGGATAGTCCGCACAGACACCGCCTGATAGCCGGAATCCTTCAACGTCTCCCGCGTAACGCCTCCATAGCCGATCGGCAAGGCCAGGTTCGACTTCAGAGCTAGCGGCGTCAAGGCTCGGACCGTGCGCCCCGCGCAGCGCTGCGGTTGGGCGCGGTAGTCGTTGATGTCCTCCACCAGTTGCCTTTCCCCGCCGGCATGGGCGGGACTGGCGAACAGGGGGAGCAAAGGAATAAGGCAGAACGAGAAAACGCAGGAGGAGCGAACGGTCTGGCGCATGAGGCGGGCAGCTCTGATGGGATGACGACGGTAATGGCGATAGTGGGCTGAGGAATGACCGCAGAGCGTTTCGCTGTATTGGCTCGCAAATGGATTCCAAGGCTGGGCTAAGACTGTGGGCCTCAACACAAGTTTCATGAGCAAAGGGGGGAATTTATTGTTGGAGTCGTGCGTCGGCTCCTGGCCGATTGCTGCCTGTCAGCAAGGGCTGCTATCCCAAAGCCGCCTATTACATTCATTGGCCAATGAAGAGGGGTGGTTACTTGATCTGAAAGATTCCAGCAATTGCATTCAAGGCTTTCCTGCCGTCAGATTCATAAAGACCATGTAGCAACCTCCGCTCGCTGAGACGATGCAGACGGAAGTGGTTGTAGAAAGCCTGACCCAATCTCTGGTTCTCGAATGCACCTCTGTCCCAAAGCGCTAAGAACTCATCATAGGTCGCTCTCTCAATTTCCGGTCTTATTCTACTTTTCAATGCGGGCCTCAATTGATGGTGAGCGCTGGCAGGATTCTACAAAGCCGGAACTGACGTTGACAGACCTGAGGGCCTACATCGCGAGCATCTCGGGTTAATGGCGTGACGCAATTACCCTAAGGTGGAGTATGCCGTTACACTGCGGCCCCCGAAATTTAAGCAAGGAAGCTTTGGATGCGTTCGCTCGTCAACGGTGTGCTCCTCTCCATGGCCTTGGTAGCCCCGGTCGTGGCCGCACCACTGTCATTTGCGGTAAATGACCCCAGTGGCAAGTACCTGGTGGAAGTGCTGTTCCCGGAGCCACCGCAAGACCCGCATCAACTGGCGCAAGCGCTCATCACTTTGCGCGACAAAAACACGCTCGAAACCCTGCAGCAATGGCAGACCCAGGCCGGTAATGTGCCGGCAAACCACAATGACAAAGCCGACGCGTGGTTGCTCGGGCCCTACGGCTTGTTGTACTTCGCCGATTTCAACTTCGATGGTCGTCAGGATCTGGCAATTCGCAACGGCACGGATCCCAAGGTGGATGGTCAGTCGCATTTCGATGTCTATTTGCAAGACCCGCAGCAAACCCGATGGGTCCTCAACGCTGCCTTAACGGACCTGGCGAAGGAGAGCAACGGGATGTTCTCGGTCAGCCCAACTGACGGCATTCTGCATTCGCAAACTGACCGCGGCTGCTGCTGGATGCGCACTAGCCAATGGAAAATGCGCGACGGCGAGTTGGTCCGGCTTCGCTCGTACACCCAGGAAGAAGTCCCTCCGACCGAGTTTGGCGAAAATTCCAGCATGCCCCGCGGCTATATGCTGCGCACCACCGGCGACTGGAAAGACGGCCAGTGGCACGAACAACCCAGTCTTGAAGGACCGGTCATCGAAGATTCTCAGAGTCTCGTCGGAACCCTCAACGGCAAAATCCCGGTAGAGATCTGGTACCAGGATCAGGGGGAGGTCCTCATTGGTGAGGTGCGGTACACCAAGGGTGGCAGCGGTGAGCCGATCAAACTGGTGGGTTCTCGGGAAGCCTACGGCGACGATAATTTTGTCTACCTTCACGAATATGCTGACGATGGTCGTCAGACGGGTATCTGGCGGATCACGCGGCAAACCATCGAACCCCACAACTACACCGGCACATGGGTCAGCGGCGCCAAGGGTGACGCCCGCGAACTGGCGATCCTGCTACACGATGAATACCGTGAACCGGACTACGACAAACTCAACGAAGTCGACCGTGACCAGCGCAGCGGCCATTACCAGATGCGCCGGGACTTTCTGGGGCGCGACGGAGACCTGGACTTGAAGATCCTGCCTGACCGCGATGCCGAGGGGAGAGAAGTGGCGGAGTTCACCGTGACATTGAAGGACGCTGTGACCTTGAAAGACATCGTGACCGAGCATCACATCGTGCCCATGGAAACCGAAAACCTGATCATTGTGCGTGAGCCGCAAGCGTCCAAGATAAATGGCCCGTATCACATACAGCTGGTGAAAAACTTTGCGGTCATCAACTACAACGCTGCGCCGGATTCTCAGGAGATGCTGACGGGGATGTACCGGAAGCGGCCTTGAGTAAAACCTGTCTAGTCCTGAAACAGGTGTAGACCTTATTCAGGACGGGACATACAAGCGAAAAAAGGCCGGAGACTCCCGGCGGACAAACCACTGTAGCTGTTCTGGCTCATCCGGGGGCGACTTGGGGTGAAAGAGGCCGGGCAATATCCCAAAAGGTCTGAATTCCTGAACTCGGTAGCAGCCGTTGGGGCTGATCTCGGCGGCGCCGTCGGGCTTCGCCAGAGCCTTTTCCCACCACTGTGAAACGGCCCATAGCCCCGCGCAGAACACGAGTGCACTGAGGACTAATGTCGAGAGCCGAGTGGGTTTTTTCATGTTCGAAGACCTATCTGTAACGTGCATGTGAAGTTGTTCTTTCCACTCTTGAGCCCCAGGCACTGGGCTAACGCTAAAGGCGCGGATGGACTGCCGGGATGGTGAAAGTCACCCTCTACTCAAGGCAGATTTCAGGTGTTGCGGGCAAGCTATCGAGAAATGCGGCAATCTGCCGGTTACCGCGCAAGTGCACCGTAGGAATTTCCGGGCCTATGGACAAGCGCACGCTCTCGATACCTGAGCGGTAACCGCGATCGAAATTCCACACGAAATTCAGGAAGGTCAGGAACGCTCGGTCGAGCTTCTCTTTACAGCCCGCTGGGAGGTCTGGGCGAGGGCGGTTCATTACGCTGCGCAAGATCACTCGGGCGAAACAGGTAAGCCGCGAAGTATCGAGCCAGATGATCAGGTCGGTACGGGGCAGGCGAAGGTCAAAGGTTCGCCGCGCGTAGTTGCCTTCACAAATCCAGGCATCCGGTGCGATCGCTTCGCGAACCCGTGCGCGGAACTGTTCGGCGTCGGGTTCGACCCAGCCAGGTTCCCAGAACAGCGTGTCCAGATGGACCACGGGTAGGTTCAGGCGCTTGCCGAGGGCGCGGGCTAGGGTAGATTTGCCGCTACCGGCATTGCCCAGAATTACAATCCGTTGCATGGGGACTTCCTGTCGCGAAAAAAGCCGGCGATTGTGCAGGTTTTGAACGTCCAGTTAAAGGCTGATGGGAGGGGGCGACCGCACCGTGGGAACGAATGTTGTGTTGCGACTGCGCTTCCTGGAGATGAGAGCGAGATGCCGTCCTATCCTTGATTGAATGTGCGCTATTGGCCGGTTGCTGTCTGTCGCGACCGGTTGAATCCACAACTGTTTACCGTCACTCGGGATCGGCAACCAGTCCGGATGGCTGCGCTGTTTCGCCGACCCGATCAGAGCTGACAATACGTGCTCTAGCGCTAGGCTTTTCTACTTTGTGCAGGGCTCGGATGGAATGAGTGCGACCAGATCCGTATCCCCTATGTCGACACCCGCTTGTGAAAGCAAGGTAGTCACTTGTCCGCGGTGATGCGTCTGGTGGTTGAAGAAATGCATGACCAAACCATAAAAGTTCCTGTCAGCGGGTATTCCCTTCATGCTTGTGTAATGGAGGGTGTGATCCAGATCCGACTCTGCAATGGAGCGAGACCACTCGATAATGTTCTGGTCGAGCCACACTCGATGTGCCGAAAGTTCTCGGATATTCGAGAACAGCAACTGGTCGAGGCTTTTGAGGGCAGGAAGCTGCTGAATCGGTCCCAGAGCCAAGTAGTTAGTTGGGTGCTTGGCGAATCGCTTTAGCCAGACCGTGTCGCCGGCCACCAGGTGGTTCAACGTCCCGAGAATTGAACCAAAGAATGCTTTCCTGTCCACTGAGAGCTCTTCATCCGACAGGCTTCTGGCTGCCTCATAAATCTTTGCGTTCATCCACTCGTTATAGGTCGCCATCAGGCAGATATGACTGGTTCGGTTCATCGTGCTTATCCTTTCAATGAATACTTGATAAGCGATCCACGCTCATCTTGAATCCCGGTCCAGTGTTGGGCTTTGTTGTTTCGGGGGTAGCAGGGAGAGGGGCGCTCTTGCTTGATGCTTGCATGTGGCTCGGTGAATGTCTTCATTTGGCCGATATTTGCATGTCGCGAAGGACTGCAATTCACAACCCAAACCGGTCATTCATGACACGCAGAAAATTGCCGAAGAACGACCTGGTAGTGCAGACCCGCGCCATAAATCGCACGTTGCCGCACAGGCAACTGCCGGTGAGTCGTTCCATGCGGCGTCTCGGCTGAAATCAAGCGGCTGGGATGTCGACCGGCTAACCCGCGAGTGCCGCTTCGATTGCCGCGATGTCTATCTTGGTCATTGTCATCATGGCGTCGAAAGCGCGCTTGGCCGCCGCTCGATCGGGGTTGGATATCGCGGCGCTCAGGACGCGGGGCGTGATCTGCCACGACAGGCCCCACTTGTCCTTGCACCAGCCACATACGCTTTCCTGGCCGCCGTTTGTGACAATCGCGTTCCACAAGCGGTCAGTTTCGGCCTGGTCGTCGGTCGCCACCTGGAATGAAAAAGCCTCGTTGTGCTTGATCCCCGGCCCCCCGTTCAATCCGAGGCAAGGGATGCCCATCACTGTGAACTCGACCGTTATTACATCGCCTTGCTTGCCCGCCGGGTAGTCGCCAGGCGCGTGATGGACGGCGACGACCGCGCTGTCCGGGAATGTTTGGGCGTAGAACTCTGCAGCATCCTGCGCAGCGCCGTCGTACCAGAGGCAAATCGTGTTTTTGCTGACCATTTTTCCTCTCCAGAATCAGGACTGATACCTTCATTCCAGCCGCGCAGTCAGCCGCGCTGAACGTTGGCAAATCAACAGGCAAACCCCAAGTATTATTCAAAGCGCTGATTTTTCAAAAATCGGCCAAAGGAGATTTTGATGGCCACGGCACATGTTTTCATTGTCCATTTTCGGCAATCACTGCCCTGATGTAATAGCCCAGCGGGACTTTGAGTTTCACCATCCGCTCATAGAGATCGAGCATCTTGTTGGTGTCTTGCTCAACACCGGGTTGTCCTGGCCAGCCCGTGCGATAGAGTCCCGCCAGGTTATGCATTGCCTTCCAATGATCTTTGGCGATGGCTTTTTCGTAGAGTCCGACGATGGTTTTCCAGTCTTTGACTCCTCGTACTTTCTCCAAAGCGCGGGCCTGTTGAAACCAGCGTTCAGCTTCCGCATCCAGCGGTGGGTTGTGGTCTTTTTCGTAGGCACAGGTAAAGGTTGGATAGCCCATGGCCGGAGCTCCGCTCAACAAAAGTGAAAAAATGAGGGCACAAAAAGAGATGGCTTTAGTCAATGGCTTTGGCATAAGGCGTCTCCACGTCCCAAAAGCGCGTTAGATGGGCTATCAATGGCTCATTTTTGTTTTTGTTTTCCCAGTTTTTATCCATCACTTCATTCCAACTTTTAAAGTTGGCCGCCGCATTACAGCGCCCCTTGCTGTCGTTGATTGACTCACCGACATGCAACTTCCACAACTCTTCCCGCCAATGTTTGGCCAACTCGGCATCCGGTGCAGCCAGACCTAACTCGGAGTCAGTATGCAGGCTGCGGGTGTTGATATTCGCAGAGCTGAGCAAGCTGAAGACATCGTCCACCACCAGCAATTTTGAGTGCACGTAGATGTCCCGGAAAAAAGCCTGCTCTCCCTCGGATAAAGTGCTTCCGGGTTCTGGAGTGCAAGCAGTCAGCGTCGCGATGACGACCTTGAGACCCGGTAAATCCTTGAGGGTGTAGGGTTTTGGCTCTTCACTATCATTCGATTTGGGCTTGCCGAGGTCAGGAATATCTTTTGGTTTGAGACCGCCCAGACGCTGTTCTACTTCAGGGGTGACGCCCTTTTTTTCCAGCTCGGTAATCTCGCGCTTCAGTACCCCGGCTCGGCTGAGCTGAATCTGCTGTACGTCGGGATCACTGTGTGGGTTTGCTTCCAGATACGCCAACTGGCTGCGCTTTCGAAGCATATCTTCCACCAGGCTGCGCTGAGCCTGAGGCATCAGTTGCTCCTGCCCCAGTTCCTGCAAGGTGGCATAGGTGGTGCTGGAAAAGCCCTTGTCGTTCGGGTTGTTGGTGACGACGAACAAGTACAAATCCTTGTCTCTACCCTTTGCGATATAAGCCGCCGCCAGTTCACGCAGCTGTTTGGCAAACGGCGGGTAGCGGAAATACTGGTTTTCAAAATAGGCGTAGTTGCGCACGTTGCCTAAAGCCTTGTGGTACAGCTCCAGAATCGAGGTCTCTGCACCTTCTTGCGGTTGCGTACGGCAAATCTGCGCCATGGTTGAACCGGCGGCTTTGAAATTGTCCGGTTTGATGGCCTGGCGTTGATCGCGCAGGCCATCGACAAACCATTTCTTGACCCAAAAGGTTTCCCGATCCCAGGCGGTGCTGAAGTTGTGGTTCAGGTCATGCAGGGCAGGGCCCCGTATCCGGTAGATCTGCCCATGAATGCCGCTACCATTGGCGTCGAACGCCAGAAACGCCTGTTTGTGCAGCAGCGTTTCCAGGTCCAGGTCGGGGTTTTCGCTGACCAGTTCCACATCAAACGCATAGGGCGTGTTGATTGCCTCGGTGCCGGTAAACGAAAGCACTTGAAGATCGTGCTCAAGATCATCGATGGTCAGGCTGAAATGAGCTTGGTTGGCAGGACTGAACATCTATTGTTGCTCCTTGACGTGTAGATCTTCCGTAAAAAACCAGGCTTGCCTATGAGGCATGGAGGCTCAGTGCGAGCGGCAGTTTATGAGGCGCGCAATGATAGCTCGCTTGAACTGCGCAAGAAGTTGCGCAGTTGCCCGGAGAGCACCAGTACGTGGGTGATTCAAAGAATTGAAACAAAGTATTTCGCGATTTCGTTAACTACCACGTACTCATCCGTCGAGCGTCCGTTTCTAGCCAAAGTGTATAAAAACGCCTTCGCGAGCACTTGCTATTATTTCTGAGGATTTTATCGCTGCCGATCGGCAAGAACCCACACCCTCTGAGGCCAAAGCGGTGCGTCTGGAAGAGAAAATCAGCCAAGCTGAAGACTGAGCCGCCCCTGATTTAGTCGACATCTCCTGCCAGCCGCTAGATGCCGACTCCTGGGAGGTCAATGAGATCTGGAGAGTGGTAGTTTAATCAGAAATTATAGTACTCTTTGTTTTGCTGGGCTGGGCTGGGCTGCATATAAAGGCCGGTTGCAATAAAAAGGACTTCAAGGGGGCATGCGGTGTCAGCTATCAGGAGCATTAAAGTCGTAATGATGCGCTGTATAAAATCATTAAGCTGCATGCTGTTTTATGCGATTAAGCAGCTGGCTGGAGCTTTAATTAAAGTCGTACTTTGCGCGGCCGCAATATTGGTCGGTATTGTTTTTTTTATTTACGTGACTGCTGATTCCACGAATCCACAAATGGTCCCTTTGCTAACCGCGCTAGTCACCACTGTCAATGAAAATCGAATATCTTATTATCAGGATCAGGACGGGTGTGAGAGTTTGCTTTCCGAGGCTGGTAACTATGCAAGCTCAGCAGTCTCCACCTGTGGCGTCGGTGACGAGACCAAACCTTTCGATGTACAAGGAACAGAACTTTTCACCAAAGTCAGATATGCAGCAAAGAAGGCAAAGCTAGCCCCCATTAGTATCAGCATCCGGTCCGAGCAAGGGCGTGTATCGTTCGCGCAGATCGACCTTCCATGCTTCTACTGCTACGCCTTTTATATCTATTCACCACAAGAAGTATACAGCCCTGATAAGGCGGAAAAAGCACTCGTTACCAATATGGGCGGGGATTGGTATTATGTGACGACAAGTATCTGAACCCTCCACACTTTATCTCACGACAACTTACTTTTCAGCACCTCGTGCTTTGTCATTTTGATTGCATACACGAGGAGCGGTTTGGGTTGCCTTGGCCATCGGCCTGGCGATCATGGAGGGTGTGAATCGCCACTAGTCATATAGATGTCGCAGGCCGTCTGCCGTGGATCGATCTCAGTCCGTCGTGATAGACGGAAATCGGTCATAAGCTGCCGCGTCAGATGCGTCTAAAATCTGAGGCTGATCAGGGCGTGGGGATTGGGGGGAAATGATGGATCTTATATGTTAGTCTTCTGCCACATTGGATTTTGAGGTGATTTGAGTATGAAAAATACGAAACTTAAGGCTGGAATGTGTAATTTTTTATTATGGATTTTTATGCTTTTAGTTATAATTTCTACCAATACGTTGGTATACCTTTCGTCGCTATTAAATTTCAATGACAGCTCTCAACTTATTTTTGTCTTTAGTTTGTATCTTCTTGTTTATATTGTGTCTTTGATTTTGTTGGCTTGGGTGTGGCAATTTTTACATAAGTTTCTGGCGGTTAAAGCATTGCCAGGTCAAAAGATATTGGTAACGTATGAGGTGACTTTTGAAGAGTATGAGAAGCTTAAAGTTTTTTTGGCTGAAGTCAGAGCCTAGATGTAATGCTCTAAGGTAGAGTGTTTTTTGCAGGTTTAGCGGCTGTGTTTGAAGGCAGGGGGGAGCAATGGAGTCGAAGGCGCACTTACGCCTGGTGTCTGCCCGCCTATTGACTGAATTTTCTAAGACTTCGCCCGACGCCACCGACCAATCTTGCGCTTGCGGATTTGGTACGTGAAGCTTATCGGCAGGGCGATTTCGCGCTCGTCATCGGAGGGGATTGCTCGATTCTGTTGGGCGCCCTCGCTGGCGCGCGCTACGCAGGCCCGCTGTCGCTGATTCATATTGATGGGCACAGCGACTTTCGCCATCCAGGCAATTACGATCCTGAGCAAAGCTTGGGTGCTGTGGCGGGCATGGACCTTGCGCTAGCGACCGGCCGTGGCGAGACACTAGCGACCGAATGGCCCGGTGTATCCGGCCCGCTTGTTGAAGATATTCACGTTGTCCAACTTGGCGAACGCGAAAACCGCGATGAAGATTTCGCATGGCCCGACGTAAACAGCACTTCCATCAACCGGATCGACGTTTTCGAGGCGCTGGCGATCGGTCCGGCTGCTGTCATTAAGCGTATCGGCGACACGCTCAATCGGGTGCCTGATCAGGGCTTCTGGATACACTTTGATGTCGATGTGCTGGACCAAGCCGTCATGCCTGCCGTCGATTGCCCTGGGTCTCCTGGTATTGCTCCTGACGATTTGGTGAAAATCATGACTCCATTCGTTGCTGATCACCGATGTCGGGGGATGACGGTTACGGTTTTCGACCCTGATCTTGATCCTGATGGACGGTTCGCCGCTACAATCGTCGGGATCATGGCGCAACTTCCGTTCCCGATTCGATTGAACGATTGATATGACTGTCCCGGACAGTCGGTTCAGTCCTAGGAAACGACTACAAACATCAGGCGCTCAAGAGAATTTTCCGACAGCTTTTCAAGGTTGCCGGGTGGGAAGGTGTATGGATAACCTCCGGGTGTCGCGGCCAAAGCAGCGACCGGGCGTCGCGGCCTGGACCCATCAAGCTCCCACTTACTCAAGGAGCTTCACCATGCACAAGATCACTTCCGATCTCGCAGAAACCCCAAGCACTTCCCCTTACGCCTCCACCGACTCCAAAAAACTCCACGCTGCCGCCGAGCGGGCGTTGGATCACCACCTCAAGCCGCCGTTCGACAAGGGCAACCTGCCCGATAAACGTCCCTCCAACATCTTTGCAGTCATCCCTGATCTGGATAACGAAACCCTGTTGGCCCACGCCTCGGAAACCCTGGCGTCGTTGAATGTATTGGCCAGCGATCTGGCGTTCGAGCTGGAGGGCACGCGCCGGCATGTGGCGTTGGCGATTCAACAGATGATTTCGTTGGGGGAGTTGTTGGTGAATCGGGCGCTGGATAATTACGATCAGCCGGATGCGCCGTAGTACCGCGTTGTAGCGAGGCTGCTTGCCCCGTCGACCGGTCTGCGTTGGTTCGCGACCGGTCGGTGGGTTCAGTGCCGGCGCGGTTGCCGGCGTTGCGCCGTGGTGCTTATTTCACGGCGTAAAACTTGCGGACATACCGGGTGCTTTGCCAGGCGCACGGTGCGCCTTGCGGTACGAATACCGTGTCGCCGGTGTTGACGGTCAGGCTCGTACCATCGGCTGCTCGCAGGGTGACGCTGCCTTCGATCAGGTGCATCAGCTCGTTGAGTTTATGCGGGCGGCCATGGCGTTCGTAGGGGGTCGAATCCCAGACGCCGACGCGCAGGTCGCTGGTGCTGTCTTCGAAGGCATTGCGTGAGCGGCATTGCGGGGTAGGCCCGATCAGTATTTGCGGTTCCGGCGCGGCCGAAGGGGAGAGCATTGCTAGCGGGTCCAGCGCTGTCAGCCCTGGTGTCGGCTCAGCGTTGGGGCTGATCACGGCACAGAATGCCCAGCACGTATCGGCTTGCGCCTCGATTCGCAGCGTGGTCCCACGGCCGATCACCGCGCTGGCACCGATCCCCAGTTCCAGCGTCTGGCCTTTGGATTTCAACACGACGTGGCCGGCGTGGACCACGATCACTTCGGTGTGCGGGAAGTCATCGATATCGAGTGATTCGCTTGTGTTCACGGTCCCGGCGCAGATGCCATCGGGCCCGGTGTAGGCGACCTGACGATGTGCCTTGAAGGGGTCGGCAGCGCTCAAGGACGTTGCGTTGAAAGACGTGGCGACACGGCTGCCGTCGGCGCGAGCCAACAGCAGAACGGTAGGTTGAGGCATGTGGGTGATGCTCCATGCAAATGGGGTGTGGAGGGTGTTGGGTAGCGGCGGCAGCTTTGCGCGCGGCTATCAGCCAATGGCCTGGGTGACGAGTGCGAACTGTCGGACGCCGTTGACCGCTTGCGGCGGTGTGCCCCGTGCCATTTGTGCCACGGTGTCGACCTGTTTGAGGCCGACCGAGTCCAGCCAGTCGCTCAAGCCACTGTCCGCCGGAATGTCGATGCGCACGAAGGCCTCCGGTACGTGGGCCAGTAACACGGCGATCAGGTGTTTGGCCTGTTCGATGTTCTCGGCGACCACCGGGCCAAGGCCGCGACCACGGCCATAAGGGCGCAGCAGGGCGAAGGCGCGCACTTGGCCATCGCGCTCGATGACAGCCGAATGCTCGACCACATCGAACAGCTCGTTGAGCACCGTTTGCCGGTCCAGCCCGGTGCCCGCATTGGCCAGTTCCAGCACGCGGGCCTTATCGGCCTCACGCAGCGGGCGAGAGGTTTCACCGTCGGCCAGCGGCACAGGTGCAACGGCTTGCGCCGGGCCCTGGTGTTGCTGAATCCGCCCGAACTCGACAAAGCCCTGACTCGCGTAAAGCGGTGCACCGGCAAGGGTCGCATTGAGTACCGGGATGCGCGACTGAGAAGCATCAAGTGCCTGCTCCATCAGCTTGCGGCCGATGCCTTTGCCTTGATAGTCGTCGCTGACGATCACCAGGCCGATGGTGGCGAAGTCGCCTTGGGGGCAGGCGAACGCGGTGCCGATCAGACGCTCGCCATCGAGAGCCACAAAGCCGTCGCTGATGCGCAACACCATGGCCCAGTCGTCCAGACGATGGGGCCACTTCAATTGCACGGACAAGGCATGGGCCGAGGGCAGGTCGGCGGTCGTCATCGGGCGATAGACATAAGCAGAAGGGAGCGGGGCGGACATGGCGAGTCTCCGTTGGACAGTGTGCGCGATCAACCGGCTGTGCGGCGCGATGGTGCCTGTATCCCATCTGCGCGAAGGCCTGACAAGAGGGGCTGGAGCATTCGGCAGATTCCGCACGCCCGCGGCCACAAGACCACACTTACTACTTAATTGCCCGGCAAGGTCGGCAGCAAATGCTTGGGCTTTTTTTCTACGATGGAGGCCTGAGTTGACGACTCGCCGTCTCTTTTTTGGAGTGCTCCATGGATAGCTTCGATCCTCGCCTTATCGCTGTGCGCAGCGCTCATTTCATTGCCGGCCAATACCGCGATGCTCAACCGGGACTTGAGGTGGTGCGGCCGTTGGATGGCCAGGTCTATGCCCAGTTGCCGATTGTCGATGCCGACCTGGTGGATGAAGCGTTCGAAGCCAATTTGCGCTTCAAGAGTGTGCTGATTGATATCGTTCCGTAGGCGGCTGGCACGTACCCCCTGTTGTCAGGGGCTTGCCCTGATGCCAGTTAGTTAAGGAAAAATTTGCCGAGCACAAAACCTGTGGCGAGGGAGCTTGCTCCCGCGGGTCGGTCCGCGCTCGGGCGAAGCGACTCTAAAGTCAGCCACCGCGAGTATCCAGATGGAGCGCGATTGCCGGATTACGACCGCTTCGCGGCCGAGCGGGAGCAAGCTCCCTCGCCACAGGTGATCCGTTAACCGCCTATCGTCGACAGGTTTCAAACCGGATCCAAACGGGCGCTTCCTCAGGGAAGCGCCCGTTTTCGTGGTGCCCGGCGCAGGTTCTGCGGTGAATCGGTGTGCGCTTGAGCCTTGCGGCGTTATAAAGGCCCATAAGAGCGCATGAATACGGGGTTTGCCCAAGGCTGGAGCGACCCGCAAAGTCTGCTGAGGGCGGGCGCTAAAACGGTGGTTTGTATCGACCAGAGGTCGCTTTTAACGCCATCTGCTGATTTCACGGTGTTGTAATGACGGTGTGCTGCAGCGTTGCATCACGGCTCCCGGAACGGAGCGAATGCTTGTCACGCCATGACCTCAACGAACTTCAGGACCGCACTCAATGAGCTTTCTTCGCCCCAAATTCATTACGTTCGACTGCTACGGTACGCTGACCAATTTCCACATGGGTACGATGACTCGCGAACTGTTCGCCGATCGCGTGGTGCCCGAGCAGATGGATCAGTTCGTCAAGGACTTCTCGGCCTATCGCTTGGACCAGGTCATGGGTGACTGGATGCCGTATGACGAAATCCTCAAGACCGCCCTGGCAAGGACCTGCAAGCGTTGGGGTATTGAGTACCGTGACGAAGGTCAGCTGTATTACGACGCCGTGCCGACCTGGGGCCCGCACCCGGATGTACCGGCCGGCCTGTCGAAAATCGCCGACAAAATCCCGCTGGTGATTTTCTCCAACGCCAGCAACAGCCAGATCATGTCCAACGTCGATAAGCTCGGCGCACCGTTTCACAAGGTTTTTACCGCTGAACAGGCACAAGCCTACAAACCGCGCCTGGCCGCGTTCGAGTACATGCTCGACAACCTCAACTGCGGCCCGGAAGACATCTTGCATGTGTCGTCGAGCTTCCGTTACGACCTGATGCCAGCCCACGACATGAAGATCAAGAACAAGGCCTTCGTCGCCCGTGGTCACGAAGTCCCGGCCAATGCTTTCTACGAGTACCGGCAGATCACCGACATCGGCGGGCTGGCGGCGCTAGTCGGTCTCTGAGTCGTCACGGCAACGGCATTCTCACGGCAGTCTTTTTGGTAGAGGCGGGTTAGACATGGGCAGTGAATCCTACTGGCTCGACACTGCACCGGCATTCACCGGTGCGCAGCCCGGCGCATTGCCCGGGCAAGTCGACGTGGCCATTGTCGGCGGTGGTTTCACCGGCCTGGCGGCGGCTCGGGCGCTGGCCTTGAAGGGCGCCAGCGTGGTGGTGCTGGAAGCTGGCAGGGTGATCGGCGAAGCCTCGGGTCGTAACGGCGGTCAGTGCAATACCGGCGTGGCCCAGGATTACGCCGGCCTGAGCGCCAGCCTCGGCGCGGACAAGGCGCGGGCCTATTACAAGGCTTACGAGAGTGCCGTGCACAGCGTGGTTTCGCTGGTGGAACAGGAGCAGATCGCCTGCGACCTCAAGCGTAATGGCAAGCTCAAGCTTGCCGCCAAGCCGATGCACTACGAGGGTCTGGCACGGACTTGCGAATTGATTCGCCGGGAGGTCGATGCCGATGTCGAGTTGCTGACCGCCGAACAGATCCGCGCTGAAGTCGACTCGGCCCAGTTCCACGGAGGATTGCTGCAGCGCAACGGCGTGCAGATGCATGTCGGGCGCTTTGGCGTCGGTCTGGCCGAAGCTGCGGCACGGCACGGTGCGTTGATCTACCAAGACACGCCGGTGACGGACTGGAAAGCCCAGGCCGGCGGCTATCGGGTCAACACCGCCAAGGGTTCGCTGCACGCCGGGCAAGTGCTGCTGGCGACCGGTGCCTGTCAGCACGGCGGGTTGGGCTGGTATCGGCGGCGGATCGTGCCGGTGGGCAGTTTCGTGATCGCCACCGAGGTCCTTCCACAGAGCCTGATCGACCAGTTGTTGCCCGGTCGGCGAGCCTATGTCACCAGCCGCATGATCGGTAACTACTTTCGCCTGACCCCGGACAACCGCCTGCTGTTTGGCGGCCGTGCGCGGTTTGCCATGTCCGACAGCGTCTCCGACGCCAAAAGCGGCAAGGTGCTGCGGGCGGCGATGGTGCAGATGTTCCCGCAATTGGCCAACGTGAAGATCGATTACTGCTGGGGCGGGCTGGTGGACATGACCTCCGACCGGTTGCCCCGTGCCGGCCAGCACGGCGGGGTTTATCACTCCATGGGCTACAGCGGCCATGGGGTGCAGATGTCGGTGCACATGGGCCAGGTGATGGCCGAAGTGATGGCCGGCAAGGTCGAGGCCAATCCCTGGCGGGAACTCGACTGGCCGGCGATTCCCGGGCATTTCGGCAAGCCGTGGTTCCTGCCGCTGGTGGGCGCGTATTACCGGTTCCAGGACTATTTGCATTGAGTTGAAGTTGTGGCTTTACCGTCGTTTGCGTTTCAAGACGCTCCGGACAACCGCGAGCATGAGCCTTCTCTTTATTGACAGGTACAGCTTAAATGAATGATGACAAGATCGACTCCAAACTGATCTCCGGCCAGGAAAGCCTGAGAGTCTTCGAAGGCCTCAATCGCGGCATGTCGCGCCGTAACGCGTTGCAATTGCTCGGTGTCGCCGGGGTGGCTGCAGCGGGTGCCGGCAGCCTGTTCGGCGCCGCCGGCAAACTGTTTGCCGACGAAGCTGCGAGCCCTGGCAAAGGCAAGCCGGGCGGGCGGATTCGTGTCGCCGGCATGACCAGTTCCACCGCCGATACCCTGGACCCGGCTAAAGGCTCCTCATCTACCGACTACGCGCGCCATTTCATGTTCTATAACGGTCTCACGCGTTTCGACAGCCATATGGTGCCGCAACTGGAGTTGGCCGAGCGCATCGACACCACGGATGCCACGCTCTGGGTGATCACCCTGCGCAAGGAGGTGACCTTCCACAACGGCAAGGCGCTGACAGCCGCTGACGTGGTCTTTTCTCTATTGCGGCACAAGGACCCGATCACCGGTTCCAAGGTCCTGCCGTTGGTCGAGCAGTTTGCCGAGATCAAGGCCACCGGGGCCAACGAAGTGCAGATCCGTCTGAGTGGCCCGAATGCCGAGCTGCCGTCGATTCTCGCAGTTTCACATTTGTTGATCGTTCCCGAAGGCACCACCGACTTCAATCAGGGCATCGGTACCGGGCCGTTCAAGGCCAAGGAGTTCAAACCAGGTGTGCGCTCGATTGCCGTGCGCAATACCGGTTATTGGAAACCAGGTTTGCCTTACCTGGACGAAATCGAATTTATCGCCATTGCCGACGAGCCATCGCGGGTCAACGCGTTGCTCTCAGGCGACGTGCACATGATCAACGAGGTCAACCCGCGCTCCACCACGCGAATCAAGGCCAGCGCCGGTCACCGCGTCGTCGATGCACCCTCGGGCAACTACACTGACTTGATCATCCGTCAGGATCAGATGCCCGGCAAAAGCGCCGAATTCACCCAGGCCATGAAGTACCTGATGGACCGCGAGCAGATCAAATCCGCGGTGTTCCGTGGCTTTGCAGTGGTCGGTAACGACCATCCGATTGCCCCCGGCTCGCGCTACTACAACGCTGACCTGCCACAGACTGTCTACGACCCGGAAAAAGCCAAATTCCTGTTGAAGAAGGCTGGGATGGACAGCATCAGCATGCCAGTGGCGGCATCTCCAGCGGCAACCGGTTCGGTGGACATCGCCGTGCTGTTGCAGCAATCGGCGAAACAGGCCGGGCTCAAGCTCGACGTCAACCGTCTGCCCAGCGATGGCTACTGGTCCAACCACTGGATGAAACACCCGTTGAGCTTCGGCAACATCAACCCGCGGCCGAATGCTGACGTGATGTTTTCGCAGTTCTTCCAGTCGAGCGCGCCGTGGAATGAATCCGGCTGGAAGAACGACCAGTTCGACCAGCTGCTGATGCTCGCCCGGGGTGAAACCGACGATGCCAAGCGCAGCAAGATGTACGCGGACATGCAGACCCTGGCGCATGATCACTGCGGTATCGGCATTCCGGTGTTCATCAGCAACATCGACGGTGTCGACCAGCGCGTCAAAGGTTATGGCAGCAACCCGTTGGGCGGCTTCATGGGCTACATGTTTGCCGAGCAGGTCTGGCTGGATGCTTGATGGACCGATGAGGTTTGTGCCGCAGCGACATTGCAGGAGAACAGGGCGATGAATAGCAACACACTGTGGTTGATCGGCCGGCGCTTGGGTTCCGCGATCGTGACCTTGTTGATCGTGTCCATGGTGGTATTCGCCATCACGGCGGTACTGCCGGGGGACGCGGCGCAACAGTCTCTGGGGCAGTTCGCCACGCCGGAACAGGTGGCCGCGTTGCGCCTGAAACTGGGACTGGATCAGCCCGGTGTGTTGCGTTACCTGCACTGGTTGATGAACCTGCTGAGCGGCGACATGGGGCTTTCCGTCTCCAACGCCATGCCGGTCGGCGAGTTGATGGCCGGGCGGGTGCCCAACACCCTGATGCTGGCGGCCGCCACGGCGCTGGTGTCAGTGCCGGTGGCCTTGATTCTGGGCGTCGGCTCGGCCATGGGCCGGGGCGGGCGCATCGACAGTTTCCTCAGCTTTGTCACCCTGGCAATGGTCGCCGTACCGGAGTTTCTGGTGGCGACGCTGGCGGTGCTGATTTTTGCGGTGAACCTGGGCTGGTTGTCGGCGCTGTCCTATGCCAGCGACATCACCTCACCGCTGCAATTTCTGCGCACTTACGCCTTGCCGGTGATGACGCTCTGCTGCGTGATTGTCGCGCAAATGGCACGCATGACCCGGGCCGCGGTGATCGATCAACTGGATAGCCCGTATGTGGAAATGGCCCGGCTCAAAGGCGTGAGCCCGGTGCGGATCGTCCTGCGCCATGCCTTGCCCAATGCCATCGGGCCGATCGCCAATGCCATCGCCCTGAGTCTTTCCTACCTGTTGGGTGGGGTGGTGATTGTCGAGACGATCTTCAACTATCCCGGTATCGCCAGCCTGATGGTCGATGCGGTGACCAACCGTGACATGGCGCTGGTCCAGGCTTGCACCATGTTGTTTTGTACGGCGTACCTGGTGCTGGTGCTGATTGCCGACCTGTGTGCGATTCTTTCCAATCCAAGGCTGAGAAACCAATGAACAAACTCATTGTGAAATCGATGCCTGCTGCGCCCGATGTGGCGCTCGGCAAGGTGGTCAGTGGGCGGTCCTGGCTGGGGCTGGTCGGGGCTGCAATGTGTTTTATCTGGTTGCTGGTGGCGATCTTCGGCCCCTGGCTGGCGCCACATCCGGTGGGCGAAGTGGTCTCCGACAATGTCTTCGACAGCCTGACCGCGGCTTACCCGTTTGGCACCGATTACCTGGGCCGCGACATGCTCAGTCGAATTCTCATCGGGGCGCGATTTACCGTGGGATTGGCGCTGGTCTCGGCAGTCCTCGCCAGTGGTCTTGGGACCCTCAGCGCATTGCTGTCGGTGGTCGCACCAAAGTGGCTGGATGAGGTGATCAGTCGCTTGATGGACGCCTTCATCTCGATTCCGAGCAAGATGCTGGCGTTGATCATGGTCTCGGCTTTTGGCTCGTCAGTCACCTTGCTGATCTGCACGGCGGTGCTGAGTTACACCCCGGGCGCCTTCCGCGTTGCCCGCAGCATGGCGGTGAACATCGAAGCGCTGGAGTATGTGCAAGTGGCGCGTACCCGTGGCGAGCGCCGTTTGTACGTCGCTTGCATGGAAATCCTGCCGAACATGCTCAACCCGGTGCTGACCGATCTGGGCCTGCGTTTCGGTTACATCGTGTTGTTGCTCAGCGGCATGAGTTTCCTCGGTCTGGGCGTGCAACCGCCGGATGCCGACCTGGGATCCCTTGTGCGCGAAAACATTGGCGGCCTCAATCAGGGCGCGCCGGCCATCGTGATTCCGGCCCTGGCCATCGGCACCCTGACCATTGGGGTGAATCTGTTCATCGACAGACTCTCGTCCCGGCGTGGTCGACGTTCGGGAGGCCATTGATATGAGTGAATTGATTCGAGTCGAGGACCTTCGCGTGGTTGCCTGTGGCGAGCGCGGCGAAGTAGAAATCGTCAAGGGCGTGAGCTTCTCTCTGGAGAAAGGCGAAGTGCTGGCGCTGATTGGTGAGTCGGGCTCCGGCAAGACCACCATCGCCCTGGCGCTGCTCGGTTACGCCCGGCGCGGTTGCCGGTTGGCCGGAGGCGTGGTGCAAGTCGGCGAGCACGACATGCTGGCGTTGAGCGAACGCGAACTGCAAGGCCTGCGCGGGAACCGGGTGTCGTATATTGCGCAAAGCGCTGCGGCGGCGTTCAACCCGGCGAAAAAGCTGATCGACCAAGTGGTGGAGGGTGCGTTGATTCATGGTCTGGGCAACCGGACCGTGCTCGAAGCCAAAGCCATCGAGCTGTTCCGCGACCTGGCCTTGCCGGACCCTGAACACATCGGTCAACGCTACCCGCATCAGGTGTCCGGCGGGCAATTGCAGCGGGTGATGGCGGCCATGGCGCTGATCAGCGATCCGTTGCTGGTGGTGCTTGACGAACCGACCACCGCGCTGGACGTGACCACTCAGATTGACGTGTTGCGCGCCTTCAAACGGGTGGTGCGCGAACGTGGGGCGACGGCGGTTTACGTGTCCCACGACCTGGCGGTGGTGGCGCAGATGGCCGACCAGATTGTGGTGCTCAACGGCGGCCAGATCTTCGAACAGAGCGCCACCGCGCCGCTGCTCAAAGGCCCGGCCCATGAGTACACCCGCAGCCTGTTGGCGGCGGCACGCCCGGATACGACAATCCGCCCGCCCTGTGGTGTCGCCGAAGATCAGCCACTGCTGACCATCAAAGGTTTGACCGCTGGCTACGGCAACAAAAACGCCCAAGGCATGCCGTCGATTCGTGTGCTGGAAGACATCGACCTGACGGTGCGCAGGGGCCAGGCCATTGGTGTGATCGGTGAGTCGGGCTCTGGTAAATCGACGCTGGCGAGGGTGGTGGCCGGGTTGCTGACGCCGGCGTTGGGTGGCCTGACCTTTGATGGTCAGCCACTGGGCGGTAGTCTCTCTGAGCGTACCTTTGAGCAATTCCGGCGCATTCAAATGGTCTTCCAGAACGCCGACACCGCGCTCAATCCGATGCACAGCATCAGCACCATTCTAAGCCGGCCGTTGAAGATGTATTTCGGCCTCAAGGGCGCCGCATTGCGCGAGCGTATCGGCGAATTGCTGGACCTGGTGCGCTTGCCGCGGAGCCTGGCCGAGCGTCGACCGAATGAACTCTCTGGCGGGCAAAAGCAACGGGTCAACCTGGCCCGGGCGCTGGCGGCCAAGCCGGACCTGATTCTGTGCGACGAGGTGACTTCGGCGCTGGATACGGTGGTCGGCGCGGCGATTCTTGAACTGCTGCGCGACCTGCGTCAGGAGCTGGGGGTGTCCTATCTGTTCATCAGCCACGACATCTCCACCGTGCGCGCACTGTGTGACGACATCGTGGTGATGTACAGCGGCTACAAGGTTCAGGAGGGCAGTCGGCAGTCGTTTGCCCAGGCGCCTTTCCATCCTTACACCGACCTGTTGATTCACTCGGTGCCGGAGCTGCGACAGGGCTGGCTGGAGAACTGCGGCACCACCTGCGGCACGCTGCCGCCGATCGGTGCGAAGGCCAACGTGCCGGAGTTGTGCACGTTCCTCAATCGCTGCCCGGTGCGGGTCGACGGTCTGTGCAATCGCACCGCACCGAACCGCCGGACGCTTGTCGGCGGCAGTGAAATTCTCTGCCACCACGACAGTGCCGAGTTGCTGAAAACCCAGCAGGATTTGAACAGCATGATTCAGGGAGTCTACGCATGAAGGGGCGTTTTGTGAGGCTGGCCGAGCAGGGCCGGCCAACCGTCAAATTGAAGGTGGACGGCGCACTCATCGAGGCGTTGCAGGGCGACACGCTGATGGTCGCGTTGCTGACCCATGGCTCGGCATTGCGCCAGTCGGAGTTCGATTCGGGCCGCCGCGCCGGTTTTTGTCTGATGGGCGCCTGTCAGGATTGCTGGGTCTGGACCCGCAGTGGCGAACGCCTGCGCGCCTGTTCCAACGAAGTCCGTGAAGGGCTGGATATCGTCACTACACAACCGGAGGCGATATGGCCACTGCACGGCTGAGCACACATCGAGTGGTGATCGTCGGCGCCGGGCCGGCCGGCATTCGCTGCGCCGAAACCTTGCTGGCGGCAGGCTGCAAGCCGATCCTGATCGATGAAAATCGCCGGGATGGCGGGCAGATCTACCGGCGCCAACCGGAAGGTTTTACCCGCGATTACGCCACGCTGTACGGCACCGAAGCCGCCAAGGCCAAAGACCTGCACCAGAGCTTCGACCGCTTGCGCGGGTTGATCGACTACCGCCCGGACACGCTGGTGTGGAACCTCACGCCGGGGCAACTGTGCTGCGTCAGCCAGGGCAAACACTCGACGGTGGATTACGACGCGCTGATCCTCTGCACCGGCGCCACCGACCGCTTGATGCCGATCGAAGGCTGGCAGTTGGCGGGGACTTACAGCCTCGGCGGGGCGCAGATCGCGCTCAAGTCCCAAGCGGTGTCGATCGGCCACAGCGTGGTGTTCATGGGCAGCGGACCGTTGCTGTATCTGGTCGCCAGTCAATACCTCAAGGCCGGCGCCAACGTGTCAGCGGTGCTCGACACTTCGCCGCTGAGCAAGCGCATCGGCGCCTTGCCAAAGCTGCTGGCGCGTCCCGGAGTGCTGTTCAGCGGGATGAAACTGTTGGCGCAGCTGTACCGAGCGAAGATTCCCGTACACCTGGGCATCCAGCCCCTGCAAGTGCTGGGCGACGCCGCCAGCGGTGTCAGCGGTGTGCGGGTGCGTACCGCCAAAGGCGAGACCTTGACCGTGGCGTGCGATGCCGTGGCCCTGGGTTATCACTTGCGCCCGGAAACCCAACTGGCGGATCTGGCCGGTTGCCGTTTGCGCTTCGACGAGGCGTCCAGCCAATGGTGGCTGGCCACCGATGAAGAAGGCCGGACCTCGGTAAATGGCGTGTATGCCGCCGGGGATGGCTCGAAAATTCGTGGGGCGGATGCCGCCGAGCACGCCGGGCGCCTGGTGGCCATGGCGCTATTGGAGGATCTGCACCAGCCGGTGGACGCCGGGTTGCGCGACGAACAGCGGCACGCCCTGGCGGGAATGGACCGGTTTCGTCTCGGTTTGGCCGAGGCATTTCCCTGGCCGTCGGCGCAAGCCAAAGCCTTGCCGGACGCCGCCATTGTCTGCCGCTGCGAGATGATCAGCGCCGGCGAGTTGCGGGCCGTGGTCCGGGAGAAAGGTGCTTGTGAGGTCAACCGGGCCAAGGCGTTTAGCCGGGTCGGCATGGGCCGGTGTCAGGGTCGTTATTGCTCCCAGGCCGGGGCCGAGGTGATTGCCGCTGCGGCGGGCGTCAACGTGCAACAGGTCGGCCGCCAGCGTGGTCAGGCGCCGGTCAAGCCGCTGTCGATGCTCACCGAGGAGGTGTCGCCATGACGCTACAGAAAGCCGATGTGGTGATTGTCGGGGGCGGCCTGATGGGTTCGGCGGCGGCGTTTTTCCTGCGCCAGCGCGGGCAGTCGGTGATCTTGCTGGAGCGCGACCAGATCGGTCAGTACGCCAGCGGGGTGAACTTCGGCAACGTCCGGCGCCAGGGGCGATTCCTTGGCCAGTTGGCATTGGCCAACCGTTCCTGGGCGTTGTGGAAACGCCTGCCGGAGCTGATCGACGACGACCTCGAATTCATCGCCAGCGGCCACATGCGCGTGTGCTACCGCGAAGACGAAATCGCCGAGCTTGAGGCCTACGCCGCCGCCCCCGAGGCTGCGCAACTGGACCTGGAAATCTATCGCGGTGCCGAGTTGCACCAGCGTTTTCCGTTTCTTGGGCCGGATGTGAAGGGCGGCTCCTATGCGCCTCACGACGGCCACGCCAACCCGCGTCTGGCAGCCCCGGCGTTTGCCCGCGCCGCACGGCGTCTTGGCGCACGGATCGAAGAGCAGACCGAAGTCGCCGACGTGCAAAAGGTTGGCGGCGAGTTCACCGTCACCACCACTGATGGACGCCAGTTCAGCGCCGAACAGTTGCTGATTACCGCCGGTGCCTGGGGCCAGAAGCTTTCGGCGCAGTTCGGCGAGCCGGTGCCACTGGACACGCACGGCCCGCAAATGGCCGTGACCGAGCCGGTGCCTTACGCCTTGCCAACGGTGATCGGCGTGTACACCAAAATTCCCGAGGAAGTGATTTACTTCCGCCAGATCCCGCGCGGCAACATCGTTATCGGTGGTGGTTACCGCAGCAAGCCGGACATGCTCACCCGTCGGGCTCAGGTCGAGCCGCGCAGCATCCTCAACCAGATCCAGCAGATGCGTCGCTTGCTGCCGGGTGTCGGCAACCTGAACATCATCCGCGTCTGGAGCGGCATCGAAGGTTACTTGCCCGATTCCCTGCCGGTGATGGGCCCCAGCGGTACGGTCGACGGGCTGTTCTACGCGTTCGGCTTCTGCGGTCACGGCTTTCAGCTTGGCCCGGGCGTCGGCGACGTGATGGCCGAACTGATCAGTACCGGCAGCACCCGCACGTCGATTGAGCCGTTCTCCATTCGTCGGTTCGCCCTTCCAGCCGAGCAACGGAGCAAGGCCTCATGAAACCCCGCGTACTGGATATTCTCAAACGCCTGCTGGCCTTCGATACCGTGTCTTCGGAGTCGAATATGGCCTTGATCGAGTACGTGCGCGACCTGCTGCTGAGCAAGGGCATCGAGTCGCTGATCGTCAAGGACTCCACCTGCAAGAAGGCCAACCTGTTCGCCAGCACCGGCCCTGAAGCGTTGCCGGGGATTCTACTGTCCGGGCACACCGACGTGGTCCCGGCAGCGGGCCAGGCCTGGACCTTCCCGGCGTTTCAGGCGACGGTGCAGGAGGGGCGGATTTACGGTCGCGGCAGCTGCGACATGAAGGGGTTTATCGCGTTGGCCATCGACGCCATGCTCGACGCCGCCGACCATTCGTTGAGCCGACCGCTGCAACTGGCCCTGTCCCATGACGAAGAGATCGGTTGCGTCGGTGTGCGGCGTTTGCTCGACGTGTTGCACCTGGCGCCGGTTCGGCCATTCCTGTGCCTGATTGGCGAACCGACCAACATGCAATTTGTGCTTGGGCACAAGGGCAAGGGTTCTTACCGCACTTACTGTCGTGGCCTGGAAGCGCATTCCTCGCTGGCGCCGCGCTCGGTCAACGCGATCCACGTAGCCTGCGATTTCATCGCGGCGCTGCGTCAAAGCCAACAGCAGCTGCAAGAGCAGGGCGCTCAGGATGCGGACTACGACGTGCCTTACAGCACCGTACATGTCGGGCAGATTGTTGGCGGCAAGGCGCTGAACATCGTGCCGAACCTCTGCACCCTGGATTTCGAAGTGCGCAACCTGCCCGCAGACGATCTGGATCAGTTCCTGGCGCAGATGCAAGAGCGCGCCGAAGTGATCGTGCGCGAGGCGAAAAAGCTGTCCAGCGTGGCGGACATCGAGATCGAAACCCTCAATGTTTATCCGGGTCTCGATACCCATCCGAGCGTCGAAGCGGTGCGCTTTCTGAAGAACTTCGCCGCGCCGGATACCGGCACCGCTAAAGTGTCGTTCGGCACCGAAGGCGGGTTGTTCAAGCAGCGCCTGGATGTGCCGGTGGTGGTCTGCGGTCCGGGCTCCATCGAACAGGCGCACAAGCCGGACGAGTTTATCGAGATCAGCCAGATGGAGGCCGGGGAGCGGTTTCTGGCTGGGTTGCTCGGCTCGTTAAAGCTGTAAGGCCAATCCTGTTGTTTCCAGGCGATACGATTCCCTGTGGCGAGGGGGCTTGCCCCCGCTGGGTCGCGAAGCGGCCCTAAAACCTGCAACCCCATTTCGACAGGCACACCGCATCCACACAGGGTTGCGGGTTGGTTGTCTGCTCCTCGAACTCCTTTGGTAGAGCCTGCCGTCCCACTACGATTTTCAGCATCCGACGCTGCCCTCAAGGCGCTTTCAGCATCCTCTTGCGAGGCACCTCCCTAGACTGGCAAGTGTCTCGGATCAGGACTCGACCATGCTCAAGAATCGTTTGAAAGACCCAAGCCTTTTGGCAGAACTCGCCTACATTGACGGGCAGTGGATCGGCGCCGACAACGCCGCGACGCTCGACGTCATCGACCCGGCCAACGGCCAGTTGCTCGCCCGCGTACCGGCGATGCAAGGCACGGAAACCCGCCGTGCCATTGAAGCGGCCGAAAAAGCCTGGCCAGCCTGGCGCGCACGCCCAGCGGCCGAACGTGCAGCGCTGCTGGAGCGTTGGTATCAGGCGATGATCGACAACCTCGATGACCTCGCTTTGATCATGACTTGCGAGCAGGGCAAACCGCTCAACGAAGCCAAAGGCGAAATTCGCTACGGCGCCGGTTTCGTCAAATGGTTCGCCGAGGAAGCCCGCCGTGTCTATGGCGAAACCATGCCGGCTCCCAGCGGCGACCGCCGACTGCTGACCCTCAAGCAACCGGTGGGTGTCTGTGCGGCCATCACCCCGTGGAATTTCCCCAACGCGATGATCACCCGCAAGTGCGCGCCGGCTTTGGCAGCTGGCTGCCCGATCATCGTCAAACCCTCGGACCTGACGCCATTGTCGGCGCTGGCCCTGGCGGTGCTGGCCGAACAGGTCGGGATTCCGGCCGGGGTGTTCAATGTGCTGACCGGAATGCCCGCCGGCATCGGCGAAGAGCTAACCGGTAACCCGACTGTACGGAAGATTTCCTTCACCGGCTCGACGGCGGTCGGCCGCTTGCTGATGCGCCAGAGTGCCGAACACATCAAGCGCTTGAGCCTGGAGCTGGGCGGTAACGCGCCGTTCATTGTGTTCGACGATGCTGATCTTGAGCAGGCAGTGGCGGGCATCATGCTCAGCAAGTTTCGCAACGCCGGGCAGACCTGCGTCTGCGCCAACCGCATCCTGGTGCAAGACGGCATCTACGAGCGCTTCGCCCAGCGGCTGGTGGAGGAGGTGGGCAAGCTCAAGGTCGGCAACGGCCTCGACGCTGACGTCACCATCGGCCCGCTGATCAATCCGGCGGCGGTGAGCAAAGTCGCTCGGCATATCGACGATGCCCTGAGCCAGGGCGCGCGTTTGCTCTGCGGCGGTGTTCCCGAGGGCGACAGTCAATTTGTCCAGCCAACGGTGCTCGGCGATGCCCACGCCGGCATGCTGCTGGCCAACGAAGAAACCTTCGGCCCGGTGGCACCGTTGATGCGCTTTACCGAGGAGGCCGAAGCACTCGCGCTGGCCAATGCCACGCCTTATGGCCTGGGCGCCTACTATTTCACTCAGGACCTGCGCCGCTCGTGGCGTTTCGGCGAAGCACTGGAGTTCGGCATGGTCGGCCTCAATACCGGGATCATTTCCATGGAAGTCGCGCCGTTCGGCGGCATCAAGCAGTCGGGCCTGGGCCGTGAAGGCAGCAAGTACGGCCTGGATGAATACCTTGAAGTCAAAGCCTTCCACATTGGCGGGCTGTAACTCACAGACACGGGGAGCCACGATTGATGAGCAAGACATTCAGAATCGCCGCGATTGCCGGCGATGGCATCGGCAAGGAAGTCCTGCCTGAAGGGCTGCGGGTACTGGAGCAGGCCGCGAAGAAATGGCAGTTGGACTTGAGCATCGAGGTGCTCGATTGGGCGCACTGCGATTACTACCTGGAGCACGGGCAGATGATGCCCGACGACTGGTTCGAACAGCTCAAGGGTTTTGATGCGATCTACTTCGGCGCCGTCGGCTGGCCGGACAAGGTGCCGGATCACATTTCGCTGTGGGGTTCGCTGCTGAAGTTTCGCCGCGACTTCGACCAGTACGTGAACATCCGCCCGGTGCGGTTGTTCCCCGGCGTGCCGTGTCCGTTGGCCGGACGCAAGCCGGGGGACATCGATTTCGTGGTGATTCGCGAGAACACCGAGGGCGAGTATTCCTCGGTCGGCGGCAAGATGTTCGAAGGCACCGAGCATGAGTTCGTGCTGCAAGAGTCGGTGTTCACCCGGCGCGGCGTCGACCGGATTCTCAAGTTTGCCTTCGAGTTGGCCCGGACCCGGCCGCGAAAACGCCTGACGGCAGCGACCAAGTCCAACGGGATTTCGATCAGCATGCCGTACTGGGACGAGCGCACGGCGCTGATGGCCCAGCAGTACCCGGAAGTCAGCTGGGACAAGCAACACATCGACATTCTCTGTGCGCGCTTCGTGCTGCAACCGGATCGTTTCGATGTGGTGGTGGCGTCGAACCTGTTCGGCGACATCCTCTCCGACCTCGGGCCGGCTTGCGCCGGAACCATCGGCATTGCGCCGTCGGCGAATCTCGACCCGGAGCGGCGTTTTCCGTCGCTGTTCGAACCGGTGCATGGCTCGGCGCCGGATATCTACGGGCAAAATATCGCCAACCCGATTGCGATGATCTGGTCCGGGGCGTTGATGCTCGATTTCCTCGGTAACGGCGATGAGCGTTATCGCGCGGCGCATGACGGGATTTTGCAGGCGATCGAGCGGGTGATTGCCGAGGGGCCGATCACGCCGGATCTGGGCGGGAAGGGCTCGACTCAGGATGTCGGTAGGGCAATCGTCGCTGCGCTTTGAACTGAGTTAACAATAGGGCGGCTGCGAGCAGTTGCCCTATTGGTCCGATGAAGCGTGTTCTATGTGCGCGAAGGGAGATCGGGCGCTGCGCCAAATCCGATGATTGCTTTGGTTTCCAGGTACTCTTCAAAGCCGTAGACACCGTATTCCCGACCATTACCCGAGCGCTTATAACCGCCAAACGGAGCCATTGGATTCCAGGCGGGGTAGTTCAGGTGCACTTGTCCCGCGCGAATACGAGAGGCAACGGCACGTGCAAGATCAAGGTCCTGAGCCTGAACATGGGCGCCCAGCCCATATACCGTGTCGTTTGCGATAGCGACCGCCTCATCGATCGTCTCATACGCAATGATGCACAACACGGGACCAAAAATTTCCTCTTGGGCGATCCGCATTGTGGAATCTACCTCGGAGAAAACAGTGGGTCGGGTGTAAAAGCCCCTTTCAAAGCCCGGCACACGTCCTGGTCCTCCGCAAATGAGTTTGGCGCCCTCACTAAGGCCAACGTTGATCATGGCTTGCACGCGATTGAACTGGGCCTCGTTGGCAATGGGGCCGAGTACCGTATCTTCCGATTGCGGGTCACCCACGATAATCGCATTGGCGGTTGCGGCAGCCAGGGATTCGACTTCGGCCAGCCGGTCCTTTGGAACGATCATTCGTGTCGGGGCGCTGCAGGATTGTCCGACGTTGCGAAACGCAGACATCACTCCCAGCGGGACGGCTTTGGCGAAGTCGGCGTCGGGAAGCAGAAGATTCGGGGACTTGCCTCCCAGCTCTTGCGTGACGCGCTTCACCGTATGGGCGGCTGCCTGTGCGACCAGCGTGCCTGCGCGGTTTGAGCCGGTAATTGAGATCATATCGATATCGGGATGCGCCGCCATGGCGGCACCGACCTCGGGTCCACTTCCGTTCACCAGGTTGAAGACGCCAGGCGGGAGGCCAGCGTCATGGACCAGTTGTGCAAAAAGAAGGGCGCTCAGAGGCGACAGTTCACTGGGTTTCAAAACCACGGTGCACCCGGCAGCAATAGCCGGGGCAACTTTCGCGGTGATTTGATACAGCGGCCAGTTCCACGGCGTGATGAGCGCGCAGACACCTATTGCTTCGCGTTCAATCGCGGTGCCGCCTTCAACCGTTTGGAAACGATAGCTGGAGAGGAGATCGCGTGCGACCCGAACGTGTTCGGCCGCGAGAGGCACTTGCATTGCCCGAGCGAAACTGATCGCTGCCCCCATTTCGAGAGAGAGTGCCTGCGCGAGCACCTCTTTGCGCTCAAGGATGAGATCGTAGATCTTTCCAAGGATAAGCCCGCGCGACTCTGCCGAGGACGCAGACCAACTTGCAAACGCTGCACGCGCCGCAGCGACTGCCCGATCAACATCCTCGGCAGACCCGCGCGCGACCTGCGCAACAACGGCTTCACTTGCCGGATTGACCACTGGCAAACTGGCCGGGATGGCGGGGGAAGACCAACGGCCGTTGATATAAAACTGGTGAGACGTTTGCGGATCAACGCTGTAGCTATTCGAAGATTGTGTTGTCATCCAACGAGCTCCTTGGAGCGGTAATAGACACCGCGAAGAGAGGGGCCGGGGAGGGAGCGAGTCACCAGAGCATCGCCGTGGCGCCCCATACATCCCTATGCCCTGTTACCTCAATACGCTAACAAAATGGCCCCGGCAAAATATGCCGTTATACAAGTCGGCAAGGGACAATCTGCTGTATCTGCCGGGCTAACGTTGCATCCATGCAACTGAGCCGTTTACGTGGGGAGTGGGTCCGATAAACCCCTCGCTGGCGGTTGTGATCACTAGCCGATAGCTTGAGTCACCAGCGCAAACTGCTTGATTCCACCGCTTGACTGCGGGGAAAGTCCACGAACCATTCGCGGTGCTCTGTCGACGCACTGCAACCCCAGGCTCTCCAGCCAGCTTGCTAACCCGCAATCGGCCAGAATGTCGAAGCGAACAAAGGTATCCGGTATCAAACGCAGAAGGTGGGTAATCAACTGTTGGGCCTGTTCCTGGTTGTGTGCGACAACCGGACCAATGATATGGCCACGGCCAAAACGACGGAGCAGGGCAGTGCCTTGCAGCTGTCCATCCACCTCAATGCCGACTGCGTGCTCGGCCATCGGAAGCAAATCGTTGAGTACCGCTGTGCGGTCCAGGCCGCTACCCGCATTGGCCAATTCAATCAGCCTCGGGTAATCGGCCGGGCCTAATGCGCGACATGGCGAGCCCTCGATCAAAGGGATCAGCGCAGGTGTCTGTGGCACGCCTTGATGCTGCTGGATACGCGCGAAGTCGATGAATCCCAGGCTTGCATAGAGCGGTGCGCCCGACTCGGTGGCATTGAGGATCGGCGTGCGGAGTTCAGCGGCGTCCAGGCACAGGTTCATCAGCCGACGTCCGATCCCCTTTCCCTGGTGCTCATCACTCACGATCACCAGGCCGATGGAGGAGTAAGCACCTTGATGGCAGGCAAATGCTACGCCGACCAGTTGACCGTTATGTTCCGTGACAAAGCCTTCGGACGTGCGCTGTACCATGGCCCAGTCCTCTTCTCGGTGAGGCCATTTCAGGTGCACGGAGAGAGCGTGTGCCGCGGGCATATCCGCCGCGGTAACCGTGCGGTACAGATAGGCAGAATCCGGCGTTGCAGGCATGGAGCCTCCTTGAAGAGGGCAATCTTGAGTGGGGCGATCAGGGCGTTGCGGTGCGCGGCTCATATAAGTTTGCCTGTGCTGAGGAGGCTTGTAGATAACGGCATCGCAATCGCGGATGGGTTAGTAAACCGACGGATATCGAATGGACTGATCAAGGTGCTGGTACGACCGGTGCTGATCAGTTCAGCCATCACATCGCCAACGCCCGGGCCAAGCTGGAAGCCATGACCGCAGAAGCCGAAGGCATAAAACAATCCATCGACGGTGCCGCTGGGGCCGATGATCGGCAGGGAATCCGGCGTATAGCTCTCGATGCCACTCCAGACCCGGATGATGTTCAGCTTCTCGGCCCCCGGTAGCAGGCGACGCATTTGCCGCATCTGGTTGAGCAGGCTTTCCGGCTTGAAGTAAGCGCGCCGGTTGACCATGTCCGGTTTGCAGCGGTTGCCACCGCCGATGATGATGTTGCCGCGGGGGATCTGCCGGAAGTAAATCACCTCTTCCTTGATTTTGGTAAACACGCCGATCACCGTTGGCAAGGCATAGGGCACCGGCTCGGTCACCGACATCTGCGGACCATTGGGTTCCAGCGGCACGGGTTCGCCGAATTGCTCGGACAGCCTGGCGGCCCAGGCGCCAGCGGTGATCAGCAGTTGCTGGGCGACGAACAGTTGGCCATCGGTGGTCGTGACGTGGAATTGGTCATTGACCTTCTGCACCTCGGCGACTTCGGTGCGCTCTTCGATCCGCGCGCCGAGGCGCCGGGCCGCCCGGGCAAACGCCGGGGCTGCCAGACGCGGGTTGGCGTGGCCGTCGTGGGGTGCATAGGAGCCGCCCTTCACATCCGGCCCAAGAAACGGAAAACGCTGGTGCAGTTCGGCGCCGCGATAGATTTTCAGGTCTAGTTGTGCCGCTTCGGGGGCGGCAGCGTAGGCCTCCAGTTCGGCGATCTCGTCTTCGCGATAACACACCCGCATGTGGCCGCTGGCGATGAACTCGAGGTCGTCGTCGATCAGCTCCGGCAAGCGTTTCCACAACGCCCAGGAACGATTCGCCAGTTCAAGCTGCCCAAGGAATCGCCCCTGGCGCCGGACGTTGCCGAAGTTCACGCCGCTGGCGTACTGACCGATCTGGTCACGCTCCAGCAGGGTGACTGAGAGTCCACGTTGACGCAGGAAAAACGCCGACGTCGAGCCCATGATGCCGCCGCCGATAATCAGGACATCGCTTTTTTGCGGTTTCATGAGAGCTCCTCGATGATCATCGTCGGTGAGGGTTTGTTGACGGTCGGCCGACCTTGCTCGGCCAGTCGTGCAAAGCGCCTCGTCATCGGTAGGTTTCCGTTTGTTCGCCGCGGGCCAGTGCTTCGATTTCGATCAAGTAACCATGATGCAATACCGGAACGGGCACCACGGCGCGGGCTGGCCGATGTTCTCCCAGATATTGGGCATAAATCCGATCAAAGGCGGGCCAGTGTTCTATTCCGACGACATAGACAGTGACCTTCAGGAGGTCACTCGTGCTCCGGCCTGCTTCGCTGAGAATCGCCACCAGGTTATCGAGCACGATGGATGCTTGAATCTCGAACGGTTGGTCGGCACTGTGGTCGCCATTCGCGTGTACCGGCAGTTGCCCGGACACATATAAAACGCCCTCGTGCAATACCGCCTGGGAGTAGTGCCCGCCCGGAGTTGCTGCGTGGGGCGTGTGGATTAAGTCGATCGAACCTGCTTGATCACCAGCCATGTAGACGACTCCAGGTGTGCACGACGCCCTCGGCGTCACAGGCGTGATAATCCGGGAACTGCGCGCCCGTGGCACACGCATGGTTGGGGAGAATGCGCAGACGGCTACCGATAGGGAAGCGCGCTACGAGGTTGGCGCTCTCGGCCACTCCAAGGGTGATGATGCCATGCTCCTGGTTGGCGCCCGTGAGCAGCGCGCCCTCGATCCAGTCACCGGCCTCGGTACACACCTGTCCGTAGCCGAAGTCCTGTCGCTGGCGCTGCGTGCCGCGATCACGACTCATGGCCATCCAGCCGGCATCGGTGATGATCCAGCCTTTATCTTGCTGGTGACCGATGACGGTGGTCAGCACGCTCAGCGCCAACTCGCCTGCCTGGCAGACGCCGATGTTGTGCATGACCAGGTCGAAGAACACATAGACACCCGCGCGTACTTCAGTGACGCCTTCCAGACTCCGTGCCGACAGTGCCGTGGGAGTGGAGCCGATGCTGACCTCCGGGCACGCCAGTCCGGCTTCGCGGATTTTTTCGGCGGCCTCGACGCAGAGGGCGCGTTCTTGTTCGGCGAGGATTTGCAGTGCTTCAAGGCTGTCGAGTTCGTAGCTGGATCCGGCGTGGGTCATTACGCCTCGCAGTTGCATGCCCCCCTCAGAAAGGACGCGTGCGACCTCTATGAGTGCATGATCTTCAACGGTCAGACCTGAGCGGTGGCCATCGCAATCTATCTCGATCCAGACCTCGAATCGTTCGTCGTGTTTCTGTCCGAAGGAGACGATGGCTTGCGCCCCGGCAACACTGTCGGTGAGCACGCTCAGCTGACAGCCATTGCGCCTGAGTGTCAGTGCCTGGGCCAATTTGGCAGGCGCCATGGCAACGGCATAGAAAATGTCGCTGATCCCTTCAGCAAAACAATGCTCAGCTTCTTTCAAGGTGGAAACCGTGACACCGCTTGCGCCAGCGGTTATCTGTGCCTTGATCACGGGGAGGCATTTGCTGGTCTTGATGTGCGGGCGCAAACGCACACCCAGGGTGTCCATGCGCTGCTGCATGCGCTGGATATTGCGCTGCATTCGCGGGACATCGACTATCGCGGCGGGCGTATCGAGGGAGGCAATAGGGACTGACATGACAGAACTCGGGTGGCTGGGTACGAGGTCCACTCTACTCAGCCGTCATGAAGGTGTGGTTCAATGGATAGTCATCAATCATTAAGTAAAATTGAATGATCTCCGTTGAAGACTTACGTCTGGCCGTAACGCTGGCGCGCTCCGAGTCTTTAAGCGCTGCCGCCAGAGTCCTGAATGTCTCACCACCAGCGTTGTCCATGCGTTTGCGCAAGCTGGAGACGCTGCTGGGTCTGACCCTGGCCAATCGCGATGCCCGGCGCTTGAGTCTCACTGCCGATGGCGAGCGTTTTTCCCGTGAAAGCGCGCTGCTGCTGGAACAGTTGGAGGCGCTTCCAGAGTCCTTCAGGCAGCATGATGAGCGGCTGGTTGGCACACTCAGGCTGGCGGCGCCGTTCGGCTATGGGCGCCAGCGCATTGCGCCGCTACTGGCGCGTTTTGCCAGATTGCATCCACAGCTGTGCCTGCACCTGGATCTGCGCGAAACGCCGTGGCCTGATCGTCACGACAGCGATGCGGTGATTCACATTGGTCACCTCAACGACAGCCTGTGGATCGCCAAACCCCTCACGCAAAACAATCGATGGCTGTGCGCCAGTCCGGCGTATCTGGAGCAGCACGGCGTGCCGTCGTCGCCCGAGCAACTGGCCGAGCATCGTTGCATTTGCATTCGCGAGAATGATGAAGACGTCACGTTGTGGCATATGCGTAAGGGGCAGGGGCGCAAAACGCTGCGCATCGAGCCGGCGCTGTTGAGCAACGATGGAGGCGTGGCCCGGCGGTGGGCCGAGCAAGGCTTGGGGCTGGTGCTGCGTTCGCAATGGGATGTCAGTGAAGCGATCGCCAACGGCAGCCTGACACGCGTATTGGCGGATTGGCAATTTGATAGCGCGCCGATCAACCTGTTGGTCCCCTCACGCAAACTTCGCAGTGCGCGCGTACAGGCGTTGGTGGCCTTTCTGGAAGATGCATTGAAAGCATGATCAGCGTCGAACGGGTGATTGCCGACAGACTCTGAATCAACCACCGGACTATTGTGGGAGCCAGCTCGCTCCCGAATTTTGATTTTTTGTGTATTCAATAACCCCGGGTGCGATCGATCTCACCGACCATAGGCTCGCTACGCTGATGCCGCCGAATATTCTCCAACAACACCTCGAATGCGCTTTCCGGTTGAGTCATCGCTGCGATGTGCGGGGTCAGCAGAATCTGCGGATGGTCCCAAAACGGATGATCCACCGGCGCCGGTTCTTCCTGTAGCACATCGAGTACGGTGCCGCTCAGTTGCCCGCTGTCCAGCGCCTCCAGCAAATCGCTTTCCACCAGATGCCCGCCACGACCCATGTTGATCAGCGCCGCCCCACGGGGCAGTTGCTGGAACAGCGTGCGGTCGAGAATGCCTTGGGTCTGTTCGGTCAGCGGCAGTACGCACAACAGAATGTCGCACTGGCTCAGGAACGCAGACAACTGCTCGGTACCGGCATAGCAATCGACGCCCGGAACTTGATGGGCACTGCGCGCCCAGCCGGACAACGCAAACCCCAGGGGCTGCAAGGTCGCCAGAATCTGCCGGGCCTGGGTACCGAGGCCCATGACGCCAACCCGCCGCTTGGCCGCCGGTTGCAGCAAGTGTGCCTGCCAGCACCGGGCCATTTGTTGCTGGCGATAGCGCAGCATGTCGCGGTGCAGGCTGAGCACCGCAAAACTGGCGTATTCGCACATGCCGCGAGTGATGCCGGGGTCCAGCAGGCGCACCACCGGCAGGTTCGTCGGCAAGCGGCTCAAGTCCAGTTGATCGACCCCGGCGGACAACGCAAACAAAACGCGCAGATTGGGCAGCAGCGCCTCGAGATCATCCGGTGCCTGCCAGGCGGCGAGGTACTGAATGTCCTTGGGGTCGCCGATGTCCGGCCAGGCGCGCCATTCGATATCCGGGGCATGCTCGGCGAACAGCGCTTTCCACTGTTCGCCGCGTATCGGGTCAGCTTTATAAAGCAGGGCCATGGGCATTTCCTGAAGGGTGAAGAGGCTGTCCATCATCGCGCAACGCCAGCGCAGGATCTGTCGAAAGGGCCGGGTTAAACGCGTTGCACCTGTTTCTATCAGGCATGCCCCGGCAGATTCGGCGGGCTGAAGGAATCTGCCGTTTGGTGGGGTGAAAACAGTTGATCCGAATTTCTCAGGGTGCAAGTTCGGCGTAGTTCGTTTCGTACAAGCCTTAACCTGAACACCATCGCAACCACCTCCCGGTTGCCGGACTCACGATGGGAAATGCCATGAACAGCAAAGTCGACGAAACCCCTCATTTGCTCCGTCAGCGCGATCAATTCGTGCCACGTGGCCTGGTTACCGCTCACCCGTTGGTGATCGATCGCGCCCAAGGTGCCGAATTGTGGGACGTGGACGGCAAGCGCTACCTGGATTTTGTCGGCGGCATTGGTGTGCTCAACATCGGCCACAACCACCCCAAGGTGGTTGCCGCGGTGCAGGCCCAGTTGCAAAAGGTCTCCCACGCCTGTTTTCAGGTGGTGGCCTATAAGCCTTACCTTGATCTGGCCCAGCGCCTGTGTGAAATGATCGGCGGCAAAGAAGCCTATAAAGCGGCGTTCTTTACCTCTGGCGCCGAGGCCGTGGAAAACGCGGTGAAGATCGCCCGCGCTCACACCAACCGCTCAGCGGTGATCGCGTTTCGTGGCGGGTTTCACGGTCGCACCTTGCTCGGCACCACGCTGACCGGCATGAGCCAGCCGTACAAGCAGAACTTCGGGCCGTTCGCGCCGGAGGTGTTTCACACGCCGTATCCGAATGCCTATCGCGGCGTCAGCAGTGAGATGGCCCTCAAGGCACTGGACGAGTTGCTGGCCACCCAGGTCGCCCCTGAGCGGGTCGCGGCGATCATCATTGAACCGGTCCAGGGCGACGGCGGTTTCCTCTCGGCACCGGTGGAGTTCCTCCAGGCGTTGCGCGCCCTCACTGAAAAGCACGGCATCGTGCTGATTCTCGATGAAATCCAGACCGGTTTTGGCCGTACCGGCAAATGGTTCGGTTTCCAGCACGCCGGTATCCAGCCGGACCTGGTGACCGTCGCCAAGAGTCTTGCCGGTGGTCTACCGTTGTCCGGTGTGGTCGGCAAGGCCGTGATCATGGACGCGCCATTGCCTGGTGGCCTGGGCGGCACTTACGGCGGTAACGCGCTGTCATGCGCCGCAGCGCTGGCGGTGATCGACGCCTACGAGCAAGAGAAGCTGCTGGCGCGTGGCGACGCTCTGGGCGAGCGTTTGCGTCAGGGCTTGTTGCGCTTGCAAGCCCGTCACCGGCAAATCGGCGACGTGCGCGGCAGCGGGTTCATGCTGGCGATCGAGCTGATCAAGGATGACGACGCGCGTACCCCGGATGCGGACCTGAATCAGCGGCTGATTGACGAAGCCCGATCAGGCGGCTTGCTGGTGATCAAATGCGGCGTGTACCGCAACGTGCTGCGTTTCCTTGCGCCGCTGGTGACAACAGAAGATCAGATCGACGAAGCGCTGCAGATTCTTGAAGCAGCATTGGCACGCGTCTTGAACTGAACTCATGCCTGCTCCGGGCGGTACTGCAAGGTATCGCCCGTGAGCATTTATGGCGCATGGAGTGACGGAGTGCATTATTGGAGGCTTGGCGTACCATGGGGCTGACTGATTATCGAGCGTTGCTCATCGATTGCGATGAAGTCCTGGTCGATCGCGATTCGGGAGTCTGGACGGCGCTGCAACCGCTGCTCGACAGTCTTGGCGGTCGCCCGGACAAGGAACAGGTACTGGCCGAGTACGGCGAGGTGGTGCGTGCGCTCTACCCGCGTTTCGGTGAGCTGGGCTTTAGTGGCTTGCTGTGTTTCGCCCATCGTCAGTTGGCCGAGCGTTGGGGGCTGAGAGCCAGTTGGGAGGAGGGCATGAGTTTTGCCCGTTCGGTGGCCGGTTGGTCGCTGTTCGAGGACGCGCCCGGCGCGATGTTGTACCTGCGCAAGTTCTATCGCTTGCTGGTGCAGGGCGATCGGGATGCCGAAGATCGAGGGCTGCTCTGTGAGCGTTTGGGGGTCATGCCCGACGACTTCATTTCACTGGCCAGCGATCCTTTGCTGGATCGGGACTGGTTACAGGCCAATGGGCTTGAGGCCCGGGATATCCTGCAAGTGACCCGACCTTCTGCCGGTCGGCAGGCGGCCAGCGATGTGTGCCTGATTTGTCGCGGGCGGGCAAAACCTGCAACGTCGTGTGCGGCGGATTACTGCATTAACAGCATGGCTGACCTGGTGGCTCAGCATCAGCTGTCTTTACGGCGCTGATTTTGCTAGAAGATTGTCCTACAAACGGCAATCAAGAGGTACGCAATGGAAGGTTTAGTGAAACTGGACCGGATCGACATCAGCATCTTGGTTGAGTTGCAAAAAGACGGGCGCATGACCAATGTCAGCCTGGCCGATGCCGTGGGGTTGTCAGCCAGTCCGTGCCTGCAACGGGTCAAGCGACTGGAGTCGGCGGGGTACATCTCGAGTTACAAGGCACATTTGAACCTGGCCAAGATCACTGACTCGGTCACGGTGTTCACCGAGATCACCTTGAGCGATCACAAGCGCGAAGACTTCGCCAAGTTCGAGTCCAATATCCGTCTGGTGGATGAGGTGCTCGAATGCCATCTGATCAGCGGTGGCTACGATTATCTGGTGCGCTTCATGACCCGCAGCATCCAGCACTATCAGGAAGTGATCGAAAGCCTGCTGGACAAGAACATCGGCATCTCCAAGTACTTCAGTTACATCGTCATCAAGTCTCCCGTGCTCAAGGACGGCGTGCCGCTGCGCAAATTGCTGCGCCATTGACACGTTCTCGATAATCGCTTGTCGCCCGCCGTGTCTTTGCAAGAGGCGCACGCCGGGCGGCACCTCAGGCATCGCGCAACAGGTCGTGAGCGTTAAGCAGCTCGTAGGCAATCTCGGGGTGTTTTTCCAGACCGCGACGAATGGCGGCTGGAATCGACTGGCGGGTTTTGCGGCACAGCCCCGGCAGGTCGAGAAGCTGAATACCGATACCGCGCATGCTTCGCACTTCGTGCACGCTTGGGATGATTTGCACACGAATGCCTAGCTGCTCGTACATCCGCCGTTGCAAATGCTCGAGGTCGGCCAGGCTCTGCAGATTCTCCAGTCGGTCGAGCAGGCGTTTTTCCTCCTGGCGGGTCAGGTGCAGGATGCGCAAATCCGCACTGGGTATGTCCAGCAACTGTTCGCGCCTGCAATCGCAGGCACCGGGCGGGCAGGGTTGTCGAATCTGGAGAGAGGCTGTCATGGTCTCCAATCATAGCTATCGGCAACCGCTATTGCCCAGCGGGTTTGTCGTGACCCGACGAGGGTGTGGGGCGGATATAACCGCCCCGCACTGATCGCCTTCAGCCCCATGTATTTCCGAGCGCTTCCAGACCAGCCCTTTGCAGGTCCTGTGGGCTCATGACCAGACGGAACTTGCAGGTGGCATCGAAGTTGAGAAAGAACGGTTCTGCAAAGCTGGGGATCTGGGAGGAGTCTTGTACGTCGATCAGGAAAATCCCGCCGCGCATTCCATCCTGCTCGGTAAAGTAGGCAGCCTCCGGTTTGATGCTTTCCAGGATTCGCCCGATGACTTCGCCGACCTTCCCGGCCCTGACGAGCGCGTTGAAGGGTTCATTCGGGCACTCGACCATCATTAGCATTTTCATTATTCGATTCTCTTGTCAGATAGCTGCCTCATCTCCCTGCCTTTGCTCCTCGCGCTCACGCGACGAAGCTCGTATTCGACCGCTCCAGCGGTGTGTGGTTAAGCATAGCGAAGCATGAGCTGACGCCTGTTCAGGGTTACGGGCGGTCGTGGCGCTGAAAGTGGATCATGTCACCCGTTTTTGCACGGCTTTCAGCTTGCCTGATCAGTTGCATAATGGTGCTGGTGGTGTTGAAACTTATGCGGTTAGCATTGCGCTTTACCGACGCACCAAATGACCGGTGGGTTAACGCAACCGAGTAGGTCGAACATTGATCGAACGACGCCAATTTAGCGGAGGCATGAAGGGGAAAAACCTTCGCTATCTGAATGAGAATCCCAGTGAGACTGCTCAAATGACCCGGGCAGGATTTCTGCTGCTCGAGCATTTCTCGCTGCCCGCGTTCACCCAGGCGCTGGATACGATTGTTACGGCGAATCTGCTACGCCCCGGGTTGTTCGCTTCCCGAACGTTCGGATTGAATGACGGGGAGGTCATCAGTGATCTCGGCCTGGTCATTCGTCCGGATGCGCGTTTCGATTCTTCAGCCATTCAAGACCTGGACCTGTTGGTCATTTGTGGCGGCTACAGGACAGAGCTGAAGGCGACTGATGAGCTGATCAGCCTGTTGCGAGCAGCGGCAGACCGTGGCGTGAGTCTGGCCGGGTTGTGGAATGGCGCCTGGTTCCTCGGCAGCGCCGGCTTGCTGGATGGATATCGTTGCGCTATTCACCCCGAACATCGCCCCGCACTCGCGGAAATCTCCAAGGCGACGCATGTCACCAGCGAAGCTTTTGTCATTGATCGAGACCGGCTCACCGCTTCCAGTCCCGCGGGGGCATTCCATATGGCGCTGGACTGGATCAAGGAACTGCACGATAAAGCGCTGGTCGAGGGTATCGAGGACATTCTGGCTTTCGAGGAGTCCCGTTATCGGCGCATCAAACCGGCTGAAAATATCTGTGTGAGCGCGCCATTGCGTGAGGTGGTCAAGCTGATGGATGCCAACCTCGAAGAGCCGCTGGAGCTGGAGCAACTGGCGGTTTATGCCGGCCGTTCCCGTCGACAGCTCGAACGCTTGTTCAAGGAGCAACTGGGCACGACGCCGCAACGGTATTACATGGAGCTGCGTATTACCGAGGCGCGGCGACTGCTGCAACACACCGAGCTATCCCAGGTCGATGTGCTGGTGGCCTGCGGTTTTGTTTCACCCAGTCATTTCAGCAAATGTTATAGCTCGTACTTTGGATACAGACCCTCCAAGGAAACGCGACTGGTCAAATGAAAACGACGCCACTGCGAGGCCGGGCCAAGCGATTGTCACGGCTGTCTTGATACGTCTCCTATACTGATTCGCGTTGCCAGGCTCAGCGCTGGCACCCAACGCCGTCGGGCCCGCCGACAGGGTTTTGACAGCTTCCCTATCAGTCACTGTAAGGAGAATGAACATGGCAATTCGCATTGGCGATGAAGCACCGGACTTTACTGCCGAAAGTACTGAAGGCCCGATCCACTTCCACGAGTGGATTGGCGACAAGTGGGCGATCCTGTTCTCGCATCCGAAGGACTTCACGCCTGTCTGTACCACTGAGCTCGGTTATATGGCCAGACTCAAGCCCGAGTTTGACAAGCGCAACACCAAGATAGTCGGGCTCAGCGTCGATCCGGTCAGTGACCACCGGGCCTGGCTCGGTGACATCGAAGAGACCCAGGGGCATGCGGTCAACTATCCGATGATCGGCGACGAGAACCTGGTCGTGGCGAAGCTCTACGACATGATTCACCCGAATGCCAGCGGCGGCTCACGCACCGCCGCGGACAACGCGACGGTGCGCTCCGTGTTCATCGTCGGCCCGGACAAGAAAGTCAAGGCGATGCTGATCTACCCAATGAGTGCCGGACGCAACTTCGATGAAGTGTTGCGCCTGCTCGACTCGCTGCAATTAAACGCCAAGCACACGGTCGCCACCCCAGTGAACTGGCGTCCGGGCGAGGACGTGATCATTCCCACGTCGGTGTCCGACGAAGAAGCCAGGAAGAAGTACCCGCAGGGCTTCAAGACGTTGAAACCCTATTTGCGCACCGTGGCGCAACCGAAGTAACTCAGCCAGCGTCCCTCCCTTGCAACGATTGCCTCAGGCTCGGGCAGGGGAGGGTTGTTTAATTCGATCAAAAGCAAGTGGCTGTTTTAAAAACAATTTATGTGGTTTGGGGGCTTCCCAGACGAAGCGAAAGTTGATAAATTTCCGCGCGTTCTTGCAGAGGCCCTCACGGGGTTTTCAGCAACAGCTACAGGGGCGTCGCCAAGCGGTAAGGCAGCAGGTTTTGATCCTGCCATGCGTTGGTTCAAATCCAGCCGCCCCTGCCATTTTCCCAAGTTCATCCAGGTATTCCCTCAACCGGCAGGTTTTGCGTGAGTTCAGGATGATCGTCTATATCGACAACCGCACTCTCTTCCTTGGCTTTTCCGGCGTGCCGAATGCCGGTGGCTGCGCAGCCGTGACCTTGCGCGGCGAAGGCCTCAGCGGTCGCCTGATCGAAACCCGACTGTTACCAGTGAAAACCCAACGGTTTATCGAGTTTCTGCGTGAGCATCTCGAGGATGCCTGACGCCGCTCCTGGTGAAAGGGACACGGCTATCGCGGCATTGCCCAACGCACCAGCAGCGCCATCGCAAACCTCATTCCTACCTGTCCTTCGAATACTGGAAAGTGCCTCGACTGTCGTAAAAACGACCTGTTGACGCTGAACGCGAACCCCTGTGACTTTTCTGTTGAACGACTGTTCAGCTTGGACTATGTTCGTCCCACCTTCTTCCCGGCTGGTTGCGGGCTTGCGTTTCTTCTTCTCGAACGAGGCACTGGCATGCGGTTTTCACCCTTTGTTGAGCGGATCTCAGGTCAGGGCGTTGCTGCCTGGGATATTCACAATGCGGCGTTTGACGCCCAGCGCCGTGGTGAGGATGTCATCATCCTCAGCGTCGGGGACCCGGATTTCCCCACTCCAGACTTCATCACCGATGCCGCGGTTGATGCGCTGCGTGAGGGCGACACGCACTACACCGAAATCGCCGGTCGCCTGGCCCTGCGCGAAGCCATCGCCGCGCGATACAGCCAACTGTTCGACCGTGAGCTGCAAGCGTCAAACGTCATCAATGTGGCGGGGGCGCAGAATGCACTGTTCATCACCTCGCTGTGCCTGTTGACTGCCGGCGACGAAGTACTTGCCCTGGACCCGATGTACGTGACCTACGAGGCGACGCTCAAGGCCTCCGGCGCGACGCTGGTGCGGGTGCCTTGCGCGGCGGATTCGGGTTTCCGGCTCGATGCCGCGGTGCTGGCCAAGGCCATCACCCCGCGTACCCGGGCGATTTTCCTCTCCAATCCGAACAACCCCACCGGCGTGGTGCTCAACCGCGAAGAGCTGCAGGCCATCGCCGACCTCGCCATCACCCATGACCTGTGGGTTGTGGTGGACGAGGTCTATGAGAGCCTGGCGTTCGAACGCGAGCACTTCAGCCTGGCGGCCTTGCCGGGCATGGCCGAACGTTGCGTGGTCATCGGCAGCTTGTCGAAATCCCATGCCATGACCGGCTGGTGGATCGGCTGGATCGTCGCTGATGAAACCCTGGTGGCGCATGCCGAAACCCTGATGCTGAGCATGCTCTACGGCTTGCCGGGGTTTGTCATGGAGGCCGCGCTCAAGGCCGTTCAGGCCCATGAGGACGTGACCCACGGCATGCGCGAGATCTATCGCCGTCGTCGTGATCTGGTGGTGAAAAGTTTGTCCGATTGCCCGGGAATTTCAGTGCTCACGCCCGATGCCGGCATGTTCGTGTTGGTGGACGTGCGGGGCACTGGTCTGAGTTCTCTTGAGTTCGCCTGGCGTCTGTTGCGCGAGGCGCGGGTATCGGTCCTCGATGCGGCTGCTTTCGGCGAACCGGCACAAGGCTTTGTGCGGCTCTCGTTCACGCTCGGTGAAGAACGACTGGCCCAGGCCTGCCAGCGTATTCGCGATTTTGTCCGGGTGTTGAAAGGCGAAGCGCCGCGGCCGGAGATCACCCGTGTGACCAGCGAAGTGACCGTTGAGCCGGTCGCGGCCAAGACCATGATCGAGGTCGATGGTCTGCACAAACGCTTTGGCAATATCGAGGTCCTCAAAGGCGTCTCCCTGACGGCCCGCGAAGGCGATGTGATCTCCCTGATCGGCGCCAGCGGCTCGGGCAAAAGTACTTTATTGCGCTGCATCAACATGCTCGAAGTGCCGGACCAGGGGCGCATTCTGGTGGACGGCGAAAGCATTCAGTTGAACTTCGACCGTCCCGGCGCGCCGCTGGTGTCCGACGCCAAACAGCTGGTACGGATCCGTTCGAGCCTGGGCATGGTGTTCCAGAACTTCAACCTCTGGCCCCATCGCACGGTGCTGGAAAACCTCATCGAAGCGCCGACTCAGGTCCTGCGTGAAAGCCGTGCGGAGGCCACTGAACGGGCCGAAGCCTTGCTTGAACGCGTCGGGCTTGCGGCCAAGCGCAACGAGTACCCGGCGTTTCTCTCCGGGGGACAGCAACAACGGGTGGCCATCGCCCGGGCCCTGGCCATGCGGCCCAAGGTCATGCTGTTCGATGAACCCACCTCGGCACTCGACCCGGAACTGGTCGGCGAAGTGCTGCGGGTGATCCGCTCTCTCGCCGAAGAAGGCCGGACCATGATCCTGGTGACCCATGAGATGGCCTTCGCACGCGATGTATCTTCCAAAGTCGCCTACTTGCATCAAGGGTTGATCGAGGAAGCCGGTTCGCCGGACGAAGTGTTCGTACACCCACGCAGCGAACGTTGCCGACAATTCGTCAACGCTCATCAGACTCGCTAATAACATAAAAAAAACGGGGAACAATCATGGGAAATCGACGTTTGGCAAACTGGTTGGCCGGCGTGGCCTGCGTAATGCTGGCCGGCATGAGCGCGGCACAGGCGCAGCCGATCAGGTTCGCGGTCGCCGCCGAACCGTATCCGCCGTACACCGAGAAGCAGGCCAACGGTGAATGGAAAGGCTTTGAAGTCGACCTGATCCACAAGCTGTGCAGCGAAATGAAAGCCGAGTGCGAGATCAAGGAAGTGGCGTGGGACGGGATCATCCCGTCGCTGCTGGCGAAGAAGATCGACGTGATTTTCTCTTCCATGTCGGTGACCGAAGAGCGCGAAAAACAGATCGCATTCAGCAAGGCCTACTACGACTCGGCGATCGCGCTTGTCGGGCCCAAGGGCACGGCGGTGAACAAGTACCCGGATGATCTCAAGGGCAAGATCATCGCGGTGCAGAACTCGACAGTGAGCGCCAGTTACCTGAAGGCTTACTACGAGAAAATTGCCGACGTGAAGTATTACGACACCCAGGACTCGGCCAACGCCGACCTGATTGCCGGTCGCGTCGACCTGATGATGGCGGACGGCACGGCCATGGCGGCATTCGTCAAGACGCCGGATGCCAAGGACCTGGCCTACCTGGGCACGGTGCCTTATGACCCGATCTTCGGCAAAGGCGTGGGCGCCGGTCTGCGCAAGGATGACACCGAGCTCAAGGCCAATCTCGACAAGGCGATCAAGACCCTGCTGGCGAGCAAGGACTATGACGACCTCTCCCAAAGCTACTTCGGGACCAGCGTGAAGCCCGCGTTCTAAACGCAAATCCTATGTGAAACGCAGATCCCTGTGGGAGCCGGGCTTGCCCGCGATGAGGCCCTTGAGGCCGCCAAAAGCTTCGCGGGCAAGCCACGCTCCCACTAAGGATGAGGTGGTGTTTTCACGGCCACCGACCGGAGAGTTGAAATGCCAGCAATGTTCGAGTTGATCGATTTCAGCGAACAAGGATGGGGCAGTGCGCTGTTGAAGGGGCTCTGGATGACCCTGCAAATATCGGCCGGGGCCTTTGTGGTCGGGCTGTTCATTGGCCTGGTGGTGGCCTGTCTCAAGTTGAACGCGCCCAAACCGATTGCGGCACTGATGCGTGGCTACACCACATTGTTCCGGGCAGTTCCGGAATTGTTGCTGATCCTGTTGCTGTACTACGTCGGTTCCATGCTCCTCAATTCGCTGATGGCCCGGATGGGTTACGGTGCGATGGATGTCAGCGGTCCTTTGGCGGCAATCCTGGTGCTGGGCCTGGTGCAAGGCGCCTATGCCTCGGAGATTTTTCGGGCAGCGATCCAGGCGATTCCCTTTGGTCAGATCGAAGCGGCGAGGGCGTTCGGCCAGAGCGGGTTCGGACTGTTCCGGCGCGTAACGCTGCCAATCATGGCGCCCTATGCGATGGCCGGGATGGCCAACCTGTGGATCAACCTGATCAAGGACAGCGCATTGATCAGCGTAGTCGGCACCAACGAGCTGTTGTACACCGCCAAGCAAGGGGCGGGTTCGACGCGTCACTACCTGTTGTTCTACCTCACGGCCGCGGCGATGTATTACGTGGTGACGTTGGTGTCCAACTACCTGTCGGGACGGCTTGAGCGACGTACTCGTCGCTGGATGCCTTTGGCTGAGTGAATGAAATGATTCCAGCGTGGATAGTTGAATACGCGGCGCTGTTGGGCCGAGGGCTGCAAACGAGCATCACCCTTCTGTTGTTTGCCAGTGCGTTCGGTTTTTTGCTCGCGGTGCTGGTGGCGCTGGCCCGGATCTCGAAGAATAAAGTCATCGCCAAGGCCAGCCTGTTCTACACCAGCGTGTTTCGCGGGACACCGTTGCTGATCCAGATCTACATCTTCTATTACGGGCTTGGCAGTCTGTTTGCGCAGTTTCCGCTGATTCGTGGCAGTTTTCTCTGGCCTTATCTGCGTGACGGCTACTGGTACATCGTGTTTGCCCTGGTGCTGTCGGTGGGGGCCTATGTGGGCGAAGTGATTCGCGGCGGCCTGCTGGCAGTGCCAAAAGGTGAAATGGAAGCCGCCTCGGCGTTTGGCATGACCCCGCGCCAGTCCCTGCTGCGGGTGCGCTTGCCACGGGCCATGCGGTTGCTGTTGCCGACATTGGCCGGGGAGACCGTGATGTTGCTGAAGTCCACGGCGCTGGCCTCGACCATCGCGGTGATCGATCTGCTGGGCGCCGCCAACGTGGTCCGCGCGCAGACCCTGCAAGTCTATCAACCGTTGCTGCTGGTGGCCGGGGTGTATGTCTGCCTGACGTTCCTGATCGAGGCGCTGTTCGCTTTTGCCGAACGGCGCGGGACGCCGCTGCGCAGGGCGGTGTAATGAGCGCGCCACGGGTTGACCGGTCGTTGCAGGGTATTGGCCTGTGCACCTTGGGTTACGCGTTTCTGGCGTTGCAGGACGCGAGCATCAAGTGGCTGGTGGCCGACTACTCGGTGGTCAGCATCCTGTTCTGGCGCAGCCTCGTGGTGGTGGTCGCCTGCCTGCTGGCCGGACGCTTGCGGCTGATTCAGCGCGCCTGGCGTTCACCGAGCCGGCGTTTGCTGGTGGTGCGCGGGTTGCTGTCGCTTGTTGCCTGGCTGCTGTATTACACGGCAGCCCGGGACCTGACTCTGGCAGAGATGACCACGCTGTATTTTTCGGCACCGATCATGGTCACCGTGCTGGCAGTCGTCATTCTCAAGGAACGTGCCAGCGGCTGGCAGTGGTTCACCCTGATCATCGGCTTTGTCGGCGTGATCATTGCCTGTCGCCCCAGCAATATGACCGAGCCCTTGCCGATCGTGCTGACGCTGTTGGCCGCGATGTGCTGGGCCTTCACCTACATCCAGTTGCGGCAGGTGGATGACCAGACCTCAGTACTGGAGCAGATGCTGATCACCAATGGGGTGTTTGTCATTTGCATGATGCTGGCGTTGCCCTGGACCCACACCCCATCGCCGACCCCGGCCTGGCTGGGGATGCTGGGCGCCGGGCTGGTGGGCGGTATCGGGCAGTTCCTGCTGTTCGCCAGTTTTCAGCGGGCCACGGCGATTTTGCTGGCGCCGTTCGAGTACACCGGGTTGGTCTGGGCGTTCCTGCTGTCGAACCTGGTCTGGGGCACGCTGATGGATGAGTCGCTGATGATCGGTGCCGGGCTGATCGCGGTCAGCGGCACCCTGGCGATGATCGTTGGCCGTCACCCGGCACAAGACGTCGTCGGCGCCGAATGCTCCGTGACGCAACCCCTTTATCCCGCAACGACCGACAGGGAGGCCGTTGGCGGGGCTGAAGGTTTCGGGGGCCAGGCACCCTTCGATCCAGAGTCCGTCGAGCATCGGGGTCGACAGTCATGACGAGAGGACAAGTATATGGCGCAGGACATTTCGTTCGCTGTTCGGAACAATAACGGCGACGCGGTACGGGTCGGCGTGTGGCGATTCGAGGGCAATGGCGGCGGGCCGAAGGTGCACCTGCAGGCGGGGGTGCACGCCGATGAAATCGCCGGGATGCTGGTCCTGCATCTGTTGATGCAGCGGCTCCAGGTCGCCGAGGCCGAGGGCCGCATCAAGGGCAGTGTGACCGTGGTGCCACAGGCCAATCCCCTGGGCATCGGACAGTTTCGCCAAGGGCGAATACTCGGTCGGTTTCACGACGCCACCGGCCATAACTTCAACCGTTCATTCGACCAGTCGACAGCAATGGCCCGACCTTCGACTCCTGTCCAGGCCTGGCAAAAAAGCCTGGTACAACTGGCGGCCCCGGCGGATGTAATGCTCGATCTGCACACCGATGACGAGGCGCTACCGTACCTCTATGTTCACCGCAGTTTCTGGCCACGCGGCCGCGAACTGGCGGCGGCGATGAAGATGGAGGTGGCGATCATCTGGGATGACGGTGGCGATGGCTCTTTCGAGGAAACCATCATCGCGCCCTGGCTGCGCGATGGCGTTACGGACCAGCACCTGGCGGCGACCCTGGAGTTGCGCGGGCAGGGCGATGTCAGCGACCGGTTTGCCGAGCAGGATGCTGCAGGGCTGTACGCCTGGCTTTGCGCGTGCGGGGTGATCGATGAGCCGCTATCGCCAGGCGATTGGCCTGTCGAGGCGATAGAAATGAGCCACATGGAGACCATTCTCGCGCCGCAGCCCGGGGTGCTGATCTTTGAAAAGGAGCTGGGCGATTTTGTCGAAGAAGGGCAGCGGTTTGCGCGGATTCTGGGGCGCCCAGGTGACCCATCTTCCGAAGTGCTGCTGTTTGCCGAACAATCGGGGCGGATGGTCACACGTTATCGGGATCGCCTTGTGCAACAGGGCATGGTGGTGGCGAAATTCACCGGAACCCGGGTGTCGCGCAACTGGAGCGGAGGATTGTTGGACCCGAATTAGCAGGGGTAAGCGGCAGCCTTCCGAATCGGCATATGTTCAGTCCCCAGAGAAGGAGCATCTGACCTGGCAATCAATGAACTGACTCCGGGTCCGTCAAGAAATCAATCAGCGCTCTGACTTTCATCGGAAGGTAGCGGGCATGGGGATACAGCAACATGAAGGGGCGTGTAGCACCACCAAACTCCCCGAGTACCTCGACCAATTCACCGCTTTCGATTTGCGCCTGAACGGTAAACCGGTACGCCTGCACGATCCCGGCGCCGTGTCTGGCCATCGTGATCGTTGCCAGATAATCTTCAAGGCAGGTGGTATTTCCAGTGGTGTGCACGCTGACCGACCGTTGATCGACGATGAAGGTCCACGGCACATTCCTTCCGCTGCTGGGTAGTTCAAACTGAATGCAATCGTGTAATTCCAGGTCCGACAGTGCCTGCGGAACGCCATGCTGGCGAAGGTACTCAGGAGAGGCTACGACCACCAGCTCCGCATTCTCGAGTGTGCGCGCAATCAGCGCCGAGTCTTCGGGCGCTCGACCACGGATGGCCAGATCGTAACCCTCCTCAGCGAAATCTATGTTCCGGGTGCTGACGTGTACGACCACCTTGACCAGTGGATAGCGTCGACGAAACTCGGCAAGGCGTGGTAACAGTCGAAAATGCGCATAGGGCGTCGGTGCGCTGATTCGCAATTCCCCTGAAGGTGCCTGCTGCTGTCCCGTCACTTTACGTTCCGCGTCAACCAGTTGAGTCAACGCTTGCCGGCATTGCTCGTAATAGACCCGACCTGCCTCGGTCAGGCGTATCTGCCGGGTGGTGCGTACAAACAAGCGCACCGCCAAACGCTCCTCCAGACGTGACACCGACCGGCTCACGGCGGCAGGCGTCACACCGGCGGCCTGCGCAGCGGCAGTGAAACTTTCAAACTCGACTGCCAAACAGAACAGCTCAATGCTGCCGAGTTGCACATCGTCAAAATGCCGGGGCATCTTATCTCTCGATTAATTACATCAGGTATCAAGCAGGGGGCGTAACACGCTATCTATCCCGGTCTGACGAAAAAGTAAAGTGATCCCCTGATCAACCGGGAAACCGATCCGAACCTGCTGCCAGGCAGAGTTGGCGATAAGCGCCGACCAGTTGATCCTGCGTGAACGCGCGATTTCGCCCGCTGGGATTAGGCAGGACCCAGACCGAGGCATTACCAAAGGTTTTTGACTGAAGCCCCCATGCAATATCTCGTTGACCGGACAACGCGCTGTACGCCGCTTTGCCGAGAAACGCCACAAAGCGTGGTGCATAACGTGCGATCTTTTGTTCAAAATCCGCAGCGGCAGCGCTGAATTCATGTGCAGACAGCTGATCCGCCCGCGCGGTTGGCCGTTCGACCACTGCGGTTAACCCACACTGGTATTGCAAGATCGTTCGATCGTGTTCCGGGCGTACTTCCTGCGGCGTAAAACCGGCGAGATGAAGGGTGCGCCAGAAGCGATTGCCCCGACCCGCAAAATGATGGCCCTGGGCGGCGGCAGTCATACCCGGATTGATGCCACAGAAAATCACGGCAAGCTGCTCGGCAAGAATATCTTCGAGTCTTTCACCCACGATAAAACCTCACAAACCCGACAGGTGCCGAGGTTAATTAGCCGCAGATCACGCTGACCGCATTGCGTGCAAGCTCGGTCAATTCAGCGCGGGATTTACCCGCCCGAGCGCGTATCGAAATGCTGTGCAGCAAGGCTGATGCGAGTACGGCAAGGGCTGCAGGGTCGGCATCGCTTTTCAACTCGCCGGAGTCGATTGCTGCCCGCAGGCGCGTTTCGAGTTCGGCATCGAGCCTGCTCAGCCGATCCGAAAGAACGTCGCGTATTTCAGCATCCTCGACGGCCTCGGTAGTCGCCGTACCAATCGCAAAACAGCCGCGCGGTTGGCCTTCGCCCGAGAAGTAGATCGACAACTGCCCTTCATAGAAACGCATCAACGCCTGTTCGAGTGTCAGCGCGTTGTCTGTCAGTGCCTCATGCATGGCCGCCGCGGCAAACTCCCAATACTGCTCAAGCGCTTTGATATAGAGCGCGTGCTTGTCACCGAATGCCGCATAGAGGCTTGGACGGTTCATGCCGGCCGCCGTCGCGATGCTATCCAGAGAGGCGCCGGAATATCCGGTGCTCCAGAAAACCCCAAGTGCCTGCTGCAACGCTGCCTGCGGGTCATACGCGCGAGGGCGGCCGCGGCCTTTGCCCTCTGCAATTTTATTTTGTGCCATTCTGTACAAAATCCTTGAATGAAGGTGAGTCACGGCATATTCTTACACCATCGCACAAAATTAAGGAACCAGAAGTTCCTGAATTTCAGGTTTGTTGCAGCGAAGCTCGAACTGGGTGTTGCGGCGATGAAACAGGTGCGGCAGAGCGATCCTCCTGACCGCGCATGGGTTTGCTTTCTCACAGCAATTATTGACATCAGGGCCGCAGGCGATTCTTGCCGGTGTTCGCCCGATTTCCCGGTTAAAGGTGTATTCGATCATGACCAGACAGTTCGACATTCCAGCTTCGCAAACCCTCGAGCACCCAGGGCTGAACCAGGCTGACAGGCCCATCAATAAACCGTTTAAAGAGAAGTTGCGACCGCTCCTTATGGTGGGTGTTCCTGCTCTCGTCGCAGCGGTTGGGTACTCACACTATGTGACGGGCGAGCCCTACGTTTCGACCGATAACGCCTATGCCCGAGTAGCGAAGGCGTCGATCAATGCCCGCGTTTCCGGACAAGTCGTCGAAATCGCGGTCGAGGACAATCAGCCTGTTCGCAAGGGCCAGGTGCTGTTTCGGATCAACCCGGAGCCGTTCCAGATCGCGATTAACCGTGCAGAAGCACAGCTGAGCGTCGCGCGGCTTCGCATCGATGGACTCAAGGCAAGCTACCGCCAGCAGCAGGCTGAACTGCAATCGGCCAAAGAGTCGGCGGATTTCGACCAGCGGGAATTTGCCCGCAAGAAAGCGCTGGTCGCCACCGAGTTCGTCTCGCGCGCCATTTACGAACGTGCAGACACAGACCTTAAAGTTGCACGGCAACGAATAGCGTCGATCGAACAGCAGATCGCCAGTACGGTCGTTGCCTTGAACGGCAATCCGGACATCGAAGCCGATAAACACCCGATGGTTCGCGAGGCCAAGGCTCAGCTCGACGAAGCGCAGCTTTATCTCTCGTACGCGACGGTGTATGCGCCGGAGGATGGCATCGTGGCCAAGGTCGACGATTTGCAGGTGGGCAACTACGTCAACAGCGGCGCGCCAGCCTTTGCTCTGCTGTCCGATCGCCAGATCTGGGTTGAGGCCAACTTCCGCGAAACGGAAGTGGCCCATATGCGTCGGGGCCAGGAAGCAACCATCAGTGTCGATACGTACCCTGATCACGTATTCAAAGCCCACGTGACCAGCATGAGCCCGGGTGCCGGGTCGGACTTCGCACTGCTGCCACCGGAAAATGCGACCGGCAACTGGGTCAAAGTTGTCCAGCGGGTGCCGGTTCGACTCGAACTCGATGAAGTGGATCCTGCTCTGCCGCTTTTCTCGGGTACCAGTGCCACGGTCAAAGTCGACACCGGGTATCGCACGCCCTGGTGGCACCCACTTAAGGCTCTGTTGACGGCAGGTACCGACCGATGAACGCCAATCTTGCTGGAAACCCGGCGGGAGAGGGTTCGCGCACGCTCAGGTTCGCCGCATTGCTCGCGACCTTTATGCAGTCTGCGAACCTGCCTCTGCCGAATGCGGCATTGAGGTTTATTCAGGGCGCCGTGTCGATGACGGATGACCAGGCTGGCTGGGTATTCACTTCATACCTTGCGGCGAGCGCCATTACCCTGCCGATTGCGCAGTGGCTCGCCGGACGCTACGGCCTGAAGGTTGTGTATCAAGCTGCGATAGCCTTGTTCGTCCTTGGCTTGTTGCTCGCCATGCAGGCAACGACCCCGCTGGAGTTCGTCGGTGCGCGCATTATTCAAGGCGCCGCGAGTGGCCTGCTGGCACCGCTTTCGATGGCCATTGCAATGGAGACACTGCCACCTGCGCGGCGTGCGAAATTTGCTTCGATATTCACGGCCATTGTGCTGTTGGGCATCGTCAGCGGCCCGAGTATCGGTGGCTGGGTCTGCGAACATTACGATTGGCGCTCGATTTTCTCCATCAGCCTTCCGCTAACGGCGTTTATCTTCGTGGTGGTGAGGTTGTTGCTGGCCGAGAAAAAGGCCGAGAAAAGCCCGCCTTTCGACTTTTTCGGCGTCGGCACCTTCACGCTGGGAATGATCGGGTTGCAAATGCTGCTGGATCGCGGCGAGCGTCTGGACTGGTTTGCTTCGCCCGAGATCTGGCTGGAAACGCTGGCAGGTGCACTGGGGCTCTACCTGTTCGTTGTTCATGTGCTGACCGCGAAGGTGCATTTCCTCAACAAGAATCTGTTCAAAGACCGCAATTTCGTGCTGTCGACGATCATCTTTTTCGCACTCGGTTTTGTGCTGTTGCCGACGATGGCCCTGACATCGCCGATGCTGGATGAAATTCTCGGATACCCACCGACCACGACCGGTTACCTGACGATACCGCGAGGTGTCGGGCTTGTAGGTGCATTTCTGCTGATGGGCCGGGTTCCTGCTCGCATCGACTCGCGACTCTTCGTTGCCGCGGGCGTGGCGCTGGTGGCTTATGCCAACTGGCTGATGCTCGGCTATTCGCCATTGATGGACTGGTGGCCTGTGGCGGTCGCCGGTGCACTCCAGGGAATCGGCCTCGGTGTCTTGATGCCGGCGATCAGTAAGGTGGCTTTCAGCACACTCGATCCCAGGTTCCGCCCGGAAGGTAGCGGTTTTTTCAATCTGGCCCGTGTCTACGGAAGCACCCTCGGCGTTGCCATCGTGCAAGTGTTCTTCTTCAACAACACGCAAACGATGCATGTGGTGCTGGCAAGCCATCTGACGCCTTATCGCGCCGCTGCACATTCCATGACGGCGTCGGCGTCCTTGCAGGCACTCGGGGGACTCAACGAAATGATCACCGGCCAGGCAGCTTTTATCGCGGTTATCGGCCAGTTCAAGATTCTGATGCTGGCGATGCTGGTGGTAAGCCCACTGGTTGTCTTTCTTCGCAAACCCGTTCCGACCAACTAGTTTTCGTGGAGTCTGCCCAATGAAATCCAATACGTTCGTACTCAACAGACAATGGTTCCAAACGACGGTCGGTGCGGTGTCGGCGTTGATGTTCCTGTCCGCCTGTACCGTCGGCCCTGACTATAAAGCGCCTGCGGATAGCCCGTCGCAGCACTATGATCAACAGGCCGAGCAACGGCTCGGCGAGAAAAGTAATCAGCTCGCTGAACAGCACATTGAGCTTGGCAAGAAGGTCAGCGGTGACTGGTGGTCTGCCTTCCATTCGCCGAAGCTCGACAAGGTTGTGCGTCGGGCAATCGACGGCAATCTTGAGCTCGTGGCGGCGGATGCGACGATCCGGCAAGCGGCCTCCTCTGTTGCAGCGGCGGAGGGTGCACTGTATCCGCAGGTTGATTTTGGCGCTCAGGCTGGTCGCCAACGGACCCACAACGGGCCCGAGCCAACCGTCTCCAATTTCTACTCGATTGGGCCACGGGTTGGCTTCGACCTTGACGCTTTTGGCGGTACCAAGCGGTTGGTCGAGCAGAAGGAAGCGTTTACGAGTCTGCAGAAACATCGCTACGAAGCGGCGTACCTGACCCTGACGGGCGATGTTGCGAGCCAGGCGTTGTTGGTTGCTTCTGCAAACGCGCAGATGGAAGCCGTCGAGAAACTGCTCGCCAATGACGCGAAGAACCTTGAGCTCGTGCGCATGGCGCACACCAATGGCACCACCACGCAGATCGACGTTTCGCTGGCCGAGACACGGCTCGCTCAGGACCGCACGCTGTTGCCGCCTCTCGCTCAACAGCGTGATTCGGCGCGGCATGCGCTGTCGGTTCTGACGGGAAAAGGCCCAGGAGACTGGACCGCACCCGACTTCAATCTTGCCGAGTTTGTCTTGCCGTCTAGCGTGCCAGTCAGCTTGCCCTCGGAAATGGCCCACAACCGGCCGGATGTACTGCAAGCAGAAGCTGAATTGCACATGGCCAGCGCCGCCGTCGGGGTCGCGACAGCCAATCTTTATCCCCATGTAACGCTGTCCGCATCTCTTGCGCAGGCGGCTTCGGGCAATGGCGGCGCTGCACTCTGGAGTCTTGCTGCGGGACTGGCGGGGCCGATCTTCGATGGTGGCACGCTCAAGGCTGAACGTCAGGCAGCCGTCGACGGCTACAAGGCGACACTCGCCGGCTACCAGCAAACGGTCATTCAATCCTTTGGCCAGGTCGCAGACACGCTGCAGGCAATCAACCATGACTCGGAGGAAAACCTGGCGCAGGAGGACGCGTTACGAGCGGCCGAAACGAGTTTTCGGTTGAACCAGCAAGCCTACGCGCAAGGTGAGAACAGCATTCTCCAGGTGCTGGAGGCGGAACGTGCCTATGAGCAGGCGTTACTCGGTCAACTCAGAGTGAAGACGGCGCAGTACCTCGACACGGTGCGGTTGTATGTGGCACTCGGCGGTAATTCTGTGGGCGTGTCCGAGCAGCGCGTTGCCAGTCGCGAGGCGCCGAAAACTGTTTATCAATAGCAGCTGCGTTTTACCAGAGACCACTACCGCCATTGCGGCTGTGGCCCCAGACATCGGAGTAAAGACATGTCATACGAAGCGTTTCACGATGAACTTCGCGATACAAAGTTCCCGATTGTCCAAGGATCGGGTGCGATGCCAGCCGTTGGATTTGGCACGCTGTTCCGGGATCTGAGCGTGACCACACAAGCCGTCAAGCACGCACTGGAAACAGGCTTTCGCCATTTCGATTGTGCAGAGCGCTATCGAAACGAAGACAAGGTCGGTGTGGCCATCAAGGAATTCCTGGAGACTGGTAAGGTCCGGCGCGAAGACCTGTTTATTACCACAAAGCTGTGGAACACCAACCATCGCCCCGAGCGGATTCTGCCGGCTTTTGAAGCCAGCTGCCAACGACTTCAAGTGGATTACATCGATTGCTACCTCATCCACACACCCTTCGCCTTTCAACCGGGCGAAGACCAGGAACCAAGAGACGAGCAGGGGGGAATCATTTACGACTCGGGCGTGACATTAATCGAGACTTGGCGAGCACTTGAGCGTCTGGTGGATGAGGGTCGGTGCAAGTCCATCGGGTTATCCGACATCACACTGCAGGCATTAAAAGAAATTGTGGCAGTGGCCCGGATAAAACCTGCCGTGGTGCAGGTTGAATCTCACCCTTATCTGCCCGAATGGGAACTGCTCGAGTTTTGTCAGCAGCATGGAATTGTCGTCCTTGCGTTTGCACCACTGGGGCATGGCATGCAGCCGAACGTACTGGAAGATGCGGTGATCACAGGCGTCGCCCGGCGCTTGCAACAGACCCCGGCTCAAGTTGCATTGGCCTGGTCCGTACAACGTGGCGTGGCTTTCCTGACGACTTCTGCAACGTTGAGCCATATCCAGGAAAACTTTGCGATTTCTACTCTGCCTCACAGGGCCATGCTTGAAATCAAGGAAGATATTACGACCCGGGTACGATTCAACTCGGTGGTGGAAACCGGTGTGCCCGGATTTATTCCGGGCAAGAAGTAACGCGCGACAAGGGGGGGCGGTCTTCTGCAGGGCCACCCCTTTTTATCCCCCCAGAGGTGAAAGCAATGGACGTTTTCCAGACCATGCGTTTTTTCGTTGCTGTTGCTCAGAGCGGCAGCTTTACGGCGGCGGCTGAGCTATTGGACACCACCACAACTAACGTTTCCAAAGCGGTCTCCAGTCTGGAGGCCAGGCTTCAAACACGTCTGATTAACCGCACGACCCGACGCCTGGCGTTGACCGAGGCAGGTGTGCGCTATTTGCAGCGCTGCGAGAAAATTCTTGAGGAGGTGCGTGAGGCCGAAGACGAAGCAGGTACCGCCCAGGTCATGCCCGCTGGCAGGCTCAAGATTCACGCGATGGGAGCCGTCGGTAATCATTACGTGATCAAAGCCATTGCCAGGTATAGAGAGATTTATCCCTTGGTAATGTTTGATTTGACACTGACCAATCGGCTGCCTGATTTGCTGGAAGAGGGCTATGACATCTCGATTGTTTTAGCGCGGGATCTACCTGATTCAGGATTTGTCGCTCAGCGGCTTGGCATCACGTACAGCATTCTCTGCGCCTCGCCCGCGTACCTGAAGAAACGCGGAATTCCTGATTCCACGAGATCGCTTGGCGAACATGATTGTTTGAGAATTGTTAATACGGTAATGCCGGTTGAAAACTGGGTATTTGAGGGGCCCGAAGGCGTGGAGACCGTCAACGTTCCATTGTCGCCGTTTCACGTCAACACTGCTGACGCCATGACTGTTGCCATAACGAATGGGATGGGGATTGGTATTCAGCCGATTGCGTCGGCAGTCGACGGACTCAGGGCCGGCACGTTAGTGCGGGTACTGCCGGAGTATCATTTTGAAGAGTTCAACTTGTTTGCCATTTACCCATCACGAAAGTTCGTGGATGCCAAAATAAAGACATGGGTAGAGTTTCTTAAAGATTACATTCCGGGCTTGTTAGCATCTGATGAAGAGATCGTAGGTTCAGCCAGAAAAGATAACAGCTTTCGAGCTCGCTAGCGCGGCAGGTATGGAGTGTCGACCCTCCATCGTCCGCACAGTGCTCAACCGTTTGAACAGCCCGTTCCCATGACTTGATACTGAAGGACGTGCCGTTGACCATGAGAGTCTTCATAGGTCATTTGAACAGGAACCACTCCGCATTGGTCCGCAGTGTCTGTCATTGCAATGACTTTTTTAATGTCGAGCTTTGTTGCGTAAGTGTAACTTTCAATCGGTGCCTGACTGGTCGCGGCTGTTGAATGGCTCTCGTCTGCAAATGCCTGGGCGCCTAAACTGCCAAGTGCAAGGAAGATCGCAATTTTTGAAATACTCATCATGTTCACCGTATCGCTCAAGGGTTTGGTCTGCGTCGTTTTTACCTCGTGAGCTCGTTGATGTTTATTCAATGTGCTCACCGGGTAGAAACGATGCTAGATGTTTAGCCCTTTCCCAGACAGCGGCCTATTGGACAAACACTGTTGTCGGATTTCGCATGAATAGAAATGCTATGGGGACAGTCAGAACCACGGCTCAGGTTCACACGAACAGGTCGTAAGACAGTTTGCTGATCAGGATCACCAGCAACACCAGGAACAGCGCACGGACAAAGGGCACGCCTTTACGCACCGCCAGCCAGGTGCCGGTCAGCGCGCCGAGGATGTTGAATGCGGCCATGGGGAGGGCGATCAAGTAGAGCACGTTACCCGTGGGAATGAAGAAGATCAGCGCCGCAACGTTGGTCGCGATGTTCACCAGTTTGGCCGAGGCCGAGGCATGCAGGAAGTCGAAGGCGAAGCAGCGGATAAACAGGAAGATCAGGAAGCTGCCGGTGCCGGGACCGAACAGTCCGTCGTAGAAGCCAATGGCACCGCCGATGCTGATCGCCAGCAGTTTCTCCCGGGTACCGATGTGCATGGGTTTGTGCAGGGCGCCGAAGTCCTTTTTCCAGAAGGTGTAGATCGCCATCAGCACGATCAACACCAGCACTGCCGGCCGGATCACTGACTGCGGGACGGACGACACCGTGGCCGCTCCGAAGAAGGACATGACAAAGGCCGCACAGGCCGCAGGAATCACCAGCCCCCAGTCAATCACCACCTTGCGCACGAAAGACCGGGCCGCGAATGCAGTGCCGCAGGCGGCCGCGACCTTGTTGGTACCCAGCAGTGCCGCGGGTGGTGCCGTGGGCAGCACGTTGAACAGCGCAGGTATCTGGATCAGTCCGCCGCCGCCCACCGCCGCATCAATCAGGCCGGCAGCAAAGGCGAACACGCAAAGGATGACAATATCGATCATGAAATCAGGCCCTGACGATGAAGGAGTGGTGAAGGTCCAGCGGTGTGGATTGAGCGGGAAGGTTAACGGAACGGCTTTTTTTGTGTTGCAATGCCGCGTTGTGAAAAGTGCAATGAGGTGGTGAATGGCACTGGATATGTTGGGGGAACTTGAAGCCTTTGCGACGGTGGCTCGCAAGCGCAGTTTTGTCGCGGCAGCACGCTCGCTGGGGCGTTCCCCGAGTTCGCTGACCCGCGCCGTTCAAGCCCTGGAGGAAAGTGTCGGGGGCAAGTTGTTCAATCGCTCGTCCAACGCCGTGAGCTTGACCGAGGCGGGTGAGCGCTTGTTGCCCCACGCCTACAAAATGCTGGATCTGCAACGAGAGGCGGATGAAGACCTGGCCGGCCTTAGCGGCCTGGCCTACGGCTGGATTCGCTTATCCGCCCCCGAGATGCTCGGACACGGGGTATTGCCCCGGCTGATCGCGCAGTACTGCGAGCGTTTTCCAGACGTGAACGTCGATGTGATTTTCACCGACGAAACCATCGACCCGGCCAAGAGCAAGCTGGACTTCTCGATTCGCGGCTCGTTTCCGCAATCCAGCGACCTGATCGGATTTCCGCTCTGGAGTTATTCACGTTACCTGTATGCGAGCCCCGGGTACCTGGAGCGGCGCGGGATGCCCGATTCCATCGAGGCGCTGGAGGCACATTCGCTGATCCTGCATACGGCGCCGCGGATTCTCAAGGAGTGGAATTTTCGCAGTGAGCAACAGGCCGTCAGCGTTAGGGTTCAGCCGAAATTTCGATTCAGCTCCGGTGTGGCGGTGCTCCAGGCGGCCCTGGCGGGCGTCGGGATTGCCCGTCTGGCGGACTGGGTCGCAGAGCCCGAAGTGGAAGCGGGGCGCCTGCTCCGGGTCTGTCCCGAGTACATGCTCACCTCCAGCGGCGGCGAAAACCCGCAGATGCACGCGGTGTACCCGGCCGGGAATCTGCCGCTGCGGGTGAAGTCGCTGCTGCAGGTGATCCGTAGCTTTGGCGAAAGCCTGGACCGAAAACGCGCGTTACCGCTGATCAAAACTGGATTGCAGGGGATGGGCTGACTCTGCAAGTCGTTTGGCGACGATTGTGTGGGGGGCTTGAGCCAATCAAAACAGAGATCTTCAAAGTTTATCGATACATGCCCCCTTACTGGATCGACCTGATCCCAGAGGCCCTGCACATCGACAGCTGAACCCCTTTCGATGGTGATCCATTACCAATGGCAACAACTGAGCCAAAGCTGCCCTTTGTGAAAGGCAGCTAACGGCCAAAAGCAGACGGTCAACCCGGTCCTCGATGGTTGGCGTGGATGGCTTTGCTCAATGCGGCTTGGAAGCAAGGGCTGCTAACGACCCTAAGCGGTCATTCAAAAAATATGTCCTGCGCCACCTGGTTGCTGAATTTAGCGAACATCGTTTCAAGGTTTCCGACCCACGTCTTATCACTGATAGAGTTAAGCCAAGTGATCGAACGCATAGGTGTGTAACCGCAAATGAGCAAACTCCGCTGCAAATGTGGGCATGTGATTGTCGATCAAGCTGATAGCTTGCCCTACAAGGCTGGCTTGCTTCGCGATGAGGCAGAAAACATATATTGGGATGAGTTCCATCGCGAGATCAAAAACTTCGTCGCCGCTGCTGAGTCGGGAGATTTGACAGCGCTAATGGCTAATGTCTGCCGGGAAGTGCCTTGGATTCACGCCTCGGATTACCTGCTAGACCGACTAACCAGCATCCATGCCCGCCAACTGACAACTGTTTACGAGTGCAAGGGATGCGGGCGCCTTTGGTTGGATAAGGAGGCCGGCACCCGTTTTATCCCATACGCACCTGAGGACGACGGATACCGGGCGATCTTGTCGATAGCACCCGGAGAAAGCGACAACCGTGATTGAGTGACCGCTTTTGGCCGATTTCTGCCTGTCGCGAAGGCCCGCAATCGACCCACAACGGACGGTCAGCGATTACCGGCTTCATGAGCGAGTTACAGCTGGTCTGTCGACGGAAGGGATGGCAAACAGATGCTCGGCAGCAAAGTCCACGAATACGCGGATCTTCGGTGAAAGATGGCGGCTGGACGGCCACAACGCCCAGAACTGCCCTTGATCTTCGCTGTGACCGTCGAGCACCGTTTCCAGGTGCCCCAAGGCGATAGCTTCGCGGGCCAGGAAGTCCGGGACAAATGCGATACCGTGCCCATCCACCACGGCCATCAGCATGGCTTCCATGTTGTTCAATGTCAGGGCGGTTGGCAGGCGTAACTGCGTGAACTGGGGGGCCGAAGACATACTCCAGTCCATTATTTTACCCGTCGTGACAAATCGGTAACGCAAGCACTCGTGATGCTCGAGGTCACTGATAGTGACGGGCCGTCCCTTACGCTGCAGATAGTCAGGCGATGCGCACAGGACAAACTTAAAAGGTCCCAGCTTGCGGGCCATCAGCTTGGAGTCGACCTGGCCGCCGCTGCGAATCACTACGTCAAAGCCTTCATCGATCACATCCACCAACTGGTCGTTGAAGTCCAGTTCCAGTTCAATCTCCGGATAGGCTTTGCGGAACCGCGCCATATGGGGCAAGAGAAAGCGATAACCGATGGTGGGCAAGCTGACGCGTAACTTTCCACGGGGTTCCTGTGTGGCATGGGAAAGCATCGCCCGGGCATCTTGAAGATCGTCGAGGATCTTGCGGCAGCGTTCATAGAACAACTGTCCCTCCGCAGTCAGGCTGACTTTGCGGGTGCTGCGGTGCAATAACCGCACATTCAGCGAAGCCTCAAGTTTGGCGACGTTTTTGCCCACGGCCGAGGCAGAAATCCCCAACGCCCTGGCGGCGCTGATGAAACTGAGCGCCTCGGCGGTTTTTACGAATGAGATCACACCGCTAAGACTGTCCACAGATCGATTACATCCTTTTGGTTCACTATAAGTGGAATAAAAGCCCGTTTATCTTCGATTGTATCCTAACTAGAGTGTGCGAACGATCGCGCGCCTCGGCCTGGACAGCACGGATACTTCATAGATATGCAGGGAATCACCTAATGAACTCAGCTACCGAACCGCTGCCGGCCCATGGCCGGCACTCCATATTGGCTGCAATTTGCCTCGCCGCCTTGGTATTGCCCATGAGCTTTACCGGCGGGGCAGTGGCCACGCCGTTCATTGGTCAAACCTTTGATGCCCATCCCACGGAACTGGCCTGGATCACCAATGCCTTCATGCTTAGCTTCGGCAGCCTGCTGATGGCCGCCGGCACCCTCGCTGACCTCTACGGACGCAAGCGACTGTTCATGTGCGGCATGGCGTTGTTTGCACTGGTGTCGATCCTGTTGGCGGCGGTCCCCGATATTTTCTGGCTGGACCTGTTGCGTGGCGTGCAAGGCATTGCCGCGGCGGCAGCCCTGGCCAGCGGTTCGGCGGCACTGGCGCAGGAATTTGATGGGCATGCCAGAACTCGTGCTTTCAGCCTTCTGGGCACCACTTTCGGGGTTGGCCTGGCCTTCGGTCCGTTGTTATCGGGGTTGCTGATCGAGTACTTGGGCTGGCGTGCAATTTTCCTTTTCACGGCCCTGCTCGCCATCCTTTCCTTGATATTTGCCCTGCCGAAAATGCGCGAAAGCCGCGACCCGCAAGCACAGCGTCTGGATACGCCCGGTGTGCTGACGTTTTCCGGCCTGCTGATCATGTTTACCACGGCGGTGATCCTGGCACCTGAGCAAGGCTGGGGCTCGCCGGTCATCCATGCACTGCTTGGAACGTCGGCGGTCTTTTTGCTGCTGTTTATCATTGTTGAGAATCGGGCAAAACATCCGATGCTGGAACTGGGGCTATTTTTGTTTCCGCGCTTTGTCGGTGTACAGATCCTGCCGATCGGCACCTGCTATTGCTACATCGTCTTGATCGTATTGCTGCCGTTTAGGTTTATCGGCGTAGAAGGGGCCAGTGCCTTTGAAGCGGGGCTGATGATGTTGGCACTCTCTGCCCCGATGCTGATTGTCCCGATCATTGCCGCGTCGCTAACTCGCTGGTTGTCGGCGGGCGTACTCTGCGCAATTGGCTTCGTGATCGCAGCGGCCGGGCTCTACTGGATGAGTGCGATCCCGGTTGGCGCGCACGGGCAGATCATCGCGGCCATGCTGCTGACCGGTATCGGTACAGGCCTGCCCTGGGGCTTGATGGATGGTTTGTCGATCAGCGTGATCCCCAAGGAACGGGCGGGGATGGCCGCCGGTATTTTCAACACGACGCGGGTGGCCAGCGAAGGTGTCGCCCTGGCAATCACTGTTGCGGTGCTGACGGCCCTGGTCGCACACCATCTGAGCATCAGTGACTCGGTCAAACTGTCCGCTGTTGACTATTCAACTATCGCGCAACGCCTAGTGATGGGTGATATCCAGCACGCGAGTACCGACGCTAGCCAAATCCCGTTGACGATGCTGTGCTCGGCCTATACGGCAGGATTCAACACCTTGTTGCAACTGCTGGCGATGTTCACGCTGTTCACTGCCGCCGTGGTCTTTCTATTCCTGGGACGCCAAAGCGAAGTCGGCGCTGAATCCGCGCCCGATGCCGCACGTCTCTCATCGGGTACCTGAAACGCGTTTTGGAGCCATGCCTGATGTCGCCCAACACACACACTTCACGCCGCTGATTCTAGCGGGCATTGGCCGATTACAGCCTGTCACGAAAGGCTGTAAACGACCCAAAGCGGACGCTGAAGCAGGCTATCTATTAGCAGGTATCTTTGCAGGTGCGTATTGTTTGATTTACCGCTACCTTCCTTGGAAATCGCGCAATAAGGACTATGCACATGGATATTGGAATGGCTCATGCGATCGAGGCCGCAGAAAGCGAGTATTTGTATTCCCGCGTTGAGAGCTTGTCTCGGGTAAGTGGAAACCCTTTTGGTGCTCGTGTGTTCTTCAACGAAGCTTTTCCATGCTTTCAAGTGAAGGCATCACCTAGCCCGATGTTCAATCGTATCTACGGCGACAGCACCGGCAGACCCCAGTCACTGTTGAGCTTGCTCAAGGAATCAGCAGAGTATTCGACCGTAACGCCTCTTATCGGGAATGCCTCGACGTTGGAACAGTACGCTTTTGCGGGGGAGGGGCGACTGGAGCGTCTGAGGGGTTGGACGCACCTGCAGCTCGTGTGCTCCATCGAGGACGTGGTCTTGAACCACCATTCATTCGAAATCGAAGAGGCCACCTCACACACTCTTCCCGAGTTCGCAGTCGTTCATGCGAGTGGATTTCATACCAAGCTAGAGCATCGTCAGTTGAGCAAGGCTTCGTTCGCAGGACTGATGTCAAATGAACGTCTGAAAATCTACGTCCTTAAAGCTGATGGACAGGTTGTTGCAGGAGCGTTGATGTACCTGGCCAGCAATGGAGTTGCCTACCTTGGGACGGCTGCGACCCAAAAAAATGCACGAGGCTTGGGCTACCATGGTGCCCTGATATCTCACCGGATAGAGCAAGCAAAGAAGCACGGCAGCCTTGTGATCGCCGCAACCGCGCTTCCCAGCTCGCAAAGTCGCCGTAATTTGCAGCGTACAGGGCTAGCGACATCTCACGCTCAAGCGCTATATCGCTTGGCAGATAGTTGAAATATGTCTGCGTAGGACCGTCTGCTTTTGGCCGATTGCTGCCTGTCGCGAGGGAATGTAACCGACCCAAAGCGGATGTCTCTCGCGAGACAAAACGCGTCTTAAACCATAGCTTCCCCCCCTTTAGTTTTTTACACCCCCCGAAGTTTCTCGATGATCCCAAACCATCCATTGATGAACGGTGCGAGGCAAACGGAGAAGTCGGTGCCTTCTCCGTTTGAGCCCGCGAAGGGGGTAGCGCAGTCAAAGGCGCGTGCGAGCGTCACCCGACGCGCCAGTCTTTCATTTGCTGGCATCCAGTACGATTCGATAACGAGCCTTGCCACTGCGCAGGTGATCGATGGCTTCGTTGACCCGGCTCATGGGGAAGTGCTCGACCTGCGGCAGGATCTGATGGCGTACGCAGAATTCCAGCATGGTCGCTGTGGTGCCCGGCGAGCCGACCGGCGAGGCGGACACGCTCTTTTGTTGGGGAAGCAGATCGAACACATGCACTGGAATCGCGCCAGGCACGGCGCCAACAAAATGCAGGCGGCCCTTGCCGCGCAGGGTTCCGAGCATGGCTGGCCAGTCGAGGTCGGCGTTGGCGGTGACCAGCAGAAAATCCAAAGTGCCGGCAATGGATTTCAGTGCATTACTGTCGGTCGAGGCGACCACGTTGTGCGCGCCCAGGCGCCTGGCTTCGTCCTGCTTGCTCAACGACGAGGTAAAGGCCGTGACTTCGCAACCCCAGGCGTTGAGGAAGCGTAGTGCCAGATGACCGAGGCCGCCGATGCCCACCACGCCGACCCGGTCGGTGGGCTTGACGTCGAATTCCACCAGCGGGTTGAACACTGTCGAGCCGGCGCAGAACAGCGGGCCTGCCATGGCCGGGTCGAGTCCACTCGGTATTGGAAGGGCCCAGGCCCAGTGCGAACGCAGGCGGTCGGCGAAGCCTCCGTTGCTGCCGACTATGGTGGGTTGGACGGTGCCGCACAGATGGTGGGAGCCTCCGATACACGAGGAGCAATGCATGCAACTGCCCTTGTACCAACCAATGCCCACCCGTTGCCCCACCTCGAGACCGCGTACCTGTGTGCCGACTCGTACGATATTGCCGACCACCTCGTGGCCGGGAATAAAGGGATACTGGCTGATGCCCCATTCGTTATCGATCAGCGACTGGTCGGAGTGGCAGACGCCGCAATACTCCACGGCGACCTCTACTTCCTCTTCCCCCAATGGACCGGGATCGTAGCTATAGCGCTCCAGTGGAGCGCCGGCCGCCGTCGCGGCCCAGCCGGTGAAGGAAGTGAGTATGTTGTTAGCGCTCATTGGATACCTCCGGATCAGGAGACAAGGGTTTGGCACCTCAGGTGCCGCGGCAGAGCCAGGGAAGTGTAGCGTATCGCTTGCCGTCGTCCGGGTTGCCGACAGATGCTCTTCAACTGTCTCGCCTGGATACATCTCCCATCGCCTGGTTCAATCATGGTCAGGCCAGTGTTTCAGCTTTTGGCCGAACTCTGCCGTTCACATCCCGCCGCAAACGCCCCTCGAAGCAAACAGCCAACTACACCTCTTCAAGCGCTGCAACCTGTGCCCCGCGAGCAATCAACAGCTCACGCAACACCGAGCGATGGCAGTGGCGTTCTTCCTTGCAGTAGCAGCCGATGGCCAGCGACGTTTGATGAGATAGGGCGGCCAGCAGATCCAGCATTTGGCTGGGGGCGGGGTGGTTCATTTCGGCCTTGAATTTACGTCGAAAGGCTTCCCAGTCTTTTTCGTCTTCCGCGGCTTTGGCTTCTGTTACCAGCTCTGCGCTGGGCGACAGGACGGGGAGCCAGGTGTCGTAGAAGTCGCGGCTGGCGAATTCGGCTTTCGGAACGCCGCGCGGTGGGCGGCGGACGGTGCCCAGGCGCAGCCCTTCATGGGGTGTACGGGGCGTGCCCAATTGCACGATATGGATAGGCATTCATGCCTCCATTAATGATGACTGCGCTCAAGCCAGTCTGCGGCCGAGCGGCAGATGCAGATCCCCAGAAAGTAAGCCGACATCGCCAGCCACAGCCCCATGACCCAAGGGTTGACGGTCGGGTGGTTGAGGACCAGTGACAGGCTGCACAGCAACCAGATGGACGTCACGGCAATGTTGATCGGCATGAACCGCCGCACGCGAAACGGGTGCAGGAACTTCATCCGGGTCACCGTCAACAGCGCCAGGCCGATAATGGTCAGCAGCGTCAGCCAGGGTGTCGGCGCAATGATGTAGAGGCACAGGGTGACGACGTTCCATGCGGCCGGGAAGCCCTGGAAGTAATTGTCCTTGCTCTTCATGTTGACGTTGCAGAAGCAATAGAGCGACGAGACCAGGATCACCGAGGTGGTCAGCAGCGGGGTGTAGGCCGGCAAGTCGATGTAACGGTAGATGAACAGGGCCGGGATGAACACGTAGGTCAGGTAGTCGATGACCAGATCCAGTATGGAACCGTCGAGATGCGGCAGTACCGTTTGCACATTCACCTTGCGCGCCAGCGCGCCGTCTACACCATCGACGATCAGCGCCACACCCAGCCACAGCAGACAGGCTCTGGGCTGGTTATCGAACAAGGCGAGGGTTGCCAGGAAGGCGGTCACCACGCCGGTTGCGGTAAAACCGTGGGCGCCCCAGGCTTTAAGCGTGGCCATGCGTCGGGTCGTTATCAAGGGGGCGTCTCCAGCGAATGATACGGGTCAGTTGCTACTACCGACGGGGTCACCGGCAAACCTGGCTAGGCTGCACCTATCGACCGGCTATCCGGCGATAAGGTTCACCTGCGCTCAAACGACCCGAAGTCGACACCCATTAAAAATAGACCATCTCCTGTCGCTGCCATGTTTATCGAGCAGTACTTTTTACCGGCCAGTGCTCAACCACTTGCCTGCGCCTTGATGTGCAATTACGCAAGATTGTTCAAGACAGGGGGCTGATCGGCTGACACAGTTAGCGACCTTTCCTTCGTTGTAGAGCGCTATGTCTGACAATCTATTGCCGCGCAGTGCTTTCTTGCGCGGTGCCGCTGCCGTCATGCCCTTGTCCCTGGCGACTGCGCCATGGGGGCTGTTGGCGGGTTCGATGGCCATTGAGGCCAACCTCACTCCACTGCAGGGCCAGGGCCTGTCGAGCATTGTCTTTGCGGGTGCTGCGCAGTTGGTCGCGATCGGGATGCTCAAGGGCGGCGCCGGGATTTTCTCGATTCTGCTGACCACCTTGCTGCTGACCTCGCAACACCTGCTGTACGGCATGAGCATGCGTCCGGTGGTTTCGCCGTTGCCAGGTCGCTGGCGGGTAGGGCTGGGCTTTTTGCTTACCGATGAACTGTTCGCGCTGACCAGCCAATTTGACCAACGGCAGTTCAATCGCTGGTACGCCCTCGGGGTGGGCCTGACCTTTTATGTGGCGTGGAACCTCTTCACCCTCGCCGGGATTGTGCTGGGCAGCAGCATTCCGGGCCTTGAACACCTGGGTCTGGATTTTTCCATCGCGGCCACGTTTATCGCGTTGATCACCCCCGTGGTGCGCAACGTTCCGACGGTCGTCTGTGTGGCGGTTTCGCTGTTCTGCTCGGTGCTCTTCAACTACTGGCACTGGGGCTCGGCGCTGGTGTTGGCCGGCTTGCTGGGAATGAGTGCCGGGTTTGTCTGCAACAAGTTTTATGGAGCGCGCACATGATGGTCTGGGCGGTTATTTTCGGAATGGGCGTGCTGGTTTTTCTCAACCGTTATGTGTTCCTTGAACCACGGTTGCCCGTGCGCCTGAGCAGCAACGCGCGGCAATTTCTCGGGTTTGCGGTGCCGGGCATGCTCACGGCGATCTGCGGGCCGATTGTGTTCATGCCCGACCATCAACTGAATCTGCAGTACGACAATCCGTACCTGATCAGCTCACTGGTCGCCATCGGCCTGGTGCTCTACACCCGCAGTACCCTGATCAGCATGCTGCTGAGCATGGGCTTCTTTTTTCTGCTGCGCTGGTGGCTGTGACCCGCCGTCTCACTTTTTTGGGGTTTTGCTGCTGCCGGGTATGTGCAGGTAATTCATCACGCTTTCGGTGAGTTCGGTCGCCAGCTTCACCGCTTCTTTGTTACGTGCCATCACACCGGCGACCAAACCTTCGATCAGCGCCAGTACCGCGATATTGGAACTGGTCAGCACCGGGTGGTCGGCCGGCGCAAACAGCACGTGCTGAGCAATGTGGGTCAAGGGCGAGGCGGGGGAGTCGGTGATTGCCAGCACAGTCGCGCCGCGCTCATGGGCAAAACGTGACAGTTGCAGGGTGTCGAGGGAGTAGCGCGGCAGCGAGATCGCCAGCAGCACGTCCCGATCGGTAATCGCGGCCAGTCGGTAGGCGGCGTTTTCGTTGCCGCCTTCCATGCTGATCGCCGTGGCGTCGGCGCAGAACGGCATCAGTGTCGAGGCTGCGAGACCGGCCATGTAGACACTGTTGCCAAACCCGAGGATGTAGATCTTGCGCGCCTCGATCAGGCAGGTGACCACGGCTTCGAAGGTGTCAGGGTGATTGTTGGTGCCAGCGGTGCCGAGGTTGCTGGTGGCGCTCTGGATTTGCTCATGCAGACCGAACGCACCCCCGGGGCGGTGCGCCAGCTCGTTACGCAGTTTGTCCACCGGGGAGACCATCTGCTGCAAGGTTGCGACCAGCTCGGCTTTCATGCCGCTGTAACCACCCAGGTCCAACGCCTTGGCCAGACGGTTGACCGCCGCCGGTGAGGTGGAGGTTTCATGGGCCATCTCTTCGATGGTCAGGGTGGCGGCCTTCAGCGGGTGACGCAGGATAAAGTCCGCCACCTTGCGCAGCGACGGCTGCAAGTCGGCAAGAATTTCTGCCAGTTTGCGCATGACCGGCGCGGCGTAGACCGTGGTGTTTTTCGAAGGAGTAGGCATAACCGGCTCAACATCCGCAGGAGGTTGGAAGGGACCCTATCTGGCCCCTGATATGAGTGCGCGCCAGTGTATCCGAAGCCGACCGTTGGCGTGCAGCACCCGGAACGGTCGGCAAGCGGCTTACTTCAGGCTGCCGGCCAAAAACTGCTGGAGGCGTTCGGACTGTGGGTTGACCAGCACTTCACGCGGGTTGCCACGCTCTTCGACTTGACCTTTGTGCAGGAACACCAGTTGGTTCGACACCTCCCGTGCAAAGCCCATTTCGTGAGTTACCACCACCATGGTCCGGCCTTCCAGGGCCAGGTCCTGCATGACTTTAAGCACTTCACCGACCAGCTCCGGGTCGAGGGCTGAAGTCGGCTCATCGAACAGCATCACTTCCGGCTCCATCGCCAACGCGCGAGCAATCGCCACGCGCTGCTGTTCGCCACCCGACATGTGCGCCGGATAAGCGCCCATGCGATGGGCCACGCCGACCTTGTTCAGGTAGTGCTCGGCCTTTTCGCGGGCGAGTTTCTTGTCCAGGCCCAGCACATGCACTGGCGCTTCCATGACGTTTTCAAGGGCGCTCATGTGCGACCAGAGGTTGAAGTGCTGAAACACCATCGCCAGCCGCGAGCGCATGCGTTGCAGCTGTTTTGGCTCGGCGGCCTTGAGCCCGCCGGTCTTGTTGGCGACCAGTTTTAACTGCTCGCCATTGAGCAGGATGTTGCCCGAGTTGGGTTGCTCCAGCAGGTTGATGCAGCGCAGGAAGGTGCTTTTACCCGAGCCACTGGAGCCGATGATGCTGATCACGTCGCCGGCTTTGGCTTCCAGGGACACGCCCTTGAGCACTTCGTGGGTGCCGTAGCGTTTGTGCAGGTCCTGAATTTCAAGTGTGTTCATGGTGTCGATTCTCTTGAGTCAGTCGCTGAGCAAGCGACCCTGGCGAATAGGGGTAGAGCCTGCGACCTTGGCCAGCCACAAGCCCGGTTGGGCAAAGCGCAGGCGTTCGCGGGCGTAAAGAATGCCGTCGGTGCTGGCCTTCACCACGCTGTGGCGATCGGTCAACGGATCGAGCACTTCGAACAGCGGGTCGCCGACCGAGACCCGAGCACCCAGCGGTTGCAGAAAACTCACCACGCCGGGGTGTGGCGCATAGGCGTATTGCGCGCCGGCGAAGGGCGTTGCGTCGCAGCAGGTGGCTGGCGCGTCTGGCCAGTCGCCGCGGATCAGGCCTTGTTCGGCCAGGTAGCCGAGGATCTGCTCGGCACTGGCCATGCACGGTTCACGTTCGGTGTCGGCCATGCCGCGCAGTTCGATGGTGGTCGCCACGCAGGCCAGCGGAATGTTCGCCTGCGGGAACAGTTCGGCCAGGCGCAACCAGGGAATCGCGCAAGCTTCATCAAAGGCATTGCCGCCGGCGTCCTCGGCCAGCAGCACGGCACCGGCGTCCAGGCGCGCGGCCAGTGAACGCAGGCGTGGCCAGTTTTGCGGCAGCGCATACAGCAACATGATCGACTCGAAGTCGCAGTGCAGGTCCAGCACCACATCGGCATCGCAGGCGTGCTGCAACAGCAGGCGGCGCAGGCCGTCGAGTTCCGATTCGGCCAGCGGCATGTCGGCAATGACCTCGATCATGGCACGCCGGATCAGTGCCACGTTGGCATCGGCATCCTCGCCCAGTTGGTCTTTCAACTGCACGGCCACGGCTTCGGCCAGTTCCGGGAAGTCACGGTTGAAGTTCTTGCCGCTGTTGAATTCGAAGCGTCCCTGATGGGTGGCCTGGAACATTTGCCCGATACCGATTGGATTGGCCATCGGCACCAGCTCGATCACACCGGTCAAGCGGCCTTGTAATTCCAGCTCGCGCAGGCGGCGCTTGAGCTCGACGGCGACGCGCATGCCAGGCAGTTCGTCGGCGTGCAGGGACGCCTGGATGTAGGCCTTGCGCGAGCCGCTGCCAAATCGAAACAGCGATAGCGTGCGTTCAGTGCCGCAGGCGCTCCAGGGCAAAACGTAGTGGATGTGTTCCATGGGACTTCCTTAGTGCTTGCGTGGGGCCAGGTACGCCAGCCAGTGGCGTTCGGCGAGCTTGAACAGGCGCACGAGAATGAAGGTCAGGGCCAGGTAGATCAGGCCGGCGGTGATGAACGCTTCGAACGGCAGGTAGAACCGCGAGCTGACCGTGCGCGCCGCACCAGTGATGTCGACCAGGGTGACGATTGACGCCAGGCTGGTGGTCTGCAACATCATCAGCACTTCATTGCTGTACTGCGGCAACGCCCGGCGCAGGGCCGACGGCAGCAGAATGCGGCGGTACAGGGTCAGGCGTGACATGCCCATCGCCTTGGCGGCTTCGATCTCGCCGTTGGGTGTGGACTTCAGACTGCCGGCCAGCAGCTCTGCGCTGTAGGCACTGGTGTTGATCGCAAAGGCCAGGCAGGCGCAAAAGGTCGCGCTGGACAGGTACGGCCAGAGCACGCTTTGGCGTACCGCTTCGAACTGCGCCAGGCCGTAATAGATCAAAAACAGCTGCACCAGCATCGGCGTGCCACGAATGGCGTAGGTGTAGAGCCACGCCGGGAAGTTGATCAGCGGCGAGCGGGAGACGCGCATCAACGCCAGCGGAACGGCCAGCATCAGGCCAAAGGCCAGGGAAATCAGCAGTACTTTGAGGGTCAATAACGCGCCACTGAAATACAGCGGCAGGTTTTCCCAGATCAGGGTGTAGTCGAGCATGGTCAGTTCGCTCCCACTCACAGAACGGCGGCTTTGATGCCGACCGAGTAGTGTTTTTCCAGTGCGCGCAGCACCAGCAACGAGACACTGGTCAGCACCAGGTACAGCGCCGCCACCGCGAGGAAAAACGTAAAGGGTTCGTGGGTCGCGTCGGCAGCGTTCTTGGCCTTGAACATCATGTCCTGCAGGCCGATCACCGATATCAACGCCGTGGATTTGGTCAGCACCAGCCAGTTGTTGGTGAAGCCGGGGATCGCGAAGCGAATCATCTGCGGCACCAGAATCCGCCAGAACACCTGGGCGCTGCTCATGCCATAGGCTGCGCCGGCTTCAGCCTGACCTTGCGGGATCGCCATGAAGGCGCCGCGAAAGGTTTCCGAGAGGTAGGCGCCAAAGATGAAGCCCATGGTGCAGACACCCGCCACAAACGGGTTGATGTCGATGTAGTGGGTGTAGCCGAGCCCGAGGGCGATGCGATTCACCAGGTCCTGGCCGCCGTAGAAAATCAGCAGAATCAGTACCAGGTCGGGGATACCGCGAATCACCGTGGTGTAGCCTTCGCCCAGCGTCGACAACCATTTGAGCGGCGAGAGGCGAAACGCCGCGCCGATCAGGCCCAGGGTAATGGCCAGTGCCATGGAGCTCAGAGCCAGATTGATCGACAGCCAGGCGCCATCGAGAATGCTCGATCCGTAGCCGTGAAGCATGATGAAGTTCCTCACCCGAAGCGCCGGCAGGCGCGCGGGACCAGCAAGAAAAGCGGCGTCGGCGCAAGGCCGACGCCAGCGTTACAGGAAGGCTTATTCGCCGTAGATATCGAACGCGAAGTACTTGGCCATGACCTGCTGGTACTTGCCGTTGGCACGGATCGCATCAATCGCCGTATTCAGGCGTGCCGCGTTTGCGGTATCGCCTTTGCGCAACGCAATTCCGGCACCCCGGCCGAAGTATTTCGGGTCGTTGATGTCTGGTCCCACCAAGGCGAAGCCATTACCGGCCGGGGTCTTGATGAAGCTCTCGTTGGTGTTGACGATGTCGGCGAGGGTAGCGTCCAGTCGGCCCGACGCCAGGTCGAGGAAGGCTTCATTTTGCGATGAGTAACGCACCACCTCGACGCCAGCGGACGCCAGTTGCTCGGTGGCGTAACGGTCGTAGGTGGAGGAGCGTTGCACGCCGAGTTTCTTGCCTTTGAGATCGACTTTAGGGTCATTGATCACCTGGCCGGCTTTCGCCGCAAACTTGCCGGGGGTGTGGTAGTACTTTTCGCTGAAGTCGACTGACTTCAGGCGGTCGTCGGTAATCGACATCGACGACAGCACCGCATCAATCTTGCGCACTTTCAACGAAGGGATCATCCCGTCGAATTCCTGGATGACCCACTGGCATTTGATCTTCATTTCTTCGCACAGGGCGTTGCCGATGTCGTAGTCGAACCCGCTGATATTGCCTTCCGGGGTCTTGAAGGAGAACGGCGGGTAGGCGGCTTCGATACCGATACGCAAGCTGTCTTCATCGGCGTGGGCCAGGGTGCTGACGGCGCAAAATGCCAGAGCAGCCAGAAGTCCGGTCTTGTTCATATTGTTGACTCCGTGGATAGGGTGTTTGGGGGTGAATGCCTTCCGGTCTGGCGGGGGTGTGCAGCGGGTTACGTGTCCATGGAGCGTATAAATGACATGTTTTATTTCATAAATCAAATGTGTGAAAATAAAAATATCAAACAGGCTGCTGTTTCAGCCAGACGGTCATGACGCAACAAGGAGACAGTGCCCTGACGGCACAAGGAGGATTGGCGGCTACGATTGATGGCGGGAAGTTATAAAGTCAGATCATATTGGTATAAGTGGTTATAAGAAAAATCGCTATGCTGACTGCCAGATTTTTAAGTCGTCGCGCTGGTTTTGTAAGGTATGGCAATGGACTTCGGTAATTTGGGTTTTGTGGTCGCAGGCTTGGTTGTCGGGTTCGTTGTCGGAATGACCGGTGTGGGGGGAGGCTCGTTGATGACGCCGATCCTTCTATGGTTCGGCATCAACCCGGCCACGGCCGTCGGGACTGATTTGTTGTATGCCGCGATCACCAAGTCCGGTGGTGTGCTGGTTCATCAAAAGCACCGGAACATCGACTGGAAAATTACTGGCTGGCTGACATTGGGCAGTGTGCCTGCCGTTGTCATGACTTTGTTGTTCCTGAAATACCTCAACACGGATCCGCACGCGACCAATGCCGTTATCAAGCAGGCGTTGGGCTTTGTATTGCTGCTGACGGCGCTGGCTATTTTCTTCAAGCGCCAGCTCTTGGCGTTTGCCCAAAAACATGCGGGCGATCATTACCACCTCAGTAACCGGAACCTGAACCTGCTGACCATCGTCACGGGCGCGATACTTGGTGCGATGGTCGCTTTGACCTCCATCGGTGCCGGCGCGCTGGGGACTGTGGCGCTGTTCATCCTGTACCCGTTCCTGGCAACCAAACGCCTGGTTGGCACAGAAATCGCCCACGCCGTACCGCTGACCCTTGTTGCGGGACTGGGGCACGCGAGCATGGGCAATATGGATTGGCACCTGCTGGGCTTTCTGCTGATGGGGTCGTTGCCGGGGATCTATATCGGCAGTCACCTGACCGGAAAAATTTCCGACGGTGTGTTGCGTCCTTGCCTGGCCGTCATGCTGGTGTTCATCGGCTACAAATTGGTGTTTTGATCCAGGCCGGGCGCTGTTCCTTCAGCGCCTGACACGGGATGTCACCTACAGCACTTATTTACGCGCTTCCAGAATCAGGTTGAACGGTGTCTCTGTCGCCCGGCGGAAATGCTTGAATCCGGCCTGGGTGAATACATCCCGCAGCCGTGCTTCTCCCGCTTGGGCCCCGAGCCCCAAACCAACTTCCTGCGACAACGAGTTAGGCGTGCAGATGAACGTCGACGCGGCGTAGAACAGTCGCCCTACCGGGGTCGCGTTTTCGTCGAGATGGTCGTTGGCATACGGCTCCACCAACAGCACCGTTCCGTCGGGCTTGAGCGACTCATAGGCATGTTTGGCAGCGCCCACCGGGTCGCCCATGTCGTGGAGGCAATCGAAGTAGCAGATCAAGTCGTAGTCATTGCCCGGAAAGTTCTTGGCGGTACTCTGAACGAAGCGCGCGCGATCGGCCACGCCACCTTCTTCGGCACGTTGGGTCGCAGTGGTGATGGATGGCGCGTGATAGTCGAAGCCGACAAAACTGGAGGCCGGGAATGCTTTGGCCATGACCACCGTTGAGGCGCCATGGCCGCAACCGACATCCGCGACCTTGGCCCCGGCTTTCAGTTTGCCCACCACGCCTTCAAGCGCAGGTAACCACTCGCCGACCAGGTGTGCGCGGTAGCCGGGTCTGAAGAAGCGCTCGGTGCCTTTGAACATGCAGTTGTGGTGATCGCCCCAGGCGAGGGCGCCATTGCCGCGCATGGCGGCGATCAGCTTGTCTTTGTCATGGTAAAACGAGGCAATCACTGCGGCGCCGCCTGCGACATAAACCGGTGAGTCCTCTATCGCCAGCGCCAGGGCTTGTTCTTCTGGCAGGCGGAATTTCCCGTCGACGTGCTCCATGTAGCCAGAGGCTGCGTGAGCACTAAGCCATTCGCGCAACAGTCGTGCATTGCAGCCAGTCTTGCTGGCCAGCGCTTCAGGGGTGACAGGCTGGCTGTCGGCCATCGCCCGGTACAGGCCGAGTTCATCGCCCAGGATCATGTTCGCGAGCATCGCTGCGCCGCCCATGTCGGAAACCACCTTGCCCATGAAGTCATTGAGTTTGGCTTCGTCCATATCTGCTCCTCCTGAAAAAAGACCACCGGTGAAGGAGGGCGTGTGCAGAGGCAGCAACCTTTCAGGCGGCAGTCGGATGGATGATCAGGGCGACACTGCAGGCGCGTTGTGAAGCCAAACCGTCTGCCACGCGAATGCCCGGACACACAACATGTCCGGGCGAGTTGGACGCGAAAACGTCGTCCTGCATGACGTCACTGTGGGGCAGTGCCCCACAGGACGATTACGAGTAGCCATTGGCTCCAGCGTCATGGGCGGGTTTCTTCGACAAACTCGCTGCTTACGGACCCGGATTTGGCAACGTCCCCCCTACGGGGGACAAACTAAGTGTAGTACGCGATAAAACCCTGCACCGTGTGTTTCGGCAGCTGGCGGTGCGAGCCTGGACAAACGGAATGACCTGAACCCGTGTCGCTATCTACGGTTGCGGATTAAGCCCGCTCGCCTAAGCTTCGCAGCATGGCGATAGAAATTTCAGGCACTGAGCTGGATCTTTCGCTTTGATGCGCAATCATAAAGTGTGGAAATCAAAAGGAGATGCGCATGCTCATTCGGTCACTGACCCTCGCTACTCTGCTCGCTGTCGCCGGCCCTTTGTTCGCCGCTGACAACGACACCCCTCTGGCCCAGGAGCGCGGCAGGAACCGGCCGCTGATCGTCATCGCTCCCAGCAGCATCGACCCGACTCTGGTCAGCCTGAAAAAGTCCCTGGCGGAACCGGCCAACAGCCAAGCCTTCAAAGAACGCAATATGGTGCTGTACACCGTGGTCAACCTCATGGGCCAGCGTGATGGCAAGGACCTTGATGCACAAACCACCATGGCGCTGATTCGTGAACTGAAACTGGGCGTCAGTGGTGAGACCAAGGTGATTCTGGTTGGCAAGGACGGTGAGAAAAAACTCGACCACCTCGGCCCGATAGAGGCCAAGGATCTGTTCGCCACCGTTGACCAGCTTCCAGCCGCCGAGAAAGAGGCAGCGCCACCTGCGCCGCCACCCGTAGAGGCTGCGCCGGTCAAGGGCGGAAAAAAGGGCAAAGGAGCAAAACCGGCAGCGCCACCGCAACCTTTGGATGATTGATCAATTGTGGCGAGGGAGCTTGCTCCCGCTGGGTCGCGAAGCGACCCTAAAGCCAGTCACCGCGAGCATTCAGATGGAACGCGATTGCCGGATTACGACCGCTTCGCAGTCGAGCGGGAGCAAGCTCCCTCGCCACAGGTTTTGTGTTCGACGCGCTTTTCTCTTAATGGACGGGTTCCTGGAAAAACAGTTTTCGCGAGGCAAAAAAAGACCCGGCGCCACCGAAGTCACGTCGGGTGTGTTGCCAGTCAGCGAGCGGATATCGTGGGTCCGTGCGCTGACTGTTGAACGCCTGCGGGTTTAGGCCCGCTCGATCGCCAGGGCCACGCCCTGACCACCACCGATGCACAAGGTGGCGAGGCCTTTCTTGGCGTCACGCTTGATCATTTCGTGCAGCAACGACACCAGCACTCGGCATCCCGACGCGCCAATCGGGTGACCCAATGCAATGGCGCCACCGTTGACGTTGACCTTGCTTGCATCCCATTCCAGCTCCTTGCCGACCGCCAGCGATTGCGCGGCGAAGGCTTCGTTGGCTTCGATCAAGTCCAGCTGATCGAGGTTCCAGCCAGCCTTGTCGAGGCAGCGGCGGGTCGCGGAAACAGGAGCAATGCCCATGATCGCCGGGTCGACGCCGGCATTGGCGTAGGCGGCGATTTTTGCCAGCACCGGCAAGCCCAATTGCTTGGCTTTGTCGGCGCTCATCAGCAACACCGCAGCGGCGCCGTCATTGAGCGAAGAGGCATTGCCGGCGGTGACGCTGCCGTCTTTCTTGAAGGCCGGTTTGAGCTTGGCCAAAGACTCGGCAGTGGTCTCGGCGCGCGGTTGTTCGTCGACCGCGAAGGACAACGGATCACCTTTGCGCTGCGGGATCAGGATTGGCGTGATCTCGTCAACAAAACGCCCGGCCTCGATAGCGGCTACGGCTTTTTGTTGCGAAGCGGCGGCGAAAGCGTCCTGCTCCTCACGGGTCAGGTGGTACTTGTCCACCAGGTTCTCGGCGGTGATGCCCATGTGGTAGTCGTTGAACGCATCCCACAGGCCGTCGCTGATCATGCTGTCGACCATTTTCGCGTGGCCCATGCGCAGGCCGGTGCGAGCGGCCGGTAACACGTATGGCGCCAGGCTCATGTTTTCCATACCGCCGGCGATGATCACCTCGGCGTCGCCACAACGAATCGCTTGCGCGCCCAGATGCAAGGCCTTGAGGCCCGAGCCGCAGACCTTGTTCAGGGTCAGTGCCGGAACGGCGTGCGGCAGGCCGGCGAGGATCGAAGCCTGACGCGCCGGGTTCTGGCCGGAGCCTGCGGTCAGCACCTGACCGAGGATCACTTCATCGACCTGATCCGCTGCCAGACCGGTTTGTGCGAGCAATTGACGAATCACCGCGGCACCGAGTTCCGGTGCCGGGATGCTGGCCAGCGAACCCTGAAAACTGCCAATGGCGGTACGGGTGGCGGCAACAATCACAACGTCTTGCATCGAATTTCTCCTCAGAGTGCGGTTCAGGCGAACTGCATTTCCGGAACATGGTCGGGAACGATCAGTTTACCAGCGGTCTTGCTGACGATTTCCTCGACGCTCACACCGGGTGCGCGCTCCTTGAGGATGAACGCGCCATTTTCGATTTCCAGATAAGCCAGGTCGGTCAGCACGCGCTTGATGCAATTGGCGCCGGTCAGCGGCAGGCTGCAATGCGGCAGCAGTTTCGACTCACCGTCCTTGGAGGCGTGGGTCATGGTCACGATGATGTTGTCGGCACCGGCCACCAGGTCCATCGCGCCGCCCATGCCCTTGACCAGTTTGCCGGGGATCATCCAGGAGGCGATGTTGCCGTGTACGTCGACTTCAAATGCACCGAGCACGGTAAGGTCGATGTGGCCGCCGCGGATCATCGCGAAGGATTCGGCGGACGAGAAAATCGAGGCGCCAATGCGCGCGGTGACGGTCTGCTTGCCGGCGTTGATCATGTCCGCATCGACTTTATCGTCGGTCGGAAAGGCGCCCATGCCGAGCAGGCCGTTTTCCGATTGCAGCATGACTTCCATGCCTTCGGGGATGTAGTTGGCGACCAGGGTCGGAATGCCGATGCCGAGGTTCACGTAGTAGCCGTCTTTCATTTCGCGGGCGACGCGTTGAGCCATTTGTTCGCGGGTAAGAGCCATTTTTTTATTCTCCACTGTTCGGGCTGGGGGCGAGGATCACTTGCGCACGGTGCGTTGTTCGATGCGTTTTTCGAACGTGCCGCAGATGACCCGGTCGACGTAGATGCCAGGGGTGTGGATCTGTGTTGGGTCCAGCTCGCCGGGTTCGACGATTTCTTCGACTTCAACTACGGTGATCTTGCCGGCAGTGGCGGCCAGCGGGTTGAAGTTCTGCGCGGTGTGGCGGTAGATCACGTTGCCGAAGTGGTCGGCTTTCCAGCCTTTGACGATGGCGAAGTCGCCGGTGATGGACTCTTCCATCAGGTACGGGCGGCCCTTGAATTCACGGATTTCCTTGCCTTCGGCCACTGGAGTGCCGACGCCGGTGGCGGTGAAGAACGCCGGAATGCCAGCGCCGCCAGCGCGCATTTTTTCTGCCAGGGTGCCTTGCGGAGTCAGCACGACTTCAATCTCGCCGCTCAGCAGTTGCTTCTCGAACAGGGCGTTTTCGCCGACGTAGGAGGCGACCACTTTGCGGATCTGGCGGTCTTCCAGCAGTACGCCGAGGCCAAAACCGTCGACGCCGCAGTTGTTGGAAACCACGGTCAGATCGCGGGTACCTTTGCGCTTGATCTCGGCGATCAGGTTTTCCGGAATGCCACACAGACCAAAGCCGCCAGAGATCACGGTCATGCCGTCTTCGAGGCCTGCCAGAGCCTCCTCATAGGAACTCACGCGCTTGTCGAAACCTGCCATATGCACCTCTTTTATTCTTTGTGGGCGGCTGGCTAGCCGTATGGATGGAGTGTTGCTCTACCAGATTGATTTGATAAGTTGATTTTTAAGGTTGATTGATAGATAAAACTCAGCAATCGGTTGCGGTTGCATGTTGAGGAACGGTGATGACAGTCAAGCAGATCAGGGCGTTTTTGGCGGTGGCGCAGAGTTTGAGCTTTGCGGTGGCCTGTGAACGGCTGCACCTGTCGCAGTCGGCGTTGAGTTTGACCATCAAGGCGCTGGAAGACGGACTCGGTGGGCGGCTGTTCAGCCGCACCACCCGCAACGTCGCGCTGACCCCGGAGGGCGAGTCCCTGCTGCCGCTGGCCCGGCGGTTGATCGCTGACTGGGATAACGCAGAGGATGAAATGCGCCAGCGTTTCACCTTGCAGCGAGGGCGGGTGACGCTGGCGGCGATGCCCTCGTTTGCCGGCAACCTGCTGCCACCGATCCTCAAGATCTTTCGTGCGCGTTACCCGAAGGTCAATGTCACGGTGAATGACGTGATCAACGAGCAGGTGCTGGAAATGGTCCGTGATCGTCATGTGGAGCTTGGGGTGGCGTTTGAGCCGACGCAGAGTTCGTCGCTGGAATTCACTCCGTTGTATATGGATCGCTTTGTCGCGGTGGTGCCGAGTGATTCGCCTCTGGCCGAGCGTGATGAGATTGACTGGAAAACGCTGCTGGAGCAGCCGTTTATCACGTTGCAGCGGCCGTCGACGGTGCGGGTGATGCTTGAGGAGCACTTGCAGGCGCGGCAGATGAAGTTGCCGGTGGAATTTGAGAGTCATCAGTTGGCGACCGTCGGGCGGATGGTTGCCAGTGGGCTGGGTGTGAGTGCGGTGCCGGCGTTGTGTGTCGAGCAGATGCGTGAGCTTGGGGCGTGTTGCATTACCTTGAGTGATCCGGTGATTGAGCGGGCCATTGGGGTGTTGACCAAGCCGGGTCATGAGCTGTCGGCGGCGGCGCAGGCGTTGTTTGACATTCTCAAGGACGAAGTTCGTTAACCTGTGGGAGCGGGCTTGCCCGCGATGGCGGCCTGACAGCCGGCCTGTCTCTCGCAGATGTACACAGTCCAACTGTGGGAGCGAGCCTGCTCGCGATGGCGGCCGGACAGCCGACCAATCTCCCGCAGGTGTACATATCCATTTCTGCGGTGATGGCCGCTTACGGTTCCGCCCTTACGGCGTGTCACTTTGGCAAACGCCCCAAAGTAACCAAAGGTCTCGCCCCAAGCGTACGGCACCTCGCCTAGGCTCGGCGTTCCCTCGCTCCGGTGTCCATCAGGGGGCATCGCCTACGGTCGGCTTCGCTTCGACCTCCTCTCGATGTGTCCGGCTGCGCCGTACGGCGCTGCGCGCCCACCCCCTGATGAACACCTCCACTCGGCCTCCCGATAGGGGCGGGTGGATCAAGATCAACAGCACGGCGGCCTGACAGCCGGCCTGAGTGGTTGGGGCGCGTAGGACTTGAGATCGTTCCCACGCTCCGCGTGGGAATGCCGCCAGGGACGCTCCGCGTTCCGATTCACGAGCTGACGCGGAGCGTGGGAACGATCAACAGAACGCGCGCAAACCTGTGGGAGCGTGGCTTGCCCGCGATGGCGGCCGTTCAGTCGGTGAAGTTTCTGGGCGAACTTGTCGGATATTTCCCGCATGCTGTGGCGGTGTGCATGAACTGGTGCGTGATGGGCTTCATCGATAGTCTTGGGCTGTCACTGCAAATTCAGTGACAGGGTGTGGAAGCCCTTCTATCGTTAGGCGCACAAAGCGCCACCAGTTCGGCGTTTTTTATCGTCTGAGTTTTATGGTGGCTGTGCGCGGGGCGCTTTCGAGCGCGTCGGGTGCCTAACGTCCCGGTCTTCCACACCTGCGTACAGCCGCCACCTATTGCGTGGAAGTGATATCTGGCGGCTTCAATCCATACGTTAGGAGTCAGAACAATGAACACCTACACCCCCAATCCACCCTACGTCCCGCCAACCTCCCATCCCTCCAACCGCTACATGGCCCTCACGAGCAACTGCTCTGACATGCCGACCCTGTTCGTCGACACCCACGCGCCGCTCGATATCCTGCTCGACGCTGCCCGTTATCGCATTCGTGCGGTGACTCAAGTGCTGGAGAATCTGGCGATGCGCGGGGAGATTGCCAGCGATTCGGTGATCCTCAACGATTTCGCCTTGCTGTGCGCCATTCCGTTGCGTGATGGCTGTGATCTGCTGGATGTGCTCGGGCGGCGGTTGCCGGAACCGGTTTTGGAGTCAGTTAAATAGAGTGTTCAGTGCAGTCTGTCTTTTTCTCGATCCTGCGACAGGCTTTTCACGAATTGCTCACATCCTGAAGCGCAGATTGAACTGACAAAAGGATTTGACCCCATCAAGCAGAAAGCCCGCCATGTGCGGGTTTTTTGCTATTTGTCTGGCACGTTATGCGGCAACCGCCTGCTGTTGTTGCTTGAGCAACGGCACGGCGCGTACCGAGCTGCCAGCTTGCAATTGCAGGCGCTTGGCGGTCAGGCGATCGACCAGCAAGCTGTTGCCGACCAGTCGGGCGCGGGCGGCGGTGATCCGGCAGTTTTCCAGGCGCTGGTTATGGATCAGCCAGAGCGGTGCATTGTCGTCAGGTGTGCCGACCATCAGGTCCAGCGACTGGCTGTTGCGCACGGCACGGATCTTCGAGATCTGGGCTTCGATGACCGGACCACCGTCGAAGATGTCGATGTAACCCTTATGGGCAAAGTCTTCGTTGCAGAGGATTCTGCGCGCCGGTTCGGCGTTTTGATGGGCCTTGCCGATCACCGCCTGAGCTTGCTCGGTGAGCAGGCAGGTGTACAGCGGCTGACGTGGCATCAACTCAGCGATGAACGACTTGTTGCCGAGCCCGGACAGGTGATCGGCGTAGCTGAAATCCATTTTGAAAAAATGTCGACCCAGGCTGTCCCAGAACGGCGAGCACCCGCGCTCGTCGGCGCTGCCGCGCAGCTCGGCAATCAGTTTTTCGCCGAACAGGTGCGGGAACTCGGCGACAAACAGCAATCGCGCCACCGACAGCAGCCGGCCGTTATGGCCCTGACGCTGATCCGGGCGCAGGAACAACGAGCAGATTTCCGATTGGCCGGTCATTTCGTTGTTGAGGAACAAGGTCGGGATTTGTCGACGGATTCCCAGGTCTGTCGAGATGTTGACCGTCAAGCCGACGCGGTAGTTGTACCAGGGCTCGCGCAGCCCGACGGCACCTGCCAGGGCGCTGACGCCGATCACTTGCTGATCGTCGTCTTCGAGCACGAACAGGTAGTCGGCGTCGGCCCGTTCAACCTGACCGGCAAAGGTCCGCTGCGCCCAGCGTACGCGCAGGGTCAGACGTTCTTCGTTGGCCGGCAGCGAAGTGAACCCCGGGCCGGCGCTGCGGGCCAGCGCCAGTAACGCAGGCAGGTCGGTCATTTGAACCGGGCGCACGATCATGATGGAGCTCCTTGAGTGCGGAAGACCTGCTTCATAGCGCAATCAGCCGAACCGGGCCGCCGTTGTCCAGTTGCAAGGCGTCGAGCTGAGTGGCGTCGAGCATGACGGGTTCGTCTGCGCTCCAGTCCAGTTCGGCGACAATCGCCCGGTAGTTTTCCAGCGCGTCATTGCTCAGCAGGTACGGCGTCTTGCCGCCGCTGTGTGAACTCAAGCGGGCAACGGCCGTGCGGGTCTGGGCGATCGAACGAATGCTCGGGGTGCGCGCAAACAGTGTTGGCCCACCGTCGAAGAGGTCGATGTAGCTGTTGGTCTCGAAGCCTTCACGCTCAAGGATATCGAAGGCTTCCTGGCCATCCGGATGAATCCGGCCAATACACGCCTGAGCGCTTTGCGGCAGCATCGGCACGTAGATCGGGTAGTGCGGCATCAACTCGGCGAGAAAGCTTCGGTTCTGCAAGCCGCAGAGGCGTTCGGCCTCGACGTAGGGCAGGTCGAAAAAATGCTTGCCCAGTGCATCCCAGAATGGCGATTCACCCGCGTCGCTGCTGTAGCCGACGATTTCGGTAATCACGGCGTCGGAAAAGCGTTGCGGATGAGCGGCGATGAACATCAGTCGGGCCCGTGAAAGCATTTCCGAAGAGGGCGTGCGTTCAAGCTCGGTGTTGATGTGAAAACCGCGCAGCAAGGTATGGGCACTGAGGTCCTGGCATAACGACAGCGCCGGCACCCCGTGCTGAATGTTCAGCTCGCGCGACTCACTGGTGAACGGGCGGTTGCGCAGGCTGTAGAAGGGCTCGTTGAAACCGGCGGTCGCGAGGACTTCCGAACAGCCCAGCAGCCGTTGACTGGCCAGATCTTCCAGCACGAAGAAATAGTTCTCCGGACCCTGGCTATTCACGTCACTGGCAAACGATGCGCAGGATGCGAGAATCTTCTGGCGCAGGCGCTCGGTGTCGTCCGGCAACGAGGTGACACCCACCAGGCTGTCGCGCGCAAGTTGTTGCAACTGAGGCAGGTCGGATAACTGAACTGGGCGTAAGGCCAGCATGGATGTACTCCTGTATCAAAGGGCCTGATACCGGGCATCAGGCTTGACTATCACTGTCGGTTTCCACGCACTACAACGGCGGTCGGCTAATCCCTGTCAGCGACCGCTCGACGTTTTAAATGCTGACCTTTTCTAACTGTTGGAAGGGTCCGGCAATACAGCGCTGGCGCCGATTCTGTTGAGGAAAAACAGGTAGACCAGGCCCGCTGCAATCCAGATACCGCCGAGCTTTTGCGCATCGACACCCATGTTGTAGAGGATGGCGCTGACGATGATGAAGCCGATTACCGGGCAAACCAGATGACGGATCAGCTGGCCGGACTTCTGCCGACGCCAGTAGTAATTGATCACGGTCAGGTGCAGCAGCATGAAGCCGCTCAGGGCCCCGAAGTTGACCAATGAAGTCAGGGTGTCCACCGAGTTGATGAACAGGTAGCAGATCAGCAGCGACAGCACCGCCACCAGGTAAATGCTGATGTGCGGGGTGTTGTGTTTGGGGTGGACCTTGGCCAGCACTTTGGGCAGTTTGCCGTCGCGTGCCATGCCGAATAGCAGGCGCGATACTGCGGCTTGCGAGGTGATCGCTACCGCCACGCCCCAGGCCAGTGCGGTGGCCACACCGGTGACAGTCGCCAACCAGCTGCCGGCGGCGATTTCGGCGATTTCATAGAACGCGGTATCGGCGGACTTGAAACCCATGCCGGCGGCCAGGTCCGTGGCAATCCAGGTCTGCACGACGAAAATCACCCCCATGACCACCAACGTGATCAACGCCGCTTTGCCGACGCTGCGGCCCGGATCGCCCTTGATCTCTTCGGCCAGGGTCGAAATCGCATCGAAGCCGAGGAACGACAACACTGCAATCGACACCGCTTGCATCAGCAGCGCGAAGTTGAAGTGATCAGGGTTGTACAACGGCGCCAGGGTCAGCTGGCCGTTACCGGCGCCACCGTGCAAGGCGGTCCAGGCGTAGAACAGGAAGATCCCCAGCACCACCAGTTGCGCCAGCAGAAAGATAATGTTCATTCGTGCGGTAAAGGTGATTCCCCGCAGGTTGACGAAGGTCGCACTGACCAGGAAGGCGAGGATGAAACCGACCTTGGGAATGTCCGGGTACAGGTGATTCAACGCCATCGCCGCATACACATAGAGCAGCGGCGGGATCAGCAGGTAGTCGAGCAGCATCAGCCAGCCGGCGATAAAGCCGACATGCGGGTGCAGCCCGCGCTGAGCATAGGAGTAGACCGAGCCGGCAATCGGGAAGGCCCGCGCCATGCTGCCGTAACTCAATGCGGTGAACAGCATCGCCACCATGCCGATGATGTAGGCCAGCGGCACCATGCCGGGCGCCTCCTGGTTGACGTAGCCATAGACGCCGAACGGGGCGATGGGGATCATGAAAATCATCCCGTAAACCACCAGGTCGGTCAGCGACAGGCTGCGTTTCAACTCTTGCTTGTAGCCGAATTCTTCTATTTCCATGAAGCAGTTCTCCTTGTAAGCCACTATGGCAATGTGTTTGAGCCAGGCAGGTAAAAACTCGCTACAGCGTTCGTTATCGTTGTTTTACCGGTACAACCATCCGTGTTTTTTCAGCTTGAAACGGTTCGCTTGAGGCTTCGGTTTTACAGCAGCGGCGCCAGGTAATCGCTCCAGGTCTGGACCGCCAGCCGATTGCGCAACAGGTCGTTGCGCACCTCGATCAGCACCGAGTCGATGCCACGGGCGTCGCCGTGAATCGGCACCGTCATGTCGCTCGCCGGATTGATTTTGTAGGGCTGATTGCCGGTGACCCGCAGTGGATGCCTGGCCAACCCGTCGATCAGCCGGTTCGCATAATCCTCGGCCTGCCCATACAGCACGCCGGCTTCCAGCGCTCGAGGCTGGCCGAAGTAGATCGGCGTGAAGCTGTGAATACCTACCACCCGCACCGTGCGACCCTCGGCCACGCGAGCATCGATCAGTTCGCCAAGGCGTGTGTGAAACGGCGTGAACAGGCACTCGCGGCGGTAGTCGCGGGTCGCTTGGTTGAGGTTCTGATTCCCCGGCACCGGGTAAATTTCGCTCTTGGCCGGGATGCTGTCGGGGGCCTGCAACGGACGGTTGAGGTCGATCAGCAGGCGCGAGTAGTTGGCCGCCAGCAGGGTCGCGCCGAGGGCTTTGGACAGGCTCTCGGCGAGCGCCAGCGCGCCGATGTCCCAGGCAATGTGCTCGTGCGCGGCTTCGCTGCTCAACCCCAGATCGTTCAAGGCCGTCGGGATGTAGCGGCTGGCATGTTCACACACCAGAATCAGCGGGTGCTCGGACGCTTCCCGGCTCAGGCTGTACGCCGGCTCGGTGTAGAGCCCGAACTCGGCGGACTCAGTAGAGGCGTGCATAGTGCTCACACAGTTGGGCGGGCGACAGGTGTTGGGTCAAGGCGAGTTCCTCGGTTTTGACGGCGAAGTAAGTGTCGAGCAAAGCGCTTGGCAAGGCTTCAAGCAAGGCCTCGCTGCCCCGCAAGTGGCTCAGGGCCTGCGCGAGTGACGCGGGCAGGGCGACGATGCCGCGGCGCTGGCGTTGTTCTTCGTTCAGCGAGTCCGGGACTTCATCGGTGATCGCGTTCAGCGCCAGGCGTTGCTCGATGCCCAGTCGGCCGGCAATCAGCACGGCGGCCATCGCCAGATGCGGGGACGCCGTGGCGTCCATGGCGCGGAATTCAAGGTTGTATTGCGCGGCCTCGGATTTGCCGCCCAGGCTCACGGTCGGGCAGATCCGCAGCGAGGCTTCGCGGTTGCGTTGGCCCAGGCACGCGTACGACGCGCTCCAGTGATGCGGTTGCAGGCGCTCATAGGAAATCGGTGTCGGCGCGGTCAACGCGCAGAGGGCCGGCAAGTAGTGCAACACGCCTGCGGACCAGTGCTGGCCGAGGGTCGACAGCCCATTGGCGGTCCCGGCGTCATACAGCACCGGATCGCCGGACAGGTCGTGCAGGCTCAGGTGCAGGTGCACGCCGTTGCATACCGCGTGCTCGGACGTCTTGGGCGCAAAGCTCAGGTTCAGGCCCATTTGCCGGGCGATCTCGCGAGTGATCTCGCGCACATTGACCGCACGGTCGGCCGCTGCGACGCCCTGGGTCGGCCGGCAGGTGATTTCGTATTGGTGTTTGCCATATTCGGGCAGGAACATTTCCGGCTCGACCCCACCTGCGCGCAAGGCGCTGAGCAGCCAACCGCCGAACGCTGCGCCCTGACGCTGGGCCTCCAGCGAAAACGCCAGATGCTCGGCCTGGGCGCTGTCGGTGGTGAGGTTGAATTCGTGCTCGAAGGCCGAGGTGATCTGCAGCCCCAGTTCATCGTGGTAACGCTGTACTTCGTTGCGCAGCAGCGTCCGCGGGCAGGCCGCCCATGGACGGCCATCGGTTTCGCAAATGTCGCCGTGGATAAAATCCAGGGCCGGCGCACTGGCATCGGGACCGTTGCTGACCGTCACCCGGCTGGCCAGGTCGGGGATCAGCCGCAAGTCACCGTAGGCACCCCACGGATTGCTGGAGGCGATGATGTCTTGCGGGGTCAGCGCGCTGTTGGCCGGGACCCAACCGCAACCGGCGGCTTTGTAGTGTTCGAGTTCATCGCTGGGAAACGAGCGGCCGCGGGTCACACCGATCAGGTCTGTGGTGACGATGGTGGTCATGGCCACGGGCGTCAGGGGCTCACTGCTGTTGGCGCGGCTCATGCCTGCAACGCCTGCAAACGGTCGAGCACGGTTTGGGTGTCGGTGATCCAGCAATAGCCCTTGATCGCGTTCAGGCACGCCAGATGGCGTTGCTCGGTGTAGGTCGCGCAGGCGTCTTCGACCAACGTCACCAGATAGCCGCGGTCAGCCGCATCGCGCACGGCCATGTCGACACACTGGTCGGTGACGATGCCGGCGATGATCAGATGGCGGGTTTGCAGATTGCGCAGCACATAGTCGATGTTGGTCGAGTTGAAGACCCCGGAGGAGGTCTTGGGCAAGACGATTTCGTTTTCGACCGGTGTCAGTTCTTCAATGATGGCGGCGTGCGGGCTGCCTTTTGGCAGGTGCATGTCCGACAGCTTGTGGTCCAGCGAGCGGTCGCGACCGTCGGCGGTGAGGCTTTCGATGAGCGTGTGCAGAACGTTCTGCCGAGCCGTGCGCATGGCGGCCAACAGCCTGAGCTGGTTGGGAATCACCTGCTGGCGGGTGCGTTCGAGGAAATACTTGGCATCGGGCCCTTGCAGGTGCGGGTCGAACTGCGGCTCAAGCCAGGCGCGTTGCATGTCCACCAACAGCAGCGCGGTGTGGTCGGTAGCAAACGGCAAGTCACGGGGCGAGTGATGGGGGAGCATAAACATCCTTATTTTTCCTCCAGCAGGTGAGTGGTGAAATCGCTTCGTAGTGCATCGATGCCTTCCAGTCGCTCGGCGAGATCCGGGCAACGCGGCGTCAGGCAGGCAATCAAGGCTTCGACCTGGGCCAGCGCCGGTACCAGGGTGTCGAAGGCCGACGCCGACTCCACGGGCGCAGTGATCACCAGATCCGCCATCTCGCGCAGCGGCGAGGCGTAGATGTCGGTGAACAGCACGACGCGCGCATGCCGGTTCCTGGCCGCGCTGGCAACGCGCAGTGCCTGGGATTGATAGCGTCGATAGTCGAACACCAGCACCACGTCCTGGCGTTGCACATCGAACAGCCGATCGGGCAGTTGCGCGTTGTCTTCCAGGGCGAAGCAGCCCGCACGCAACAAGCGCAAATGATTGAGCAGGTAGTGGGCGAGGAAACTGCTGAAGCGTCCGCCGAAGCAATGCACTTGATGCCGTGTATCCAGCAGCCATTCGGCCAGAATGCGCACATCTTCGGGTTGGGTCAGGGCCTGGGTTTCGAGCAAGGCGCGGTGACTGTCCGCCAGATAGTGAGTCCAGACATCGTCTTGCTTGAGGTGCGAACGCGGTTGCAACAGCGCACTGGGCGAGCGCAGCCGGTGATCCATGTCGCTGAGGAGCGCGTCCTGAAAATCGGCATAGCCACCGAAGCCGAGTTTTTTCACCAGGCGCACGATGGTTGGATCGCTGACGCCGGCATGCTCGGACAGGCGTGACATCGGGCCCAGCCCGTTGCGCGGGTACTGGTCCAGCAATGCACGTATGACTTTGCGTTCCGACGGCGTGAGGTCCAGGCCGGGATCGGTGATCCGGTCTCTGAGTGAGGGCATCCGAGCTCCTGCTAGAGGGGTGTGTTGCTTTTATTTCATAATCCGTTAAATCAGTATTTATGTAATTTATGCTACATGTCTAGTGAATTTTTTCATGTGCCTGAAAAGCACTAAAGTGGGGCGAAAGTCTTGTCGGACAAGGCCTGCGCGGGTTTCGCCTGATGTTGTACGCTAGTGCTTTAGTTCGTGTAGGAAATTGGCACGTTTTTCTACGGATAAGCCGTTGGACACGATGACGCACAGCGAGGTGAAGCATCCATGAAGCAGCTACTGGTCATTGGCATCGGTGCCGGCAATCCCGAATACATCACCATGCAGGCGGTCAACGCGTTGAACCGGGTCGATGTGTTCTTTCTGATGGACAAGGGGCAGAGCAAGGACAAGCTGATCGACCTGCGGCGGGAAATCTGCGAGCGCTATATCACCGATCCGGCTTATCGCTTCGTCGAGGCCCACAGCCCCGAGCGGGTGCGCGGCGATGTGGACTACAACGCCAGCGTTGTCGATCTGAACCGCGACAAGCAACAGCTCTTCGAGCGCTTGATCAACGAAGAGATGACGGACGACGAGTGTGCGGCGTTTCTGGTGTGGGGCGATCCGGCGTTGTACGACAGCACCCTGCGCATCTTGCAGGCGATCCTCGATTCCGGTCGTTGTACCTTCAACGTCGAGGTGATTCCCGGCATCAGCAGCGTCCAGGCCTTGGCGGCGCAGCACAAGGTGCCGTTGAATCGCATTGGGCGCTCCATTGAAATTACCACCGGCCGCCGGCTGGCTGCGGGCCAGGTCAGCGACGCCGACAGCCTGGTGGTGATGCTCGATGCAGAAGATTCCTACCTGCAGATGGCCGATCAGGAGCAACAGATTTACTGGGGCGCCTACCTTGGCACGCCGGATGAAATTCTTATTTCCGGCAAGCTCAAAGACGTTGCGCAAGAGATAACGCGGGTCAGGAAAGCTGCACGGTTGGCCAACGGCTGGATCATGGACACCTATTTATTGCGCAAGCCTGAATCGCCAGAGTGAGCGCGGCTGTCAGTAAACCCAGACTTCCACCCGGCGATTCTTGATCCGTCCTTCATCGGCGCTGTTGGCCGCCACCGGCATTTCGTCTCCAAAGCCACGAATCTCGCGAAATACCACACCACTTTTCACCAGCTCGCGGCGCACGGCCATGGCACGTAGCCTCGATAGCAGGGCCGCCCGCTGCGAATCGGTCTTGGCATCGCCGAAGCCGACCAGTGTCACCTGTTTGTTCAGCTTGTCATGCTGCTTTAAATAGTCGAGCACCCGCGACAGGTCCTGTCGGGCCTTGTTGTCCAGGTTGGCGCTGCCTTCTTCGAAGCGAAAATTCACCGTGAGTCGTTGTGCATGATCAATGATTGTCCGGTAGTCGTCAGGCATCTGTGGGTTCGGCGCGACTTTCATGGCTTGCACGGTCTGCGCAATAAAACCACTGGCGGCGACAATTGCCTGACCCTTACTGCTCTGGGCGAATTTCACCAACGCGTCGGCCCAGGGGTTCTGGCCATCAGGCGGCAAATAGAAATACAACCGACGCGACAGCGGATAGTCCTCGGTGGCGATCAGGCTGTTGAGCGGCAACATCGGCTGTGAGTTGCCATCGACAATCGCCACAGCCTTGGCCTGGCGCACGTAAGGCAAGCCGATGAAGCCGATGCCTTGCGGGTCCTGGCTGACCGCATCGGACAGTTGCTCGCTGGATTCGAAGCGTTTTGCCGAACCGGCCAGCGTTTTCCCGCGATGGCTCAGCAGCAGTTCCTTGAAGGTGTCATAGGTGCCCGAATGGTCATCCCGGGCATAAAGGTTTACCGGGCCACCGGTACCGCCAAGTTCTTCCCAGGTTTTCACTTCACCACTGAAAATCCGCGCCAGTTGTTCGGTATTCAGCTGCGTCAGCGGGTTTTGCGGATGCAGGATGATCGCCAGGCCGTCGATGGCGATGACTTGCTCGGCGTTCGGGCTTTTCAGGTCGCCGAGGGTTTCGAGGTCGAGCAGTTCGCTGTCCTTGATCGGACGCGAAGACGCTGCCAGGTCGGCGCTGGCGTTTTTCAGTGCGGCGAAACCGGTGCTGGAGCCGTGGGCGGCGATGTCCACGACCACCCGCCGACCCTGGGTCGTCTGGCCGACAATCTGCTGTTCGTTGTCTCTGTCCGAGACTTCGCTATGGATCTTCAGCAACCCTTGTTCCAGCAACAACCCTTTGACCAGCGCCGGGCCGAGGGTCGCACCGATGGTGTTGGAGCCTTGAATGCGCAGGGCAGGGCCATGCTCGGGTATCGGCAGCTCAGCGGCGGTGGCAGAGAGAGGAAGCACACCGCAGAGCAGCAGCGGTAACAGGACGCGCAGCATCAGGCCGACACCTTTCAAGGTCACAGGAAGTGTCGGGAGAATAAGACAGAAAAGTTGCCGAAATATGACGGCACAACGATCGTTCCCACGCGCAACAAAGGAATGCCTCTGGGGACGCTCCGCGTCCAGTGACGCGGAGCGTCACGGGCTGCATTCCTTTGCTGCGCGTGGGAACGATCGCAGCGATCAGCTCAGCTCAAGCCAGATCGGTGCATGGTCCGAGGGTTTTTCCATGCCGCGCAGTTCGTAGTCGACACCAGCGGCCTTGACCCGTGGCAGCAGCCCTTGGGAGGCCAGGATCAAATCGATGCGCAGGCCGCGCTTGGGCTCGTCTTCAAAGCCACGGCTGCGGTAGTCGAACCAGCTGAAGCGATCTGTCACGTCCGGGTTCAGGTGGCGGAAGCTGTCCACCAGTCCCCAGTTCTTCAAACGGGCCATCCACTCGCGCTCCTCCGGCAAGAAGCTGCATTTTCCGGTTTTCAGCCAGCGCTTCATGTTGTCCGGGCCGATGCCGATGTCGCAGTCTTCCGGGGAAATGTTCACATCGCCCATCACCACCAGCGGCTGGTCATTGCTGAACTGGGTTTCGAGCAGCGTCTGCAAGTCGTTGTAGAAGCGCTCCTTGGCCGGGAACTTGGTCGGGTGGTCGCGGCTTTCACCCTGTGGGAAATAGCCGTTCATGATCGTCACCGGTACGCCGTTGGCATCGGCGAACGTGCCCCAGATGAAGCGGCGCTGGGCGTCTTCTTCATCGCTGGCAAAGCCCTTGTGCAACGCGAGCGGTGCCTGACGTGACATAAGGGCGACGCCGTAATGACCTTTCTGGCCGTGGAAGCTCACGTGATAGCCCAGCGCCTCAAGCTCGGCGAGCGGGAACTGGTCGTCGTGCACCTTGGTTTCCTGCAAACCGATGACGTCCGGCTGGTGCTTCTCGATCAGTGCCGCCAGTTGATGGGGGCGGGCGCGCAGGCCATTGATGTTGAACGAGACGATCTTCATGGTCGGCAGTCCTGGCAAAACTGCGATGCTAGCTGACATGTACGAAGTCAGCCAGCGTGGCGGTAGTCTGGATGCACTGCTAATGTCCTTTAGTGTGGGAACGATCAGCTTTGTAGCGGGTTCGTACTTATAAGAACGGGGCCATTTTAGCCCCGCTCAGGGGAGATAGACCGTCATGCCTGAAACCTCAACTGCCATTGCTGATGTCCACCGGCTCGACAGTGGCTATTCGCACGAAGCTCGCTCCTTGCTGTACCACGCCTATCGACACGAGCCAGTCTTCAAGTACCTGTTCGAGGCTGAACGCCCTGGCTATGAACACCGGGTGCGGGCCACGATACGGGAACTGGTCGAACAGCATTTTGTGCAGGAATTGCCGGCGATCGGTCTGCTGATCAATGACCGGTTGATCGGCATTGCGCTGATCGCGCCGCCGCAACGTCGCCTGGGTATCACCGAAAGTTGGGCCTGGCGCCTGCGGATGGTGCTGAGCGCCGGGTTGCGTTGCACCCGGCGTTATCTGGAGTATCACGCGGCGGTGGCGGCCTGCCTGCCATCGGACTCGGTGCATGTTCTGCCGTTGCTGGGGATTCATCCGGAGTTTCAAGGCCGGCACTTCGGCGAGCAGTTGCTCACAGCCGTGCATAACTGGTGCGCGGTCGATGAGCACTCCCAAGGTGTAGTACTCGACACTGGGAATCCGCGTTATCTGGAGTTCTATAAGCGTCAGGGTTATGAAGAAATTGGCGAAGTTGCTGTAGGGCCTGTTCTCGAGCACGTGTTTTTCCACGCCAATCCGCAGGTGTTACATAGCGCAACAGGTTGAGGTCGAACTTTTGTTCAGATTGTTCGCTCTATCACGCCCCTACGCTCGTGATAGCATCCGCGCCTATGAAGTTTCCAGGAAGATTTACCAGCGGTTTGCTCGTGCTGTTCAGCAGCGTAGCGGCCCTGGCGCAAAGTGAATTGGACGTCAGGATCAAACCGTCCAACGATGAACTGAAGGCCAATATAGAGGGCTATATCGGCAGCCTCGGCGATCGCGATGAAGAAGCCCTGTTGCGCTTTCGTCGTGGCGCCGAAGAGCAGGCACGCAAGGCCGCCCAGGCCTTGGGTTATTACCAGCCCCATATACAAAGCGAAGTCAAAAACGGCAAGTCGCCACGGTTGGTGTTGAACATCGACCCCGGCGAGCCGGTGCGTTTGCGCAACGTGACCATTCGTGTCGACGGCCCGGCCGCGAGCCTCAAATCCTTTCGTGTACCCAAGAGCGACCTGCTCAAATCCGGTGCTGTGCTTAATCACGGCCATTACGAAGACGCCAAGCGGCTGATCCAGAATCAGGCTTCGCGCTTCGGCTTTTTCAGTGGGCGCTTTACCAGCCAGAAACTGTTGGTCGATCCTCGGGCTGGTGTCGCCGACATCGAGCTGATTTACGACAGTGGCCCGCGTTATGCCCTGGGCAAGGTCAATTTCACCGGCGATACACCGTTCGACGAAGACCTGCTGCAACGCATGGTGCCGTTCAAGAGCGGGGCACCGTATGACTCCGAATTGATCGCCGAGCTCAACCAGGCGTTGCAATCGAGCGGCTATTTCGACGCGGTGCGGGTGGATGCGGCGCCGACCGCTGCGGCCAACGATGTGATTCCGGTGGCGGTCAAACTCGACACGCGCAAGCCGCGCACTATGGGCCTGGGTCTGGGCTTCTCCACTGACGTCGGGCCTCGGGCCAAGGCCAACTGGACCCGGCACTGGGTCAACGCGCAAGGCCACAGTTATGGTTGGGAAGCGGAAGTCTCGGCGCCGCGGCAGAACGTCGGCCTCTGGTACGACGTGCCACTGGATCCGCCGCTCACCGACAAGCTGCGTTTTGCCGGTGGTTATCAAAATGAAGAACTGGCCAACACCGACAGCTTGAGCAAATTGCTGACGGTGGGCCCTGAATGGCACAGCAAGTTGCCCAGCGGCTGGCAGCGGGTGATTTCGTTGAAATGGCAGCGTGAGGAATATCGCCTTGGCGACGATTCGGGCCTGAGCACCTTGCTGATGCCTGGCATCAGTTATTCCTATCTGCGCAGTGACAACCGCATCGACCCGCACAACGGTTACCGCTTGCAGTTCGAGAGCAAGGTGGCCAAGCAAGGGGTGGGTTCGGACAACAACGTGGTGTATGGCACTGCATTGGTCAAAGGCATCACCACGGTGTGGGACAACCATCGGTTCCTCGCTCGGGCACAGTTAGGTGGCAGTGCCACCAATGGTTATCGAACCATACCGCCGTCATTGCGCTTCTTTGCCGGTGGCGATCAGAGCGTGCGCGGTTACGACTACCAGAGCCTGTCCCCGGAAAACTCCGCCGGCGAGCGCGTGGGTGGACGTTACATGGTGGCTGGCAGCCTCGAATATCAATATTCCATCGCCGAAAAATGGCGGATCGCAACCTTTGTCGATCAGGGCAACTCGTTTAACACGCTGGACCTGCCGAGCCTCAAGACCGGGGTTGGCGTTGGTGTGCGCTGGGTTTCGCCGGTCGGGCCGATCCGCCTCGACCTGGCCCATGCGCTGGATGATCCCGGTGGTATTCGTTTGCACTTTTCCATGGGGCCTGAGCTGTGAAGCGTGGTTTGAAAATAGCGCTGCTGGCGATGCTCTCGCTGGTGGCGTTGCTGTTGCTGAGCATCGGCGCCTTGCTCGGTACACAAGCCGGCAGCCGTTGGACGCTGGGCCAGGTGCCGGGTTTGAGCACGGAAAATTTCCAGGGTCGCCTGGGCGGCCAATGGAGTGCCGATCATCTGCTGTGGCAGCAAACGGGCAGTCGGGTTGAGCTGAACAAACCGGTGTTTGCCTGGTCGCCGCTGTGCCTGTTGCGCATGACCCTGTGCATCGAGCAGTTGAAGGCTGAGCAAGTCATTCTGCAATTTGCCCCGAGCAGCGAAGCCAGCAGCGGGCCGATCAGCCTGCCCGAGTTGAAAATGCCGGTGGCGATCCAGTTGGGCGAGGTGCAGATCGGCAGCCTGTTGCTCAACGGCAGCGAGCAGCTCAAAGACCTGCAACTGGCCGCGCACTGGACGGCCAAGGGCTTGCAGATCGACTCCGTACATCTGCAACACGACGACCTCAGCCTGGATTTGTCCGGGCTGCTGCAACCGACCGGCAACTGGCCGCTCAGCGCCGAAGGCAAGCTGACCTTGCCGGCACCGGGTAAAGCACCGTGGACGCTGGCGCTGAAAATCGACGGCGATTTGCTGAAAACCCTGAACCTCAACGCCGACAGCAGCGGTTACCTGCAAGGTCAACTGACGGGCGAGTTGCAACCGCTGGTGGAAAACCTGCCGGCCAAGGTGCGGATTACCGCCGATGGCTTCAAAGCCAGTGCGGATTTGCCGGACACCTTGCAGCTCAATCAGCTGGAACTGACCGGCGATGGTGATCTGAAAAGCGGGTACCAGTTGCTCGGCAAAGCGACATTGCCAGCGGAGCAGGGCCCGATCGCGTTGCAGCTGCAAGGCAAGGTCGACGCCAAAGGCGCGCAGATCGCCGGGCTCGATCTGAGCGCCAATGACACGCAAAACCTGAAGCTGAGCGGTCAGCTCGATTGGTCCGAGGGCCTGAGTGCCGAGGCGAAAATCGATTGGCTGGACTTCCCGTGGCATCGGCTGTACCCGCTGATCGACGAACCCCAGGTGGCGCTGCGCAGCTTCAACGGCGAGGTGTCCTACCGCGACGGCAACTACCTGGGCAACTTCAAGGCAGCGCTGGATGGCCCGGCCGGAGCGTTCAGCCTGAGCAGCCCGTTCAGCGGCGACCTGACGAAAATCTTCCTGCCGGAATTCAAACTGGCGGCCGGGCAGGGCAAGGCCGAAGGGCATTTGAACCTGCAGTTCGCCGATGGCATTGCCTGGGATACTGCGCTGGATTTGTCGGCGATCAACCCGGCGTACTGGCTGGCGGAGCTGCCGGGGACCCTGGCCGGTCCGTTGCGCAGCAAGGGTGAAATGAAAAACGAACAACTGAGCCTCAACGCTGACCTCGACCTCAAGGGCAAGCTGCGCGGTCAGCCGGCCGTCTTGCAAGCCAAGGCCGATGGCGCGGGCGAGCGCTGGAACCTCAGCGCACTGCACATTCGTCTGGGCGACAACCGCATCGATGGCAGCGGCAGTCTGCAACAGAAACTCGCCGGCCAGATCGACATCAAGGCACCACGTCTCGGCCAGCTCTGGCCGCAGTTGCGCGGTCAGCTCAACGGTCGGGTTGACGTAGCCGGCAACCTCCAGGCACCGCAAGGCAAACTCAGCCTGCAAGGCGTGCAATTGGCGTTCAACGATAATCGCCTGCAAAGCCTGAACCTCGACGCCAGTCTCGACAGCGCGCAGCGGGCGAAAATTGACCTCAAGGGCAGCGGCATTCAGGCCGGCGACACTCAACTGGGCACGCTGACCGCCAGCGGCCAGGGCGATATCAAAAACCAGAAACTGCAAGTGGACCTGCTGGGCCCGCAACTGAAACTGGCGCTGGGCCTCGACGGCAATCTGGATAAAGGCAATTGGCGCGGCCGTTTGGCCAGTGGCGACATACAGGCTGGCGGCCAGGACTGGAAGCTGCAAAATCCGGCAAAAATCGAACGCCTGGCCGACGGCAAATTGACCTTCGGCGCGCATTGCTGGATGTCCGGGCAGGCCAGTCTGTGCGGCGAAGACCAGCGGCTGATGCCCGAGCCGAAACTGCGTTACCACCTCAAGCAGTTTCCGATCGACAGCCTCGCGCAATGGCTGCCGAAAGATTTTGCCTGGCACGGCAAGCTCAATGCCGATGTGCAACTCGACCTGCCGGCCAGCGGCCCGAAAGGTCAGATCATGGTCGATGCCAGCGGCGGTACATTGCGCATGAAGGAAAAGGATCAGTGGCTGGATTTCCCTTACCAGACGCTGAAACTGACCAGCAGCCTGAACCCGAAACGCATCGACACGCAGCTCGACTTTGTCGGTGGCAAGTTGGGCGAGCTGATGGTTCAGGCGCAGATCAATCCGCTGCCCAGGAACAAGCCCTTGAGCGGCTCGTTCCGTCTGAGCGGTCTGGACCTGTCGGTGGCGCGACCGTTTGTGTCGATGGTCGAGAAACTCACCGGGCGCTTGAATGGCAGCGGCAGTTTGTCGGGCGGGCTGCTGGCGCCGCAGGTCAATGGCAACCTGACCCTCAGCGACGGTGAGATCTCCGGCCCACAGCTGCCGACGCGATTCGAAGCGTTGCAGCTTCAGGCGCAGATTGCCGGCGAAAGCGTGCAGCTCAATGGCGGCTGGAAAAGCGGCAAGGCCGGGCAGGGCAGCTTGAACGGGCATGTTGCCTGGGGTCAGGCGTTGGTGGTGGATCTGAGCCTCAAAGGCACACAACTGCCGGTCACGGTCGAGCCGTATGCCGTGCTGGAAGTGGCGCCGGACCTGAAAATCTCGATCAACAACGACAAACTGGCGATTGTCGGCAAGGTGCAGGTGCCCAAGGGCGAAATCACCGTGCGTGAGTTGCCGCCATCAACGGTCAAGGTCTCCGATGACACGGTGATCGTCGGTCACCAGACCGAAGCGGGCAAACCGCCGATGGCCATGGCAATGGACATCGATGTGGTGGTAGGCGAGGACAAGCTCAGCTTTGCCGGGTTCGGCCTGACGGCGAACCTGCAAGGTCATGTGCACATCGGTGACAACATGGACACCCGCGGCGAGCTCTGGCTCAACGATGGCCGTTATCGAGCGTACGGCCAGCGCCTGACGGTACGGCGTGCGCGGCTGTTGTTTGCCGGGCCCATCGATCAGCCGTATCTGGACATCGAAGCGGTGCGCCAGACCGACGACGTGATCGCCGGTATTCGCCTGAGCGGCAGCGCCGAGCAGCCGACCACGCAGATCTTCTCGGAACCGGCGATGAGTCAGGAACAGGCATTGTCCTATCTGGTGCTCGGGCGTCCGCTGACCAGCAACGGCGAAGACAACAACATGCTGGCTCAAGCCGCGCTGGGACTGGGCTTGATGGGCAGTTCCGATCTGACCGGCAGTTTAGCCAAGGATCTGGGCATTCAGGACTTCCAGCTCGACACCCAGGGCAGCGGTACCACCACCAGCGTGGTGGCCAGCGGCAACCTCTCCGAAAAACTCAGTTTGCGTTACGGCGTCGGCGTATTCGAGCCGGCCAACACCATCGCCTTGCGCTACAAGCTGAGCAAAATGGTCTACCTGGAAGCCGCCAGCGGCATCGCCAGTTCGCTGGATATCTTCTACAAGCGGGATTTCTAAACCCGTCCCCGATTGGGGCCGCTCCCTGTGGCGAGGGGGCTTGTCGGAACGCCGCACCGCCCCGTTGGGCCGCGTAGCGGCCCCAAATCTGCAATCACATTCGTTCAGGCACACGTCGATTTTGATATCGACGGCTGCTGCGCACCCGAACGGGGCGGTGCGGCGTTCCGACAAGCCCCCTCGCCACAATGATTGCGATCTTATTCCCGCCATTTATCAGCTAATTACAAAGCTACCTAACTATTGCGTTGACATTCGCTGCCTAAGCAGTAATATCTGGACATACTTTCCCTGCCTAGGCAGCTAATGGGTGGTCAGATGAAACATTTCACGCCAGACGAATTCCAGAATTGCCACCTCGGTCTCTTGCTCGGGCGCGCCGCGCTGCTCAAGGACCGGATCATCGATACGCACATGGAACCCCATGGCATCACCGCCGCGCAGTTCAAGGTGCTGATCATCATGGCCCAGTTTGGCGTCGATACCCCGGCTGAGCTGTGCCGGCACCTGTCATTGGACAGCGGTTCGATGACCCGCATGCTCGATCGTCTGGAACAGAAGGGTTTTCTCTCCCGCCAACGCTGCGAAGGCGACCGCCGTCAGGTACGGCTGGTGCTGACCGGGGAAGGCCAGAAGCTGGCCGACCGTCTGCCGCATATCGGTGCCGAGGCGATGAACGAACTGGCAGGCGCCATCACTCCAGAAGAGTTGAAAACCCTGGAGCAGATCCTGAAGAAAATTTTGCTGGCGGCCGGTGATCCGATCACCGTGCTGCGGGTAGGTGACAAATGAGCAGTAAAACTTTGCGTACCCGCGTCAGCCTGGTGCTGTTGGCCATGAGCCTGGCCGGGTGTGCCAGCTACAGCGGCCTGAACACCCAAGGCGTGAGCCTCGATGCGAAAACCCTCAAAGCCGGGCAGTCCCTCAACGGTGTCAGCCTGTCGCCGGCGGCCTGGCCAAAAAGCGACTGGTGGAAAAGCCTTGGCGACCCGCAGCTCGACGGCCTGATCCGCGAAGCCCTGCACGACAGCCCGGATATGCAGATCGCCGACGCCCGTGCCCACCAGGCCAGCGCCGCCGCTTATGCCGCCGATGCCGCGCGGATGCCGACCCTCGACGCCAGCGCCAGTGTCAGCCGCTCGCGCCTGGCGCGTGACAAGGACCCGACCGGAGCGGGCGGCAACTACGCCACGGTGCGCAGCATCGGTGCCAGCTTCAATTACACCTTCGACCTTTGGGGCGGTCAGCGTGCCACCTGGGAAGCGGCGCTGGGCCAGGCCCGCGCGGCTGAAGTCGATCAGCAAGCCGCACAGCTGACCTTGTCGGCCGACGTTGCCCGCGCCTACAGCAACCTGGGGCAAGCCCATATTGTTTATGACCTGGCTAACGACGACCTCAAGCGCACCAAGCAAATGCTCGATCTGAGCAAGCGCCGGCTGAGCTCCGGCATCGACAGCCAATACCAGTATCAGCAAACCGAAAGCCTGGAAGCCAGCTCCGAAGCGACGTTGATCGACGCTGAAAAGACCCTGCAGAGCACGAAAATCGCCCTGGCCGTGCTGCTCGGCAAGGGCCCGGATCGCGGTAATGAGATTGCCCGGCCGAAAATCCTTCAGGCCAGCGCCGTGGCGTTGCCGTCGACTTTGCCGGCCGAGTTGCTCGGTCGTCGCCCGGACCTGATCGCCGCGCGCTGGCGGGTCGAGGCGGCGAGCAAAAGCATCGACGCCGGCAAGACAAAGTTCTACCCGAACCTCAATCTGAGCGCAGCCGCCGGCACCGAGTCGTTGTTGGGTGACGCGATGTTCGGCTCGGCGAGCCGCTTCTTCAACATTATGCCAACCGTGTCGTTGCCGATCTTCGATGGCGGCCGCTTGCGCGCCAACCTCGATGCACGCGACGCCGACTACGACCTCGCCGTTGCGCAGTACAACAAGACGCTGGTGAAAGCGTTGGGGGATGTCAGCGACACGATTTCCCAGTTGCGTGACATCGGTCGGCAGATCGGTGCGCAGCAACACGCCACCGACATCGCCCAGGATTCTTACAACACGGTGGTCCAGCGTTACGGTTCCGGCATCGGTAACTACCTGGACGTGCTCAGCATCGAGCAGCAATTGCTTCAGGCCCAGCGTCAGTTGGCGAACCTGAATGCCGAGCAGATCGATCTGTCGATTCAACTGATGCAGGCACTGGGCGGCGGATTTCAAGCCGGCACCCTGGCCGCGGCCACCCCATCCCCAGCGCCTGCCACGCTGAATCAATAATTCAAGGTACTTGTCATGGCCACTATCGAAAACAACCCAACGCCTGAAAGCGCCCAAGACGCGGGCAACCCAGGCAAGCGCAAATTCATGCTGCTGGTGCTGACGATCCTGGTGATTGTTGGCTGCCTGGGTGTCTGGGGCTGGCACGAACTCTACGGACGCTGGAGCGAAAGCACCGACGATGCCTACGTCAACGGCAACGTGGTGGAAATCACTCCGCTGGTCACCGGCACGGTTGTCAGCATCGGTGCAGACGATGGCGATCTGGTCCACGAAGGCCAGGTGCTGGTCAACTTCGACCCGAACGACGCGCAAGTCGGCCTGCAAAGTGCACAAGCCAATCTGGCCCGCACTGTGCGCCAGGTGCGTGGCCTGTACAGCAACGTTGACGGCATGAAAGCCCAGGTCAACGCGCAGAAAGCCGAAGTGCAGAAGGCTCAGGACAACTTCAATCGCCGGAAGAATCTGGCGGCGGGCGGTGCGATTTCCCAGGAAGAATTGTCCCACGCACGGGATGACCTGACCTCGGCGCAGAACGCCCTGGCCAATGCGCAGCAGCAACTCGCCACCACCAGCGCGCTGGTCGATGACACGGTGGTTTCGTCTCACCCGGACGTCCAGGCCGCTGCTGCACAAGTGCGTCAGGCTTACTTGGCCAACGCCCGCAGCACGCTGATCGCACCGGTCACCGGTTATGTGGCCAAGCGCACCGTACAGCTTGGCCAACGGGTCCAGCCGGGCACTGCGTTGATGGCGGTGATCCCGCTGGATCAACTGTGGATCGACGCCAACTTCAAGGAAACCCAGCTGCGTGACATGCGTATCGGTCAGCCGGTGGACATCGAAGCCGACCTCTATGGCAGCGAAGTGAAATACAACGGCACCATCGACAGCCTTGGCGCCGGGACCGGTAGCGCATTTGCCTTGCTGCCGGCGCAAAACGCGACCGGTAACTGGATCAAGATCGTTCAGCGGGTGCCGGTGCGGATTCACATCAACGTCGAGCAACTGGCCGCCCATCCATTGCGGGTGGGCCTGTCGACGATGGTCAGCGTCAACCTGCACGACCAGAGCGGTCCGGTGCTGGCGCAGCAATCGCCACAAAAGGCTTCGTTCAGCACCAACGTCTACGACCGTCAGTTGGCCGAGGCCGACGCGATGATTACCCGCTTGATCCACGACAACAGCTCACTGGCGGCCAAAACCGCTCAACGCTGATTCGCCAATCCCTCAGCTGCGGCCGTAACGGTCGCAGCGACTGCCTCGTTTCAAAGGATTCGCGATGAGTATTAACGCGTCTTTCAAGCCGCCCAGCCTGGTGCTCAGCACCATTGGCCTGTCGCTGGCGACCTTCATGCAGGTGCTCGACACCACCATCGCCAACGTGGCCTTGCCGACCATTTCCGGCAACCTGGGCGTGAGTTCGGAGCAGGGCACCTGGGTCATCACGTCGTTCGCCGTGAGCAACGCCATCGCGCTGCCGCTGACCGGCTGGCTGAGCCGGCGCTTCGGTGAAGTGAAGCTGTTTCTGTGGGCTACGATTTTGTTCGTGCTGGCGTCGTTCCTCTGCGGGATCTCGACCTCGATGCCTGAGCTGATCGGCTTTCGCGTACTTCAAGGCCTGGTGGCAGGTCCCTTGTATCCGATGACCCAGACCCTGCTGATCGCGGTCTATCCGCCGGCCAGGCGCGGCATGGCCCTGGCGCTGCTGGCGATGGTGACGGTGGTGGCGCCGATTGCCGGTCCCATCCTCGGCGGCTGGATTACCGACAGCTACAGCTGGCCGTGGATCTTCTTTATCAACGTACCCATCGGGATTTTCGCGGTAATGGTCGTGCGCCAGCAACTGAAGGCGCGGCCAGTGGTGACGAGTTACCAACCCATGGATTACGTCGGTCTGATTACATTGATCATTGGTGTCGGCGCGTTGCAGATCATCCTCGACAAGGGCAATGACCTGGACTGGTTCGAGTCGAACTTCATCAGTATCGGTGCGGCTATTTCGGCGATTGCGCTGGCGGTGTTCGTGATCTGGGAGATGACCGACAAGCACCCGGTGGTGAATCTGCGGCTGTTTGCCTATCGCAATTTCCGTATCGGTACCATCGTGTTGGTCCTGGGTTACGCCGGGTTCTTTGGCATCAACCTGATTCTGCCGCAGTGGCTGCAAACCCAGATGGGCTACACCGCGACCTGGGCCGGATTGGCGGTGGCACCGATCGGTATTCTGCCGGTGCTGATGTCGCCGTTTGTCGGCAAGTACGCGCACAGGTTCGACCTGCGGCTGCTGGCCGGGCTGGCGTTCCTGGCAATTGGCCTGAGCTGCTTCATGCGCGCCGGCTTCACCAATGAGGTGGACTTCCAACACGTGGCACTGGTGCAGTTGTTCATGGGGATTGGCGTAGCGCTGTTCTTCATGCCGACCCTGAGCATTCTGATGTCGGACCTGCCACCGCATCAGATCGCCGATGGCGCGGGCCTGGCGACATTCTTGCGGACCCTGGGCGGCAGCTTTGCGGCATCTCTGACCACCTGGATCTGGATCCGTCGCGCCGATCAGCATCATGCTTACCTGAGCGAAAGCCTCAGCACCTTCGACCCGGCGACCCGCGATACGCTGAATACGTTGGGTGGGGCGGGGAATCCGGCGTATGCGCAGCTCGATCACCTGCTGACCAGCCAGGCGTACATGCTTTCCACCGTGGATTACTTCACGCTGCTGGGCTGGGGCTTTATGGGATTGATTCTGCTGGTATGGCTGGCCAAGCCGCCGTTTGCGGCGAAGGCGGGGCCGGAGGCGAGCGGACATTGAGTTTAAGGCTCAAGAACCACCCCTCACCCTAACCCTCTCCCCAGAGGGGCGAGGGGACTGACCGAGGTGTTTTTCAGAGTTACTGTGACCTGAAATATCGAGTCGAGCTCAGGTCTGAAAACGATGAAGATCTGCTCCCTCTCCCCCTTGGGGCGGTCCGACGTTTCGGGAGGGTTGGGGTGAGGGGTGGTTTTCAGCCGTTCGGCAATGCCAGCTGTGGCGGCGGTACAAAATCAAACGCCGCCAGCTGAAACCCCTGCTCATCCACCTGCAACGCCCAGCCCTGGCGATCCCAATCCCCCAGCACAATACGCTTGGCCGCTTGCTCGCCAATCTGCAATTTGTGGATGGCGGGGCGGTGGGTGTGGCCGTGGACCAGGGTTTTCACGCCGTATTGCTGCATGATCCGCGGGATTTCCTCGGGGGTCACATCGACGATGTCGTTGGCTTTCATCCGGGTTTGCGCGCGGCTTTCGCTGCGTAGCTTGCGCGCCAGTTTGCGGCGGGTGCGCAGCGGCAGATGGCGCAGGATGAACAAGCTGATGGGGTTGCGCAGATAACGGCGCAGTTTCATGTAGCTTTCGTCACGGGTACACAGGCTGTCGCCGTGCATCAACAGCACCGGCTCACCTGCAAGTTGCACGACACTAGGATCCTTGAGCAAGGTGCAGCCGGCTGTTTTGCAGAAGGCCTTGCCGAGCAGAAAATCACGATTGCCGTGCATCAGAAAGATTGCCGTGCCGCTGTCGCTAAGTTCGCGCAGGGCCTGGCAGATGGAGCGTTGGAAGGGGCTCATGGCGTCGTCGCCAATCCACACCTCGAAAAAGTCGCCGAGTATGTACAACGCTTGTGCCGAACGGGCACGGGTGGCGAGCAAATCCAGAAACGCCCGGGTAATGTCCGGGCGTTCCTCTTCCAGATGTAAATCTGAAATCAGCAATATCACTCAATGATCTCGGCTTTCTCGATGATCACGTCGTCTGCGGGTACGTCCTGGTGGCCGGACTTCATGGTGGTCGAAACACCTTTGATCTTGTCGACAACGTCGGTGCCGGCGGTCACTTTGCCGAACACGGCATAACCCCAGCCCTGAGCGTTCTTGCCGCTGTGGTTGAGGAAGCTGTTGTCAGCGACGTTGATGAAGAATTGTGCGGAAGCCGAATGCGGCTCCATGGTGCGCGCCATGGCGACGGTGTACTTGTCGTTGGAAAGACCGTTGTCAGCTTCGTTCTGGATGCTTGGACGCTTGTCTTTCTTTTCCTTCATGCCTGGCTCGAAACCGCCGCCCTGGATCATGAAGTTGCCGATGACACGGTGGAAAACGGTGTTTTCGTAGTGACCGGCTTTAACGTATTCGATGAAGTTGGCCACGGTGATCGGGGCTTTCTCGGCGTTCAGTTCCAGGACGATGTCGCCGTGGTTGGTGGTCAGTTTGACTTGAGTCATGATTACTACTCTATTCAAGGAATTCGTGGCTTTCGGGGCGCCGCGTGACGCGTGCGAGCCCGTACCTGTTTGGCAAAAAATCGCCAAGGTGCGCAGTTTAGCGCGATGGCCGCGAATTTCGAGGCTGTTTTTCAAATCAGGTGCATTAAACGCACCTGTTTTAGGGCCTGCTCTGTCAGGCGCTTGACCGCATCGGCTATGATAGCGGCTTTGTTTTGTCAGGCCCTTTATTCTGGCCACGCACTTGTACGTTCAAGGATCCTATGAGCAAGCCCACTGTCGACCCTACCTCGAATTCCAAGACTGGCCCTGCCGTGCCGGTCAATTTCCTGCGGCCGATCATCCAGGCGGATCTGGACTCGGGTAAGCACACGCAGATCGTCACCCGTTTCCCGCCTGAGCCCAACGGCTACCTGCACATCGGTCACGCCAAGTCGATCTGTGTGAACTTCGGCCTGGCCCAGGAGTTCGGTGGCGTGACGCACCTGCGTTTCGACGACACCAACCCGGCCAAGGAAGACCAGGAATACATCGACGCCATCGAAAGCGACGTCAAGTGGCTGGGCTTTGAGTGGTCCGGTGAAGTGCGCTATGCCTCGCAGTATTTCGACCAGTTGCACGAGTGGGCGGTCGAGCTGATCAAGGCGGGCAAGGCCTACGTCGACGACCTGACCCCTGAACAAGCCAAGGAATACCGCGGCAGCCTGACCGAGCCGGGCAAGAACAGCCCGTTCCGCGACCGCTCGATTGAGGAAAACCTCGACCTGTTCGCCCGCATGAAGGCCGGCGAGTTCAAGGACGGCGCACGCGTGCTGCGGGCCAAGATCGACATGGCCTCGCCGAACATGAACCTGCGCGACCCGATCATGTACCGCATCCGTCATGCCCATCACCACCAGACCGGTGACAAGTGGTGCATTTACCCGAACTACGACTTCACCCACGGTCAGTCGGACGCCATCGAAGGCATCACCCATTCGATCTGCACCCTGGAGTTCGAAAGCCATCGTCCGCTGTACGACTGGTTCCTCGACAGCCTGCCAGTGCCGGCGCACCCGCGTCAGTACGAGTTCAGCCGTCTGAACCTGAACTACACCATCACCAGCAAGCGCAAGCTCAAGCAACTGGTCGATGAAAAGCACGTCAATGGCTGGGACGATCCTCGAATGTCCACGCTGTCGGGCTTCCGCCGCCGTGGCTACACGCCGAAATCGATCCGCAACTTCTGCGAAATGATCGGCACCAACCGTTCCGACGGCGTCGTCGACTTCGGCATGCTCGAATTCAGCATCCGTGACGACCTCGACCACAGTGCCCCGCGCGCCATGTGCGTGCTGCGTCCGCTGAAAGTCGTGATCACCAACTACCCGGAAGGCCAGGTCGAAAACCTCGAACTGGCGTGCCACCCGAAAGAAGACATGGGCGTGCGGGTTCTGCCATTCGCCCGTGAGATCTACATCGACCGTGAAGACTTCATGGAAGAGCCACCGAAGGGCTACAAGCGCCTGGAGCCAGCCGGTGAAGTGCGCCTGCGCGGCAGCTACGTGATCCGTGCCGACGAAGCGATCAAGGACGCCGATGGCAACATCGTCGAACTGCGTTGCTCGTATGACCCTGAAACCCTGGGCAAGAACCCTGAAGGCCGCAAGGTCAAAGGCGTGATCCACTGGGTGCCGGCCGCGGCCAGCGTCGAGTGCGAAGTGCGTCTGTACGATCGCCTGTTCCGTTCGCCGAACCCGGAGAAGGCCGAAGACAGCGCGAGTTTCCTGGACAACATCAACCCTGACTCACTGCAAGTCCTCACCGGTTGTCGTGCTGAACCCTCGTTGGGCAACGCACAGCCGGAAGACCGTTTCCAGTTCGAGCGCGAAGGTTACTTCGTTGCGGATATCAAGGACTCGAAACCAGGTCAGCCGGTATTCAACCGTACCGTGACCCTGCGTGATTCGTGGGGCCAGTGATTTAGCGTCAAGGAATTAACGTGCTTACGATCTACAACACGCTCACCAAGAGCAAAGAAGTCTTCAAGCCGCTGGATGGCAACAAGGTGCGCATGTACGTCTGCGGGATGACCGTGTACGACTACTGCCACCTGGGCCACGGCCGCAGCATGGTCGCGTTCGACCTGGTGACCCGCTGGCTGCGGTTCAGCGGTTATGACCTGACCTACGTGCGCAACATCACCGACATCGACGACAAGATCATCAATCGCGCCCGTGAAAACGGCGAGTCGTTCGAAGCGTTGACCGAGCGCATGATCGCGGCGATGCACGAAGACGAGTCGCGCTTGAACATCCTCAAGCCGGACATGGAGCCGCGCGCCACCGGCCACATTGCCGGCATGCACGCGATGATCCAGACCCTGATCGACAAGGGCTACGCCTACGCACCGGGTAATGGCGACGTGTACTACCGCGTCGCGAAGTTCATGGGCTACGGCAAGCTGTCGCGCAAGAAGATCGAAGACCTGCGCATCGGCGCCCGCATCGAAGTCGACGAGTCGAAACAGGACCCGCTGGACTTCGTGCTGTGGAAAGCCGCCAAACCGGGCGAGCCGAGCTGGGAATCGCCGTGGGGCGCCGGGCGTCCGGGCTGGCACATCGAGTGCTCGGTGATGTCGACCTGCTGCCTCGGCGAGACCTTCGATATTCATGGCGGCGGCAGCGACCTCGAGTTTCCGCACCATGAAAACGAAATTGCCCAGAGCGAAGCGGCTACCGGCAAGACCTACGCCAACGCGTGGATGCACTGCGGGATGATTCGCATCAATGGCGAGAAGATGTCCAAGTCCTTGAACAACTTCTTCACCATTCGCGACGTGCTCGACAAGTACCACCCGGAAGTCGTGCGCTACCTGCTGGTGTCGAGCCATTACCGCAGCGCGATCAACTATTCGGAAGACAACCTCAAGGACGCCAAAGGCGCTCTGGAGCGTTTCTACCACGCGTTGAAAGGCCTGCCGACGGTTCCGGCCGCCGGTGGCGAAGCCTTTGTCGAACGTTTCACCCAGGTGATGAACGACGACTTCGGCACGCCGGAAGCCTGTGCGGTGCTGTTCGAGATGGTGCGCGAGATCAACCGTCTGCGTGAGAGCGATTTGAACGCGGCGGCAGGTCTGGCGGCGCGCTTGAAAGAACTGGCCAGTGTGCTTGGCGTGTTGCAGCTTGAAGCCGATGACTTCCTGCAAGCCGGCGCTGAAGGCCGGGTTGATGCAGCAGAAGTCGAGGCGCTGATTCAGGCGCGCCTGACCGCCCGTGCCAACAAGGACTGGGCCGAGTCGGACCGCATCCGCGACCAGCTCACCGCCATGGGTGTGGTGCTGGAAGACGGCAAGGGCGGCACGACCTGGCGTCTGGCTGACTAAAGCCTGCTTGAGCTAAAAACAAAACCCGCCTTGTGCGGGTTTTTGTTTGATGGACGTAATCTTTGTCGAGATAGAACGGGTTAAACCAAAATAGCGAGTGATGTGTATTTGGCGACTAAAGGGTCGGCGGTGAGTAGCTTCATTGGTTCTGTGATTGCAGTTGCAACAATAAGGCGATCGAACGGATCGCGATGGTGATGTTCGAGGTCTTTCACTGCAATGGCGTGTTCTGAAGTGACAGGCAACTCTATGAAACCGCTTTCGAGGCAGTATTCTCGAACCTCTTCCAAATCAACGCTTAGCTTTCCCAGCCCAACCTTGATCGCCATCTCCCAGAAAGTAGCTGCGCTGATGTAAATCTCAGCGGCGCTCTCAATGAGTTTTCTGGCTCTGCCGGATAGTCTTGGGTCATCACTGAGAGTCCAAAGCAGAATATGTGTATCGAGTAAGACCCTCATCCATGAGTCCCTTCAAATGCGTCCAGCATCTCGTCCGGTAGCGGCGCATCAAAGTCTGCAGGCAGGGTCAGTTTGCCTTTCATCGCTCCGATGCGCCGTCCGGAGGGTTTTCCCACGGGAACAAGGCGGGCAAGGGCTCGGCCATGTTTAGCGATCGTGATGATCTGTCCGGAAGCAGCGTCATCGACCAGTTTGGACAAATTGTTTTTTGCTTCACCTAACGGAACGATGATCATGATGCCCCTCCAATATTCTGGACAAATATAGCCAGAATTTTTTGGGTAGGCAAAGGTGAGCGGACAATAGGTCAAGTTGTCATGTGTCGAGTTAGCGGTGAAAGGTCGATAGGTTATTGAAGTTGCTGGCGATTCGGGAATACCCCTTACCAGAATGTTGCGTTGTTGCTCAGTCGCCAGGCATTTAAAACCTTCGACCACTTCTGAAAAAATACCCCGTTTCATCGAATGCTCCTGATAGCCCGTCACTCACCTTAGCGCTCAGTAGCATCAGCTGGATGTCAGCTGCCACCGGTCTCTTTGCAGGCATATTCCGAGAAAGGGGAGAGCAGTCCCCCCAAACGCAAAAACGGCACCCGAAGGTGCCGTTTCTGTTTTTGCTGCGTGTCGCTTAAGCGATCAACCCGCCAGGCCAGTCTGCTGAACCAGTGCCAACAACGGCTGTGGGTACAGGCCGAGGAAGAACGCCAGCACTGCGATGGCCAGCAGCATCACGCCGCCTGCCTTTTGTTCCCAGTGCAACTGAGCGTCGACGCGACGCAGGTTTGGCTCGATCAGGTATAGGGTGACCATGACGCGCAGGTAGTAGAAGACGCCGATGGCGCTGCCCAGTACCAGGGAGCCGACCAGCCACCATTGGTGAGATTCGACACCGGTGGCGATGATGTAGAACTTGCCGATGAAGCCTGCGGTCAGCGGGATACCGGCCAGCGACAACATCATCACGGTCAGAACGGCGGTCAGGTACGGACGACGCCAGAACAGGCCGCGGTACTCGTACAGCGCGTCTGCGTCACGACCTTTGTACGGCGAGGACATCAGGGTGATCACGCCGAAAGCACCGAGGCTGGTGATCACGTAGGTGACCAGGTACACGCCGATGGCTTCCATCGCCAGACCCTTGCTCGCCACCAGGGCGATCAGCAGGTAACCGAAGTGCGCGATGGACGAGTAACCCAGCAGACGCTTGAGGTTGCTCTGGGTCAGCGCCAACAGGTTACCGAACAGGATCGAGGCAATCGCGATCACGGTCAGCACGGTGCTCAACACACCGCTGCTGGCCACTGGCGAGATCTGGAACAGACGCACCATGACCGCGAATACGGCAACTTTCGAGGCGGTGGCCAGGAACGCTGCAACCGGTGCCGGAGCACCTTCGTAGACGTCCGGCGTCCAGAGGTGGAACGGTACCAGCGACAGTTTGAACGCCAGGCCGATCAGCATCATGCCCAGGCCCATCTGCGCCAGCGGGCTTGGCAGGCCGGTGGCCGCAAGGGCGTGGCCGATGCCGCTGAAGCTCAGGGTGCCGGCTTCGGCGTAGAGCAGGGCCATACCGAACAACAGGAACGCCGAACCGGCTGCCGACAGCACCATGTACTTGATGCCGGCTTCCAGTGAGCGCTTGTTGAAGAAGGCATAGGCCACCAGACCGTAGACCGGTACCGAGAGCAGTTCCAGACCAACGAACAACCCGGCCAGGTGCTGCGCGCTGACCAGAACCAGGCCACCGGCGGCAGCCATCAGGATCAGCAGGTACAGTTCTTCACGGTTGCCCGGGTAACCCGTACCGCCTTCGCCGAGGTAGGCATGGGCGAGGGTAACGCAAGCGAGGGTGGCGACCAGGATCAGCGCCATGTACAGGCAGGCAAAGCTGTCAATCTGCAGCAAGGGCGTCACGGCCAGAGGCGCGACTTTCAGGGCTGGCAGGATCGACAGCAAGGCCAGGTTCAGACCCGCTACCGACAGCAGGAAGGTCTGTGAGTGGTTGCGGCGCCAGGCGATCGCCAGCATCACCACGATGATCGTGGCGCTGGTGATCAACAATGGCGCAAGCGCGATAAAGTGTTGAATCGTAAAGTCCATAGCGCTCTTACCGGGCCGAAGCGAGTTGAGTGAAGGCGGTACCGAACCATTGCTGCACGCCATGCATCGTCGCGGCAGAGGTATCGAGGAACGGTTGCGGGTAGACGCCGATGTAAATCAGCAGTGCCGCCAGTCCAACCACCATGATCATTTCGCGAGTATCCATGCCATGCAGCACGGCATCCGATTTGGACGGACCGAAGTAGGCACGGTGAATCATGATCAGCGAGTAGACCGAACCGAACACCAGGCCGGCGGTCGCGATCACGGTGACCCACGGCGCGCTGGCAAAGGTGCCGATCAGGATCAGGAACTCACCGACGAAGTTACCGGTCACCGGCAAGCCCAACGAGGCTGCAGCGAAGAACAGGCTGATGGCGGGCAGGTAGGCGATCTTCGACCACAGGCCGCCCATCTCACGCATGTCGCGAGTGTGGGTGCGCTCGTAGAGCTGGCCGCAGAGGATAAAGAGTGCCGCTGCCGACAGGCCGTGCGCGAGCATCTGGATCACTGCGCCTTGCAGGGCCAGTTGGCTGCCGGAGTAGATGCCGATCAGTACGAAGCCCATGTGCGAAACGCTGGAGTACGCAACCAGACGCTTGATGTCGGTCTGGGCGAAAGCCAGGAACGCACCGTAGAAGATCCCGACCAGGCCCAGGGCCATGGCGAACGGCGCGAACTCGGCCGACGCATTCGGGAACAACGGCAGGGCGAAACGCAGCAGACCGTACGCAGCGGTCTTCAGCAGAATACCGGCCAGGTCAACGGAACCCGCAGTCGGTGCCTGTGCGTGAGCATCCGGCAGCCAGGAGTGGAACGGCACTACTGGCAGCTTCACCGCGAAGGCGATGAAGAAGCCGAGCATCAGAACGTACTCGGTGGTCAGCGACATCTTGGTTTTCAACAGGTCGGCGTAGTTGAAGGTAATCACGCCTGTGCTGTTGAAGTTGACCAGTACCAGACCCAGGATCGCCACCAACATGATCAGGCCGCTGGCCTGAGTGAAGATGAAGAACTTGGTCGCCGCGTAGATCCGGGTTTTCTTGCCGTCCGAAGAACTGTGACCCCAGAGCGCGATGAGGAAGTACATCGGCACCAGCATCATTTCCCAGAAGAAGAAGAACATGAACAGGTCGAGGGCCAGGAACACGCCGACGACACCGCCCAGGATCCACATCAGGTTCAGGTGGAAGAAGCCAACATGACGCTGGATCTCTTTCCACGAGCAGAGTACCGAGAGGACACCCAGCAGACCGGTCAGCATGATCATCAACAGCGACAGGCCGTCGAGGGCCAGGTGCACGTTGATGCCGAAGCGCTCGATCCAGACGTGCTTGAATTCAAGCGCCCAGGTCGGATCGGCGCCAGGTGCCGGTGCAAATGAATAGTTACCGTGGGCCCACAGCCAGAGGCCGAGAGCGAGTTCCAGGGACATGGTCAACAGCGCAATCCAGCGGGGGAGGGTAGCGCCGAAGCGCTCACCCATCCAGCACAGCAGGCCGCCGATGAAGGGGATCAGGATTAGCCATGGCAAAATCATGACGGGCTCGTTTCCTTTCGCAAGTTCGCAAGGTTCATATCAGACCGCTACCAGCACGACAGCGCCGATAACCAGCACGGCACCAGCAGCCATCGAGGCGGCGTACCAACGCAGTTGACCTGTTTCGGTACGGCTCAGGGAGTTGTGACCCCCTTTGGCCATACGCGGGATCAAACCGATGGTTTGGTCGAACGGGTCTTTGCGCAGCATGTGGCTGATCGCAAGGTACGGCTTGACGAACAGTTTGTCGTAGATCCAGTCGAAGCCCCAGGCCGCGAACCACCAGGCTGTCAGCAGACGGCCGATGCCGCTGTTGGCGATGGCGGTGACGAAGCGACGCTTGCCGAGGAACAGCAGCGCGGCCAGCAGGATACCGGACAGGGCGATAGCACCCGAGGCCAGTTCCAGGCTGTGCTTGGCTTCGCCGCCGGCATGGCCAACGCTTTCTGGCAGTACGCCGTGCAGTGGCGGAACGATCATCGCGCCAATGGCGGTCGACAGTACGATCAGCACCGACAGTGGCAGCCAGTGAGCAATGCCGTGGCCGGCGTGGGCTTCGGTCTTCACTTCACCGTGGAACGCGATGAAGATCAGGCGGAAGGTGTACAGCGAGGTCATGAAGGCACCCACCAGACCGGCATAGAGCAGACCGTGGTTGCCGCTGGCGAAGGCTTCCCAGAGGATTTCGTCTTTCGAGTAGAAACCTGCGGTTACCAGTGGCAGGGCCGCAAGGGCCGCGCCGCCGACGATGAAGCTGGCGTAGGCCAGTGGCAGTTTCTTCCACAGACCGCCCATCTTGAAGATGTTCTGCTCGTGGTGGCAGGCAACGATCACCGAACCGGAAGCAAGGAACAGCAGGGCCTTGAAGAACGCGTGGGTCATCAGGTGGAAGATCGCGCCTTCCCAGGCACCCACGCCCAGCGCCAGGAACATGTAGCCGATCTGGCTCATGGTCGAGTAGGCGAGGATACGTTTGATGTCGGTTTGTACCAGGGCTGCGAAACCGGCGAGCACCAGGGTCACACCGCCGACGATGCCGACCAGGTGCAGGATATCCGGCGCCAGGGCGAACAGACCGTGCGTACGGGCGATCAGGTAGACACCGGCGGTCACCATCGTCGCGGCGTGGATCAGTGCCGAAACCGGGGTAGGACCGGCCATTGCATCCGCCAGCCAGGTTTGCAGCGGCAGTTGTGCGGATTTACCGACAGCGCCGCCCAGCAGCATCAGGGTCGCCATGACGATCCAGAAGTCACCGGTCTTGAAGTGCTCAGGCGCTTTGACCAGCAGCTCTTGAATGTTCAGCGTGCCCAACTGCTGGAACAGGATGAACAGGCCGATGGCCATGAACACGTCGCCGATACGGGTGACGATGAAGGCTTTGAGTGCGGCGTTACCGTTGTTGCGGTTGCTGTAGTAGAAACCGATCAACAGGTAGCTGCACAGGCCCACGCCTTCCCAACCGAAGTACAGGAACAACAGGTTATCGCCCAGCACCAGGAACAGCATGCTGGCGATAAACAGGTTGGTGTACGCGAAGAAGCGCGAGTAACCGTCTTCACCGCGCATGTACCAGGACGCGAACAGGTGGATCAGGAAGCCCACGCCGACGACCACACCCAGCATGGTCACGGACAGGCCATCCAGGTACAGGGCGAAGTTCGGCTTGAAGTCGCCTACCGACATCCACTGCCACAACACCTGGGTGACGTGACCGCCTTCAGGCGGCGCGACGTTGAACTGCCAGATCACATAGGCAGCAACGATCGCCGAGAGGCCGATGGAGCCGACGCCGATCAGCGCCGAGAGGTTTTCCGAGAGGCGGCCGCGTGAGAACGACAGCAGCAGGAAACCGATCAGGGGGAATACGAAAGTCAGATAGAGAAGGTTCATCCGCGCATCTCGCTGGCAGCGTCGATATCGAGAGTGTGGAAGCGGCGATGCAGCTGCAACAGAATCGCCAGGCCAATACTGGCCTCGGCGGCTGCCAGGCTGATCACCAGGATGAACATGATCTGTCCATCCGGCTGGCCCCAACGGCTACCGGCAACGATGAACGCCAGTGCGGAGGCATTCATCATCACCTCCAGGCTCATCAGCACGAAAAGAATGTTGCGGCGGACCATCAGGCCAACCAGACCGAGGCAGAACAGGATGCCGGCAACCGCCAGACCATGCTCGAGAGGGATAGCAGGCATAAAGTTACTCCTTCGCCTCGTTGCGGCCCAAGTGGAACGCCGTGACGGCTGCAGCGAGCAGCAGCATCGAGGCGAGTTCGACCACCAGCAGATAAGGACCGAACAGGCTGATGCCCACGGCCTTGGCGTCTACGGTGGTGTGGCCGACGCCGGTGCCGCTGGAATGGCTGAACAGCACATACAGCAATTCAGCCAGCAGCAGCGCAGCCAGTACCACCGGCCCCGCCCAGATACCGGGCTTGAGCCAGACGCGCTCTTGCTGAACCGAGGCGGGGCCGAGGTTCAGCATCATCACCACGAACACGAACAGCACCATGATGGCGCCGGCGTAGGCGATCACTTCCAGTACACCGGCAAATGGAGCACCGAGGCTGAAAAAGGTCATCGCCACGGCGAGCAGCGAAATAATCAGGTAGAGCAGGGCGTGTACAGGATTGGTGTTGGTGATCACGCGAAGCGTGGACACAACGGCAACTCCTGACGCGAAATAGAAAGCGAATTCCATCTTTCTTCCTTAAGGCAGCAAGCTCTTCACGTTGATCGGTTCGGCTTCATTCTGCGCGGAGCCTTTCGGCTTGCCAGCAATGGCCATACCTGCAACACGATAGAAGTTGTAGTCAGGGTTTTTGCCGGGTCCTGCGATCAACAGATCTTCTTTCTCGTAAACCAGGTCCTGACGCTTGAACTCGGCCATTTCGAAATCCGGTGTCAGCTGGATCGCGGTGGTCGGGCAGGCTTCCTCGCAGAGGCCACAGAAAATGCAGCGCGAGAAGTTGATACGGAAAAACTCCGGGTACCAGCGACCGTCTTCGGTTTCGGCTTTCTGCAGCGAGATGCAACCGACCGGGCACGCCACGGCGCACAGGTTGCAGGCAACGCAACGCTCTTCACCGTCGGGGTCGCGGGTCAGGACGATACGTCCACGAAAGCGCGGCGGCAGGTACACCGCCTCTTCCGGGTATTGCAGCGTGTCGCGCTTGCGGAAGGCGTGGCCGAAGATCATCACCAGGCTGCGAAGCTGGGTGAAGAAGCCATGCACGATGTCAAAAATATACTTCATGATTCTCTATCCTCACTGAGCCGCGATGGCGGGCGTGTTGAGCAACACGATCGCAGCGGTCACCAGCATGTTGACGAGGGTCAGCGGCAGGCAGAACTTCCAGCTGAAGTCCATCACTTGGTCATACCGTGGGCGCGGGATCGAGGCGCGCAGCAGGATGAAGAACATGATGAAGAACGCGGTTTTCAGTGCGAACCAGATGAACGGGATCTGCGGCAGAATGCCGAACGGACCGTGCCAGCCACCGAAGAACAAGGTTACCAGCAGCGCCGAAATCAACACGATGCCGATGTACTCGCCGACGAAGAACATGCCCCATTTCATGCCGGCGTATTCAATGTGGTAACCGTCGGCCAGTTCCTGCTCCGCTTCCGGCTGGTCGAACGGGTGACGGTGAGTCACGGCGACGCCAGCAATGAAGAAGGTCAGGAAACCGAAGATCTGCGGAATGACGAACCACAGGTGCTGGGCCTGGTAATCAACGATGTCGCGCATGTTGAACGAGCCGACCTGGATCACGATGCCCATCAACGACAGGCCCATGAACACTTCGTACGACACGGTTTGTGCCGAGGCCCGCAAGCTGCCCAGCAGGGCGAACTTGTTGTTACTCGACCAGCCGGCGAACAACACCGCGTAGACCGACAGACCGGCCATGGCGAAGAAGAACAGGATGCCGATGTTCAGGTCCGCCACGCCCCAGGTCGGGGTGATCGGGATGATCGCGAAGGCAATCAGCAAGGCGCTCATGGCCACGACCGGCGCCAGGGTGAAAATCACCTTGTCGGCGAACGGCGGCGTCCAGTCTTCCTTGAAGAACATCTTGATCATGTCGGCGGCGATCTGGAACGCGCCGAACGGGCCGACGCGGTTCGGACCGTAACGGTCCTGCCAGAGGGCGAGCAAGCGACGCTCGACCCAGCTCAACAGCGCGCCGCAGACCACTACGGCGAGCAGGATCACGATGGCCTTGAGCACCGCGATGATGATGTCGATCACTTCAGGAGTGAACAAGGTCATTGCGCTGCCTCCTGCAGACCGTCAACGGATTTGCCAAAGATTGCCGGTGGAATGCCGGCGATACCCGCAGGCAACGCCACCAGGCCGGCGCCCAGTTCTTCGTTGATGCGCAGCGGCAGACGCAGGGTCTGGCCGGCAACGTTCAAGCTCAGCATGGCACCGTCATTGACGCCCAGGCGATCGGCTTCGGACTTGGCCAGCGACACATAAGCGGCCGGAATGCGTTCCTGGACCGGCGCGGCTTTCGAAGAGTTCTCTTCGCTGCCGAACAGGTGATAGAACGGCACAACCTGCCAGGTGCCCTGGGCCGGGTTGAAGGCACGCGGAACACTGGCGAACCAGTTCAGCGAATCACCCTGGCTTTCGATCAGGCGAGTACCTGGATCACCGGCACGCAGGTGGCCACCGACTTCGTCCTGGAACTTGTTCCACGCTTGCGGCGAGTTCCAGCCCGGCGACCAGGCGAATGGCACTTGCTGACGCGGTTCGACGGAGCCCGAGTAACCTTCCATGGAGAACGAGAACGCGGTGTCGTTGTCCTGGGAAGTACGCGGCTCGTGCACGCTGATGTCGGCGCGCATGGCGGTCCGGCCGCTGTAACGCAACGGTTCGCGAGCCAGTTTCAGGCCTTTGATCCGGAACGAAGCGGACGGTGCAGCGTTGACGATAGCGGCCAGTTGTGGAGTGCTCGAGGCGCAGGCAGCGGTGACGTGGTCCAGTTGGGTCCAGTCGATCGGCTGGTTCAGCAGGGTTGCGCGCAGGGCATGCAGCCAGCGCCAGCCTTCGTGAACCAGGATGCTTGCATCGAGGTAAGTCGGGTCGAAGACCTGGAAGAAGCGCTGGGCGCGGCCTTCCTGGCTGACCAGCGTACCGTCGCCTTCAGCGAAGCTGGCGGCTGGCAGAACCAGGTGCGCGCGATCGCTGGTAGCGGTTTTCTGATGGTCGGCGACGATCACCACTTTAGCGGCAGTCAGGGCCGCATCGACCTTGGCTTTGTCGGTACGGGTGTACAGATCGTTTTCCAGCACCACGATGGCGTCGGCGCGGCCAGAGATCACCGCTTGCAGGGCAGCATCGACCGATTCGCCGCCGAGCATGGCCAGGCCGAGGCTGTTGGCCTCTGGCACGATCAGGCTGATGGAGCCGTTCTTCTCGCGCAGCTTCAGGGCTTTGGCGATGTTCGCCGCCGCTTCGATCAGCGCTTTGGAGCCCAGCGAAGTACCGGCGATGATCAGCGGACGCTTGGCCGCGAGCAGGGCGTTGGCAATGCGTTGAGCCAGTTCGAGGGCTTCGCTGTCCAGGCCTTCGACGGCTGGAGCGCTGGCGTCGAGGGCGTGAGCCACGGCGAAACCGATACGTGCCAGGTCGTCTGGAGCGGCGTGAACACATTCTTCAGCCACGTCGTCAAGCTTGGTTTCGGCCAGGCTTGCGATAAACAGCGGGTTCAGCGCGTGCTGACCGATGTTTTTCACCGCGGCGTCGAGCCAAGGCTGAACGCGCATCGCGTCGGCCATGTCTTCGGCTTTGCCTTTGACCGATTGACGCAGGGCCAGGGCCATGCGCGCAGCGGTCTGGGTCAGGTCTTCACCGAGGACGAAAATCGCGTCGTGGTCTTCGACGTCGCGCATGTTCGGGATCGGCAGCGGGCTGTCTTTCAGTACCTGCATGACCAGGCGAATACGCTCAAGCTCGGAAGCTTCGATGCCCGAGTAGAAGTGCTCTGCACCGACCAGTTCGCGCAGGGCGTAGTTGCTTTCAAGGCTGGCACGCGGCGAACCGATACCGACGATGTTGCGACCGCGCAGCAAATCAGCGGCTTTATCCAGCGCTTCGTCGAGGCTCAGCTTCGCGCCGTTGGCCAGCAGTGGCTGACGTGGGCGATCTTCGCGGTTGACGTAGCCATAGCCGAAACGGCCACGGTCGCACAGGAAGTACTGGTTGACCGAACCGTTGAAACGGTTTTCGATGCGACGCAGTTCACCGTAACGCTCACCCGGGCTGATGTTGCAACCGCTGGAGCAGCCATGGCAGATGCTTGGCGAGAACTGCATGTCCCATTTACGGTTGTAGCGCTCGGAGTGAGTCTTGTCGGTGAACACACCGGTCGGGCAGACCTCGGTGAGGTTGCCGGAGAACTCGCTTTCGAGGGTGCCGTCTTCAACGCGACCGAAGTACACGTTGTCGTGGGCGCCGAACACACCGAGGTCAGTACCGCCAGCGTAGTCCTTATAGAAGCGCACGCAGCGGTAGCAAGCGATGCAGCGGTTCATTTCGTGGGAAATGAACGGGCCCAGTTGCTGGTTCTGGTGGGTACGCTTGGTGAAGCGGTAACGGCGCTCGTTGTGGCCGGTCATGACCGTCATGTCTTGCAGGTGGCAGTGACCGCCTTCCTCGCACACGGGGCAGTCGTGCGGGTGGTTGGTCATCAGCCATTCGACGACGCTTGCGCGAAACACTTTGGCTTCTTCGTCATCGATGGAGATCCAGCTGCCGTCGGTCGCAGGGGTCATGCAGGACATGACGATACGACCACGCTTGTCGTTCTCGTCGGTGTACTGCTTGACGGCGCACTGGCGGCAAGCGCCAACGCTGCCGAGGGCGGGGTGCCAGCAGAAATAAGGGATATCGAGGCCTAGCGACAGACATGCCTGTAACAGGTTGTCTGCCCCATCGACTTCGAGCTCTTTGCCGTCTACGTGGATAGTGGCCATGGTTCAAAGTTCTTCGTTGGCCCGGTGTCAGCGGGCGTGGCTAATGGAATCTTGTTATCCGTCCAAATCCAAACAGCCTTGAAAGGCGTCATCGGACGAAAGGCGAACGGCACGGACCGTTCGCCTTTTTAAAGCGTTAAGCGCCGACTACGATCGGCCTTGCCAGAGGCGGGACGGCGGCGCGGGTGGGCGCGATACCGGCTTCGAACTCTGGACGGAAATACTTGATGGCACTGCCCAATGGCTCCACGGCACCCGGTGCGTGAGCACAGAAGGTCTTGCCTGGGCCGAGGAAGCCGACCAGACCCAGCAGGGTCTCGATGTCGCCGGCTTGCCCTTCACCGTTCTCGATGGCGCGCAGGAGCTTGACGCTCCACGGCAAACCGTCACGGCACGGGGTGCAGAAACCACACGACTCACGGGCGAAGAACTCTTCCATGTTGCGCAGCAGGGACACCATGTTGACGCTATCGTCCACCGCCATGGCCAGGCCGGTACCCATACGGGTGCCCACTTTGGCGATGCCGCCGGCGTACATTTGTGCGTCCAGGTGTTCCGGCAACAGGAAGCCGGTACCGGCGCCGCCTGGCTGCCAGCACTTGAGCTTGTAACCGTCGCGCATGCCGCCGGCGTAGTCTTCGAACAACTCGCGCGCAGGGACGCCGAACGGCAGTTCCCACAGGCCAGGGTTCTTCACTTTGCCGGAGAAGCCCATCAGCTTGGTGCCGTGGTCTTCACTGCCTTCGCGAGCGAGGGATTTGTACCAGTCCACGCCGTCGCCGATGATCGCCGGCACGTTGCACAGCGTTTCGACGTTGTTCACGCAGGTCGGCTTGCCCCACACGCCAACGGCGGCAGGGAAGGGTGGCTTGGAGCGCGGGTTGGCGCGGCGGCCTTCGAGGGAGTTGATCAGTGCGGTTTCTTCACCGCAGATGTAACGCCCGGCGCCGGTGTGGACGAACAGTTCGAAATCGAAACCGCTGCCCAGGATATTCTTGCCCAACAGGCCCGCTGCCTTGGCTTCTTCCACGGCACGGTTGAGGTGCTTGGCGGCGGTGGTGTATTCGCCACGCAGGAAGATGTAGCCACGGTAGGTTTTCAGTGCGCGAGCACTGATCAGCATGCCCTCGATCAGCAGATGGGGCAGTTGCTCCATCAGCATGCGGTCTTTCCAGGTGTTGGGTTCCATTTCATCCGCGTTGCACAGCAGGTAGCGGATGTTCATGGATTCGTCTTTGGGCATCAGGCCCCACTTCACGCCAGTGGGGAAGCCTGCGCCGCCGCGACCCTTGAGGCCGGAGTCCTTGACGGTCTGGACGATATCGTCCTGGGACATGTCGGCGAAGGCTTTACGCGCTGCCGCGTAGCCATTCTTGGCCTGGTACTCGTCGAGCCAGACTGCCTCGCCGTCGTCACGCAGACGCCAGGTCAGCGGATGGGTCTCTGCACTGCGCTTGATGCGGTTGGCAGGGCCGAAGGAAGTCAGGGTCATACGTAGCCCTCGAGCAATTTGGCAACGCCAGCAGGCTGCACATCACCGAATGTGTCGTCGTCGATCATCAACGCCGGCGCCTTGTCGCAGTTGCCGAGGCAGCAGACCGGCAGCAGGGTGAAACGACCGTCGGCGGTGGTTTGACCCAGGCCGATGCCCAGCTTGCTCTGGATTTCGCTGACCACCGACTCGTGGCCACCGATGTAGCAGACCATGCTGTCGCAGACGCGAATGATGTGACGACCGACTGGCTGACGGAAGATCTGGCTATAGAACGTCGCCACGCCTTCAACGTCGCTGGCCGGGATGCCAAGGATTTCGCCGATGGCGTAGAGCGCGCCGTCAGGCACCCAGCCACGTTCCTTCTGGACGATCTTCAGGGCTTCGATCGACGCCGCGCGCGGGTCTTCGTAGTGATGCAGCTCGTGCTCGATGGCCGAGCGCTCGGTTTCGCTCAGGGCGAAACGGTCTGTCTGGATAAGCGTGCTGTTCATGCTTAGCGGTCCACGTCGGCCATAACGAAATCGATACTACCCAGGTACGCGATCAAGTCCGCGACCATGCTGCCTTTGATCACCGAAGGGATCTGTTGCAGATGCGGGAAGCTTGGGGTGCGAATCCGGGTGCGGTAGCTCATGGTGCCGCCATCGCTCGTCAGGTAATAACTGTTGATGCCCTTGGTCGCTTCGATCATCTGGAAGGATTCGTTGGCCGGCATGACCGGGCCCCACGAAACTTGCAGGAAGTGCGTGATCAAGGTCTCGATGTGCTGCAGCGTGCGCTCTTTGGGCGGCGGCGTGGTCAGCGGGTGATCCGCCTTGTACGGGCCTTCCGGCATGTTGCGCAGGCACTGGTCGATGATCTTGATGCTCTGGCGCATTTCTTCGACGCGCACGATGCAACGATCATAGGCATCGCCATTGGCCGCCAGCGGTACTTCGAATTCGAAGTTCTCGTAGCCCGAGTACGGACGGGCTTTACGCAGGTCGAAATCGCAACCGGTCGAACGCAAGCCTGCACCGGTGACGCCCCATTCCAGGGCCTCTTTGGTGTTGTAGGCGGCGACGCCGATGGTCCGGCCACGCAGGATGCTGTTGTCCAGTGCGGCTTTCTGGTATTCGTCCAGACGCTTTGGCATCCACTCGACGAAGTCTTTGACTAGTTTTTGCCAGCCGCGTGGCAGGTCGTGAGCGACGCCACCGATGCGGTACCAGGCCGGGTGCAGACGGAAACCGGTGATGGCTTCGATCACCGTGTACGCCTTCTGGCGGTCGGTGAAGGTGAAGAACACCGGAGTCATGGCGCCGACGTCCTGGATGTACGTACCCAGGAACAGCAGGTGGCTGGTGATCCGGAAGAACTCGGCCATCATGATGCGGATGACGTCGACCTTCTCAGGCACCTTGATGCCGGCCAGCTTCTCGACCGAGAGCACGTACGGCAGGTTGTTCATCACGCCGCCGAGGTAGTCGATACGGTCGGTGTACGGGATGAAGCTGTGCCAGGACTGACGCTCGGCCATCTTCTCGGCACCACGGTGGTGATAGCCGACGTCCGGCACGCAGTCGACGATTTCTTCGCCGTCCAGTTGCAGGATGATGCGGAATGCACCGTGAGCGGAAGGGTGGTTGGGACCTAAGTTGAGGAACATGTAGTCCTCGTTGGCGCCGGAACGTTTCATGCCCCAGTCTTCAGGCTTGAAGCGCGCAGCCTCTTCTTCAAGCTGTTGCTTGGCCAGGGTCAGGCTGAACGGGTCGAACTCGGTGGCACGGGCCGGGAAGTCCTTGCGCAGCGGGTGACCTTCCCAGGTCGGCGGCATCATGATGCGGGTCAGGTGCGGGTGGCCGGCAAAGTTGATGCCGTACATGTCCCACACTTCACGCTCGTACCAGTTGGCGTTCGGCCAGATACCGGTCACGGTCGGCACGCTGAGGTCGCTCTCGGACAAGGCGACCTTGATCATTACGTCACTATTACGTTCGATCGACATCAAGTGATAGAACACAGTGAAGTCGGCGCCGCTCGGCAAGCCCTGGCGCTTGGTGCGCAGACGCTCGTCCACGCCGTGCAGGTCATAGAGCATGACGTACGGCTTGGGCAGATTGCGCAGGAAGGTCAGGACTTCGACGAGTTTGGCACGGGCAACCCAAAGCACCGGCATGCCGGTGCGGGTGGCCTGGGCGCTGAACGCCTCAGGGCCAAAACGATTGTTCAATTCGACGACCACATCCTGGTCGTCTGCCTTGTAAGGCGGGATGTACAGAGCACTGCCTGTAGTCATGGTTTTTTTATCGCTTTCGGTCAACGTAAAGAATGAAGCCAGTTTCTCGTTTCTTTGTAAGAACAGATCTGGATCAGACTTCGTCGGGGCTGCGCAGGTTGGTTACCTGAATACGCTGTTCGCGGCGCTGTTCCTTTTGCGATGGCATCTCGGCGCGATAAACGCCTTGATCACCAACGACCCAGGAAAGTGGGCGACGCTCCTGGCCAATCGACTCCTGCAACAGCATCAAGCCTTGCAAAAAAGCTTCAGGGCGGGGCGGGCAGCCAGGCACGTAGACGTCCACGGGCAGGAACTTGTCCACCCCTTGAACGACGGAGTAGATGTCGTACATGCCACCGGAGTTGGCGCACGAACCCATGGAGATAACCCACTTCGGCTCGAGCATCTGCTCGTAGAGACGCTGAATGATCGGCGCCATCTTGATGAAGCAGGTTCCGGCAATAACCATGAAATCCGCCTGACGCGGCGATGCCCGGATAACCTCGGCGCCAAAGCGCGCGATGTCGTGGGGCGCCGTGAAGGCGGTGGTCATTTCCACGTAGCAGCACGAAAGGCCGAAGTTATACGGCCACAGGGAGTTCTTACGCCCCCAGTTGATCGTGCCGTTAAGCACGTCTTCGAGCTTGCCCATGAAAATGTTTTTGTGGACTTGATCTTCTAACGGATCGGAGACGGTTTCCCGTGCGCCAATCGGGTACTGCTCGTTAGGAGCATCGGGGTCGATCCTGGTGAGATTGTATTGCATTGCCAAAGCCTCATTGTTTCAGCTTCGCCTGCCGCTTACGACGAGCTTCCGGAGCCCAATCAAGGGCGCCCACTCGAAATAGGTAGACAAGACCTGCCAACAGAATTGCTATGAAAACGAGAGCTTCGACAAATCCGGTCCAGCCGCTTTCGCGGACGGACACAGACCAGGCAAAGAGAAATAGGGCTTCGATATCGAAGATCACGAACAGCATCGCGACCAGATAGAATTTGGCTGAGAGCCGTAAGCGGGCGCCACCGGTAGGTAGCATGCCGGACTCGAACGGTTCGTTTTTGCTGCGGCCCCAGGCTTTTGACCCGAGGAGGCTGGAGACGCCGAGCATGAAGGCGCACAAGCCGCCGACACCCAGAAGGAAAATGGCAAAGCCCCAGTTGTGGGCCATGAGTCCTGTCGCTTCGGGCATGCTGGTAATCCTTAACAGAGAGCAAAGGTCTCTGAGCTTGAAAAGAAATAAAGCAGTGACGATATGTCGCAGCAATCAATCGCGGTGATTTTATGGCTAAACACCGAGCAAGTAAAATTCCTGTAGCGAAATTATTTATAAGAATAAGGACATAGCGCACCTCAAAAAGCCTGCAGCCCATGCGTTACGGGCATTAGCCGGGGTTTTGTCAATAATGTTTTGTGCGAGTTGTAACGAACATCAATGGCGTCAAATGATAATCAATATTGTTTGCAGTGGTTTTTGAACTGTTATTCGAGGTGATGGCTGGAAAGTTGCGCTTACATGCCGGCTACTGCAAGTAGCGCGCGGGGCCGTTTTACCCTGTTTTGCCGATTGAAATACCGCTCTGGATCAGTGTTTTTGCTCGTCATTGCTCCTACGAGGGCTTGTGGTATTCGTGAAATTGCGGGCAAAAAAACGCCCCGAACCAGTCGGGGCGTCAGATGTGCGGCATTCCGGTTAGTTTTTTACTCGGTCCGGAAGGGCCGTTTGTTCGTTCGAATCAGATCAGTGGAACTGTTCTTCTTCGGTGGAGCCGGTCAGTGCAGTCACCGAAGACGAGCCGCCCTGAATCACGGTGGTCATGTCGTCGAAGTAGCCAGTGCCCACTTCCTGCTGGTGCGCTACGAAGGTGTAACCCTTGGCTGCGTCAGCGAATTCCTGCTCTTGCAGCTTCACGTAGGCAGTCATGTCGTTGCGGGCGTAGTCGTGCGCCAGGTTGAACATGCTGTGCCACATGTTGTGAATGCCGGCCAGGGTGATGAACTGGTGCTTGTAGCCCATGGCGGACAGTTCGCGCTGGAACTTGGCGATGGTCGCGTCGTCCAGGTTTTTCTTCCAGTTGAAGGAAGGCGAGCAGTTGTACGACAGCAGTTGGTCCGGGTATTCCTTTTTGATCGCTTCAGCGAAGCGACGGGCTTCGTCCAGGTCTGGCTTGGCGGTTTCGCACCAGATCAGGTCGGCGTACGGCGCGTAGGCCAGGCCGCGAGCGATAGCCTGGTCGAGGCCGGCGCGAACTTTGTAGAAGCCTTCCTGGGTGCGCTCGCCAGTCACGAATGGCTGGTCGTACGGGTCGCAGTCGGACGTCAGCAAATCAGCCGCGTTAGCGTCGGTACGAGCCAGGATGATGGTCGGCGTACCGGCAACGTCAGCCGCCAGACGGGCAGCGGTCAGCTTCTGTACGGCTTCCTGGGTAGGAACCAGTACCTTGCCGCCCATGTGGCCGCATTTTTTCACGGACGCCAGTTGGTCTTCGAAGTGAACGCCGGCAGCGCCTGCTTCGATCATGCTCTTCATCAGCTCGTAGGCGTTCAGAACGCCACCGAAACCGGCTTCAGCGTCGGCAACGATCGGTGCGAAGTAGTCGATGTAACCTTCGTCGCCCGGGTTCTTGCCGGCTTTCCACTGGATCTGGTCGGCGCGACGGAACGAGTTGTTGATGCGCTTGACCACGGTCGGTACGGAGTCGACCGGGTACAGCGACTGGTCCGGGTACATCGATTCTGCAGAGTTGTTGTCTGCAGCAACCTGCCAGCCCGACAGGTAGATCGCCTGGATACCGGCTTTAACTTGCTGTACCGCCTGGCCGCCGGTCAGGGCGCCCATGCAGTTGACGAAATCTTTCTCGGGGCGGAAGGCAGGCTTGGCACCCTGGGTAACCAGGTTCCAGAGCTTCTCGGCGCCCATTTTTGCAAAGGTGTGCTCAGGTTGAACCGAGCCACGCAGACGGACGACGTCAGCAGCGGAGTAAGTGCGTGTCACGCCTTTCCAGCGCGGGTTTTCAGCCCAGTCTTTTTCAAGGGCTGCAATTTGCTGTTCGCGTGTCAGTGCCATGGAGATAAACCTCGTCGCGTCTTTTGTGGAAAGTGGTTCTTGGTGGAAAATTCCAGTTGCCAATACGCACATTCAAATGGGGCGTAGATGGCTGCTCGCTGACCAGAAGCTTAGGCGGTCAAGTCGGGTCTGGCAGGGAAGGCGACGGGATGAACGATGGGCTCGAGGATGAAAGCTGAGCAGGTAAGGGCGAACTGGCGGGCGCATTCGGGCGTCGTGGGCCTTTATACGATCATCAGTGTGTTGCCGGGCTACCTATTACGCTTCCGTCCCTCGGGACAACTTCGTTCCAGTCGCAACCTCGTCAAACACACCTTGTGGGCGGTACAGACACGAATCGGCTCAGGTCGGTAAGGTTAGAGCGCGATCCGAAGGCCCTTGCCAGGGCCCCTGATTAGCGGGAGCGAGGCCATCATGCCTTCGCTTTTTTGGCTCGTCAAACGTTTTGTAGTGCTATTTTTCAAGCACTACATCTTTAGTCTAATACGACTAATCAGTCAGTTTTTGGTGTGTTAGTCCAAGGTGTCGACTTTTACCCGCAACGTCATGTCATCCCGTCCCTGAGTAGAGTAGCTGCGGCTCATAGCCTGTTTGTCGGCTTGCGTCTGGCGGTTGACGCCAGCCAGAGTGATCCACTCGCCCAGGCGGCCGCTGACGGTTGTGTCGGTGCTTTGCACGTTCACTACATCGGGACGTTCCTGACTCATGCGGTCACGGTTGGTACTGATCGCCAGGTGAACGATGTCGCCGGTGACGCTGGCGGTGACGTAGAAACCCTGGGTGACGTTGCGGTATTGGGTCTGGCTTTGCAGATGAGCGTAGTTGTTGGGCTGGTTTTGTGGCTGACCGGAGGTGTTGGTCTGGTTTGGCAGCGCGGCGTAGGCATCGGTCTGGTTGGTGGTCAGCGGCACACTCTGGCCGACCTGGATCAGAGCCGGCGTGCCTTCGCTGGTCTGGACCTGCTGGATGCCGCCTTCGCGGCTGTCGGTGCTGTAGGTGATGATCTGCGTCTGCTGATCGGCGTTGTATTGCTGGTTGTTTTCGTTGGTGTCGACGGTGATCAGCAGGCGTTTTGGCACGGTGTCGAGCTGTGCGATCAGGGCCTTGAGTTCGTCGATTTTGTCGGGTTCGGCGTTGACGATCAGTTGGTTGCCATAGGCGCTGACCTTGCCATCCCTGCCGATAAAGTTCTGCGCCACCGGCAGCAGGTCGGCGCTGGTGCGATTGTTGAGCTGCACCACCTCGGTAGCGGCAATGACCGAAAAACTGCAGGTCAGCAGCAGCGTGGTGAGCAGGGTGCGTAGGGACATGTCCGTTATCTCCGCGATCAAAGGCTTGAGTTTGCCAGTTTGTCGGCCTGCGGTGGGGCAAGTTGAATCGTAGACAGCAAAACGCCCCGCTACCTGAGGATAGCGGGGCGTTTTGTGGTGTTACTGGTGTGCACTTGTGGCGAGGGAGCTTGCTCCCGCTGGGTCGCGAAGCGGCCCCAAAATTATTAGGGCTGCTGTGCAGCCCAGCGGGAGCAAGCTCCCTCGCCACAAGTAATCAGCCCTCGCGTACCATGTCTACATGCGGAATCCCTGCTTCCAGGAACTCTTCACTGACCACGGTAAAGCCCAGGCGCTCGTAGAACGCTGTCGCCTGAACCTGGGCGCTGAGCATCTGCTGCTTGAGCCCGCGCTTCTCGGCTTCACCGATCACTGCTTGCATCAGCTTGTCGCCGACCTTCAGGCCGCGCCAGTCCTTGAGTACCGACACCCGGCCGATGTGACCATCGGGCAGCAGGCGGGCGGTGCCAATCGGAAAGTCGCCTTCAAAGGCGAGGAAATGCACGGCGCTTGCGTCGTCGGCATCCCATTCCAGTTCAGGCGGAACGGATTGCTCGGCGATGAACACCGCTTCACGAATGCGCCGGATCTCGGCGATATCCTTTTGCCAGTCTGCGACACGTACGCGAATTTTATTCATCGGCAAATCCCAGGCTACCTTGCTTGACCAGTTCGCACAGCAGGTTGCGGCCGTCTTCATCGCTCAGCCATTGGCCAAGGTTGTCGACGTGCAGCGCATCGGCGGCGCAAATCATTTTCAGCAGTTCGCGCAGTTTGCCCGGCAGATAACGGCTCTGGCCGCTGGCGAACAGCAGCAGGTCGTCGTCGACTTCGGACCAGGCCAGGCGCGCGCTTGGGTTGCGAATCAGCACGGCGCCTTGTTCAAGGCTGCTCAGCAGATCGTCTTCTTCCAGTTCCGGGCCAACCACCAATTCCGGGTAGCGTGGCTCGGTCATGAACTGGCCGAACCAGGTCAGCAACAGGCGCTCGTCGCTCATGTGCTCGGCCAGCAGGCTTTTCAAGCGGTCGAGCGCATCATGCTGGATCTGGTGCGGGTCGATCGCTGGCTGTGCGTCGGCATCGGTGTAGCGCTCTTCGTCAGGCAGGAACTGGCTGAGGAAGTCGGTGAAGTGGGTCAGCACTTCGGCGGCGCTTGGGGCGCGGAAGCCGACCGAGTAGGTCATGCAGTCGTCGACGGCCACGCCGCAGTGGGCCAGGCGCGGCGGCAGGTACAGCATGTCGCCCGGTTCCAGGGTCCACTCGTCAGTGGCTTCGAAGTCGGCGAGGATGCGCAGGTCGGCATGTTGCAGCAGTGGACTGTCGGAATCGCACATCTGGCCGATTTTCCAGTTGCGCTTGCCGTGGCCTTGCAGCAGGAACACGTCGTAGTTGTCGAAGTGCGGGCCGACGCTGCCGCCCGGGGCGGCAAAGCTGATCATCACGTCGTCGATGCGCCAGCTCGGCAGGAAGCGGAAGTTTTCCAGCAGTTCGGCGACTTCCGGCACGAACTGGTCGACGGCCTGCACCAGCAGGGTCCACTCGCGTTCCGGCAGCTTGCTGAATTCGTCTTCGGCGAATGGGCCGCGACGCAGTTCCCAGGGACGCTCGCCGTGCTCGATGACCAGGCGCGATTCGACTTCTTCTTCCAGCGCCAGACCGGCCAGTTCGTCGGCGTCGATCGGGCTTTCGAAGTCAGGGATTGCCTGGCGGATCAATAGTGGTTTTTTCTGCCAGTAGTCGCGCAGGAATTCCCGTGCCGTGATGCCGCCCAGAAGTTGAAGAGGAGTATCAGGATTCATGTGTAACCTATTGAAAAAAAGCACTTTTCAGACGGGAATAAAAACGCCCGGCGCTGCCGGGCGTCTCAAAGGGTCAAGCGGTCGATCAGATGCGTTTGGCTTGTGCCACGGCGTTGCCGATGTAATTGGCCGGGGTGAGCTTTTTCAGCTCGGCCTTTGCCTCGGCAGGCATGTCCAGTGCATCGATGAAAGTCTGCAACGCTTCAGGGCTGATGCCCTTGCCGCGCGTCAGTTCTTTCAGCTTTTCGTACGGGTTTTCAATGTTGTAGCGACGCATCACGGTCTGGATTGGCTCGGCCAGAACTTCCCAGCACGCGTCCAGGTCCGCAGAAATCTTCTGAGCATTGAGCTCTAACTTGCTGATTCCCTTGAGACTTGCTTCGTACGCGATCACGCTGTGGGCGAAGCCGACACCGAGGTTGCGCAGTACGGTGGAGTCGGTCAGGTCGCGCTGCCAGCGGGAGATCGGCAGCTTGCTCGCCAAGTGCTGGAACAGTGCGTTGGCGATGCCCAGGTTGCCTTCGGAGTTTTCGAAGTCGATCGGGTTGACCTTGTGCGGCATGGTCGAGGAACCGATTTCGCCAGCGATAGTGCGCTGCTTGAAGTAGCCCAGGGAGATGTAGCCCCAGATATCGCGATCGAAGTCGATCAGGATGGTGTTGAAGCGCGCGATCGCATCGAACAGCTCGGCGATGTAGTCGTGCGGCTCGATCTGCGTGGTGTACGGGTTGAAGCCCAGGCCCAGCTCGTCTTCGATGAAGGCGCGGGCGTTGGCTTCCCAGTCGATCTCAGGGTAAGCCGACAGGTGAGCGTTGTAGTTGCCGACGGCGCCGTTGATCTTGCCCAGCAGCGGTACGGCAGCGACTTGAGCGATCTGACGCTCCAGACGATAAACCACGTTCGCCAGTTCTTTGCCCAGGGTGGTCGGCGAAGCCGGCTGGCCGTGAGTGCGCGACAGCATTGGTACGTCGGCGAAGCGGATGGCCAGCTCGCGGATGGCTTCGGCGGTTTGGCGCATCAGCGGCAGCATCACGTCATCACGGCCTTCGCGCAGCATCAGGGCGTGGGACAGGTTGTTGATGTCCTCGCTGGTGCAGGCAAAGTGGATGAATTCACTGACGTTGGCCAGTTCAGGCAGCTTGGCCGCCTGTTCCTTGAGCAGGTACTCAATGGCTTTAACGTCGTGGTTGGTGGTGCGCTCGATCTCTTTGACGCGCTCGGCGTGTTCCAGAGAGAAGTTTTCCGCCAGGGTGTTCAGCACGGCGTTAGCTTCGGCGGAGAACGCCGGCACTTCGCTGATGGCAGGATGAGCGGCCAGGCGCTGGAGCCAGCGCACTTCAACCAGGACGCGAGCACGGATCAGACCGTATTCGCTGAAAATTGGGCGCAGGGCCTGGGTTTTGCCGGCGTAGCGGCCGTCAACAGGGGAAACCGCAGTGAGCGAAGAGAGCTGCATGGGGTGTTCTCGGACAGTCGGGCAACGAAATGGGGCGCGTATCATACATGAAAAAAATCCGCCGGTCCGTTGCCAACTGACCAGCGTCTTACGCGTTACAGGCTAAAAATCAGTATTGCAGGCGCAGATCAGCTGCTGTGCATCAGCGGATAAAGCTCTTTGAGCAGTTTGCGGCGACTGATCACCAACTGCCAGCGATGACCGCCCAACTGCCGCCACAAGCGCGCCGAGCGGATGCCGGCCAGTAACAGGGCGCGGATCTTCGAGGCATTGCTTGGCTGCTGCAGGTTGCGCATGTCGCCGTGCACTTGAATGCGTTGGCGCAGGGTGCTCAAGGTGTCCTGATATAGCGCGCCACAGGCGGCGATCACGTTTTCGTGGGCCGGGCCGAAATGCTCGACCTGGGACTGAATCTGCGGCAAGCGCTTGCCAATCACTTCAAGCATGTCGCCGCGCTTGGCCAGTTGCCGCTCAAGACCGAGCATCGACAGGGCATAGCGCAGGGGTTCGCGCTGCAAGGTGCTCGGGTCGCGTTCGAGGGCGCCGATCAGCGCGCGATAACCTTCGCGCAGATTGATATCGTCGCCGCCGTAGACCTCCAGCGTGTCCTTGGGGTCGATGATCAACAAGCTGCCAAGCATGCAGGTCAGGCCGGCTTCGCTGACCTGGCCGGTCTTGGCAATCTTGTCGACCAGCACGGCGGCGAGAAACACGCCGCCAAGCGCTGTCAGTTGCTCCTGAGTCGGGCTCATGCGCGCGAATCCTTGCTGCTCCAGGGTTCGGCGACTTCGATGACACCGCCACCGAGGCAGATCTCACCGTCGTAAAACACCACCGATTGACCAGGGGTGACCGCGCGCTGCGGGTCATCGAAGGTGGCACGGTAGCCGTTGGCGGTTTTTTCCAGGGTGCAAGGCTGGTCGCTCTGGCGATAGCGGACTTTCGCCGTGAGTTTGCGCGGCGAGCTCAGGTCGACCGGGTTGACCCAGTAGATGTCCGAGGCGAGCAGGGCGCGGGAGAACAGCCAAGGATGGTCATTGCCCTGGCCAACGATCAACTCGTTGTGTTCCAGGTCCTTGATCAGCACGTACCACGGCTCGTCGCTGGCGTCTTTCAAGCCGCCGATGCCCAGGCCCTGACGCTGACCGATGGTGTGGTACATCAGGCCGTGGTGGCGGCCGATCACTTCACCTTCGGTGGTCTTGATTTCGCCCGGCTGTGCCGGCAGGTATTGCTTGAGGAAGTCGCTGAAGCGTCGTTCACCGATAAAGCAGATACCGGTGGAGTCTTTCTTCTTCGCGGTGGCCAGGGCGTGTTTCTCGGCAATCGCGCGAACTTCGGGTTTTTCCAGTTCGCCGACCGGGAACAGGGTCTTGGCGATCTGCTCAAAGCCCACGGCGTGCAGGAAGTAGCTCTGGTCCTTGTTCGGGTCCAGGCCTTTGAGCAATTCGGTACGGCCATCGATGTCGCGACGGCGCACGTAATGGCCGGTGGCGATCAGGTCGGCGCCGAGCATCATGGCGTAGTCGAGGAACGCCTTGAACTTGATTTCACGGTTGCACAGGATGTCCGGGTTCGGCGTGCGGCCGGCCTTGTATTCGGCCAGGAAGTGCTCGAACACGTTGTCCCAGTACTCGGCGGCGAAGTTGGCGGTGTGCAGCTTGATGCCAATCTTGTCGCACACGGCCTGAGCATCCGCCAGATCGTCCATGGCGGTGCAGTAGTCCGTTCCGTCGTCCTCTTCCCAGTTCTTCATGAACAGGCCTTCCACCTGATAACCCTGCTCGATCAGCAGTAGGGCGGAAACGGAAGAGTCCACGCCGCCGGACATGCCGACAATGACGCGCTTCTTTTGTGTGTCAGAAGGGGCTGGATCACGCATAGGGATTTAATGAGTGTCTTGAAAAAGGACGCGATTCTATCAGGCCCGAGCCTGCAAGGCTAAAGAGAAGGGCGGATCAGTTCGAGACTGAAGAGTTTACCGCTCAGGTAATCGTCGATACAGCGAATAATCAGCTCGCTGCGCCAGTGCTCGCGGTGCGCAAGGAGTTCGTCGCGCGTCAGCCATTTTGCGCCGACGATGCCGTCGTCGAGTTGATAATCGGGGTGGTGTTTCAACGCTTTGGCGGCAAAACACACGCGCTGGTAAGTCACGCCGTTGCTTGGAGCGGTGTAGAGGTAGATACCTACTACGCCAGTGGCTTCGACGTCCCAGCCGGTTTCTTCGAGGGTTTCGCGAATGGCGGCTTCGGTCAGGGTTTCGTTCGGGTCCAGATGCCCGGCCGGTTGATTGAGTACCGCGCGTCCGGCCTTGAGCTCTTCGACCATCAGGAAACGGCCGTTGTCTTCGACGATGGTGGCGACGGTGATGTGGGGTAGCCAATCCATGAAGTTTCCTCGATTTTAATGTTGAAACATGGTCCGGGCTCCACAGATAAAAATGTGTGAAGGCTGGAAGCAGAAACCCCGGCACGGGGCCGGGGCTTCTTTGCATCCTTACAACCTTAAACCAGCGCAGCAATCGCCGCGTTGAAGGTGTTGCTTGGGCGCATGGCCTTGCTGATCAGCTCGGCGTCGGCGTGGTAGTAACCGCCGATGTCGACTGGCTTGCCCTGAACGGCGTTGAGCTCGGCAACGATGGTCGCCTCGTTCTCGGCCAGGGTTTTCGCCAGTTGGCTGAACTGCGCTTGCAGCGCTGCGTCTTCAGTCTGGGCAGCCAGGGCCTGAGCCCAGTACAGCGCCAGGTAGAAGTGGCTGCCGCGGTTGTCGATGTTGCCGACTTTGCGCGATGGCGACTTGTTGTTGTCCAGGAACTGGCCGGTGGCCTGGTCCAGGGTCTTGGCCAGCACCAGCGCCTTAGGGTTGTTGTACGTCACGCCCAGGTGCTCAAGGGAAGCGGCCAGGGCCAGGAACTCGCCCAGGGAATCCCAGCGCAGGAAGTTTTCTTCCAACAGCTGTTGAACGTGCTTCGGTGCCGAACCGCCAGCGCCGGTTTCGAACAGACCGCCGCCATTCATCAGCGGAACGATCGACAGCATCTTGGCGCTGGTGCCCAGCTCCATGATCGGGAACAGGTCGGTCAGGTAGTCGCGCAGTACGTTGCCGGTCACCGAGATGGTGTCCTTGCCTTCGCGAGTACGGGCCAGGGTGAAGGCCATCGCGTCGGCTGGCGACATGATGCGGATGTCCAGGCCGGAAGTGTCGTGGTCCTTCAGGTAGGCCTGAACTTTCTCGATAACTACACCGTCGTGGGCGCGCATTGGGTCCAGCCAGAAGATCGCCGGCGTTGCGCTTGCGCGAGCACGGTTGACGGCCAGTTTGACCCAGTCCTGGATCGGCGCGTCTTTGGTCTGGCACATGCGGAAGATGTCGCCGGCTTCAACCGACTGCTCCAGCAGAGTGCGACCAGCGCTGTCGGAAACGCGAACCACGCCGTTTGCCTTGATCTGGAAGGTCTTGTCGTGGGAGCCGTACTCTTCGGCTTTTTTCGCCATCAGGCCAACGTTTGGCACGCTGCCCATGGTGGTTGGGTCGAAGGCGCCGTGTTGCTTGCAGTCTTCGATCACCGCCTGGTAGATGGTGGCGTAGCAGCGATCCGGGATCACGGCCTTGGTGTCGTGCAGCTGGCCGTCGGTGCCCCACATCTTGCCGGAGTCACGGATCATGGCTGGCATCGAGGCGTCGACGATAACGTCGCTCGGCACGTGCAGGTTGGTGATGCCTTTGTCGGAGTTGACCATCGCCAGCGACGGACGAACGGCGTAGACCGCCTGGATGTCCGCTTCGATCGCCGCTTGCTGCTCGGCAGGCAATGCCTTGATGCGGGCGTACAGGTCGCCGATGCCGTTGTTCAGGTTGAAGCCGATCTGTGCCAACACGTCAGCGTGCTTGGCCAGGGCGTCTTTATAGAACTCGGCAACGATCTGGCCGAACATGATCGGGTCGGAGACCTTCATCATGGTGGCTTTCAGGTGAACCGACAGCAGAACGCCTTTTTGCTTGGCGTCTTCGATTTCTGCGGCGATGAAGCTGCGCAGGGCGTTTTTGCTCATTACGGCGCAATCGAGGATCTCACCGGCTTGCACGGTGGTTTTTTCTTTCAGGACGGTGGTGGTGCCGTCTTGAGCGATCAGTTCGATTTTCACGGCGTCAGCGGCGTCGATCAGGGCAGCTTTTTCGCTGCCGTAGAAATCGCCGGTGCTCATGTGAGCGACGTGAGACTTGGAGTCTTTTGCCCAGGCGCCCATTTTGTGCGGGTGCTTGCGAGCGTAGTTCTTGACCGACAGTGGCGCGCGGCGATCGGAGTTGCCTTCACGCAGAACCGGGTTTACCGCGCTGCCCTTGATCTTGTCGTAACGGGACTTGGCGTCCTTGTCAGCGTCGCTGGTGACGGTTTCCGGGTAGTCCGGCAGTGCATAGCCCTGGGCTTGCAGTTCTTTGATCGCGGCCTGCAGTTGCGGAACCGAAGCGCTGATGTTCGGCAGTTTGATGATGTTGGCTTCAGGCGTGACAGCCAGCGCGCCCAGTTCGGCGAGGTGGTCGGCTACGGCTTTATTACCCAATTGCTCGGGGAAGCTGGCCAGGATGCGCCCTGCAAGAGAGATATCGCGGGTTTCCACGGCGATATCAGCGGAGGCGGTGAAGGCCTCTACGATAGGCAACAGTGAATAGGTGGCGAGGGCTGGGGCTTCGTCGGTGAAGGTGTAGATGATCTTCGAGCGGTTGGGCATATTCGGATTAACTCTCTTCTTTGCTAAAGCGTGCGCAGAAACTCGAGGGGCGCCGGGTAAGCGCGTTCGTTCAAAGTCATCCATGAGCCGAATGTCGAGGTTTCTTCGCGGTGATGTTGGGTGCATCAGTCGAGCGTCAAGCGGGTGGACTGCGGTAACAGTCCGAGCGGAAAGTCTCGTAATAGAGAGGCTTGCCTGCGTGACCCTGCGGTCAGCGGCGGCATTATACATAGGTAGCTGGCAATCTGCCGATGGTTCATATGCAACGAATCTCGTCCATTGGTCTAAAGGTCGCAGGCGTGCGTGCGGCGTAGAGTCGTCCACCGTGCTTGAGTTTGGCGCTTTTCCCTTTGCTTTCAGACTTGTACGTCGCGAACTGTGCAGCTTTGCGGCAGATGGATGGAACATAGGGTTTGCGTGCCGATTTAACTGGGGTACGCTCGGACGAAGCCAGATGTTCAATCCAAACAATGGAGTTCAGCATGGGATACAAGAAGATTCAGGTTCCAGCAGTCGGCGACAAAATCACCGTCAATGCAGACCATTCTCTCAATGTTCCTAACAACCCGATCATCCCTTTCATTGAAGGTGATGGTATCGGCGTTGATATCAGCCCGGTCATGATCAAGGTTGTCGATGCTGCTGTTAAGAAGGCTTACGGCGGCGAGCGCAAAATTTCCTGGATGGAAGTCTACGCCGGGGAAAAAGCGACTCAGGTTTACGATCAGGACACCTGGCTGCCTCAGGAAACTCTGGACGCAGTCAAGGATTACGTGGTTTCCATCAAGGGCCCGCTGACCACTCCGGTCGGTGGTGGTATCCGCTCCCTCAACGTTGCTCTGCGTCAGCAACTCGACCTGTATGTGTGCCTGCGTCCTGTACGCTGGTTCGAAGGCGTGCCTAGCCCGGTCAAGAAGCCTGGCGACGTCGACATGACGATCTTCCGCGAGAACTCGGAAGACATCTACGCCGGTATCGAGTGGAAGGCCGGTTCGCCGGAAGCGACCAAGGTCATCAAGTTCCTTAAAGAAGAAATGGGCGTCACCAAGATCCGTTTCGACCAGAACTGCGGTATCGGCGTCAAGCCGGTTTCCCTGGAAGGCACCAAGCGCCTGGCACGCAAGGCCCTGCAATACGTAGTCGACAATGATCGCGATTCGCTGACCATCGTCCACAAAGGCAACATCATGAAGTTCACCGAAGGTGCCTTCAAAGAGTGGGCCTACGAAGTGGCCGCTGAAGAATTCGGCGCAACCCTGCTCGACGGCGGCCCGTGGATGCAGTTCAAGAACCCGAAAACCGGCAAGAACGTCATCGTCAAGGATGCCATCGCCGACGCCATGCTCCAGCAGATCCTGCTGCGCCCGGCTGAATACGATGTGATCGCGACCCTGAACCTGAACGGCGACTACCTGTCCGACGCCCTGGCGGCTGAAGTCGGTGGTATCGGTATCGCGCCAGGGGCCAACCTGTCCGACACCGTGGCGATGTTCGAAGCCACGCACGGCACTGCACCGAAGTACGCCGGCAAGGACCAGGTAAACCCGGGTTCGCTGATTCTGTCTGCTGAAATGATGCTGCGTCACATGGGCTGGACCGAAGCGGCCGACCTGATCATCAAGGGCACCAACGGCGCAATCTCGGCCAAGACCGTGACCTATGATTTCGAACGTCTGATGGAAGGCGCCAAACTGCTGTCTTCTTCCGCGTTCGGCGATGCGCTGATTTCGCACATGTAAGCTGATTTGCGCTAAATAAAAAACCGGCCGACTCAAATGATTGAGTCGGCCGGTTTTTTATGTCTGGAAGTTTGGTGGTATCAGCTCAACACAGTCTCGTGCTGGACGGTCATTGCCGGCGCGGGCGCATTGGCCTTTACTGTAGCTGAATCGATGTTGATCGCGTGCAGGCCTTTGGGACCCTGGATGATCTCGAAGCTCACGGGTTGGCCTGCTTTCAAGGTCTTGTAGCCGTCCATTTTAATGGCCGAGTAGTGGGCAAAGAGATCTTCGTCCTTGCCGTCCTCGTTGATGAAGCCATATCCCTTGGCATTGTTGAACCACTTGACCTTACCGCTAGCCATGCTCATATCCCTCTGCAACAGACTCCATCACTGGAGTATCATCCAGTTAATCCGCATCAACCCTGAAATGGGGTTGGCTGTGCGGACCTTTTTTACCCACCGTGGGCTCTATTGGTTGTAACACTGATTTGCCGATAGTCAAGGTGACCAAGCAGTCGGGGTTGAAAAGCTCTGGGGCCGCCCCCACCACTGTATTCAGCTCAACTAACGAACCTTTCTTTCCATGCATGCTATCAGCCAGATTCGACTAACATTCAATCAGGATCGCCCTGATTTACACGACGACGATTCAGCAGGCATTGCTGTACAGGAGGCTAAGCCTGCGTTACAGGCGCCGCCGATGTACAAGGTGGTTTTGTTCAATGATGACTACACACCGATGGATTTCGTCGTCGAAGTGCTCGAGGTGTTTTTTAACCTGAATCGCGAGCTGGCGACCAAGGTCATGCTGGCCGTTCACACAGAAGGACGGGCAGTATGTGGAGTGTTTACCCGCGACATCGCCGAGACCAAGGCCATGCAGGTCAACCAGTACGCCAGGGAAAGCCAGCATCCGCTACTCTGTGAAATCGAGAAGGACGGTTAACGCCGACCACTTGGGTATGAGGTGAAGCTATGTTAAACCGCGAGCTCGAAGTCACCCTCAATCTCGCCTTCAAGGAGGCGCGTTCGAAACGTCATGAATTCATGACCGTCGAACACCTCCTGTTGGCTCTATTGGATAATGAGGCGGCCGCCACCGTATTGCGTGCGTGCGGCGCAAACCTCGACAAACTCAAGCATGACCTGCAGGAGTTCATCGACTCCACCACGCCTTTGATCCCCCTTCATGACGAGGATCGCGAAACCCAGCCAACCCTGGGCTTCCAGCGTGTACTGCAACGTGCTGTCTTTCATGTACAGAGCTCGGGCAAACGCGAAGTGACTGGCGCCAACGTGCTGGTCGCAATCTTCAGTGAGCAAGAGAGTCAGGCAGTGTTCCTGCTGAAACAGCAGAGCGTTGCACGCATAGATGTCGTCAATTACATCGCTCATGGCATTTCGAAAGTGCCAGGGCATGGCGAACACTCTGAAGGTGAGCAAGATATGCAGGACGACGAGGGCGGTGAGTCTTCTTCTTCAGGCAATCCTCTGGATGCTTATGCCAGCAACCTCAACGAACTTGCACGCCAGGGCCGTATCGACCCGTTGGTAGGGCGTGAAATGGAAGTTGAGCGTGTCGCGCAGATTCTGGCGCGCCGGCGTAAAAACAATCCGTTGCTGGTCGGCGAGGCAGGCGTGGGTAAAACCGCAATTGCCGAAGGTCTGGCCAAGCGCATCGTCGACAATCAGGTACCTGATCTGTTGGCCAATAGCGTGGTTTATTCGCTCGATCTGGGCGCGTTGCTCGCTGGGACCAAGTACCGTGGCGATTTCGAGAAGCGCTTCAAGGCGTTGCTCAATGAGCTGAAAAAACGTCCACAGGCGATCCTGTTCATCGACGAGATCCACACCATTATTGGTGCGGGCGCTGCGTCCGGTGGCGTCATGGATGCTTCGAACCTGCTCAAGCCGCTGCTGTCGTCGGGTGATATCCGTTGCATCGGTTCGACCACGTTCCAGGAGTTCCGTGGAATCTTCGAGAAAGACCGTGCTCTGGCCCGGCGCTTCCAGAAGGTCGATGTGTCGGAGCCTTCGGTCGAAGACACCATTGGTATCCTGCGCGGTCTCAAGGGGCGTTTCGAACTCCATCACAATATCGAATACAGTGATGAAGCCCTGCGCGCCGCTGCCGAACTGGCATCGCGCTACATCAATGACCGGCACATGCCGGACAAGGCCATTGACGTTATCGACGAGGCGGGCGCCTATCAGCGTCTGCAGCCGATCGAGAAGCGTGTGAAACGCATCGAAGTGCCTCAGGTTGAGGACATCGTGGCGAAGATCGCGCGGATTCCGCCAAAACACGTCACCAGCTCCGACAAAGAGTTGCTGCGTAACCTTGAGCGCGATCTGAAGTTGACGGTGTTTGGCCAGGATGCGGCGATCGATTCCTTGTCGACCGCGATCAAGCTGTCCCGTGCGGGTCTGAAGTCGCCTGACAAGCCTGTCGGTTCGTTCCTGTTTGCCGGCCCTACGGGTGTCGGTAAAACCGAAGCGGCCCGGCAACTGGCCAAGGCGCTCGGGATCGAACTGGTTCGCTTCGACATGTCCGAATACATGGAGCGCCACACCGTTTCGCGCTTGATCGGTGCACCTCCAGGGTACGTCGGGTTTGATCAGGGCGGCCTGCTGACTGAAGCGATCACCAAGCAGCCTCACTGCGTGCTGTTGCTCGATGAAATCGAGAAGGCGCATCCGGAAGTCTTCAACCTGCTGTTGCAGGTCATGGATCACGGTACGCTTACCGATAACAACGGGCGCAAGGCGGATTTCCGTAACGTGATCGTCATCATGACGACCAACGCCGGTGCCGAAACCGCAGCTCGGGCTTCTATTGGCTTCACGCATCAGGATCACTCGTCCGACGCGATGGAAGTGATCAAGAAGAGCTTCACGCCGGAATTCCGTAACCGTCTGGACACCATTATCCAGTTTGGTCGCCTCAGTCACGAGGTCATCAAAAGCGTGGTGGACAAGTTCCTTACCGAACTGCAGGCGCAGCTGGAAGACAAGCGTGTACTGCTTGAGGTCACTGACGCTGCACGCAGTTGGCTGGCGGCCGGTGGTTATGATGCGACCATGGGTGCGCGACCAATGGCGCGCTTGATCCAGGACAAGATCAAGCGTCCGCTGGCGGAGGAGATTCTCTTTGGCGAACTGGCCGAGCATGGCGGTGTGGTGCACATCGACATCAAGGATGGCGAGTTGACCTTCGACTTTGAGACTACTGCTGAAATGGCCTGACGGTTGTTGCTGTTGCTTTAAAGCAGAAGGCGCCTGATGGCGCCTTTTTGCTGTCTGCGGGTTGGGGTTGGGGTTGGGGTTGGGTTTGGGGGTGTATATCCGTTGCTGCGGTAACGGCGGCTGGCGGTTTCGCTCTTACAGCGAGTCCCTTTTTCAAACGCCAAAAAGGAACCAAAAGGCTTCGCCCCAAGCGTACGGCACCTCGCCTAGGCTCGGCGTTCCCTCGTTACGGTATTCATCAGGAGGCATCGCCTACGGTCTGCTTCGCGACGACCTCCTCTCGATGTGTCCGGCTGCGCCGTACGGCGCTGCGCGCCAACCTCCTGATGAACACCTCCACTCGGCCTCCCGACGGGGCGGGTGGATCAAGATCAACAGCAAAGCACGGCGACCTTCCGGTCGGCCTGAGTGGTGAGAGCGCGGATCGTTCCCACGCTCAGCGTGGGGATGCATCCTGTGACGCTCTGCGTCACGATTCGTGAGCTGATGCAGGGCGTGGGAATGATCAAGTTCCCTGTGGGAGCAAGGCTGCCTGCGATGGCGGTCTGACTGTTGATCGGTTTTTGGTGGATGTACTCGAATTACATTGGGGCTACAAAACGCTTTGGCTTTGGCTTTGGCTTTGGCTTTGGCTTTGGCTTTGGCTTTGGCTTTTGATCTTGATCTGCTTTTGATCTTTCGCCCCATCGGCAGGCCGAGCGTAGGTGTCCATCAGGGGGTAGGCGCGTAGCGCCGTTCGACGAAGTCGAACACATCGAGAGGAGGTCGTCGCGAAGCAGACCGTAGGCGATGCCCCCTGATGGGCACCGTAGCGAGGGAACACCGAGCCCTGGCGAGGTGCCGTACGCCGGGGCGAAGCCTTTTGCTTACTTTTCGGCGTCTGGAAAAGTGAGTCGCTGTAAAAGCGAAACCGCCAGCAGCCCCAACCGCAGCAACGGATATGCCCCCAAAACTAAAGAAGCCATCAAACCCCAGACAAACAAAAACGCCCGGCAGAGCCGGGCGTTTTGTATTGACTTGATTAACGAGCGCGGTAAGTGATCCGCCCTTTGCTCAAATCATAGGGCGTCAGCTCGACGCGCACTTTGTCACCGGTAAGAATACGAATGTAATTCTTGCGCATCTTGCCGGAAATATGCGCGGTTACGACGTGCCCATTTTCCAACTCCACACGAAACATGGTGTTGGGCAGGGTGTCGACGACAGTGCCTTCCATTTCGAAGCTGTCTTCTTTCGACATGCAGTAAAGCCCTCGGTATCCAATGAATGGCCCGGTGCAACTGCGCCAGGCAAAAGCGGCGTGCATTGTGCCCGAAAAGTGGGGTTTAAGCCAAGGGCTTTAGGGCTGAACCTAGTTCAGTACCACCCAGCGCTGATTAATCAGCAGCTCTATGGGGCGATATTGGGTCTTGTAGTTCATTTTCTTGCAGTTTTTGATCCAGTATCCGAGGTAAACCGCGTCCAGTCCCAGGCGGCGGGCTTCGTTGATCTGCCAGAGAATCGCGTAACGCCCCAGGCTGCGGCGATCTTCTTCGGGCTCATAGAAGGTGTAGACCGCCGACAAGCCGTTGGGCAGCAGATCCGTCACGGCGACCGCCAGCAGACGGCCTTCGAGGCGGAACTCATAGAAACGCGAAAACGGCAGGTCGCGGACCAGAAAGGTCGAAAACTGATCGCGGCTGGGCGGGTACATGTCGCCATCGGCGTGGCGCTGTTCGATATAGCGTTGGTAAAGGTCGAAATATTCTTCGCTGAAACCCGGTTTGGCCGGGCGAACCTGCAGGTCGGCGTTGCGTTTGAAAATGCGTTTTTGCTGACGGTTTGGCGAAAACTGTGCAACCGGAATGCGCGCAGGCACACACGCATTGCAATTTTGGCAATGCGGCCGGTACAGGTGATCGCCACTGCGACGAAAACCCATTTCCGACAGGTCTGCATAGACATGCACATCCATGGGCTGGCTAGGGTCGAGGAACAGCGTGGTGGCCTGTTCATCGGGCAGATAGCTGCAAGAGTGGGGCTGAGTGGCATAGAACTTGAGGCGCGCCAACTCGGTCATGAATCAACCCTCGGGAATAGCTGTTCAATTAAGTGTAAGCCACGAGCGCAAAAGTCGCTCAGCAAACCCATGGGGCGCGGCAGGGTTGATCAAGGTGTTGCTGGAGATAGCCAGCAAACTCTCGGCGCGGGATCGCCCGGGCACCCAGACTGTGCAGATGACCGGTTGGCATCTGGCAGTCGATCAACACAAAACCGGCGTCCTTGAGGTGGTTGACCAGCGTGGCGAAGCCGACCTTGGAGGCGTTGTCTGCGCGGCTGAACATCGACTCACCGAAAAACAGCCGACCCATGGCCAGGCCATAGAGCCCGCCCACCAGCACCCCTTGGTCCCAGACCTCGACCGAGTGGGCGTATCCGCGAGCGTGCAGTTCCATGTAGGCGGTTTGCATCGCTTCGGTGATCCAGGTGCCATCGGCGTACTCCCGCGGAGCTGCGCAGGCGTGTATGACGGCCGGGAAGTCCTGATCGAACGTCACGTCGTAACGCTTTTGGCGCAACAGCTTGCCGAGGCTGCGAGAAATATGCAATTCGTCGGGAAACAATACGGTGCGTGGGTCCGGCGACCACCAGAGGATCGGTTGGCCCTCCGAAAACCACGGGAAACAACCGTGGCGGTAAGCCTGGATCAGCCGATCGGCGCTCAGGTCGCCGCCAGCGGCAAGCAGGCCGTTGGGGTCGCGCATGGCTTTTTCCAGCGGCGGGAATTTCAGGGAGTCGCGTTGTAACCAGGTCAGCATGGTATCCAGGCTTGCAGAAGGGGAGGGCAGCGGCAGGCATTGGCCTGCCGCAATGAATGTCTTATCAGTTGTCGTCCAGGTACTTCTCAGCGTCCAGTGCCGCCATGCAGCCGGCGCCCGCGGAAGTCACCGCCTGACGGTAGATGTGGTCGGCCACATCGCCGGCGGCAAACACCCCTTCGATCTCGGTGGCGGTGGCATTGCCTTCGCTGCCGCCCCGGACTCGCAGGTAGCCGTTATGCATCTCCAGCTGACCCTGGAACAGGTCGGTATTGGGTTTATGGCCGATGGCGATGAATACGCCGGTCAGCTCCAGGTCTTTCATCGCGCCGGTCAGGCTGTCGCGCAGGCGTGCACCGGTTACGCCGCTGGCATCGCCCAATACCTCTTCAAGGTTCTGGTTCCAGTGCAGGCGAATGTTGCCATTTTTGGCACGCTCGAACAGTTTGTCCTGAAGAATCTTCTCTGAGCGCAGTTTGTCGCGACGATGAATCAGATGCACTTCCTTGGCGATGTTGGCCAGGTACAGCGCTTCTTCAACGGCCGTGTTGCCACCGCCAATCACTGCGACCACCTGATTGCGGTAGAAAAAACCATCGCAGGTGGCACAGGCAGAAACGCCTTTGCCGGCGAAGGTTTCTTCAGAAGGCAGCCCCAGGTATTGTGCCGAAGCACCGGTCGCGATAATCAGTGCATCGCAGGTGTAGGTGCCGCTGTCGCCAGTGAGGCGAAACGGTCGCTGCTGCAACTCTGCGGTGTGAATGTGGTCGTAGACGATCTCGGTGTCGAAACGCTCGGCATGTTTTTGCATGCGTTCCATCAGCACCGGGCCGGTCAGGCCTTCAACATCGCCTGGCCAGTTGTCGACTTCAATGGTGGTGGTCAATTGACCGCCGGCTTGCAGGCCCGTAATAACGGTCGGCTTGAGGTTGGCGCGAGCGGCATAAACGGCGGCGCTGTAACCGGCAGGGCCGGAACCCAGAATGATCAGGCGTGAATGCTTAGCTTCGCTCATAAAAACACCTCATAAGCCTTTGTCACAAAAGAGAATGCATGCTCAAATTGAAGCGCGCGCAACATACTTTTGGCTATGCTACACCTTAGCTGCTCTGGCGTGGCATCGTGCGGGCAAACCCGTACAATGCCGGTCTGTATCAGGATGTTCCGAAATCTTCGTTATAAAAGATCGCTGTCTTCGGCATCTCCGACGGTTTCAGATTTCGATGTCAGAGTGTTAAAAGTAGTCTCTGTTGCGCCCGTTAACTTTGTTACCTGCCCGGAGTGGGCAGTTTTTTGTAGTCAATCAACAGTTGGACGCGCTACAGGCGCAGGAAAAGACGCGTTTTGAAGAAATCCACCGCAGCACCTAAAACAGTAGTTCCACTCTGGCGTCAGCATCTGCACTACCGGCTCAAGGAAGGTGCACTGATCGCCATCGGTGCCTTGTGCCTGTTCCTGATGATGGCCTTGCTGACCTATGGCAAGGACGATCCGGGCTGGAGTCATAACAGCAAAATCGACGATGTACAGAACTTCGGCGGTCCGGCCGGCTCCTACAGCGCCGATATCCTGTTCATGGTGCTGGGTTACTTCGCCTATATCTTCCCGCTGTTGCTGGCGATCAAGACTTACCAGATCTTCCGCCAGCGCCACGAACCGTGGCAGTGGAGCGGCTGGCTGTTTTCCTGGCGCCTGATAGGTCTGGTGTTTCTGGTGCTGTCGGGCGCAGCCCTGGCGCATATCCATTTCCACGCCCCGACCGGTTTGCCGGCCGGCGCCGGCGGTGCATTGGGTGAAAGCCTGGGCGATCTGGCAAAGAACGCGCTGAATATCCAGGGCAGCACCCTGATGTTCATCGCGCTGTTTTTGTTCGGCCTGACCGTGTTCACCGACCTCTCGTGGTTCAAGGTGATGGACGTCACCGGCAAGATCACCCTCGACCTGTTCGAACTGTTCCAGGGGGCTGCCAATCGCTGGTGGGCTGCGCGCACCGAACGCAAGCAACTGGTTGCACAATTGCGTGAAGTCGACGATCGGGTGCACGAAGTCGTGGCTCCGACCGTGACCGACAAGCGCGAGCAAGCCAAGGTCAAGGAACGCCTGATCGAGCGTGAGCAGGCCCTGAGCAAGCACATGTCCGAGCGCGAGAAGCAGGTTCCGCCGGTGATTGCTCCAGCACCGCCGAAAGCTCCGCCTCCAAGCAAACGCGTCGAAAAAGAGAAACAGGCGCCGCTGTTCGTTGACAGCGCGGTCGAAGGCACCTTGCCGCCGATCTCGATTCTCGATCCGGCAGAAAAGAAACAGCTCAACTATTCGCCTGAGTCGCTGGCTGCCGTTGGCCATTTGCTGGAAATCAAACTCAAGGAATTCGGCGTCGAAGTCTCGGTGGATTCGATTCACCCGGGCCCGGTGATTACCCGTTACGAAATTCAACCGGCGGCCGGGGTAAAAGTCAGCCGTATCTCCAACCTGGCCAAAGACCTTGCGCGCTCGCTGGCAGTGACCAGTGTGCGGGTGGTGGAAGTGATTCCCGGCAAGACCACAGTCGGCATCGAGATTCCCAACGAAGACCGGCAGATCGTGCGTTTCTCTGAAGTGCTGTCGACGCCGGAATACGATGACGCCAAGTCCCCGGTCACCCTGGCCCTGGGTCACGACATCGGCGGTAAGCCGATCATCGTCGACCTGGCAAAAATGCCTCACCTGCTGGTGGCCGGTACTACCGGTTCCGGTAAGTCGGTGGGCGTGAACGCGATGATTCTGTCGATTCTGTTCAAGTCGGGTCCGGAAGACGCCAAGCTGATTATGATCGACCCGAAAATGCTTGAATTGTCGATCTACGAAGGCATTCCGCACCTGCTGTGCCCGGTGGTTACCGACATGAAGGACGCTGCCAACGCGTTGCGCTGGAGCGTGGCCGAGATGGAGCGCCGCTACAAGCTGATGGCGAAGATGGGCGTGCGTAACCTGTCGGGTTTCAACCAGAAGGTCAGGGAGGCGCAGGAAGCCGGTACGCCGCTGACGGATCCGTTGTACAACCGCGAAAGCATTCACGACGAAGCTCCGCTGCTGACCAAGCTGCCAACTATCGTGGTGGTGGTCGACGAATTCGCCGACATGATGATGATCGTCGGCAAGAAGGTTGAAGAGCTGATCGCACGGATCGCCCAGAAAGCCCGTGCGGCCGGTATTCACTTGATCCTTGCGACCCAGCGTCCGTCGGTGGATGTGATCACCGGTCTGATCAAGGCCAACATTCCGACCCGTATGGCGTTCCAGGTATCGAGCAAGATCGACTCGCGAACCATCATCGACCAGGGTGGTGCCGAGCAGTTGCTGGGTCACGGTGACATGCTCTACATGCCACCGGGCACCAGTCTGCCGATTCGGGTTCACGGCGCGTTCGTTTCCGACGATGAAGTTCACCGGGTGGTTGAAGCCTGGAAACTGCGTGGTGCACCGGAGTACAACGACGACATCCTCAACGGTGTCGAAGAGGCGGGCAGTGGCTTTGAAGGCAGCAGCGGTGGCGGCGACGATGATGCGGAAACCGACGCGCTCTATGACGAAGCGGTGCAGTTCGTGCTGGAAAGCCGCCGCGCCTCGATCTCTGCGGTTCAGCGCAAGCTGAAGATCGGCTACAACCGCGCTGCGCGCATGATCGAAGCCATGGAAATGGCCGGGGTCGTGACCTCCATGAATACCAACGGCTCGCGCGAAGTGCTTGCACCAGGCCCTATGCGCGACTGACCGGTGCCGCGTGAAATCACGCGGCACGCCATTCAAACGAATATCAAAGAGGACTCCCATGCGTCTTATCCGCATGTTGCTGCTGCCGGTACTGGCTTTAACCACGCTTTCGGCTCACGCCGATGACAAGGACGTGGCGCGTCTGACTCAGTTGCTCGAAAAGTCGCAGACCCTGACCGCACGTTTCTCTCAGCTGACCCTCGACGGTAGCGGTACTCAGTTGCAGGAAACCGCTGGCGAAATGTCCTTGCAGCGTCCGGGCCTGTTCTACTGGCACACTGATGCACCGCAAGAACAGCTGATGGTGTCGGATGGCAAGAAGGTTTCCTTGTGGGACCCGGACCTGCAACAGGTCACCATCAAGAACCTTGATCAGCGCCTGACCCAGACTCCAGCATTGTTGCTGTCCGGTGATGTGTCGAAAATCAGCCAGAGCTTCGCCATTACGTCCAAGGAAGCCGGCGGCGTGATCGACTTCACGCTCAAGCCCAAGACCAAGGACACGCTGTTCGACAGCCTGCGCCTGTCGTTCCGCAACGGTATGGTCAATGACATGCAGATGATCGACAGCGTCGGTCAGCGCACCAACATCCTGTTCACCGGGGTCAAGGCCAACGAGCCGATTCCGGCCTCCAAGTTCAAGTTCGACATCCCCAAGGGTGCCGATGTGATTCAAGAATAAAGAGCAGCAGTAACCCAGTGCTGGGCATTCAAGGGAAGGTGCAGCACACACATAACCTGTGGCGAGGGAGCTTGCTCCCGCTGGGCTGCGTAGCAGTCCCATTTTTAGGGCCGCTTCGCGCCCCAGCGGGAGCAAGCTCCCTCGCCACAGGGTGTTCGCCAGACTTGAGAGCCACGTAATAATCCGAGGTTTTAACCCTACGTGATGGACCTGTTTCGCAGTGCCCCGATAGCTCAGCCGTTAGCCGCCCGTTTACGTGCGGCCAACCTGGAGGAGTATGTCGGTCAGGAACACCTGTTGGCCCGCGGCAAGCCGTTGCGCGAGGCGCTGGAGCAGGGTGCCTTGCACTCGATGATTTTCTGGGGGCCGCCGGGCGTGGGTAAAACCACCCTGGCACGACTGCTCGCGGAAGTCTCGGATGCGCACTTCGAAACGGTCTCGGCGGTGCTGGCCGGGGTCAAGGAGATCCGCCAGGCGGTGGAAGTCGCCAAGCAGCAGGCCGGGCAATATGGCCGCCGAACCATTCTGTTCGTCGACGAAGTCCATCGCTTCAACAAGTCGCAACAAGATGCCTTTCTGCCATACGTCGAAGACGGCACGCTGATTTTCATTGGCGCGACCACCGAAAACCCGTCGTTTGAACTGAACAACGCACTGCTGTCCCGTGCGCGCGTCTACGTGCTCAAGAGCCTCGACGAAACCGCGCTGCACAAACTGGTGCAGCGGGCGTTGACCGAAGAGCGCGGCCTGGGCAAGCGTCAGTTAAGCCTCGGCGATGACGGTTTTAAGATGCTGCTCAGCGCCGCTGACGGTGACGGCCGGCGTCTGCTGAACTTGCTGGAGAACGCCTCCGACCTGGCCGAAGACGGCACGGAAATCGGCGTCGAGCTGCTGCAAAGCCTGCTTGGCGACACCCGGCGACGTTTCGACAAGGGCGGCGAAGCGTTTTACGACCAGATCTCTGCGCTGCACAAATCGGTGCGTGGTTCCAATCCGGACGGCGCACTGTACTGGTTCGCGCGCATGCTCGACGGTGGCTGCGATCCGTTGTACCTGGCCCGGCGCGTAGTGCGCATGGCCAGCGAAGACATCGGCAATGCCGATCCGCGCGCTTTGAGCCTGTGCCTGGCGGCGTGGGATGTGCAGGAGCGGCTGGGCAGCCCCGAAGGTGAGTTGGCGGTCGCGCAAGCGATTACCTATCTGGCTTGTGCGCCGAAAAGCAACGCGGTTTATATGGGCTTCAAAGCCGCCATGCGCAGCGCTGCCGAGCATGGCTCGCTGGAAGTCCCGCTGCATTTGCGCAATGCCCCGACCAAGTTGATGAAACAACTCGGTTACGGCGACGAATACCGTTACGCCCACGACGAACCGGACGCTTACGCGGCCGGCGAAGATTATTTCCCGGAGGAACTGGAGCCGCAGTCGTTCTATCGTCCGGTACCACGTGGCCTCGAATTGAAGATCGGCGAGAAGCTCAATCATCTCGCCCAGCTGGACCGCCTGAGTCCCAAACAGCGGAGAAAACCTTGATTCCCTTGATCGTTGCGGTCTCCGTCGGCGGTATTGCCGGCACCTTATTACGTTTCGCTACCGGCAATTGGATCAACGCGAATTGGCCGCGGCACTTCTATACCGCTACGCTGACCGTTAATATCGTTGGCTGCCTGTTGATCGGCTTTTTGTACGGCCTGTTTATGTTGCGCCCGGAAGTGCCGATTGAGGTGCGTGCCGGGTTGATGGTGGGCTTCCTTGGTGGCCTGACGACTTTTTCATCCTTTTCACTGGATACGGTGCGCTTGCTCGAAAGCGGGCAAGTACCGCTGGCCCTGGGCTACGCGGCAATCAGCGTATTCGGCGGGCTGCTCGCGACGTGGGCTGGCCTATCCTTGACCAAACTTTGATAAACGAGAGACCGACATGCTCGATTCCAAACTGTTACGTAGCAACCTTCAGGACGTAGCGGACCGCCTGGCATCCCGCGGCTTCAGCCTGGATGTTGCGCGCATCGAAGCGCTGGAAGAACAGCGCAAGACCGTCCAGACCCGCACTGAAGCACTGCAGGCTGAACGTAATGCGCGCTCCAAATCCATCGGTCAGGCCAAGCAGCGCGGGGAAGACATCGCGCCGTTGATGGCAGACGTCGAGCGCATGGCGAACGAGCTCGGTATCGGCAAAGTCGAGCTGGACGAGATCCAGACCGAACTGGACTCGATCCTGCTGAACATTCCTAACCTGCCACACGAGTCGGTGCCGATTGGTTCCGACGAAGACGGTAACGTCGAAGTGCGCCGTTGGGGCACGCCGACCACCTTCGACTTCGAGATCAAGGATCACGTCGCGCTGGGCGAGAAGTTCGGCTGGCTGGACTTTGAAACCGCGGCCAAGCTGTCCGGTGCCCGTTTCTCCCTGCTGCGTGGGCCGATTGCCCGCCTGCACCGCGCACTGGCGCAGTTCATGATCAACCTGCACACCACCGAGCATGGCTATGAAGAGGCTTACACGCCTTATCTGGTTCAGGCGCCGGCCTTGCAGGGCACCGGTCAACTGCCGAAGTTCGAGGAAGACCTGTTCAAGATCAGCCGCGAAGGCGAAGCCGATCTGTACCTGATCCCGACCGCGGAAGTGTCGCTGACCAACATCGTGGCTGGCGAAATCATCGACGCCAAACAGCTGCCGATCAAGTTCGTCGCCCACACCCCGTGCTTCCGCAGCGAAGCCGGTGCGTCGGGGCGTGACACCCGCGGGATGATTCGTCAGCACCAGTTCGACAAGGTCGAAATGGTCCAGATCGTTGAGCCATCGACTTCGATGCAAGCGCTGGAAAGCCTGACCGCCAACGCCGAGAAAGTCCTGCAACTGCTCGAACTGCCATACCGTACCCTGGCCCTGTGCACCGGCGACATGGGCTTCAGCGCGGTCAAGACCTACGACCTGGAAGTGTGGGTTCCGAGCCAGGGCAAATACCGTGAAATTTCGTCGTGCTCCAACTGCGGCGATTTCCAGGCCCGTCGCATGCAAGCACGTTTCCGTAACCCGGAAACCGGCAAGCCTGAGCTGGTCCACACCCTGAACGGTTCCGGTCTGGCGGTCGGTCGTACCCTGGTGGCGGTGCTGGAGAACTATCAGCAGGCCGACGGTTCGATCCGCGTGCCAGCCGTGCTCAAGCCGTACATGGGCGGCCTTGAGGTCATCGGCTAAATGGAATTTCTGCCGCTGTTTCACAACCTGCGCGGCAGTCGTGTGTTGGTCGTCGGTGGAGGGGAGATTGCCTTGCGCAAATCCCGTCTGCTGGCCGACGCCGGCGCGCTGCTGCGGGTCGTTGCACCTGAGATCGAAGCCCAGTTGAGTGAGCTGGTGCAGAGCAGTGGCGGCGAGTTGGTGTTGCGCGGCTACCGTGAGTCGGACCTCGACGGCTGCGGGCTGATCATTGCCGCTACCGACGACGAACCGCTGAATGCGCAAGTCTCCAAAGATGCTCATCGGCGCTGCGTGCCGGTCAACGTGGTGGACGCGCCGGCCTTGTGCAGCGTGATCTTCCCGGCGATCGTCGACCGTTCGCCATTGGTGATTGCGGTTTCCAGCGGCGGCGATGCGCCGGTGCTGGCGCGGTTGATCCGCGCCAAACTGGAAACCTGGATTCCTTCGACTTATGGTCAGCTGGCCGGGTTGGCGGCGCGCTTTCGCAACCAGGTCAAAGGTCTGTTCCCGGATGTGCAGCAGCGTCGGGCATTCTGGGAAGAGGTGTTCCAGGGGCCGATCGCGGATCGTCAACTGGCCGGGCAGGGCGCTGAAGCCGAACGTTTGCTGCTGGCGAAAATCAACGGCCAATCCCCCAACGCTCCGGGTGAGGTGTATCTGGTCGGCGCGGGGCCGGGTGATCCGGATCTACTGACATTCCGCGCCTTGCGGCTGATGCAGCAAGCCGATGTGGTGCTGTATGACCGTCTGGTGGCACCGGCGATTCTTGAACTGTGCCGTCGTGATGCCGAGCGGATCTATGTCGGCAAGCGACGTGCCGATCACGCGGTGCCTCAGGATCAGATCAACCAGCAATTGGTCGACCTGGCCAAGCAGGGTAAGCGTGTCGTGCGGTTGAAGGGCGGTGATCCGTTCATCTTTGGTCGTGGTGGCGAAGAGATCGAAGAACTGGCGGCCCATGGCATTCCGTTCCAGGTCGTGCCGGGCATTACCGCCGCCAGCGGTTGCGCGGCCTACGCCGGAATTCCGTTGACCCACCGTGATTACGCGCAGTCGGTGCGTTTTATCACCGGCCACCTGAAGGACGGCACCTCGGATCTGCCGTGGAGCGATCTGGTCGCGCCCGCGCAAACCCTGGTGTTTTACATGGGGCTGGTGGGACTGCCGATCATCTGCGAAGAATTGATCAGGCATGGTCGTTCGGCGGACACACCGGCGGCGTTGATCCAGCAGGGCACGACGCCGAATCAGCGGGTTTTCACCGGCACGCTGGCCAACCTTCCACAGCTGGTGGCGGAGCATGAAGTGCATGCGCCGACCTTGGTGATCGTGGGAGAAGTGGTGCAACTTCGCGAGAAACTCGCATGGTTTGAAGGCGCCCAGTCGCAAGTCTGAACACTGTGGCGAGGGGGCTTGTCGGAACGCCGCACCGCCCCGCTGGGGCGCGTAGCGGCCCTAAAACCAATGACCGCGGTCTTACTGATAGACCGCACTCTCCGGTTTTGCGGCTGCTTCGCAACCGAGCGGGGCGGTGCGGCGTTCCGACAAGCCCCCTCGCCACAATTGATCGTTGTCACGGCCGGGTTTCAGTTCAGCACCTAGGCCTTGCGCCAAACCCCTTTCCCGCTCAACCGCTCCCGATCATGTGCGATGGTGAAATCCTGCGCCGGTCCCTTCGGCACAATGCCGGTCGGATTGATCGTGCGATGGCTCGCGTAGTAATGCCCCTTGATATGGGCAAAGTCCACGGTGTCGGCAATCCCTGGCCACTGATACAGCTCGCGTAGCCAGTTCGACAGGTTCGGGTAATCGGCGATCCGCCGCAGGTTGCACTTGAAGTGGCTGTAATACACCGCGTCGAAGCGAATCAGCGTGGTGAATAGGCGAATGTCCGCCTCGGTCAGGTATTCACCCGCCAGATAGCGCTTCTGGCCCAGTCGGTTTTCCAGCCAGTCGAGCTCACTGAACAACTCATCAAACGCCTCTTCATAGGCTGTTTGCGAGGTGGCAAACCCGGCGCGATACACGCCGTTGTTCACCGCTGGATAAATCCGTGCATTCAGCTCATCGATTTCAGCGCGTAAAGGTTGCGGGTAGAAGTCCAGGCCATTGCCGGTCAGACCGTCGAAGGCGCTGTTGAACATGCGGATGATTTCCGCCGATTCGTTGCTGACGATGCGTTTTTGCAGGTTATCCCACAGCACTGGCACCGTTACGCGGCCGGTGTAGTCGGCAGTATCGGCAGTGTAGCGCTGGTGCATGAATGTGAGGTGGTCGAGCTTGTCGCCAGTGGAGCCGAAGGCTTTGTCGAAGGTCCAGCCGTTTTCCAGCATCAGCCAGCTGACCACCGACACATCGACCAGGCCTTCCAGGCCTTTGAGCTTGCGCAGAATCAGCGTGCGATGCGCCCAGGGACAGGCGAGCGAGACATAGAGGTGATAACGGCCGGCTTGTGCAGGAAAGCCGCCTTCGCCGCTGGGGCCGGGTTTGCCGTCGGCGGTCAGCCAGTTACGGCGCTGCGCTTGTTCGCGCTGGAACGCGCCGTCCTTGCTGCTTTCGTACCACTGATCACGCCATTGCCCTTCAATCAGCAAACCCATCTTGAACTCCAAAGTCGTTAAATGTTGGAGTTGAGTCTATTCCGATCCCTTCGAACAAAAAGCGCAAAGGTTGAGCGTTTATGATCGATTAAATAGATTTGTTGCGAGCATCCCAGAACTGCTGAGCCTTGACGAAGGCTTCATCACGCGGCGTCCCGAGGCCGCGCAAAGCCAGGGCCATGGTCGAAATCAGCGCCATTTGCGGATAGCTGTCGACCACGTCGCCGCGCCATACGGCTTTCAGGTGTTCAGGGTCCAGGCTCGCCGGTTTGACGTGACGTTGCGCCGATAGCTGTGGCCATTCCTCATCCCAGCTCTCACCGCCAGTGGTGCCGTACAAGTGACTATCGGCATCCGGGTTGATCTCGATCTCACCGCCATCGCCCTTGATCACGATCGCGTTATCGCCCAGCAAGCCGCTGGCGTCGCGGTGCACGCCCTGATAGCCGGGGTGGAAGATGCTTTGCAGGCCGCAGCGCGCACCCAACGGGTTGAGAATCCGTGCCAGCGAGTGGATCGGCGAACGCAGGCCGAGGGTGTTGCGCAGGTCGATCATCCGTTGCAGTTGCGGCGCCCAGTCGCCCAGCGGGATAAACGCCAGGTTGCCTTGCTCCAGCGCCTCACCCACTTGTTGCCAGTTACGGCACAGCGGGATCTGCAATTGCTCGAGTAGTTGCTCGCTGTACAGACGCCCGGCGGTATGCGCGCCGCCGCCGTGCATCAGGATCCGCACACCGTTTTGCGCCAGGCACTTGGCCGCTAGCAGGTACCACGGCAGGTGGCGCTTCTTGCCGGCGTAGGTTGGCCAGTCCAGATCGACACCCAGCGCTGGCGCGTTCAACCGCTCGCGCAAGGCTTCGGTGAAACCTGCCAGCTCTTCCGGGCTTTCTTCCTTGTGCCGCAACAGCATCAGGAAGGCACCGAGTTGAGTGTCCTCGACCTTGTCGTCGAGCAGCATGCCCATGGCCTCGCGGGCCTCTTCGCGGGTCAGGCTGCGGGCGCCGCGTTTGCCTTTGCCGAGAATCCGCACGAACTGCGCGAAAGGGTGTTCGGCAGGTGTTTCAGTGATCAGTGGGGCGAAATCGGTCATAGACAATTCGTCGGTTTGGGCAGGCCCGCCAGCTTGGCGGCAAGTTTGGCGGGAGTGCCTTTGAACAATCGGTTCAGGTGCAGGCTGTTGCCCTTGTCCGGGCCCAGCTTCAGCGCGGTGTATTTGATCAACGGGCGAGTGGCCGGCGACAGCTGGAACTCCTGATAAAACCCACGCAGCAGCTCAAGGATTTCCCAGTGTTCGGGGCTCAGCTCAAGTTCTTCGGCGGCCGCCAGCGCGGTGGCGACTTCGGCGGACCAGTCACCCAGATCAACCAGGTAACCGTCCTTGTCCAGATCGATGCGACGAGCGCCTACGGTGAGCGAATTCATAACCAGCTGTTGACCTTGTCGTAGTGAATCGACAGTTCGACAAAGGCCGGATAGTCGACGCTTTTGACCCAGTCGGGCACTTGCAGGCCGCGAGCCTGAACATCTTCGTCGAGGACGAACAGGCGTAAGGTTTCGCTGCGTGCTTGCAGTGCACAGAGTGGCGCGGTGCCGGGCTGCAAGGCGTAGACCGCATCGCCACTGAGCAAAACGGCATCGCTCGCACCCAGCACGCGCAGGCAACTGGTCAGCCGGTTATCGGTAAACGGCGAGTGAGACAACACATGCAAAGTCGACATCAGAGGGTGATCACTTGGTCATAACGGTCAATAACAGCCGAGATTTGCTCAGCAGCCAGCACCTGCAACGGGTCGAGGCTCAAGGCCGTCGGCACCAGGCCGCGTGCGGTTGCGCTGTCGCCACACACGTACAGGTCTTCTATACCAAACAACCCAAGCGCCTGCAGGTTGGCGCTGAGGTCTTTTTGTTGCACGGCTTTGGCGTCCTGCCCGGTGGCGAGCTGGAACACGCCGTCATCGAGAAACAGCAGGCCGATCGGCAAATCGAAGGCGCCGCCGGCGAGTACGATATCCAGCGCTTCACGGGCGCTTGGGCCAGACCAGGGTGCCTGCCGGCTGATAATCAGCAAGGATTTAGGCATGTTTCATGGCCCTCCAAAACAGATCAGGCGATCGGCATCTTGCACCGCATCGTGCAACTGCCCGAGCCCGGACAATTCCCACGGTGCGCTGACATTGATTGCCGTGCGCTGATAACGCCTGGCTTCTGCTTCATCCAGCACACCGCGACGCAAGGCTGCAGCAATACACACTACGCCGTCGAGTTGGTGCTCGCTGACGAAGTTGCGCCATTGCAGTGCCAGGTCCTGCTCATCCTGTGGCGTAACGACGTTGCTCGACGCGTTGTAAACGCCGTCCTGGTAGAAAAACAGCCGCACGATCTCGTGCCCACCGGCCAGCGCTGCCTGAGCAAACAGCAGGGCGCGGCGCGAGGAGGGCGCATGTGCGGCGGAAAACAGCGCAATGGCGAACTTCATGGTGAACTCTGACAACAAATCTGCGGCCATGATAAAGCTTTATCGCCGGTGCGGCGAAGGGCGATTCAGCGCGGCATATAGCCCATCTGCCAGCGCCGCGGAATCTTCAGTGAAATAGCGCCGAGCACGCCGGCCAGCAGACCGCTGGCATACAGGGCTTGCAGGCCGAGATGGTGTTCGAGCACTGCGCCCAGGACGGCGCCGGCAAACATGCCGGTCCAGGGGATCAGTTGCACCCGCCAGCCATTGCGGCGTTCGCCGAGCAACCAGCGTCCCAGACCGCGCCCAAAGCGTGACAGGGCACCGGTGACATAGGTCAACCCGACCGGAAAGCCGTTGACCTGTTCGACGGCGGCGTTGAGCATCCCCATGGCGATGACCGCTGCCAGCAACGCCGGAAATTTAGCCTCGAATGGCCATGCAGCGGCGCCGCACAACAGGGCAGCGACGCACAGCATCAAGGGCAGGGCGCGTCGGCCGCTGAATCGGCTGACTACAATGCCCAAGGCGTTACCGACGACAAACATGGCGACCAGCACCAGCAACCGCAAGGTCATGCCCAGATCTGCGCCGCTGATCGCTACCGCCAGGCGAGTGGTGTTGCCGCTCATGAAGGAGACGAAGTCGCCGGTGGCCATAAAGCCGATAGCGTCGGTCATGCCAGCCAGCACTGACAGGCTCGCCACCAGCAACATACCGATCCGGCCGCGCCATTTCTGCACATGCAACAGACCCGGTGTATGGGCGCGATTAGGTGAAGACGGCAGCATTCGTCAACTCTCGAGACCCTGCAGTTTGCGATATTCCTTCCAGTCCATGCCGGCCATTTGCGCCACTTCCTTGTGCACCTCCAGCCGTTGGGCTTCATAGTCCTCAACAGTGGCCACGGTCAATTGCAACGTCAATTCCCAGGCAAACAGGCCCAGACGCTCGGCCTCCGCCTCGTAGGCTTCATGCAGCCGTTCGTTGCGATATTGCACCATGGTTTCGCCTTTGGCCTGGGCAGCCAGAGGATTCAGGTGATCGAGTTCTTCGCGTAACGCCGGTCGTGCATTGAGAAAACGTTGCAGCGCCAGTTCGTGCTGCGAGTCGATTGGGGCCATGGACCGTCCTTGTCAAAGGAAAAGTATGCGCGTCTTGAGGGCATTTGCCTTGACGCGGGTCAGGAGGTCTTTTTCTTGTTGGCTTTGGCCTCGGCGGCCAGGCACTCAAGTGCAAACTGCTCGGTGTAGGTCATCTGGATCGGCGTGGTTTCACCTTTGACGGTTCTTTCGCCATCGAGGATGTAGCGAATGCGCTTGTCGGTCACGCCGATGCGTTTGGCGATCCACGACGGGGTCTGACCGATCTGGCTGATCAGCTTGTCGGCGTAGTCGGTGGAAGGTTTGTAGAACTCGGCATTGGGGGTCATGGGCTTTCCAGAAGAAGTTGCTTAGCGCGACGCGCCAATTATGGCGCGACAGGGTGCGCGAATCGGCGCGGGCTGTCGCTATCTATATAAAGTAAAGCAGAGCGGCGCCATGAGGAAGAACCTTGCCTGGCGCTTCGGAGTAGCCGCTTGCGGTGATACAGTCAGCGTTTTGCGAATAAGGAAACACAATGCGTATTTTGATGGTGGCGCTGGCTGGCGTGTTGCTGGCGGGTTGCGCGGGATCGACGATGAAAGAAGCGCGCTCCCAGAGCCCCTACAAGACGCTCGCCTCGAGCAAGCCTGATCTGGTCGTCGCCCAGTGCGTGCAGTTTGCCTGGCAGGACGAGGCGGTGTTCGGTGTCGACGCCAGCGGTTACCTGCAACCCGGCGAAGCTGGCGGATTCACCGTTTACACCCGTTCGGCCGAGGCCTTCATTGACGTACAAGGCGGCGCATTGAAGTACTACGCCACTCAGGACAACTGGGTTGCCAAGCGTCGACTGGCGGCACTGGCAACCTGTCTGTGAGTCAGTGAGCGTCAGGTGTTTGGCTCGGTGGCCGTCAGGCGTTTCTGAAAAAAGAAGCGCTTGCTGCCCGGCGGGTAATCGGCAATCTGCCCAATCTCGGTAAACCCCAGCTTCTTGTAAAACTCCGGTGCCTGGAATTCGAAGGTGTCGAGGTAGATTCCAATGCAGTTCTTCTCCCGCGCCAGCTCTTCGGCCATGTGCATCAGCCGTGAGCCGGTGCCTTGGCCGCGTGCCTGCTCGGGCACTGACAACAAGTCGATGAACATCCATTGGTAAAACAGTTTTGCGTAGAGCCCGCCGAGAATTTCGTCGCTCTGTTCATCACGAACCAGCAGGGCGATTTCCTGGTAGTGACCTTCGCCGGCATGGGCGATGTTGTAGGCGCGCAGGGGGTTGATAATCGCCTGGCGTTCTTCGGGTAGCGGGTTGTGCGATAACTCGATGCGCAGTTTCATTCGTGACGTCCTTGTAACGGTTTTTGGGCAATCGATACCGAGACTACCGCGTGTTGTTAACGAAGTGAATACCAGTGACGCGTAGCCGTCCTGATGGGAATCGTCCCGATTGCGGGACTGTGTTGTAGTACTTTTGCCAGTCTCAACGTACGAATTCATACATTTAACTGTATGGATAACCAGCATTTATTGGGTTCGGCTCAAAAGCGCGATTGGAACGCGAAAAAAGCGGCCATGGACTTCATCTGTCATTCGGTTAGGTTGAAAGCGTTCCTCAGGAAGGAACGTTCTTAATCAACGGAGTGAAAAAATGAACAAGCCACAAACCCAACCGCAACTCAAACATGGTCGCGTCACGACTCCTGCCAGCCGCGGTTCTGTCGCTATGGAGGTCGGTCTCCTGGAAGGGTGGCAGGTCAACGAAATGGAAGGCGGAAAGAATTTCCCGTCACTGACCGCCGGGCCTTTCCCCGCACCGTATCAGACGGACAGCGACAGCGTCGCACCACCGGCTGATGGTTTCATCCTCAGCGGCGGCAAGGCTGATGCTCGTGATTGCATCAACTTCACCAACGAGGAAATGAGCAAAAAGCTCAATCGTCCATTCACCTGGCCACTGCTGAACGTGAACCCGGGCCAGGTCTTTCATGTCACCTGGCAGTACACCGCACCTCATACCACCCGCGGCTACAGCTGGTTCATCACCAAGGATGGCTGGGACCCGAAACAGCGCATCAGCCGTGCGCAACTCGAGGCCAAACCGTTTGCGGAAGACTTCTACACCCAGGTGCCTTATTACGCGCACAGCAGCGAACTCAAAGCCAAAGTCGAACATGAAGTGAAGTTGCCAGCAGGCAAAAAAGGCCATCATGTCATTGTGCTGCTGTGGATTGTCGCCAACACCGGCAACGCCTTCTATCAAGCCTTCGATGTGGACTTCAAGTAAGGCCTCGCTCGTAGAGTGATACCTAACAGGTTCTAAAGGATTAGAGCTGAAAGCCCGGCAGCGATGCCGGGCTTTTTTTGTATCTGCCGTCGCTGCGGCCACAGCGACGATGGAATACCATGACGCCCTCTGACAACAAAAAGGATGGATTGTCATGTCGAACACGGCTGAGCGCGTCAACATCATCGAGTCCCAGGTGCTGTCCCACGACTGGTATCTGCTCAAGAAAATCACCTTCGATTACCTGCGCAACAATGGCGTTTGGCAGCGACAAACCCGTGAGGTCTACGACCGTGGCAATGGTGCCGCCATTCTGCTGTTCAATCGCGCGCAAAAAACCATCGTACTGACCCGCCAGTTCAGGTTGCCGGTCTTCGTCAACGGTCATGACGGCTTGCTGGTTGAAGTGGCTGCGGGGTTGCTGGAAGGCGCCTCGCCGCAGGAGCGCATTCGCGCCGAAGCGGAGGAGGAAACGGGCTATCGCGTTCACGATGTACAGAAGGTATTCGAGGCCTACATGAGTCCGGGGTCAGTGACCGAGAAACTGCATTTCTTTATCGCTGAATATGATGCTGCTTCACGCGTCGGATCGGGTGGTGGGCTGGAGGTTGAAACGGAGGACCTTGAGGTGCTGGAGCTGAAGTTCGATGAGGCACTCGAGGCGTTTTACAGTGGGCAGATAGTCGACGCGAAAACTATCATGCTGCTGCAGTACGCGGCGATGAAGGATATTTTTGCGGCGGTTTAGACTGGCGCTTCTGCTGGGCAAAAAAAAGCCCGCGGGAGGAGGCGGGCTGAAAGTTTCTTGAATGAGCGGCGGGGAATATATGCGCTAAGCGTCGAAATCACCGTGAAAGATGTTTCATATGTACGCCTCGGATCATTCGACCGTTCAACCTATTGAGCCCACAGAACGCCAAACCGGGTGTAAGTTAGGTTCGGACTGTCTGTACTTGAATGGAGGTGACTATGAGTGCTCCGATGCTTAGCAAAATGCAGATGAACGGTTATCAAGTGGTCAGCGTCAACAGCGGTCTCTGGAAAGTCTGTACCCGTAACGACCGGCTCGGGTCCTTTGGCAGCCGCGAAGAAGCCCTGGCTTACGCCGCGTCGTTGCCCGCCGGTGCATCCAGAACGAAACCCGTTTCCAATACACAGTGAGGCGAGCATCTGGATGAGTCTGTCGGCCTTTCTTCCAGCTACCGCAATCGAAAAAGAGCCCGCTTATAGCGGGCTCTTTTGTCAGGCGTTATCGGTCGACTTAGGTTTGCGTCGATCCTTGCCGGCAGGATTGCCAGTGTTCAGAAGTCTTCTTTCCACCAGTACGTTTTCGAGTGCCTGGCGGTCTGAAGGTTGCAGCTGATGTTCCCTCTCTTTGAGCTCAAGCAGGATCGGGCTGGACCAAGTGCGATAGGTCCGCTCGGCCATTCGAATCGGGTTCATTTTCGTCTCCCAGACCAAGTGTTCGCTAACAGCGCGACGCGTTTCCATATCGCGAAAATCCTAGTCGAGAAACCACGGTGTCGCCACCCGATCAGCCATTGCTTTTTTGATCGCCACTGATGATCTTGCCGATCGGCGTGATGAGATCCGATCTCTGGTTTTTCACGTTGCCGATCGCCATATCCACCTTGAACCACTCGAAGGTTTCGGCAGGCTCGCCCTGGTGCAGCACCATCTGCTCGGCGCTCTCCTTGGGCATCGCCAGGTTGAGCCACTCACGGGCCAACTCCGGCGACAGCACCACCGGTCGCCGATCATGCAGATCGACCAGGCCACCGCCACTGTCTGCGGTGAAAATCACAAAACCATCGTCCTTCTTCGGTTCCCGACCACCTGCAGGGTACTGACCTATGGCCGCGCAAAGTATAGGCGCGCGATCCCGGCGCCGGATAAGGTAAGGCTGTTTATTCGGGCCGCCTTCATAAACCCATTCGAACCAGTTATCGATGGGCACGATGGCGCGGTGCGGCCAGATCGCCCGGAAGAACGAACCGTGTGCAACTTTTTCGACCCGGGTATTGATCGGCACGGAGTTGTCTTTCGACCAGGCTGGTCGCCATCCCCAGCGTACCCGGTCAGCGTGCAGGGTTTCGCCTTCGAGGTGGAAGAGCGCGACCTGGGTCGATGGCGAGACGTTGTACAGACCCAAAGGCTGGTCGCCCACAGTATTGACCAGGGCATTGGGCATGCTCAGCGCCGCGACGAAGTCGTGGATGCCTCGGTACTGCGAAAGTCTTCCACACATTGGAAAATCCTCCGGTGGAGCTTTCAGCTTAGCCGAGTCGTGCCCAGGACGGAGGCGCCGTGAGTGGATCTATTGTCTGAAGGGCTGGCAGATCGCAGGAGGTATGGGCCAGTAAACCTGCAATGGCCCCGGTCAGCAGGTTCTCCAGCAGTTCGTTGCGTTCCCGATCCTCCAGCGGGTGCAGCGTCAGCCAGCTGGGTGCGCTGTTGAGCATGCTGGCAATGGTGTGTCCGGCAGCCAGTAATCCTTGTTCACTGAATCGGGGCGAGGGACAGAGGATCATCAGCAATTGCCGTTCGTAATGCTCCTGCAACTGCCGAACATGCACTTGCTGATCCTCGTTCAGGCAACCGCTGTCGCGCTCCACCAGGCGAAAATGCCGGGGCATTTCCCGATGCAGGTTTAGGTGTGCATGGATGACGTTTTTCAGGCTGCCGCGCAGGTCTCGCGACTGTCGCTCGAGGCGTCCGAGGGTTGCCAGCAGTTCCTCATAAAATTCTTCGATGAGGTCGAGCAGCAAGTGCTGCTTGCTCGGGTAATGGTGATACAGAGAGCCTGGGGCAAGCCCCAGGAACGCTGCCAGCTCACGCATGCCGACCTGGCCAAAACCCTTGCTGGCGAACAGCTCCAGGGCCTTGTCCCGGCTCTCGGCAAAGCGTGAGCAACGCTCAGCCATAGGTATGGAAACCACGGCCGCTCTTGCGCCCCAGGTAACCGGCTGCGACCATTTCCTTGAGCAGCGGAGCGGGGCGGTACTTGCTGTCGTTGAAGCCGTCGTAGAAGGCCTGCATGATCGCCAGCAAGGTATCCAGGCCAATCAGGTCGGCCAGCGCCAGCGGACCTATCGGCTGGTTGCAGCCCAGGCGCATGCCTGCATCGATGTCTTCGGCGCTGGCCAGGCTTTCCTGAAACACCAGGATCGCTTCGTTGATCATCGGCACCAGAATCCGGTTCACCACAAAGCCCGGACGGTTACCGGCGGTGATCGCGGTCTTGCCCAGGCGTTGCGCCAGTTCCAGGGCCAGGGTGTGCGTGGCGTCGCTGGTTTGCAGGCCGCGAATCACTTCGATCAACCCCATCACCGGCACCGGGTTGAAGAAGTGCAGGCCGATGAAACGCGCCGGCGAACTGACGCTGGCGGCGAGCTCGGTGATCGACAGCGATGAGGTGTTGGAGGCAATCACGCAGTCGGCGCTGACCTGAGCGGCGATTTGTTGCAACACCCGCAGTTTCAGTTCGAGGTTTTCGGTTGCGGCCTCGATCACCAACTGCACATTGTGCAGGGTGCTGTAGTCGGTGCTGGTGCGGATCTTGTCCAATGCTGCGAGCTTTTGCTCCTCGGTCAACGACGCCTTGGCGACTTGCCGGTCGAGGTTCTTGCCCACGGTCGCCAGCGCTTTTTGCAGGGCGCTTTCGCAGATGTCCAGCAAGGTCACGTTGAAACCGGCCAGTGCGCAGATTTGCGCAATGCCGTTGCCCATGGTGCCGGCGCCGATGACGCCAATGTTCTGCAGATTCATCTTCATGTCCTTCCCGTCAAACCCGTTTGAACAGCACGGCAATGCCTTGGCCGCCGCCAATGCACATGGTTGCCAGGGCATAACGTCCCTGAATCCGATGCAGTTCGTGAATGGCCTTGGTCGCGATGATTGCGCCGGTGGCGCCCACTGGATGGCCCAGCGAGATGCCCGAACCGTTGGGGTTGACCTTCTCGGGATCGAAGCCCAGTTCTTGCGCCACGGCGCAGGCCTGGGCCGCGAAGGCTTCGTTGGACTCGATCACATCAAGGTCGGCCACGGTCAGCCCGGCGCGTTTGAGCACCAGACGGGTGGCGGGAATCGGTCCAAGTCCCATCATCGACGGCTCAACGCCGGCGTGGGCATAACCCACCAGTCGGGCCATCGGCTTGAGGCCTTGTTCCTGGACAACTTGCCCGGTGGCCATGATCAGCGCGCCAGCGCCATCATTGAGGCCAGAGGCGTTGCCGGCGGTGACGCTGCCGTCTTTTTTGAACGCGGGTTTCATGCCGCTCAATTGCTCGAAGCTGACCTCTGCCCGTACATGCTCATCCGTCGCAAACGAAACCGTCCCTTTGCGGCTCGCCACTTCGATCGGCACGATCTGCCCGGCAAAACGTCCTTCGGCAATCGCCCGGGCAGCACGCTGCTGGCTGAGCAGCGCCAGTTGATCCTGGGTCTGACGGGAGATGCCGTAGTGCTCGGCGATGTTTTCTGCGGTGATGCCCATGTGGAAGCCGGCAAACGGGTCTTGCAGCACGCCGAGCATGTAGTCGATGCCCTGAATGTCGCCCATTCGTGCACCCCAGCGCGCCTGTGGCAACAAGTAGGCACCACGGCTCATGGATTCGACGCCACCGGCCAGCGCTGCCCCGGCATCCCCGAGCATCAGACTTTGTGCCGCACTGACAATCGCCTGCAGACCCGAACCGCAGAGACGGTTGACGTTGAAGGCCGGGGTCTCTTTCGGCAGGCCGGCATTCATCGCCACGGCCCGTGAAATATAGGCGTCGCGCGCCTCCGTCGGGATCACATGCCCCATCACCGCATGACCGATGAGTTCGGGCGCCAGGCCTGAACGTTCAATGGCTGCGCGGCACACGTCGGTTGCCAACTGGATAGGCGGCACATCCTTGAGTGAACCGCCAAAACTGCCGATGGCAGAACGGACCGCGCTCACAACAAAAATATCGGAAGGGTTCATGTGGTTTTCCTGAAAGAGGTCTTTTTTGTTGGGTACGAGTCTAGAATCAGCAACGCCGCTGGCCTATGCCGGAACTGTTCAACGGTGATGGCGTTTTTTGCCACTTTCAGATGCTGAGGAGAGAGACGAGCACATGCGGGAAACGGATTCGGTGGCGGTCTACTTCATGTATCCAATGATCCATGCCCTGCGTGAAAATCCGCAGCGTCTGCGGTCGGTACTCGAACAGGTGGGAATCGATCCGGCACTGATGGATCAGCCTACGGCACGGGTGCCGGCCAGTGCTTTTGCGGCGTTATGGCTGGTGCAGATTCGTGAGCTGAACGACGAGTTCTTTCAGCTGGACTCCCACGGCATGCCGCCGGGCAGTTTCGCCTTGATCTGTCGGGCATTGATTCAGGAGCCGACGCTGGAAAAAGCCATGCGTCAGTGCCTGGCCAATTTCGGCCTGTTCCTGCGAGACTTTCGCGGCACGTTAACAGTGCGTGGCAAGCGTGCAGTCATCAGCTTGCAGACTCAGGCGCAAAACAGCGACGTCGCGCACTTCGGTGAAGAGACGTTCCTGGTGTTGATGATCAGTCTGCTGTGCTGGCTGGGCGGGCGGCGCATTCCCATCGATCGTGCAGACTTTCGTCATGAGCGGTTGTCGCTCAATGATGATTCAATGCTCTGGGGTGCCAACCTGACCTTTGGCGCCGAGCGTACCGAGATCGAGTTCGACAGCCGTTATCTGCAATTGCCGGTGGTTCAGGACCTTGCTTCACTCAAGGCATTTTTGCGCAGTGCACCGCAGTGGCTGGTGATTCGTTTCCGTAACCAGCATGGCCTGGCATCGCAGGTTCATCAGCGTTTGCGCAACAGCCATTACAGCCAATGGCCGACCCTGGAGGCGTTTGCGCTCGAACAGCATTTGAGCCCCAGCACCGTTCGCCGAAAACTGGAGCGTGAAGGCTGTTCATTCCAGGAGATCAAAGACGAAGTACGCCGCGGTGTTGCCTTTGAACAACTGCGCCAGAGCCAATCGAGCATCACCGCGATTGCCGAGCAGATCGGTTTTCAGGAGCCCAGCGCGTTCCATCGGGCGTTCAAGAAATGGACCGGTGAGAGTCCGGGGCGTTACCGGGCGAGGTTCCAAAGCAAGCGCCTCGATGTCTGAGAAGTATCTGTGGCGAGGGAGCTTGCTCCCGCTGGACTGCGTAGCAGGCCCAATTCAGGGCCGCTTCGCGCCCCAGCGGGAGCAAGCTCCCTCGCCACAACTGCGGTTGTGCCTGAAACACCGGCTTAAGTGAACAGCACTGCACTCATCGAATAGCGTTTTACTTGTCGGCTTCGCAATTGACCATCCATGGCACCCCGAAACGGTCAACCAGCATGCCGAAGCGTGCGGCCCAGAACGTCGCCTCCAGCGGCATTTGGATGGTGCCCCGGTCCGCCAGTGCGCTGAAAATTCGCTCGGCTTCAGCGATGCTGGTGACATTCAGCGAAACAGAGCAACCGTTGATGCCGTGGTAGGGCCGCTCAGGTGTGGTGTCGGAGCCCATGAGGACCTGGTCGCCGACCACCAGCCGGGTATGCATGATCAGGTCATGGCAACTCGCCGGAATTTGGTCGCGAGCCGGTGACTCGCCGAAGGTCATCATCATTTCAAGGGTGCCTTGCAGGCATTGCGCGTAGAACGTGAAGGCTGCTTTGCAATCACCGTTGAAGATCAGGTAGGGATTGATTTTCATCGTCAGCTCCAGGAACGCAGAGGGAAAGGGCACTATTGGTTCCAGCATGCCCGCGTGGGTAAAACCTTGGGAAAAGATGTTCAGCTATCGAGTAGCAGGGTGCTAATTATGGCTGACAGGTGTGGTTTTTTTAGATGATTTTGTTTGCTGCGGGCGAGCGTTATGACTTGCTGACAAAAGATCGCAGGGGGCGGTGCGCCCCCTGGTATTCAGGCCTCGCTACATCAAGTTGCTTTGCGGCAATCCCAGCAGGCCGGTCAGCGTATTGAGGATGGTTTGTTGCCGGGCGCGGTCGACCTGGTGCTTGGCTTCTGCGGCGGCGACATCGGCGGCGCAGTGAGGGCAGGTCACTTCGTGTGCATGGATGTACTGCAAGCAACCCCGACACAGCGCCAGTTGCGGCGGAATACGTCCTTCGTCAGGCGATTTCTGGCCCTGGTTCGCCCAGGCCAGTTTGATCACCTGGCCACTGTCGCTGACGCTGTTGACCTTCTCGCCGGTGTCGATGCGTTCAGTAATCAGGTCAAAACGTCCGACGGCGAAGGAGGTTTTCGCGGCATCCTCGAGTTTGACGATTCGTTCGCGCAGTCCCTTTTTCTGCAGATCCAGCGCGCGGTAGTGACAGTAGGGGTTATTGCCGGGTTTACCGAGCAAGGAGTGTGAGGTCCAGGTACAGCCGCCTCGGCAGACATCGTTGTAGTAGCAGCTTCGGCAGTAGCCCCACAGATCGTCGACACCGCGCAGGCGGCCAAAGTGCATGCCTTCGCTGTAGTGCCAGATATCGTGCAGGCTCATGTTGCGCACGTTGCCACCCGAAAAGCCCACCGTTGCCAATGAAGGACAGCCTTTGACGGTGCCATCGGCTTCGAGTGCCAGCACGGTTTGCCCGGCCGCGCAGCCGCTCCAGTGCACGCGCTCGTCACCGAAGCCACGCCACATGTGTTCATAAGGGCCGTAGTAACCAATATTGTTACCTACGTTCATCAGCAGGCCGCGATCGACGCCCTCGCGGTAAAGGCGTGCCAGCAACGGCATCACTTCAAGCAGTTGATAGGGCTGTAACAGCAGCTCTGGATGGTCGACGGCATTGCCCATGGCAACCGTCAGCTGTATCTGCCAGTGGGTGGCGCCGAGTTCGATGATCAAGTCCATCAGATCGGGCAGATCGGGCAGGGTGGCCGCGCCGATCTGGGTATTGACGCTCACGGCAAGCCCCGACTGTTTGGCGCGTCGCAGGGTATCGATAGCCTTGTCGAACGAGCCCGGAACATTGCGCACGGCGTCATGCAATGGGGCCAGTCCATCCAGCGAAACACCGACGCCATTGAGCCCGGCATCCACTGCAGCCTGCATTTTTGCCGGCGTCAGGTTGCGTCCACCGGTTTGTATTGCGCAATACATGCCGTGATTGTGGATAGCCTGGATCAGTTGAGTCCAGTCCTTGCGCAAATAGGCCTCACCGCCGATCAAGGTGATCTCGCGGGTGCCAAGTGCCGCCAGGGAATCGATGACATCCAGGCATTCCCGGGTGTTCAGTTCATCCGGGCGTCGATGGCCTGCTCGGGAGCCGCAATGCAGGCATTTGAGATCGCAGGCCAGGGTGATTTCCCAGACCACATGGACCGGCACGTAACGTTTGAGGTCGGTTTCACTGAGGTAGCGGGCGGGGCGATTGTCTGACATGGGAAATCCTTGCGCACAGACACGTACGCGGCACGAATCCATCGAAGTGTTCGCGCCTTCCTTAGCATCAACGGCGCGAGTGGATTTACCTCTGGGGTTGAAAAGTCCCGGGCTCGGTCAGTGGTGATCTGACCCAGCCCGGGCATTGCCGGTTAGCGTGCTTCCAGTCGGGTGATTTCTGCCTGCAACTGCTCCAGTGCGCTGCGCAAGGCGCCGCTGTTGGCCAGTTGCTGTTCGCCCTGGCTCACCACGGTTTTCAGCTGCGCCAGGTCACCGCTGGCTTGCGCTTGCTGAACAGCGACGGCGTAGAGCGGGTGCGCATGTGACGGATGCTCCGGGTGCTGAGCCGGGGCCTGGCTGACAGCCGCGTGTCTGACTGTCGTCCAGTGGTCTTGATCGTAGTACTTGTAGTCGGCAAAACCGCTGGCCCAATCGGCGCCTAGAATGCCGCGCAGGTCGAAGGTCTGGGCGATATTGCTGGTAGGGCCGCTTGGGCTGCCATCCAGGCTGAGGATGATGTGGTTTTCCGTCTCAGGGGTCAGTTTGGCCTCGGAGTAACTACCCCAAACCCGGGCACGGAAATTGACAGGGGGGTAGGTGCTTTGAAAAATGCTCGCAACGCCGCTGACTTTTTTGTTGACGGTGTCCACCAGCAGATCGAGGGTCAAAACCGGTGCGCCGAGTAGCGAGCTGGAAACGTTGAGGCGCGTGTGAAAAAGTCCAATTGACATGGTGCAACTCCCTTAATTTGTATTCAGGACAAGCCAGGCACATTCAGTTGCCGGTCAGCGGCGTTCCAGCCGGCTGATTTCACCCTTGGCGGCCTCAAGTGCACTCTGCAACTGGGGTTGCTGGTCCAGTTGTTGTTTGGCAAGGCTCGCCAGATTTTTCATCTGGGCCAGGTCACCGCTGGCAATGGCACTCTGAATCGGCGCGGCGTACAGCGGCATGATCGGCGGATACGGCAGGATTACCGGGCCCGGTTCCAATGGCAGTAAATAGGCTTTGGAGGACACCGACTCGACGAGATGGGCGGGCGCACTGACCTTCACCCAGCGCTGACCATTGAAGTACTCGTAGTTGGCGATGCCTTCTTTCCAGTCGCTACCGACCACCAGATGCAACTTGAAATTCACGATGGAGTTCGAACCTGGGCCACCTTGGTTGCCTTGAGCGGTGATGAGGATTTTGCTGACGCCGGGTTTCATGACCGTCATGTAGGTGTACTCACCCCAAACATCGGAATGCACATCCAGTGGCGGGTTGGTTGCCTGAGTGATTGCGGCAGTACCGCTTACGGTTTGCTCAGGTGTATAGACCAGCAGATTGAGTGCCAGGCTTTGTGCGCCCGGTTGCTGAGTACCAATTCGATAGCAGAGTGGGAATAAACCGACAGATTGCTGAGAAGAACCAGACATAATTATTGCCTCCATTGCAATAGGGGAGCGGAAACAGCGCTTAGTGCTGTTCCAGGCGTGCGACTTCCTTTGCCAACTTCTCGTAAGCGGCACTTAGCTCTTTGGCTTCTGGCTTGGATGTATCGCGTTGTTTCAACAATGTTTTCATTTGCGGCAGGTTGCCTGCCTTGATCGCGCTTTGGATGGCCACCCCATAAGGGGGCATGCTATGGCCAGTTGCATTGCTCATAACGATTCCTTCCGTGGTTGTGCGAATACTGCTGTCATCAGCAGTTTTTGCAGTTAAGCAGGCGTTGATAAATATGCAATGGGCAATGGGCTAGTACGGCTGATAAATTGTTAATAATATTTTATTGATAGCGATGGGTTTGGGAGTTGGCTGTTTGTTATCAGGATTGGCGATGAGGGGAAGTGTGCTGGGTTCTTTTCTCATAAGCAGGTCGAGTTCTTATCGCCATTGATAATGAATATGTATGATTGTTTAATTTACGGGTAATTAAGTACGATAGTTCCAATAAGAGCATCGTTTAATTGTGACTGTTCAGCCTTCCTGAGCGGCAATTCGCCGAATGATCTGCAAGGCTTCCTCGCGCAGCAACGGCTGTTTCATCCGCTCGGCCAGCAGCGCCATTTGCCGCGAATATTCGCAGGCGACCACCGCCTCGACCTGTTCGCCCTTGCACAGCAACGCGATGAAGGCGTATTGCTCGGGGTTGCCTTCGAAGACAATTCGGTCCCATTGGTCGGCGTGACCGAGCATCTCGAAGGTCTTGTCGAAGTGATATGTCCAGAAGAACGGTACATCCACATAGTGTGTATCAGCGCCCAGCATGTTTTGCGCGGCGATCCGCGCCTGCTGCTGGGCCAGGCGCCAGTGCTCGATGCGTGTGGGGAAACCTTGCAAGGTAAAGGAGGCGATGTCGCCGGCAGCCCACAGTCCTGGCGCAGCGCACATGCCCTCGTTTACCGGTAACCCGCCGTCATCGTCCAGCTCAACACCTTCGAGCAGGTTGGTGACCGGGTTGACGCCGATGCCGATCAGTACCAGGTCGGCGGGAAGTCGTTGGCCATTCTCGAGCAGAACGGCCTCGACGTTGTCCTGGCCCTCGAACGCCTTTGGCTGGGTATTGGCATGAAAGACCACGCCATTGTCTTCGTGCAGGGACAAAATCGCCAGGCCGATGCGCTCACCGAACAGCGTACTGAACGGTGTTTCATGGTGCGCGACGACGCTGACTTCCAGGCCATGGCGGCGCAAGGCCGATGCCGACTCCAGGCCGATGAAGCTGGCACCGATGATGACCACCCGGGCACCGGGTTTTGCGATGTGCAGAATGCGCTCGGCGTCCGCTCGCGAGCGCAGCGCCAGGATGTTGTGCAGATGCGCACCGTCCACCGAAAGTGGCCTGGGTTCGCCGCCACTGGCCAGCAGCGCGGCGTCGTAGTCGAAGGTGCGCCCGTCACCCAGGGAAACCCTTTTGGCGGCGACATCGAGACGGATGACCTCACCTTGAACCCGCTCGATGTGCTGTTCGTTGTAAAAGCGTTCATCGAGCAGCGGTGGCGTTTCTTCGACGGACATTTCCCCGGCAAGAACGTATTTGCTCAGTACCGTGCGGTCATAGCCGGGGTCCGTTTCGCGATCGATCAACACCAGGCGACCGGCAAAGCCGTGTTCACGCAGGGCGGCTGTTGCCGCTGTGCCCGCAGCGCCTGCACCGACGATCACGAAGCAGCGTGAATCAGGGGCACGATTCACTTCGATAGGGGCAAGGGGCTGGTCGTCCACATGTACATCGCCATCGACGACTTTGACCGGATAGCGGGTCAGGCCATTCAGCGCTGGCGGTTCGCACAACCGGCCATCCTCGACCGTGAACATCGCCTTGTGCCATGGGCAAATCAGCCGACCATTGCAGACAATACCTTCGTCCAGCGGCGCCTGCGCGTGCGGACATTCGCCCTGATAGGCGTAGACCCGTTCGCCGGCCCGCAACAGCACGATCTTCAGTGAGCCGATTTCAACGCGAGTACCGCGGTCTTCACGAAGGTCGGTAAAGCGGGCGACGTTGTGCAGGGACATGACAACTCTCCGGGGCGGGATTTTCCGTTGGCGTCGGTAGCGGCGGGGGAGCGTCAGTGAAACTGCGGCCCCGTTTGGTGGGCTCGACCCTTACAGTAAAGCAGTGAAATCGATTGCCCATCGGCACCCTCCATCTACGCTCCAAGGAGCGCTTGCGCTGCGTTACACGCTATGCAAACTGTCGCGACTCCACCTGACTGATGGTCTTTAACATGACGGATAGCAAACCCGACAGACACACTCCCAGCACCCAGGACATCGTCGCTGCACTCGACCTGGAACCCCATGTGGAAGGCGGTTATTACCGCCGGACCTTTCAGTCTGATCACCAGCCCATGGTCGAGATTGCAGGTGGTCGGCGTTATGCGATGACCTCGATCTATTACCTGCTGACGGCTGCGTCTCCCGTCGGCCACTTTCATTTGAACAGATCCGACATCGTTCACTACTACCACCTGGGCGATGCGATTCAGTACTTCCTCATTTACCCGGACGGCACGTTGAAAACCGTGGAGATGGGCAATGACGTCACCGCCGGGCAGTGTCTGCAATTGCATGTGCCGGGCGGTGTCTGGAAGGCTTCGCAGCTCGTGGCTGGACCGGCCGCTTACGGCCTGATCAGTGAAGCCGTTTCGCCAGGGTTTGATTTTGCGGATATGCAATTGGGCAGTCGGCACAGGCTCAACGAGCTGTTTCCAGAGCATTCGGCGCTATTTGAGCGGCTGGCGCGAGAATAAAACAGTAAGACCAGCACGCACTCCGTAGCAGCTGTCGAGCCTGCGAGGCTGCGTTCGGCTGCGTAGCAGTCGTAAACCCTTACGGGTCATCCGGTCTGCGAGGGATGGGCTGGGTGTTGCGCTCATGAAATTTATTCTGTAGTTTTTCATGAAATTATAAAAACATAATTTCATGGGTGCCCGAATGTTTCAGCAGTCCTCGCAGCATGTCGCCAGCTATTACGCCCACAGTTGCGCTGATCGCCTGTTGAACCGAGCCGCATTGGAAGGTGAACACACTGCCGAGGTGCTGATCATCGGTGCTGGTTTCAGCGGTCTGCATACCGCGTTGCGCCTGGCCTTGGCTGGCAAGCGTGTGACGTTATTGGAAGCCAGTCGCGTTGCCTGGGCTGCCTCGGGGCGCAATGGTGGGCAGGCGATTCTCGGCTGGTCGTGTGACATGCCGCCCCTGGAGGCTGCGCTGGGTCATGAACGCGCGCGGCGCTTGTGGGACGGCATGCGCTGGGCGGCGCAGGAGCTGCGCGAGTTGCCTGCGCGCCATGGTTTCGACTGCGATTATCGACCCGGCCACTTGTGGACGTCGGTCATGCCGCGTCGGGTCAGTCTCCTGACAGAGTGGCAACACGAGGCGAGTCACATGTGGGGTCACGATGATCTGCAATTCATAGCGCGTGAGCAGTTACCGCAGTGGGTCGCCAGCGAGCGTTATCAGGCGGGGCTCTATGACCCCGAAGGCGGCCATCTGAATCCATTGAAGCTGGCGCTTGGCCTGGCCGCAGCCATCGAGCGTGCTGGCGGCCGCATCTTTGAGCAGAGCAAAGCGCTGAGCTATCGCGAAGAAGGCGATCAGTACCTGGTGACTACCGAGCGCGGGAGTATTCGGGCAAATGTCCAGGTGCTGGCGTGCAATGCCTATCTTGATCAACTCGATCCTGACCTGGCCAGTTGCGTGCTGCCGGTGGGCACTTATCAGGTGGCCACCGTGCCGCTGACTGCCGAGCAAGCCAACGCGCTGCTGCCGAGTAATGTCTGTGTCACCGACAACCAGTTTGTCCTCGATTATTTCCGTCGCACACCGGATAACCGCTTGTTGTTCGGTGGCGGCTGCACCTATCTGGGCGGGATGCCCAAAGACATCGCCGCCGCGACACGGCCCTATCTGGAACGGGTCTTCCCGCAGCTCAAGGGTGTCGAGCTGGAGTTTGCCTGGGGCGGGCATATCGACCTGACCCTCAAGCGCACCCCCGACATTGGCCGGCGCGGCGATCTCTACTGGCTACAGGGTTATTCCGGGCATGGCGTGCTTCCAACATTGGCGGGGGCTCGCGCCGTGTCCGATGCGATTCTCGGTCAGCCGGACGAGCTGGCCTTGTACCAGGGATTGCGTAATGACAGCTTTCCCGGCGGTAAATACCTGGCAGCGCCATTGGAAGCGATCGGCAAGGCCTGGTACCGACTGCGCGACAGCATTTGATGAGTCATCTTCCGGAATTACTGGCATGAACAAGCAAGAAGAAATCGCCGCGCTGGCGATCCTGATCCACGATCTGCGCAAGCACAAGAAATACACCCTTAAGGAATTGGCCGACAAAATCGACCGTTCCGTGGGCTTTCTTTCGCAAGTCGAACGTGGCTTGTCACGGCCGACCGTGGCAGACCTGACCGCGATCAGTGAAACCCTCGGCGTGCCAACCACCTACTTTTACAGCTTGCCGAAACCCAAGGTGTTGCCTTGGGTGACCCGCCCGGATGAGCGCCGCACGTTGTACTACGCCAACGGGATTACCGACATTCTGGTCTCGCCGAAGATCAGGGCCTCGTTCTCGATGCTCGAGAGCCAATTGGAGGCCGGCGCCAGCAGTGGCGAGCGGCACTTGAGCGACAGCTCCGAGCAGGGCGGCTACGTGCTGGAAGGCGCATTGACGCTGTGGTTGGGCGATGACGACGAGCCGGTCACCTTGCAGGCCGGCGACAGTTTTCAGCTCGACAGTCACACGCGCTGTCGCTACGGCAACCTCACTGACCAGCTCACGCGAGTGCTTTGGGTTTACACCTGATAACAATAAAAGGAACAACAACGATGGATGCTGCCTGCTCTGATCTGCTGGCTGAGGTTCGTGCTTTTCGCCAACGCTACCCCGAGGTGCGCTATGTCGACCTGATTTCCCTGGACATTCCCGGGCATTTCTACGGCAAGCGCTATCCGATAGAAATGCTCGAAAAGGTGGCTGCCGGCAGCGCCCTCAAGCTGCCGCAGAACTGCGTATTACTGGGCGTGCAGGGTGGGCTGTTCAAAATCGGCGACTACTGTTTTAACGACGGCGACCCGGATGCTCTGCGGCGCCTGGTGCCAGGCACGCTCAAGCCGGTGAGCTGGGAATCCAAGCCACTGGGTCAGATGCTGATCACCTCGGACGGCACCGAGAAGCCAATCGTCTTCGAGCCCCGCGAGGTCCTCGCGCAGGTGTTGGAGCGGTTGCGGGGTAAAGGTATTTATCCGGTAGTGGCGTTCGAGCTGGAGTTCTATCTGTTCGATAAACAGTTGCGTGAAGGGCAGCCGCAGTTCCCCCGCGATCAGCTGTCGGACGATGCCGATGACCAGCCAAACATGCACATCGAGCGGCTGTCACGCTTTTCGCCAGTGCTCGATGAAATGGTCGAAGCGGCGAGGGCGCAAGGCATCGATACCACGGTGATCACTGCCGAACTTGGGCCGGGCCAGTTCGAGATCAACTTCGGTCATCTTGATGACGGCCTGCGCGCTGCCGACTGGGCGGCGCTGTTTTGCCGTAGCACCCGTGGCGTCGCGCTCAAGCACGGTTACCGCGCCAGTTTCATGGCCAAGCCTTACTTGCAGCATCCGGGCAGCGGCATGCATGTGCATGTCAGCCTCTATGACGCTGAGGGTAAAAACCTGCTGGTGGCCAACCAACAACAGGCGCTGCGGCATGCGGTGGCTGGTTGTCTGGAGCTGTTGCCGCATTGCATGCCGATCTTCGCGCCGAACCAGAACGCGCTGCGTCGTTTGGGCGGCACGGTGAACGCGGCGACACGCGCCAGCTGGGGTTTCGAGGATCGCGATGCGTGCGTGCGGATTCCCGATTCGGATTCGAAAAATCTGCGTATCGAGCATCGCCTGGCGGGCGCGGATGCCAACCCTTATCTGGTGCTGGCAGCGATCCTGGTGGGGTTGGAGCAGGGGCTGGAAGTCGGTCGCGAACCGATTGCAGCGCTCAATGAAGACCGCAACAGCGGGATCGACTTTCCGCTGGAAATGCTCGAGGCCGTGCGTGCCATGCAGCATCAGCCACAGCTGCGTGAGGGTTTGGGGGCGGAGTTTGTTGATGTGTACTGCGAGAACAAGCGCCAGGACCACCTGGCCTTCCTGCAGGAGATCAGTGCGCGCGAGTACCGTTGGTATCTGTAACAACCGCCGACTCAGCCCCCGTGAACTGAGTCGGCGTTTTACCCCCGTTGTTAGCGAAGGAATGCCTGCATGTCGCTGGTCAGTTTCTTCAGTGCCGCCTTGAAGTCGTTAGCAGTCACCTGCTGGCTTGTATTTTTCAACTGTTCACCGAAGACCTTGCGAGCGACTTTAGCCACGGTTTGGCCGTTGCTCGCATCGATCATCTCGGCTTCGATGTACAACTCGGTGTCTTGGTCGCGGTGACCGGTGGCCGCCTGAGTCGCACCTATCGCGGCCGCAACCGGAACCACTTCATACCATTTCATGCCTTCGTTAGAAGCCGTGACCCCGGTAATCGCGGCGCGTACGATCAGGACGCGAGAACCGGCAGGGGCCGACTGAACGTTTGGCACTACACGGTACTTCTGGCTCAGTGTGCTCTTGGCACTGTCCGTCATGTAAGTTTGCAACTGATCCAGCGTCTGGCGGTTGACTCGCTCATTGGGCTTGGGGGCCGGGTACAGTTCCAGTCGCTTGAAGGCCACCGTGTTGTAAGCGTTCGGGTTCCAGGAAGGCGTCACCCAACGCATGGCTTTCTCGCCGCTGGGGGTGGTGACTTCTTGCAGGTTGCTGTAGTTGGGAAGAAACCCTGAGTATTGTTCCTTCTGTGTCACTTTTGAGGTACAACCGCCGAGCAGCAGGCCGGTCAAGGCAACACCGAAAAGCAAGTTTCTGGATAGGTCCATATTTTTACTCCATGGGTTGAAACGTTTTATTCAGGTCGCCTTAGTGGTAAGTCCGGCATCATCCGTGTCGATGTCGTACCTCACTCAGCCACAGCCCGCCAGAAACCTGGATCCCTCGCGAATCAGCGTAGGTACGAATGGCGAAATATCCAGTAGTGATGCTCGTGGGCGCATTGCCCCGTGATATCGTCTGCCCGGCTGTGGAGTGCACTCGGTAGGGGGCTATAGAATTTTTTTCTTCCTGTTCTTGACATGCCCGGCGAACACGTCCAGAATTGCGTCCATTCCTGATTCAGGAACGAGAAAAACCCTTTAGATATCAAAGGGTTGGAAACAGATAGCAATCCAGTTTCCCTCTCCAGTTTTTATGCGTTTGATGTTGTTTTTAAGGCATCGGACGTTTGGGGCCGAGTAGCAAAATGGTTATGCAGCGGATTGCAAATCCGCCTACGCCGGTTCGATTCCGACCTCGGCCTCCACTATAAATAGCTCCGTAGATCACTGATTTACGGAGCTTTTTTATTTTCAGTAGACAGCAAGATTTTGTCTTGAATTTGACGTCAGCGAACTTGCTTAGAGGGGAAGGGGTGTATATATTTCTTCCCCTGCTGCACCGCACCAAAAAGATTGATCGTTCATTTGATTGTTCTTGAAGGCTTCACCGCGCTACCGCCCGAATGGCGAAACTGGTAGACGCATGGGACTTAAAATCCCCCGCTCGTAAGGGCGTGCCGGTTCGATTCCGGCTTCGGGCACCATATTTATCAAGGGCTTGCGTGATATTTCTCATGCAGGCCTTTGTCGTTTTTGTTCCGCAATTTTTGACATGTTCCGCAATCGGTCATTTTGTTGGTGTGACCTTCATCCCTTTGCGCAACCTGATGTACTGCTCTGTCATGCCGATTGTGGTATGTCCGAGCTGGTCGCGCGCTTCCCTTATATTCCCCGTTGACTCTTCTTTGTCGGTGGCCGCCTTGGCCCGAAGATCGCGCATCTGAAATAGCGCTTTCTCAATTCCGGCAGACTCCCGCGCTTTATCAAAACGAGATCGCAACATGCTTGCGGTCATCGGTTTTCCGTTTTCCATGACGATCAACTTAGTCGACTTGAACTTGCAGTCAGCCTTCCTTAGCTCGATCCTTTCCAGCAGAGCTTTCAATTCACCCACTACCTCAATCCGCCGCTTTGCGCCTGTCTTGCCTTGCTGGATCCACAACTGCTCCGCCCGGATATGTTGCTCATCCATCTTCAAGGTGTCGGCGATCCGCTGCGCGGTGAGATAGAACAGATCCAGGGCATCTTTCAGCGGCTGGTCGGCGTGCTCCCATACACGGAGGAGCAGGTCGTCCTCGATGTAGATGTCTCGCCCTGTCTCGCGATTGCCTTTCACTCCGGAGCAGGGATTGGCGAGCGCTGTGTAGCCAGTCTCCCTGGCAAAGTCCCAAATCGCGCTTAGCAGTGCTTTTTCACGATTGGCTCGCACTGGCGCAGTTTTTCCACGGTACCGCAGGTATTGCCGCACATGCTGAGGCTCGATGGCTTCAAGTGGTGCCGGTGGATCATTAAAGAACGACAGCAACTGCTTCAGCTCTCGGGCATTGTCCTTCTGGGTAGCGGGCGCCTTTGTCGGAACGACTTCCTCCATATAGCGATCGGCGACGTAGCTGAAGGTGAGTACTGATTTTGCAGCGGTGCTGGAGGCGCGATCTTTTTCGAGTTTGGCGTACTCGAGGATCGCCAGACCGTAATCCGTGCCCAGCGAGATCTCTGTCCGTGGTTTACCGCCCAGGTCGTAGTAGTAATAAACCCTGTCATCGCGCCGCCGCACTCTGAAGCGCGGCATGCTCCCCGATTTTGAAGGCTTGCGTCCCATTTATCCCGCCTTACTTGGTTGCCAAGACATTCTTTCTTTCGGTTGCTGGGAGTTCGATGCGATCAGGGCAGCCGTGGTGACGCATGGCCAGCCGTTACGCTTGATGGTGTGTCGAATGCCGTTCTGGCGTAGCACCGCAACCTGGCCGGCTTTGGTCCGTGCGCCGGTCAGATCGCACACCTCTTGATGCTCGAGGAATTCGATTGAGCTCATGTTTGTTCTCTATGCCGCGCGTGGCGGCAGAAGGTGGTTATTGGGCGAACTTGGCGAGCGCGGTGTCTGCGATCTTCATCGCAGCCTGGGCATCGTTCACATAGGCCGGGTCGAACCCGCCGGCCAGATGGATGGTTCCTTGGCAGGCGCGCAGGTTCTCTCGAGTGAGTTTCAGTGCCGCGACCAGTTCTTCGCGGGCAGCGGCTTCACCTCGGGCGATTTCCCAGAAACGTTGCTGCCATTGACCAGGTGGCGGCGGGTTGCTGTTTTGCGCGCCGAATACCATCGCCCCGACAATCGAGTCGCACAGGTCGCGCTTGTAGGCGTTGTCGCCGTCGATGCTGAGGCCGCATCGACGCAAGGTCGAAACCACTTCGTCCAGGTCGAGGCCTTTGTCCTGCAGTAGGATGTCGAGTTCTGGTTTTTCCGGGGTGTAGATGGTCAGGCAAAGCTTGGCGCCGACCGGGAGGCTGGCGCTGATCTTCTCCAGCGCATCGCTCGCTGTTTCATGGAAGCGGTTCAGTGCGGACATAACGATTCCTCGCCCGCCGTTCACCGGCAGGCCGTATATATAGCTTTGAAGGTCTAAATTGGTTGGTGTATCGTTTCAGCTGTTCACCCAGCCACATGACTCTTTACCGGCCCACGGATGGCGAGGTCATGTGTGCAGGGCGAACACTATTTCTTGCCCGCCGTTCACCGGCAGGCTGGTAGGTGGAAGAGGGGTTAATCTGGCTCGTTTCCAGATTTCATTGCGTGACGCTTGTCTCGCTGGATGATTTCAGTGCACCACGGGTCGTCGCAGAAGCATTCATCAGGCATGCCCTTTGGATCAGACATGCAGCAGTCAGAGCAGATCCACCCGCATTCACCACGCGCCGCTTGATCGGTCCATTCGCGGGCTGCCTTGTTCATGCCGTCAACGTGGGAGTTAAGTTGTGAAGCTGGGATCACTTCGATTTTCAGGTTCATCATCGTGGCCCCGTGTAGATGAGCCAGGCCATGTAGGCGAGGGCGATCATGGGGTCGCCCGCTTGAACTCGACGACCCAGACAAACGGGTTGGCGTCCCAGTTGCCGCCAGTGGAATTCCACAGTCGCTGGAACGACTCTTCGTAGGAGATGCTGTCGCAGTCGCATGTTGGCGCGCCGTCCTGGTCGTACGGCTGGCGGCACCAGAATTCGTGGTCGCCGATGCCTTCTGCCTGGGCCTGTTCCTCATCGATGTCCTGCAACCGCTCGACGCGGACGTCGGTGATCTCCAGCGGGATACGGCTGACCCAGCGCGGCATGTGGATGCTTGGCTTCCAGGCTGGCTGCTCTAGTTCGTAAGGCGTCAGCCCGTCGGCGGCGTAGACCAGCGTGCCGTCGTCGCGCGCCGCGCCGATGTCCAAGTCATCCGGTTTGAGGTAGGGGCCGCGCATGACCTCGAAGTGATCACAGAACCAAGTCTCGCGCACCCACAGTCGGTCGCCGGGTTTGCCGTATGGGCATTTGCAACCAGACTCACCGTCACGCCACCAGGCCCCGAACACCTCGGGCCCTGCTTCCTGTCCGCCGTGCCGATTCGTTACGGCTACGTTGTAGGTCTCAACTGTGATGCTGGCGTCGTCATCTGGCTGAATCTTCATTGCCCGCCGCGTGACGGTCTTCTGGCCTTCCAGGATGGCGCGCACCATCGGGGCCGAGAATAGGATCGGCCGTTCTTTGATGTCAGTCATGGCGTCACCTGGGTGCAATATCCGCACTTCAGGAGAATTTCTTTGCATTTCTCCGCCGCTTCCGGCCCTTGATCGACTGCTACGCCTTCAAGCCATTCCTCTACCGCTTGGTTGCGTAGTTCGGTGAGCGGATGAGCAAGCGGCTCTCGCCGCGCCCACCAACAGACAGGGCCGTCGTCGGTGTCGTGAATCGCGAGACAGAACCAATGCTCACCTTCGGGGCGGTCAGGTTCCCAGTAGCTGTAGTCCGGATCGCCGGATTCGAAGTAGCGATCGGCAATCGCCTCGTCGGCGTACTCAAGGCTTGCCATCACGAACTGCAAGCCCTGTTCTGCTACCCACGCTTTGCACTTTTCACCGTCGCCCTCGTCGAAGTCGGGCATATCCGGATGCTGAAACGAACCCATTTCATCGCGGACGACGGGGGCTGGCTGGATCAAAACAATTTCTTCAGGCATGACTTCGTCCTTGCCGCTATAGCGGCTGACTTTGAAGGGGGGAGGGAGTTACGGGTAGTTTTTGCTGATGCGCTTGGCGATGGCTTCGAGCGACTCGGCCATTCCATATATGGCGTTGTTGTCGCGGCGGGACACCACGGCGGAGCGGTGGACGTTGCGGCCGCTCAGGATCTTGGCGGCCAGCAGGATCAGCCACCCCTCGAACTTGCGGCGAATGAATCGGCTCATGTCTTCACCCAGTTGTCACACGTCTCAATCACGCCTTGGGCATCGCCGCCGCACTCGCAATTTTGGTAGTCCCTGCAGAAGCCTTTCGGCGCCGGCTGCGCGGTCATGTCTGGGTGAGGCGTATGCCGCAGCGCTGCTTTGTACGCGGCGCCGAGCGCATCATCCAAATCACCGCCACCCTGCTTGCAGGTGTTGAACGCAAGGATCTGCTTGGCGCGCACGTCATAACTGCGATCCACCGGCATCAACGCCGTCTGCTCGTTATCACACGAGGTCAGCTCATCAATCCGCTGATCCGCAGCGTTCAGGCGCAGCTGCAGGGCATCACGCTCGGCGGCGGTTCGCTGACTCGCATCCTTTAAATTCTGGATCTCGCTGAGTGCTGCCGCTGAACCGCCGATGATGTGGGTTTCATCGGTCACACCCAGAGCCTTGTCGATTTCAGCCAAGCAGCAAATGGCATTGAGAAACATGCGCTCGTAGTTCGGTTCGAACGCCGGGGCAGCGGGCGCCTTGTAGGTGGCCGGCACGGGAGTTGGCGCTTAGCCGGCTCCGGATCGCCCAGGGCAGTCAGGTGCGTGGCGTTCAGGTGCAGTGGAAAACCCAGCAGGACAGTCGCAAAAATTGAATCTACTCATACAGCCTCCATCGATACCAGATCATGGGCATTCGGAACCGGCTTCGGTGTGTAGGTCAGCGTGCCGTCGAGGATTGCTGATTTGATGGCTTCGAACTCCCAGGCGTAATACTGGGATTCGACATAGACGCGCATCTTGCCGTGGTCGTGCTTTTTACGCCGGATGAAGGCCTCGGCGGCGTCCTTGGTGAAGTGGCTGTTCACGATTTCCCAGCGATGGTTCCAGCCTGTGACGGTGTGACTATCGCACTCGGATAGGTATTCCCACTGATCATCCTCGTCCATATCCATGAACCCGCACTCGCGGTCGGCCTGCAAGGCCTCATCAAGCTCGGCACGCTCCTCGTCGTCTAGGTCGTCCCAGTATTCCTTGGGGCTGAACCACGACCGATCCTCCAGAGTCACGACCCTTCCCTCGGCGTAATCAATCTCAAAGCCATAATCGATGCGCTTGGTCTGGACGGTGAAAAGCGCGGCCGCTGTGTGGTGCCATTTAACGCCGGCGCCGTTGCAGTCATAGCGAAGACGTTCGACGAAGTCAGTCCAAGTCGCTGAATTGAGGGCGGCGCCGGTCGCCAAGCTCGGCAATGGCTCGGCCGGGTTGTTTTCTGTGGGCATGGGGATTCCTCGCCTGGTAGCGTGGTGAGTAATTGGGCTCTGAATTGGTGGTGTTGCTGAAAGAGCTTTCGGATACCGAGAAGCAGATAGCGGTGCTGGTTGTGTGAGAGCTGGAGAAGTCCGACTGCAGCCTTCAGGAGTCCGCTGATGGGACTGATGAGGCGGTGAAGGTGTTTCGTGGGGTTACGTCAGCGATCCTCGTCATTAGGGCTGTTTTTGCCGTTCGATAATCGCTAAAAATTATTTAAGGAGTTGGCACTTGTCCCAGATGTGAACTATTCCTAAAGCTCCGATCATCAAGGACTGAAAGGAGCCAATTATGCCGCTAGGAGTGCACGAAATTGTTGCTGGTTGCGTTGCCTACTTAGACGGCGAGGCACTCATTACCGATCAGGCTGTATCTGATCCAGAGGGGGTGGGGACCATTGGTGTCAGGCCATTTCTTTGTATATCCACTGAAGGTGGGAGTTCCAAATGGCTGACGCTAACAACGCAACGATCTCCAGAGAGAGTGTCTTTGTGGGGGCATCAAGTAAGCGGCCCCCTTGCATGGCGAACTACTGAAAATTTTGTGACGGATGCGCGTAAAGTTTTTGAAGGACCCAATACTTCTTTCATTGCGGCGAGTAATTCTGATCACGCAAGTAATAATCGGCCGATGGTAACTGAGGCGGGGTTAACTTTGGTGTTGAATATGGTTGCGTATTACACCGCCCAAGAAAACTATGAGGATGATGAGGGCGTAGAATATTTAGAGCCTCAGCAGCATTTTAATCCTTACTACCCGCAATATTTTAATCCGTATCAACAACAGGATTTTAACCCCTATCAGCAGCAGTACACTTACCAGCCTCAGAATGGAAATGGATATACGGACGGCACTGGTCTTTGGTTTCCGCCTCAGCAATAAATGGGATGCGACATACAGTCATGCTTTTCCAAGGCGGCGTGATTGGTTGAAGTGAGGTATTGGTTTATGTTCGATGCAGCCTGACGGGAGACTGACATGAGATTGCAAAGCGATATCGATGCACTCGCGGCGATCGAGGAAGACGCCCGAGCGATGCTGAAGCGAATAGGAATACCCGACGACAAGCAGAAGCTTGAGGTTGTTATTTGCTTGCGGCAGATAATTGAGCTTGCTACCTTCAGGCAGGCGATTGACCTATTTACAGACCATTCAGCGCAATAGGTGAGGGTGGGTCAGGCGGCCGCAGTCGACTCCGGCGAATAGTCCATCCACGAAAGCTTGGTGGGCGACTTCTTCCGCACATCGTTCTGCGGCAGCTTGATCTTCGCCCTGATGATGACGTCCCGGCAGCGCCCCAACTTGCGAATACGCTCTGCATAGTCAGCGGCGTACTGTGGGGCATCGAACATGCTGCTGAGCTGGGCGATGCGTTTGCCATCCATGATCTTGACGACGCGATCCTCGACCGCCTGGAGCCACTGACTCATCGAGAGCTCAATCCGGCGGCCATCCTTGATTTTGAAGTCGCGGACTTTCCGCTTCGCCTCTTCGCGGGCGAAGTGCTCATTCATTCCGAATACTGCAAATGTGCTCATGGCATCACTCCAGGCAGTCGAGCGCTTTTTGCAGCAGCGCGTTCAGTGACAGCTCCCGCTCATCCGGGTCCATTGCTCGCTTGATCCAAATGCAGGCCTCGCCGGCACCATCGCGAAGATTTTCGAGTTCGTCTTCGTCATCGCTCGCCTGGCTTTCGAGGCGGCGGATGTCTTCACGCAGCTCTTCACGCTCGGCGCTCGGGTCGATGCTCTGCGAGGTGAATCGGCGGGTCAGTTCGGCGGCGGCCGCCGGGTCGAGCGCCGCGTAGTGCAGGCACTCTTCGTCACTCAATGCATTTGCTGGAATGCTCATGGGTTATCTCCAGGCAGACGCCTGCCTCGCCGGCTGGCGTGAAGTGAGTTTGTGGGCTATTGCTTGTTGGCCCGGCATGGAGCCGGATCAAGGAGAGTGAGATGAGCAACCAGGCACAAATAGACGCACTGGAACACCTATTGATCGCCGTTCTGAAAAGCTCACCAGGTGCTCCAAAAGACTATCTGATCGAAAAGGCCCAAGGGTCGCTGCTGGGAAGTGATGGCCCTGGAGGCCCAGAGCAGAAGTCTGAGGCAGTTGATTACCTTAACTACATCGCTACCCGCCTCAGGTAATCAACGCGCGCCCGCTCTTTCAAGTGCGCCACGCGCGACTTGGTGTCAGGCGCTGGCGCGCTTGAGCTGGTCGGTGAGCTGGGTGGGCAATTTGCGCAACGTCAGCGTGCCGCCGGCTTCGTCGAACTCGACCTTCGAGCCCAGTAGGTGCTGGTCAAAGCTGATCGACAGGCCATCGGCGCGGCCGGTGAAGCGCCGAAATTTGTTCAGGGTCTTCTTGTCCGGCGGGATTGAAGCCGAGAGGCCGTAGTCCTTACCCAGGACGAACTCGGCGAACGCCTTTGGCTGATCGTCGTCGAGCACTTCGGACAGTTCATCGAGCGTGATCGGCTCGCCCAGCTTGGCCTTGGACATGGCATAACTGACCAGCGTGTCGGTCTTCTCGCGGGCCGATTCCTCGCCGAGGTCTTCGCTTTCAACGAAGTCGCTGAAGGCTTTGAGCAGGGTGCGGGTCTCGCCTGGTCCGTCGATGCCTTCCTGCACACCGATGAAGTCGCGGAAGTATTCAGTGACGCGACGACCTTTCTTCGCCTTGAGATACGACACGTACTGCTTCGAGGCCGGGTTGTTTTTCCATTCGGACAGATTGATCCGAGCCGCGAGGAAGATGCTGTCGAGATCCAGACGCCGGATCGGTTGCAGCGTGAGACCGTCAGTCATGACTACGGCCTCTGCTTCCTGGACCAGGGCGATGATCAGGTAATCGGTCATGCCCTGTCGGTAGTGGCAGAAGAGGACATTTCCGCCGACGGTCAGATTGGATTCTTCCATGAGCTTTTGCAGATGCTCGACCGCGATGTTGCTGAACTCCATGAAGTCTTCGGTACCGGCCAGGTAGTTGCTGAGCCAGCCGCTGAATGGGTGAGCGCCGGATTCGGCATGGAAGAAGCCCCAGCCTTTGCCGGGCTTGGCGTTGTAGCTTTCGTTGAACTGGCTAATCAGTTCGTCCCGCACCTGGTTTTCGACCAGCTCGCCGGCGCTGCGGTGCAAGATGGCCGGGTTACCGTCAGGCTTCTTGTCGATCTTGTGGATCACGCTGTGGAGAACGGGCATTGCGATTACCTCGGGTAGGCGCCGCCCTCCGTGACCGGTGGTGGCAATTTGGTTTTTGTTGGGGTATTACGGGTGACCGGCATGGAGCCGGAGGAGATGTGTTATGTCTGAACTGCCTTCAGATTTTCGAGAGAAAGCGTTCCAATCACTTGCGGACAACAAAGAGAAAGCCCTTTGCGCTTTGATCAGAGCCCTTCTTGATAAGGGCGCGGACATCAATGCGCTCATCGACATGGCTGAAGCTGATTTGAGAGAAAACTTCAACGAAGGCCATGCAATCACCGTTCTAAATGATCTCAAAACGGCTTACGGTTTGGTTAAGGGGGTGTTTAGGAAAACTGACCCAGCCCTCGACGATCCATCTAAAAAGGATGTGAAGGAGTGGCCTCGCCGCTAGCAAGACGCGTTATGGCGTTCTTCTTTCGCGCGCCACCCTCCGTGATCGGATGCGACAGCGGGGTGGTGGCAATTTGGTTTTAGATGAGGTTCGATATAGCGCCTAATTCATAAGCGCTCATCAATAGGATTGAAAAAATGATCAAAAAGGGAAACCACGAGCACTGGGGCGAAGAACTGGAGTATGTGGAAATCGACCTTCGCTCACCCAAATACAAAAATCGGATGATCGAATTCATTGAGAAACGAAATCAGCTGACGAGTGAATTGGAATTTGACATCAGGGCCGAATGGACCGCTGAAAAATTTCATCCAAACATGTCTATGAGCGAAGACGAACTGCTGGAATTTGCTGATGTTGTTAACGGATGGGTCGCCAAAATCAAGAAAGAAAGAGCTCAACGGGACTAAGCCTTTCGTCAATGTTTAGTCGCCAGGGTCGCGCCTTAGTTCGGCCCTACTGGCTTCTTCGAACTTGCGCGCCACGTTTTCGCTAAATACGATTTCGTGTCGCGGAATGCGTAGATACTTGGCAGAGCTTTCCGGCCCGGCCGCATGCGCACACAGAATTAGCAGCTCAATCACATGCTTCTGGCTGTCCCCGTGCAGGCTCTTGGCAATCTCATTCAGCTGATCGAGAGCACCAGGCCTGACGTGATGTCGGATCAATCCATGTGGTGACGGCGGAAGCTCAGTGGCGGCCTGCGAAAGAGCCGCAACCGGATCAGCATTCAAAATCAGCAGTTGCAACGCCTCGCCAGCTTCCTCGATCTCGTTCCAGATCATCAGGTCGGCCAGCATCTGCGTGATGCCGTGGCGCACTTTGTGGCGCAACTCCACTTCCTGCTTTGCCTTCCGCTTCAATGCCACCTTGGCAGATCGCGTCTTTCCATCCGCTGCCATGGCCTACCTCCCTGATTCCGCTGGCCGGCAGGCCCAGCCAAGGCTGCCGGCGTCGTTGATTTACTGCTCGCTTCATCCTGCTCATGCCGCGGCGTTCACCAGGGTTACGCCGGCCATGCTGAATAGCGAACCTTGCTGAGCAACCAGGGCATCTAGCGCTTCCCGGTTCACGGTCAGCATGCTGAGCGGCGCGAGTCCGCCGGCAACGGCGTGCACCAGGGCTTCCAGGTCCGTGACTTCCGCTCGGTAGGTCACCGACTTTGCTGTGGTCACTGCGGGCTTCGCAATTGCGGCAACCGCTGGAGCAGCTTTAACCAGGGAAGACGTCGGTGCTGGCTGTACAGGTGCCGGCTCGATGACCGGTTTGGTTTCATCCGCAATCCGCTGCAGCTCTTCCGTACGAATCCGCTCGCGCTGCGTCTCTTCCTTGGCGGCCTCGGCTTTTTGATGCTCCGAGATCCGCACCTTGATCAGCGCGACCAGGTCGTCATTGGCTTTGAGCACCAGTTGCTGGACGTCGTTGAACAGGAATACGTAGTCGGCGGCTTCTCTGCATCAGCGAAGTGTTGGTCGGTCTGTAGGTCGGTATTGATCGAGTCGAACACGGCCAGCGAGTGAGCCTTGAACTGCTCCAGGTTGCTGGCGGTAACCATGCCGGTGACTTCGATGCGTAGGGCAGGCAGGCTTTCAGGTGTCTTGCCTACGGCCTCAGGCAGAACCTCGGCTGGTGTGAAGTCGAGCAAGTCAGCCTGGAACTGCTTCCACCCGGCAATGAGTGTTGCGGCGCGACCCGGTACTGGCGCGTATTCCATCGATACGAAATTGTCCTCAGTGCCGTCGGAACAAACGAAGATCACTTTCTCCGCGCCGCTCACCAGGAGTTGCTGCTCGAGCTGCCAGTAATAGTGCGGATCAAGAGTGCCGGCCTGCACGTCGGCCGCGAGCTGCTCGTTCCACATTTTGTGCTCGAACAGCGTTTCACCGAGCATGGTGCAACCGTCGAGCGAGGCGAGCAGGTCACCCTCGGTACCGACAACAGGGAACAGATCTTCGCCGTTCCGCGCTTCCAATATCGGCCGCGCCATGGCTTCGGCTTCATGGCCCTTGTCGAACAGGTATTTCTGCACCCACCACGACACGTCGCGGTCGAGGCCGGTCTTCTTGGCGTGGAGGAGTTCGGTGCGCTTCATCTGTTTGGACGCGCCCATCATCGCCGGCGCCTCGGAGGCTGTGAAGTAGTTAGCGCGGAGCGCGTGCCAGGCTTCGGAGCCCTGAGCGACGTTATGGATTTTCATTCTTGCTCTCCTTCAATCGGTGCGAGGGCCTTGATCTTTTCGATCTGCTCTTCACTCAGGGTGAATTTGCTGCTGACGGTTGCGATCAGATGGCCAGGGGAAGACTTGCCGGCGTCGACCGCGATCTGCCATTTCGGCAGGTTCTCGGTGAGCTTTTCTTCGGGGTAGGGCGGAAGCTCGGCGGTGCCCCGGGTCTTCGCCGGCGAAACGTCGCGGATGATCGGCGCTGTTTCCTCGAGTTCGTCGGGGCTGTACACGCCAAGGATCACGTCGGGGCAATAGAGGCGGGACCAGCGTTTGGTGGCGAGGTAGGCCAGCTGCTGGCGGGGATCATCGGCCCAGAGCGTGCTGTTGCGGGTGCGAGCCTGTGCCAGCAGCAACTCCAGCACGCGGGGCTCATCCTCACCGCGGAACGTGGCCCAGACCTTCACGCCCAAGCCTTCCTCATCAGCCAGCACCCAGCCAGGCACCCGGTACTCGCCTTTGTCGCCAGTCTTGATGGTGAATTTGCCTATCACCTTTTCCCATGCGCCGTACCATTCGTAATGCAGGCGATCGAGCACCGGCGCGCAGGTGGTGATCACTGCGTTGACCAGTTGAGCCTCGTAGCCTGTTCGGCAACGCCTTCAGTTCGATGGAAGACGCGGTCGTCAACTTCGCCATGACTGGGAAGCTGTCGTTCGCTGATTTCACCAAGTCGATTTTGGCGGACATGGCGCGGATTGCTGCGCGGCAGGCCAGCTCGGCGTTGCTGAGTAGTTTGGTCGGCGCTGGCATCAGTTACTTCACCGGCAGTGGTACTGGCGCAACAGGTGCTGCAACGGCCGGCGGTGCAGAGGCTGGCGCGCAGAGCTTCGGCAGTCAGTTTGATGCCAGCTCCGCCACGGTGACCTTCGGTGGTGGCCGAGCTTCGGGTGGTGGTGTTGATCCGAACACGCTGTACGAAGTGAACGAGAAGGGGCCGGAGTTGTTCAGTCAGGGCGGCAGGTCCTACCTGATGACCGGCGCCGAGGGCGGTAGCGTGACGCCGCTGACTTCTGGTGGTGGGCCGAGCATCGCGGCAATGGGCGGCGGTGGGGCGACGGCAACGCAGATAAACGTTGTGGTGAACATTTCCAGCGACGGCGGTACCGATGCCTCCAGTGATTCGCAAAGTGCTGCAGCAGACGACTTCGCCAAGACAATCGCGCCGATGATCGAGCGAGTCTACGAGCAGAAAATGCGCAAGGACTTGGGGCAGGGCGGGCGAATCCGTACTGCAATAAAGGGTGGCTGACGCCCGCAAAAACGCCGTTCAAAGGACTCTTTTGGCTTCAGCTATGGCTTTTTCCTCAATTTGAGAAAAGGTCAGGCTGGAGTCAAACGGGATAGTCACGGTGGCCTCTCCCATAAAGATGCCCTCGTAGCCTTCATCAGGGTCCAGCAGTAGGCGGACCGAGAATATTTCGGGCTCTAAGTCTGGGTTATGACTGACAGATCGAATCCGAATTTGCATTTGGCGCTCCCTCTAGTGGTCAGTCGAGGCTACTCCGAAGAGTCTACCCACGAAAGGACAATACATGGCACTCGAGACATTCACTTGGCAGATCGAAAAGGGTGCCGCTGGTGAGATCAAACAGCGCGTTCGCACCAAGCAATTCGGCGATGGCTATGGCCAGACTGTTTCGGACGGCATCAACAACAAGATGCAGTCCTGGCCCATCAGCCACACCGGCACCGCGGTGCGGATCAAGGAAATCATGGCCTTCCTCGATCGCCATCAAGGCGCAAAAGCCTTTCTCTGGACGCCGCCACTCGGCGAACTCGGCCTCTACAAATGCAACGGCTATCAGCCCATCCACAAGGGCGGCGCGGCGTACACGCTGACCGCTACCTTCGAACAAACCTTTCACCCTTAAGGGAAACCCTGATGGTATTAATCACGGACATCCAGAAACTGGAGCCCGGCGGGGAAGTGCGGCTGTTTGAAATCGACGGTACCGAATACGGCGCCGACGTTCTGCGCTTTCACGCTCACGCAATCCCGCACACACCGGAAGAGCTCTTGGCTTATGCCGGCTCGCCGGATGAGTTGCCAGCGAAATCGATTTGGTGGCAAGGCAACGAGTACGCAGCCTGGCCGGTGCAGATCGAAGGCATTGGCGCGGACAGCAACGGCACCGCCACGCGCCCAACCTTCAGCGCGGGCAACGTCAACGGACGCATTACCGCGCTGTGTCTAGCCTTCGAGGACCTGCTGAAGTTTCAGCTGACGGTTCGCGAGACGCTGGCCCAGTACCTGGACGCGGCGAATTTCCCCGAGGGCAACCCGACCGCCGACCCGACGCAGGAAGCGCTGGAAATTTGGTACATCGACCAGAAGACCGGCGAAGACGGGGAGGTCGTGCAGTGGGAGCTGTCCTCGCCGGGCGAGATCGATAACCACGGGCTACCCGGTCGGCAGATGACGACCTTCTGCCACTGGGCCATGACTGGCGGTTACCGCGGACCGAATTGCGGCTACACCGGTGCACTGATGTTTGATGACGACGACAACCCTACGGATGACCCGAGCAAGGATCAGTGCAAGGGCGGCCTGAAGTCCTGCAAGTTGCGCTTTGGCCAGAACAACCAACTCCCGCACGGTGGTTTCCCCGCCGTGTCCCTGATCGCTCGGAGCTGAGCATGCACAAACATATCTTGAGTGCGATCCAGGCTCATGCGGCAGCCGAGTACCCGAAAGAGTGCTGCGGCCTGGTGCTGGCGATTGGACGAAAGCAGCAGTACTTCCCGTGCCGCAACATCGCGACCGAACCCAGTGAGGAGTTCCGGCTTGATCCGGAGGACTACGCCGCGGCGGAAGACCTGGGTGAAGTAATCGGCATCGTTCACTCGCATCCGGACGCTACCAGCCGACCGTCACCGCATGACTTGGCCATGTGCGAGGCCACGGCCTTGCCTTGGCACATTCTGAGCTGGCCCGAAGCAGATCTGCGCACCATCGTCCCGACCGGCAGCACGCCGCTACTTAATCGTCCGTTCGTGCATGGCGCCTGGGATTGCTGGCAGGTCTGCGCTGACTGGTACAAGCGCGAGTGGGGGCTGGAGTTCGAAGCCTTCACGCGGGCCGACGGCTGGTGGGAAAGCACCGACAACGCCAGTCTGTACGAGGCGAACTATGAGGCGGCTGGGTTCTATCGAGTCGATCAGCCGCAGCGCGGCGACATGGTCGTGATGGAAGTCGGGCGGACGGTTCACCCGAACCACGCCGGGATATTCCTCGGTGCCGATCCAGCTTTGCCGGATGAAGATGCCGTGACCTTCGGACCAGGTCCTTTCCTGCTGCACCACCTCTACGGGCGGCCTTCAGAGATCATCGTTTTTGGTGGGCCTTGGCTGGATCGAACACGCCTAATCCTCAGGCACAAAGAAGTTTATTCCAGACTCCCTGTCAATCTATTGGGTTATTAAATGTTTCGCCCAAAGAGCAATGCTAGGCGTTCATGGAGATGTGAGAGTGAAAGTTTGCTGGTTGTGAGTGTTTCTCAAAAGAGAAACGATGATGAATGATTTTTACTTACAAGATTTTATGTTGCTTTTTTTGGTGGTGGTAAGTTGTAATATTTCGGAATAATGTTGAGTGCTAAATATGAATTGATGCTTGTTTTTTAAAGCTTGACGTGTACGGGTTCTTCGTCTTGTATCTATCTTGAGTTTTAAGGTTTAAGTCTAATTGCTAGGGCGCTATTAATTTTAGGACTGGTAGGGGCGAAGGAGGCGTGATGCAAGATATTTTAGTGTTGAAAGGCTGGAGGGCGTTATTGATGTCATTGCTCTTGGTTGGGTGTACAGCCTTTAACCAAGGGCCAGAAGAAGTTACTGTCCGGGAGCCGGGCCACAGACTCCTTGGTAACCCTGTGCCGAACCGAGCAGAGGCTGTTAAGCATTGGCAGTACGCTTGGCTATCGGATGCTGCATATGCAAGGGCAGTAGATGGCGCGTCAAAAGAAATTTGTACAGGGACAGATGCCGATCAAGTCCTCGAAAAGCATGATTGGAAGCGCTGGAAGGACTTTCCCATCCCGGGCGGGCACCTAGATTCTATGATGCGAAACTCTCACCTCAGGACAGAGGTTTGGGAGAATAGGAAGTTACAAGAGATAGTGGTTGCATTCGGTGGTACGGAGGCTAAGAGTGGCAAAGATTGGTTATCAAATTTTCGCTGGTTCACATTTAAATTTGATGATGAATATACAGTTCTAGTCAAGCAGCTTGCGCCGGCTTTTGTAGAGGAAGTATCTAGGAGGATGAAGGGGGATGACTATAAGTGGCTAAATGAAGCCAGGTTTATCTCGGTGGGGCACTCTTTGGGTGGTGGGCTGGCTCAGCAATTTGCTTATGCATTGCCAGGCTCAAGTGTGAATTTAAAGGTTACGCAGGTTTACGCCTTCGACCCATCACCAGTTACAGGCTTCTTTAGTGTGGATAAAACAACTAGGGATGCAAATAAAGCTGGGCTTTTTATCGATAGGATTTATGAGCGTGGAGAGGGGTTGGCTATATTAAGATCGTTCACAAGTGTCTTTGTGCGCCCCTCGGATATCAATCCCACAATCAGAGGGGTGCGTTACAGTCTGATACAGAAAGGTAATGCGATTTCTAATCATTCGATACATAACTTTGCTTGCAGGGTTCAAAAAGCTGCGGGGATGGAAACAGGAGAGGTCCGTTTGTAGGTCAATTAGATCAACTCTTAGCTTCCATGGATGCTAAGAGTTCTCTTGGGGGTGATTCAAGATTAGTGGTCACAAGTGCTTTGATCTGTTCTGACAGAGATCAGTTGGTTTCGGTTAGCAACTTCAGAACAGCACGACCGAAAGCTCTCAATGATAGGTGGATGCATTGGGAGTTCGCGCTGACGCATCTCCTACTCCTTCGTTGATGCTAAAGTCTCGCCAAATCTCAACGAGGGAACGACATGAAATTGATCGTAGGAGCGTTGGCTGTCGCGTTGCTGGCGGGGTGCTCGACTTTTTCCGAAACCTTTGGTGATCGCCCACGCTGCGGCGCTCACCCCTATTGCGGATCTTCCACTGATATTGAGCTGATCAAGGCCACAACGGACGAAAGCGCTGGAGTCTTGCGCGCCCTGGTACCGTTGGCAGTGATCGACCTACCATTCAGCATGGTCGCCGATACGTTATTTTTGCCATATACCGCCTTCCATACAGAGCCTGCTCAGAAGTAGCTGACTTGATCAGACGTGAAAAAGCCCAGTCTAGTGCTGGGCTTTGTTGTTTCTGCGGCTCGGTCGGGTCCTATCCGCGCCGAAATTGGCGCAATCCCAGTCCTTGGGCTTGCAGGCAAAGGACTGGGAAAAAGAAGTTCTTAGAGCCCCAAGTCTTTACAGAGCTTTTCAGCCATCAACCTGTAGCCAGGACGTACAGTTGGATTGGTATCGACATCTGTCAGAAAGTCGGCAAATGTATTGAGTTGGTCTTCATCGTCCTGCGTGAGGTGACGATCAATTGGAGCCAGAAAATCACAGATCTCAGGGGCGTCCAAACTGGGTGGAAGCGATCCGTTGGCCGTGAACTGATCCATTTCTTTGTAAATTGCCGATCGAATTGCAGCCTTTCTATGAGGGCCTTTATGAGTGATCGCGAGGGCCGCTTTGAGAATGTCACCTTTTGCCATTTGCTTGCTTCCGATGCATGTGAAGGCAGGAGGCTACTATCCGGGGGTGGCTGAGTGCTACTGGTATTCCATCCATGCTGGATGCCTGGACAGGCTTGCGCTTTCAGCGTCAATAGTCAGCGAGCAACGTTCAAAGCACACTGAAATGGGTTTCATCGTTAACGTCCTCTAGCTTGATCTGCACACCATTTGTAAAGTGAAATGCTATGGTGCTTCCGGTGGCGGTGGGTGCCATGACGTATTCGCTTAACGCGACTCCCACAACTCCTGCGAGAGCACCCACATCTATATGTGGGTAATTCCAGCCTTCCTCCGGATCGATCCAGGGCTCGGGTGGTGTTGAGGAGGATCGCCAGAAGATAATGCCGCAATCAAAATAGGCTCTGTGCAGCCGACCACCGAAACTGATGTGACTCACGTTCGCCGGGGCGATCACTTTCCCATCACAGGCAAATGACTCGCAGATGAAGGAGTCGCATACCAGGCCGGTTAGGTCCGGAGGTGCGCCGTTGATTTCCAGCTCAAGAGTTTGATTCATGTTCCCTTGCTCGGTTGAAAGCACGCTGAGGTTGTTCGCGATTCTTTTTGCATCCTACCCCTCAGTGCTACAGTCTCGCCAAATCTCAACGAGGGAACGATATGAAATTGTTAATAGGAGCTTTGGCGGTGGTGCTGTTGGCTGGCTGTCTTGACGAGGGGAAACGATCGGAGGGGCTCGTTAATGCCACGAAGCAGGCAGAAGAGGTCGTAATAGCTACCAACTCCCCTGATGCGGCGGTTAAGTCATGGTGGTCAGTCAAAGACGCAGGCATGCTCCTTGACCGTGAAGCCTGTTATGAGTATGAGAGGTTGAAAAGTCCTACGATCGAGAAATTAAAATCTCTGGCTTCGAGCGATCTTCCTATCGGGAAAGTATGCATCGACGACCTATTGTCGTTTGACCGAAAAATTACCAAGGTTAAAATTGAGTCTGATACCAGAGCAGTGGTTATGGCCGTGATCAAAAACTCCACCCCGCCAGAGCCTGGGGCAGAACTTGGCGATAGAGATCGAGAGGCCAAAGAGTTGGGAGAGCAATACCGGTATACACTTGAGCGGAAAGACACATCAAGCTACTGGCAAATCTCAAGGATTGAGAATTTCCCTTCCTATGCTCGGGACTGGCAGGATGCGTACACAAAGCCTACGCCATCAAACAACCGGTATGTTTATGAACAATTACAGTAATTAAGGGAGTGGATTGCATGAAATTGTTCGTAGGGGCTTTGGTTGTGGCGATGCTGGCGGGGTGTTCGACGCCCGGCGATTTGAAAAAAAATGATCCCACGATCAACTCAAGCAGCAGCAAGACACCGAAACAGTACGCACTTTGCGTATTCCCAAAGTGGCAGGAGGAGCGCTCAACCTCGACCATGTCTGAAACAGAGGATGGGTATCGCCTGATTGTCGCGACAGACATGATGACAGACGAAGTGCTTGAGATCGGCAGATCTGGCAAGGGAAGCAAGGTCGCATTGTATCAACGCATGCCGTGGTCAAAAATGGTGGGGCGAGGTGCGATAGAAGATGCAGTTCGCCGCTGCCTCTAACTGATAATAAAGACAAACCGCCTACCGGCGGTTTTTTTACGCCTGGAGAAAAGCAATGGCCGCACTTGCTACTGAATACCAACCGATGACTACGATTTTACTTTATGGACAGCTACGGCAATTTGGCCGCTCCTTCAGATTGGCCGTGAGATCACCCAGCGAAGCAATAAAAGCACTTTGTATTCAAATTCCCGGATTTGAACGATTCATTTCCAATGCAAAGTCCAGAGGCCTGGAGTTTGCCGTCTTTCGGGGCTCGAAGAATCTTGAGGAGAAAGAGTTGGGCTATGGTGGCACTGGTGACATTCGCATCGCCCCAGTTGTTTCCGGCAGTAAGCGAGCTGGGATTCTTCAAACCATCGTCGGAGCAGTCCTGATCGTCGCCTCATTTTTTGCGGGCGCCGCTGGGCCTGGATTGATGGCGGCTGGTGTAGGCATGGTCGCCGGCGGTGTAATTCAAATGCTCAGCCCTCAACCCAACGGCCTGAAGACCAGCGCCGCTCCTGAAAACACTCCCGGCTACGCCTTCGGCAGCGCCAAGAACACCACGGCATCCGGCAACCCGGTACCGCTCTGCATCGGCAAGCGCCGCTGGGGCGGCGCAATCATCAGTGCCGCGATCTACGCCGAAGACCAGATGTAGCCAACTCACCAATCACTGCAACCGCCCAAGAGGCGGTATTTTTTTGCCTGGAGAAACGCATGGGCGCAGCACAACAGCTCGACATCTACGGTGCCAAGGGCGGATCGGACAAGCCAAAGACCACTACCGAAGCGCCGGACAGCCTACGCTCGGTGGCGATGTACAAGATCCTGATTGCGATGGGCGAGGGTGAATTCGCCGGCCAGCCTACGGCGCAGGACATCTACCTGGACAACACGCCGTTACAAGATCCACAGGGCAACATGAACTTCCCGAACGTGAAGTGGGAGTACCGTAGCGGCTCCGTCGAACAGGGCTACATCCAGGGTATCCCTTCTATCGAAAACGAAACCTTGCTGGGTATTGAGTTGCGCAGCGGCACACCGTGGGTTCGGGCGATCAGCAACACCGAGCTATCGGCCGTGCGCCTGCGCTTTGCTTGGCCAATGCTGCAATCGGTGGATTCCGAGAGCAACATCAACGGTTACCGGATCGAGTACAAGGTCGAGCTGGCTACCGACGGTGGTGCTTATCAGCAGGTGCTGAACGAGGCGGTCGACGGCAAGACCACCAGCCTCTACGAGCGCACGCGTCGCATCGATCTGCCCACAGCCGCCAGTGGTTGGCTGATCCGCGTAACTCGCATAACGCCAAACCAGAACAACAACAAAATCGCCGACACCATGCAGATCGCCGGTTTTACCGAGGTGATCGACGCGAAGCTGCGGTACCCGAACACCGCGCTGCTCTATATCGAGTTCTCGGCTGAGCAGTTCCGCAGCGTCCCGGCGGTGACTGTCGACTGCCTAGCGCGTAAGTGGCAGGTGCCGAGCAATTACGATCCGGAGACTCGAAGTTACACCGGTATCTGGGACGGCACTTTTAAGTTGGCTTGGACCGATAACCCTGCCTGGGTCACCTATGGCATCACCGTCAACGACCGCTTCGGCCTCGGCCGACGCATCAAACCCTGGCAGGTTGATAAGTGGGAGCTGTACCGGATCGCCCAGTGCTGCGACCAACTGGTACCGGATGGGAAGGGTGGCCAGGAGCCGCGTTTCATCTGCAACTTGAATCTGCAGGGCAAGGCTGACGCCTGGTCGCTGCTGCGCGACATTTCGGCCATTTACCGCGGCATGACCTACTGGGCTCAAGGCCAGGTCTTCACCCTGTCCGACATGCCGCGCGCGACCGACTTCGATTTTGCTTATACCCGGGCGAACGTCATCGACGGCAAGTTCACCTACTCGAGCGCGTCGGAGCGTACCCGGTACAGCCGCGCCCTGATCAGCTACGACAACCCGGCGAACAACTACGACACGGATGTCACCGCGGTGACCGATACCAAGCTGCAGCGTCGCTACGGCGACAATCCGCTGGAGATCAGCGCGATCGGCTGCACCCGCGAGTCGGAGGCACAGCGCCGCGGCAAGTGGGCGCTACTGACGAACTCCAAGGACCGCGGCATTTCCTTCAAGGTCGGCCTCGACGGTCGCATCCCGCTACCGGGCTACGTCATTCCCGTGGCGGACGAGCTGCTGGCCGGCCGCGCTGTCGGCGGGCGGATCTCGGCAGTGAACGGCCGGGTCATCACACTAGACCGCGACACCCAGGCCAAGGCTGGTGACCGACTGATTCTCAATCTGCCGAACGGCAAGTGTGAGGGCCGGACGGTGCAACTGGTCAGTGGTCGGAAGGTGACGGTGACCGTCGCGTATTCGGCGGCGCCGGAGCCGCAACTGGTGTGGGCACTGGACGCTGACGACTTGGCCATTCCGCTGTACCGGGTCACCAGTGTGTCGCGACCGGAGCCGGGTGTCTTCGAAATCTCGGCCGTCCAGTATGACCCGAGCAAGTTTGCGCACATCGACACCGGCGCGCGCCTGGAGGAGCGGCCGATCAGCGTGATCCCGATCACCGTGGTGCCGGCACCGGCCAGCGTTACGGTCACGTCGAACTCTGTTGTTTCGCAGGGCATCGCTGTCGCCACCATGACCATCACCTGGCCTGCGGTAAACGGTGCTGTTGGGTATGACGTTGAATGGCGCAAGGACAGCGGCAACTGGATCAAGCTGCAGCGCACCGGCATGACCAGCGTCGGCGTGGTAGGCATCTATGCTGGCGCCTACTTGGCCCGGGTGCGGGCGGTGAGTGCCTTCGACATTTCGTCGATCTGGAAGAGCTCGAACCTGACCCAGCTCAAGGGCAAGGAAGGTTTGCCGCCGGCGGTCACGCACCTGATTCCAACCAGCCTGGTCTATGGCATCCGCCTGAACTGGGGGTTCCCCGCTGGCGCCGAGGACACGCAGCGTACGGAAATCTGGTACAGCAAGACCGCTTCGCGGGATGACGCCGCCAAGCTTGGTGACTTCGCCTATCCGCAGGCTTCGCACGAACTGCAAAACATCCTCGCGGGTGCGAGCTTCTTTTTCTGGGCGCGGCTGGTGGATCGCACCGGCAACATTGGGCCGTGGTATCCGACCGGGATTGGCGTCAATGGCCAGGCCAGCTCGGACCAGAGCGAGTATGAGAAGTACTTCTATGGCCAGGTCACTGATTCAGCCCTGGGCAAGCACCTCGGCGACCGCATCAACCTGATTGCCCGGTTCGGTCAACAACCGTATTCAGGTTGTGTCTGGCGAGGTATCGGCGATCTCTGAAAAGGTCGACGGCGTGTTCGCCCAGGTGAACCCGACCATGGCGGGCGACACCGAGGGTTATGCCGGCTCCATCCAGGCCATGGTCGGCGTCTGGTCCGAGCAGTCCGCTCGCATCGAGGACGGTATTGCGACCGGCAAAAAGATCGAGACTGTTCAGGTGAAGCTCAACGAGAACAGCGCGGTCGTTCAGCAGGTCAGCCAGGCTCAAGTGGATCTTGAAGGCAAGGCCTCGGCCATGTGGTCGGTGAAGATGCAGATCGATTCGAACGGGCGCTATGTGGTTGCAGGTTTCGGCCTTGGCATCGAGAACGGTCCCGCCGGGCTGCAAAGTCAGTTCCTGGTACAAGCCGACCGGTTCGCGGTAGTGAGCGGGCTTTCTGGAGGTCCTGCCTCCGCGCCGTTCGTGGTGCAAAACGGCCAGACATTCATAAGTTCGGCGTTCATTGCGGACGGCACCATCACCAACGCCAAGATCGGCAGCTACATCAGCTCGGTCAACTATATCGCCGGTGTGCAGGGCTGGATTCTCAACAAGGACGGGACGCTGGAAATCAATGGTGTCGTTCCCGGTCAGGGGCGGCTGGTTATCAACTCGTGGAACGTTTCGGTTTACGACGCCAACAACGTGCTGCGCGTGCGTCTTGGATATCTGGGGTGAGATATGGCTTATGGAATGCGAGTTTGGGGCGGCGACGGGGCTCTCCAGATTGACGAAAACTCCTTCACGATGCGTGTCGTGCTATCGATCACCGTGACCTTCCCGACGACGAACAAGGGCAATCAGGATTTTTCTGTACCTGGCTGCAACGCCTCCAACTCGGTCGCGATGGTGGTTCCGACGGGGCCGTATAACTCGACCCTGGACTTTCAGTTTGAGACGGAAATGCTGACGGACGTCGCGCGGGTCTACAACCACACGCGAACGTTTGCCGCCAGTCTCGCCGCTCGCGGAACCATGCGTTTGATGGTCATAAGGTTTGCATAATGAGCTACGGTCTTTCGTTCATTAACAACGGCAATCAAGTCGTTATTGACTCTGAATATGCCCGGCTGTGCTGGATTTGCAGCGGTCGCTACGCGCCAACTCAAGAGTCTGGGCTGGGCTCGACGACGTACTTTCCCCGAGTCATCACCAGTGTCGAGCCGCCGCTGGTGTTCTGCCGTCCGGACACCGGTGGTATCGGCGGGCTTACCGCCATGCAGGTGATTGGCTCTGCTGGAAACTGGACCGGCTTCTACGTTCGCGCCTATGACGACAAAACCAATCAGCCCAACGGTCGGTACTTCGCGGCCACCTTCGGCGCACAGCCGGTAGCGCAGTTCGGGCTGCGACTGTGGGACGGCTCGTCCAAGCTGCTGTTCGATTCCGGTACGCCGTCGGTGCTGTTTACTAGGGCATTTCAAAACTGGACCTATCAGCGGTACGAAACCTCGTCTACCGGCAGTACAAAGATTTTCTACACGGTCCCGTTCAACTTCCCCGAGAACGAGTACCTGCTGATCAATACCTTCGGTATGAATATGGTGACGGGGGCTGCTGCCGGCCGACTGGTGAAAACGCTCTGGGACTTTTCGAACGGCACGCTGTACGCGGTCACCGATGGGTTCTTAAACCCAACAGCGTTTTTCATGCCGGCGATGTTCGCCAAGATCAACGCTTAACGATCTGAATTCAAATCGAGCCCGCCCAGTGCGGGCTTTTTATCGACTGCAAATAGGTAACACCATGGGCAAGCAAGCAATCAATCTCGGAACACCACCTACAGGGATTGGCGGGGATACGCCGCGCAGTGCAAACATAAAGATCAACAGCAACTTCGACGAGCTTTATGCCGCTGATCTCGTTAACTACAAGCGCTCCAACGTGCTCGGTACGGTTTCCCAAGCCTCCGGGGTTCCAACCGGCGCTGTTATCGAACGCGGCACCAACGCCAACGGGAGCTACGTAAAGCTTGTTGACGGCGCAATGATTTGCACGAGAATTGTCAACTTCGCCCTTACCCCAAACATCTCGTGGGGGGCGGCATTCATCACTAGTGGCGTGCCAGTACAGGCATATGCCGGAACTTTCACAACTGCTCCGGTAATCGATATGTTGCTAACTGTCAGTAACGGATACGCAGGTACTGGGTGGTTAATTGGAGTGGCCGAGCCATCTAATATATCTTGGCCTGGCTGCTTTATTGCCGACTTGGCATCTCGCGGAATCACAAGCTTTAATATTCACTATATCGCAGTTGGGAGATGGTTTTAATGCGTATCAAACTTTCGCCAGACGCAAATATTGGAATCGAGCTGTATATGATAAAGGCTGGAGACGCCCTGAGTGTTAATGGCGAATACTTCGACTTTTCCCCAATGGGCAGTGGCGACACATTGCCAGTTTCCGCGATAACCAGTGCGTGGTTTCGCTCCGATGTCGAAAAAATGGATGATGGAGAACTGATAATTACTATCGCGCTTCCGAATGGCTCTAATGCCAGTCCTGAGCAGAAATTTCCAGAAGACTTGGTGAGTGTGCCAGATGGCCCGGTAGTGCTTCCGCAGCCGCTCCAGGCAATCCAACCACCAGTTGAGGGCGGCGCATGAGCATCGACTGGTCTCGACTGATCACGAAGCCGATGAAAGATGCTGCGCTGGCGGCTGAGCGGCTGACCGCCGCTACCAGGGAGATCGCTCGCCGCCGTTCAGCCGCTGACTACGCGATCGCTCCGCTACAGGATGCGGTGGACATCGACGAGGCAACCGACACCGACATGGCACTGCTCAAGGCCTGGAAGAAATACCGGGTGGCGCTGAACCGCCTGCCCGAGCAAGCCGACTACCCGACCACCATTGATTGGCCTGTCGTCCCGAACGAATAAATATCTATGATTTATATTGATGACCTGCAGATTGAGAGAGGTCTGCTTGGAGAAAGTCATGCCTATCACCGCTCAGTAGCTGCTGCAGATCCTCCCGAACGCCCGCAGCCAAGCGGGCGTTTTTGCATCTGCCATGAACCTGGCCATGGAGTAATACCAGATCAACACTCGGCTGCACATGGCGGCCCTCATCGCTTAGGTCGGTCATGAGTCTGGTCAGTTCCAGTGGGTGCGCGAACTCGGCGGCGATCAGTACCTAAGCAAGTACGACACCGGCCAACCACTGACATCGTGTGGCCGAATCCTCCAGTAGGAAGCTGATCAATAGGTGGCAGGTGCAGGCGCGCTCTGTAGCAGGCATCCGAGCAAATCGATTATTCTAGATCGGATAAATCCCTAGAAGCCACCCAGCACAAGGAATAGAAATGTTTAGGTCGATCAGAAACCTGTTTTACAAAGCAATTGGGCTAAGCAGGTTGAGGGCGGAGATGAGCGCTGACCTGAATGAAATAAAAAGCCTGCTGGCAGACCTGCGAAAAGAAAAGTCAACTGTACTAGTGCCTGATCTGGGCCAGATAGATAGGCTTCTACAGTCCAGACTCGACGAGAAACTGAGCTTCTATTTCAAATGGCGTATGCCTCTGTCGTTCCCGGTAGGAGGGAAAACGTTCATTCACACAAATGATGGGCATCGCTTATATGTAGATCCTAACGAACCGTTCATGACGCTCCATCTTCTCGAGCACGGAGAATGGGAGACACCTGTACGCAGAGAGCTTCGGCGCGAACTTACAGCTGGCGCTACGTTCATCGATATCGGCGCAAATATTGGGTTACATGCTCTATTTGCAGCAGCATTGGTAGGAGAGACCGGTCGTGTATTTGCTGTTGAACCACATCCGGTCACAATGGAGATGCTTCGTCAGAATCTTGAGATAAACGGGTTGCTTGATCGAGTATTGTTGTCGCAAGTTGCGGTTTCAAATGTTGACGACGCCACGGTTACGTTCGAATATTTTGCAGAACACCCGGCTATGTCAGGGCTCAAGGTATCTCAAGAAATCCTCGAAAAATTCCATGGCACGCTTGAAAAAATTGATGTTCATACCATCACTCTTGATTCCCTTGTTGAGCGTGCAGGATTAACCCCAGACCTTGTGAAAATCGACGTAGAAGGTTTCGAATACACCGTCCTCGAAGGCTGTGTCCAAACAATTAATAAGTTTCCGAATGTACGGTTCCTGATGGAATACGAAAAGGTCATGGCCGAGTCTGTTATGCGCCCAGGGATAGGCGCGGAGATTGCCGAATTCTTTCAGGAAAAAGGCTTCAAGGTTTCTAAAGTCGGAGCAGACAATCTCGTGCCGCTAACCTATGGAGAATTCGTAGTTGATCAAAGAGGGGATTATATTTTTTCAAGATAAATTCACAAACTTATCGATTTGAATAGCCCGCCAAGCCGCGGGCTTTTTTGTGCCTGGAGAAAAGCATGATCACCACCGAAACGCGCGGAGTGCGCAACCGAAACCCCGGAAACATTGACTACAACCCGGTCAACCAATGGCAGGGCCAGCTGAAGCCAGACCCGGCTATCGAGAAGCGGTTCGCCCGCTTCGACGCCGCCGGGAATGGTATCCGTGCCCTGGGTAAGTTGCTGATCAACTACCGCGGTAAAGACGGTATGCCCGGTGTCGGTGGCCAAGGTATCGACACCCCTCGCGAGTTTGTCACCCGCTGGGCGCCCGGAAACGAGAACAACACCGAGGCCTACATCACCGCGATCGCTAAGCGCCTGGGCGTGCAGCCGAACGACGTGATCAATATCAAGAACCCGGCGACCCTGCGCGCGGTGATGCTTGGGATCATCGTTCACGAAAACGGCAGGAATCCATATCCGGATGCCGTGTTCGAGGAAGGGCTGCGCAGGGCTCTGCTGTGAATGCCTCGGTGTGGAAGCTGGCCGGTGTCGTTGCAGCGCTGGCCATTGTGGCTGGCGCTGCGGCGGCATTGGCTTGGCAGCTGCAGGACTGGCGCTACGGCCGGCAGTTAGCAGAGCAGGCGAGGATTCGCGGCGAGACGCTGAGTCAACTGACCCAGGCCGCCGCAACCCAGCAGCGCACCGAGCAAGACAAACGCCAGGCGCTCGAGCAGCGCCTGGCGGCCAGTGACCAAACCCACCACGAGGTTTTGACCCATGCTCAAAAAGACCAGGCTCGCCTGCGCGATCGCCTTGCTACTGCCGATCTACGGCTGTCAGTCCTCATCGACGCAGCGGATCCAGCCAGTGGTTGCGCAGTGCCAGCCGCTACCGGCGCCGGCGGCGTGGTTCATGGAGGAACACGCGCCCAACTTGACCCAGCGCATGCTCAACGAATTATCGGAATCACCGACGATGGTGACCGGGGATTGATTGCGCTGTCTGCGTGCCAGGCGTACGTCAGAGAGGTGAATCGCTGACCATCCATCTGGAGGGTATTGAGAATCCGGCCCCTAGACTTACGATACTGTTTTTATATCCAGTATTGGTTGAGCCATGTACTTCCTGATTACGCGAATGAGAGAGAAAGGTGTCGCCAGACCATGGAAGGAGATACACGCGGACGTGCCGCTGCGAGGTGATATCAATGTGAACAACGAGATGTGCGCTCTGATGAATCGGACGAGTGATATCGCCAGGGTAAGGCGGGTGATGCCGCTTGACCCCCGATCCGTTGCCCGCGCTGATCGATGCGTTTATGTCCGGCATAGCCACAAACGCTTTTACGATGAGCGGTCTGGAAGAGGTCGACGGCTGCCTCTATGCACAGTCGTGGTGGTGCAGGGGTGTGTGATTGTGTTCGGTCGGCAGGACGCCAAGGCGGGAAGGGGGGGCAATGAGAGTGCCACTATATGGCCTTCTTTTTTGAGGGTATTTAGGGTAATTTTGCTGCCTTCAAAAAAGGAAGCTGTCATGGGTAAAATTTTGTACGTAATCGTTTTGATCGCAGTGGCGGGGTTTTGCTACAAATTCTATTCCGCTAATCAACAGGTGCAGCAAAACGCATTCAGCTGCTTGAAGCTTGAGATGGCGGAGCAGGATAAGTGCTTTGAAAATGTCGGGCGCCAGGCTGCTAATCTGGCGAAGGTAGCCAAGGTTATGACGGGGCAAAACTGATCAACTACTGTAGGAATATACAACGCTAAGTTATTGATTCTTATAGGGTGATGTGGCTGTTTTGCATCTCGTGAAAATCGATAGTTTTCCCTTTAGTATCAATGGCTTGCGTAGATCTAGGGGTCACCTTGACATGGTGGTGCCCTGAGCGCAAACAGGCCAATGCTCGGCAGCATGCAAAATCGGCATAATCCATGGGTGTTGGTTCCTGGGTAAGGCGTTCACGAACGTTGTATTTACGGGGCTTTTTCCGTTCCGCAATTATTTGAGACCCCGCGCAAACCGGGGCTCTTATGCATGTGAAAACAGCATGTTTGCGGAACGGAAAACATGCTGTAAACACCGGTTTATATAGCTTTTTCCGGGGACTTAAAATCCCCCGCTCGTAAGGGCGTGCCGGTTCGATTCCGGCTTCGGCACCATATATATCAAGGGTTTGCGGGCGAAAGCTGATGCAAGCCCTTGTTTGTTTCTGGTCCGCTATTTTGGAGTTGGTCCGCAATTCACTTGGTTGGCGTAACTTTTTTGCCCAGGCGATTTCGGATGTATTGCTCTGTCATAACCACGGTCGTATGCCCAAGTTGATCTCTCGCCTGCATGATGTCACCACTCGATTGAGCTTTATCCGTACCTGCCTTGGCGCGTAAATCCCGCATCTGAAATTCAGACTTCGCAACACCGGCGGCTTCCCTGGCCAAATCGAACCTTCTCCGCAACATCGCCACTGTCATTGGTGTGCCATCCTCTGTAACGATCAGCCGCGTCAAGCGGACCTTGTGTTCTGTTTTTCGGGACATGATTCGATCAATCAAAACCTTCAGCTCACCGGTTACCTCAATTCGTCGCTTGGCCTTTGTTTTTCCCTGAAGCACCCAAATTTGGCCGTCGCGGACATCCCGTTCGTTCATCAGTCGCGTGTCGGTCACCCGCTGACCGGTCAGATAAGCCAAGTCCATGGCGTCTTGCAGGCCGGCATCAGCCTTGTTGTGCACACGCTTGAAGAGCTCATCCTCGACGTATGTGTCCCGCCCCGTCTCTTTATTGCCCTTGATGCCAGCGCAGGGGTTGGCCAGGGATGTGTAACCCTTGTCCCTGGCGTAGTTCCAAATTGCGCTGAGCAGTGCCTTTTCACGAGCAGGGATCAGCTACAGTTGAATGGTCATTCGCAAGGAGGTGGTTATGAGCATCGCTGTCTGTGTTGTATGTAGTGGGAGCTCCGATAAAGCTTTTCCAGTAGGCAACTTTTATGAGTTCAAATGCCCTGCTTGCGGACGTTATTCTGTGAGCCGACAGCTACTTGAAGAAATGGAGAAGGCGAATCGGGTTTTCATACGGCCCGCACACAGCAGTACCTGGTGATTCAATCCAGGTCCGGCCAAGTGCCGTCTATTTCCCAGCCCGAGGCATCAATTCATCAGCTGATAGTCGAGAGATCAAGCAATAGGTGAGGGTGGGTCGGTCCAGCGGTATCCAACAGCTCAGGAAACCGAGATAAGTTGACCACTACATGCCCATCTTAAAGTGACCGATGCCAATTTTCCGGCATCGTCAGCCTTCGATCTGCCGAAGAGTCCGCATCTCTATCCAGCGCACGACGGTGACCGCCTTGCTGTTCCCGATCGCCTTGTATCGCGGGCCGTCGGCGTCGCAGACGTACCCGGCTTTGCTTTTCTTCGCCTGGCGGACTTTCATGCCGTCGGCGTTCGCGTGGCTTCCGGAGTGATTCATTGCCCGAAGTGTTGGCGATATCGCCCCAGCGTCTGCGCCGTGGTCTTTACAGCTGAAAGCCAGCACTGCGTTTTCCTGGCCGTTGTTTCGGCCAAGCGCAAAGGCTGTTGAGTTGCTGACTCCAGGATCTTGCGTGCCGTGCACAACCAGCAGGCCCGATTCGGCATCCTGCTGAGTGGCGCTGCCGGCCGCCTTTCCGTTGGCGTTGAGTGTCCCGGCCACTGTGCCGGGTTTTTCATTTGGGTTTCGTCTTTATTTGACTAAACCGTTGTACACCTCGGTGGATGCACCCTCTTTCTTAATGATGAGCTTGTTCCCATCAGCCAGTGAGTCAACTGTTTCCGAGCAGCCGTCAATTGATGTCTTGCCGTCGACAGATTCTGTTTGGGTATCAAAGCTCACGGCGTAGGTCGTGGCAGGACAGCAGTTGCCGCCTTCGCCTGTAGAGATGACTAATACGAATTTATTGGGGCCAAATGCGTAGGCTTTTTCGATCCCAACATAGGTAGCGTACTCGGGCTCGTCGATCACTTGCCCCATGATATCCATGACGCCAGCGCGAGACTGGTAGTTGATTTCATGGCCGCTGATGGTAAATGGGCCAATTTTTTCACCCAAGATCAGTATTGGCTGATAAGCGATGCTGGGTGCTGGTGGGGTTAAATTCACAGGAGGTTTTGGATTAGCTGTGAGACTTGTTTGTGTGTTCGGGCTAGTGCACTGGCCACTCTCACAGATGCGGTCGCCTTTGCAATCGGTATCCTTGGAGCACTGCGCGGACACCTGGTTTGTCTGGCTGGTATTTTCTGCCGGTTTATCGCAAGCGGTGAGGGAGAGTGTGAGAAGCGAAAGTGCAAAAATACGCTTCATAAGCGAATTCCTTTTCATGGATGATGGCGTAACAGTATCGCCAATCGTTCCGCGAATGTCTTCTGGCCTTCGCCTCCCTTAACCTGACTCAATCTGAAATCGACGGGATGAACTCCATCAAGGCGCTTGAAGCTGACGCCGGCGAGTTGTTCAAGCAGATCGGCCAGATTGAAGGTGTTGATCCGCGGCTGTTGGCTCTGGCCAAGACCAACTTGCAACAGGGCTTCATGTGGTTCGTGCGCTCGATCGCGAAGCCTGCCGATCCGTTCAGTTGCTGGGTAACGTTACACGGCTCCGTCACGCTCTACCGCTGAGCCGGACATCAATAAGGCCCTCGCCAATCTGGACGGCGCCATAGACAAGGCGTTGGATTACAGCCTCAAACGCTGGATAGCGCTGACGCGCTACCTCCATGACGGTGCTGTGCCCATCGATTACAGTTGAGTTTTGCTCCTGATATGATCGGCGGCTTTTCTCTCTCTTGTTCAAGGTCGAATCAATGAAAGTGTGGCCCAAGATAAAAAATTTGGCATTGTTGTTACTGGTGAGTCTGGTACTCAATGCGTTAGTCCGCCTCTACCTGCGCCTCACGTTCATTTTGACCCCCATTGATACGAGCACTTCGCTGGGCCGCGACATACTGTTCCATCAGATGCAGGAAATCCTCGGTATCACCTTGGCCAGTGCGCTAATCCCGGCCTTGTTGTTGCTGTTCAACTATCGCCTGACGGCCTACGGCGCGTTGATTATCGGTTTCCTGCTCTGCTTACAACTGCCGCCGGCCGTAGCCCTAGGCCAACTGTTAACTCTGTTTTGGATATTGATGGTGATCATATGGCTAGCCCGGAACAAGCTGCGCGGCCTATATCACTACTACCGCGCCAAGTAACTCCCTAGCGCCATTCAGAACTCTGTAGTGGTCTAATGAAACCGGACATTCGATTTTGGAAAAGGTGGGGCGTTTGCTTGACGGAAACTTCCCAGTAAATCGAATCTCTGCATAGGTTGGGGGGTATGAATGGCTACTTCTGGTCGTTTTTCGCCCGTCGTGACAGGCCGTTTTTCCCTGGTTGTGTAAATACGCAGGCGCCGTTTTGAAGCCTGCGTCGCTACGTAAAATCTGCCAGCGCTTGGTTAATTCAGCAGACGCAAAAGATTGTGTAGAAGCGCGATTTTCGTTCCAGTTCGGATTGTCAAAACCTGCTTTAAAACTTTTTTACACCGCCAGGGCCGAAAGCAGACGCCGGTTACTTCGCCTAAGCTAGAAAGGATCAAAAGGGTGAAGGAGTAGCCTCATCCGGTGTACTCACACACGTTCGACACGCAAAGGACGCGATGAATATTTTTGTGATGCTCCAGCCGCTATTCGACATGCTGAAGTGGCTGCTGCCATTGTTGCTCCTGGTCATCATCATCAAGACACCCTGGTTCAAGGGCTGGTTTGGTGAGCGGCTGGTGCGGACATTCGCCCACTATGGCTTGGATGGTCAGGTCTACCGCCGGTTGCACAACGTCACACTGGATACGCCCGATGGCACTACCCAGATCGATCATGTGTTCCTGTCACCTTTTGGCATTTTCGTGCTGGAGACGAAAAACATGGGCGGCTGGATCTTCAGAGGTGAGAGCCAGGCCCAGTGGACACAGCAGATCTTCCGGCATCGCTTCAGGTTCCAGAACCCGCTGCGGCAGAATTACAAGCACTTGAAGGCACTTGAAGGCACTAGAAGCGCTGCTCAGCGTTCCGCCCGAGCACATCCATTCTGTAATCGCCTTCGTCGGCGGCAGTAGCTTCAAGACCGTCATGCCGGACAATGTCACCCAAGGCGTCAGCTGTATCCGCTATATCAAGTCCTTTCAGCGGCCTGTGTTTAACGAAGCGCAGGTGAGTGTAATGGTGAAGGCGCTGGAGAGCCGGAAGAGGGACAGTACGCTCACTACCCATTACGAGCATGTACAGCGCCTGAAACAGCGAAACGACCCGTTCGCGAAACGCAGTTGCCCGCGGTGTGGAAGCGCTTTCGAAATTCGTATCCGTAAGACAGGCGATAGAGCAGGAGAGCGATTCTGGGGCTGCAGCGCCTACCCGAAATGTCGAGCGAAACAGGATTTGGATTAGTCCTCCAGGTACTTCGTCCTGCGAGGCCGCGAATGAGAGCAATTGTCTGGTCATCCGTTCCCCGGCAAATGCGGCCGCTCAAATGGGGGGCGCGAAATCAGCGAAAGCTTGGATCAGAGGCCTTTATTCTTGAGCTTCGCCAAACCTTGTTTAAGGTGACCCGCACTCTCTTCGATCGTAAACAACGCACCACGAATATTTTCGCCGACCTCGGTTAGCCTTTGCTCCTCGGATTGAAGCGCCAGCTCCATGAGGGCCGCCTCTAAAGCGAGTTGGTTTTGATACATCCTCATATTGCCGCCCGGCTCGCGAATTTGCCCTTTCCACGGGGACTGGCCAGAAAGAACCCAAGGAGGTGGAAAGCACTCAAAGAGGCCATGTGAATTTTGCGCGCAGGAGGATTATTAATAACAGATCGACTTACCCATACGCGTATAAAAGCTCGTCGATCAGGTCCAGTTCTAGTTGCGTAAATTGCACATTGTTGAATTTTCTAATGTGCTCAAGTACTCCTCTGATGGGCACTTGGCGCGAAGGATCCTCAACTATCTCGATCAGGCGATCGTGCTCAGGATCTTTGCCTTTCAGGTATTTATGAATCAATTCCTTGAGCGATAAGCGGGCCTGCTGGTCGGTCAGCACTTTTATTTCTCCGGCAAAATAGCGACTTCATCGATTTTAATGTAAGTGGGATCGCCCGGTTTTGGAATAAGTTGCCTTGAACCACCGGTACCGTACTCAGGGTAGGCCTTGGTGAAAGGCTCCAAATTCGGGCCGGTGCCACCTAACTCGTGCGGAACACTAACGTTCGGCGTTTCGTCCTTGTAGCGCTGCAATGTGTCGAACTTCAAGCGCAGACGGCCATCACTCCACGCTGGAGACGGATCGGCTGCAGCAACGTGTTTAGGCGCTCGAACCTGAAAAGCTTCTGTCGCAGCGTATCCAGTACCGAATTTGTCAAAACCAGGGCTTCCTGGGTGTCGATGGTCTTCTGCGCATGAGCGTTGAGACTTCCATCTGCGTTCTTATAACCCATGTACCGGTAGCCGGTGGCTGGCAGTGTCGAGTCCGGTCCGGATGGACCTACGTAAAAGTCAGCTTTAGATTCGGTGACAACCGGCGGGCGTGGGGATATTTCCTGAGCCTATAAGGGCGGGGTAAAAGGTTATTAGACGTGCAGAAGCTGCTTTGTTAAAAAAATAGTGCATAGCACGCTGTCGGCGTGCTCATGCATCTCCATTTGGCTAAATGGAAATCGCCCAACATTGAGCTGGGCAACGATCAATGAGTCTGATTGCCGATACAGGGAAAAGTAGCTGCGACTTTGGCCAACTGCTCGCGCACCAGTGCATTGGGCTCATTGATCCCTCTTCTTTTCGGCCGCTTGACCCTCTCACCCAAAAACCTTCTCGCCGGCTCGCGGGGGCCGACAGACACATCCGATGTACGACTTCTTGCCGATTGGCGCACCAGTGGTTGCGGGTCAATACTTTTTACCTGTCCTTGGAGCGCTCCTATGAACCGGCAAGAAGAGTTTTTGGCGAAAGCGTTAGAGGTTCATCATGAATATGAAGAAGCTACGGTCGCCGTCCACAAAATGATGCGTGAGAACAGGGCTATAGGCGCGGAATGGGATGCGGCTGTAGCGCGGCAGATCGCATGCCTTGATGCCTGGATGGAGCTGCCCCACGAGTTCGGGGACTTCAAGGCGGATGAGTGACCGGTTTCAATTCAGTGGGGTGGGGTCTTCAGCAACCGGGTGTTTTGAACCTCCTCAATATGAGGACATCAAACAACTATAACGTCAGGCACGGGCCTGCCCGGAGATGATCAAATGAAACGCACAACTGCTTTGATTTTTGTGGTGTCAGCGGCGTTGTTACTTGTCGGTTGCTGGCCGTATTGGCATGACCATGACCGTCGCGGACATGATCGTGGGCGTTACTACGGTGACTATCATCAGGCACAAGAGTATCGCCGTGCATAAGTTCGATGTAGCAGAGCCAGGATAGATTTGTGTCGAGCCCGGCAGTCTCATGGACTGCCGGCTGGAGGGCGTCGTATAGCAAATAGCCGCGGGTGGAGCGATCCCGGCAAAGAAAGGAGTCTCTACGGGGGTTGGCGTATTTTCTGGAGATGGGGCCAAATCCTTTTGGCTGGTCCCAGTATGCTTGGCAGGTGTGACAAAGGTATGACGGGGTCGAAGGGAAAAGCCCGACACGAGATCGGGCTTGAACGTGCACGTCAACTCAACCGTTTAATCGTGTTTGTACTTATTCTTGTATTTATGATGGTGTTTACCGTTGTGACCTCTGCCCTCTGAGTCGTGATTGCGGTTATCGCCGGACAGGTTATTGCCGAGTGCACCGCCCGCGGCACCGCCAAGACCTGCGCCAATGGTGGAGCCGGTTGAGCCACCCAACTGATGACCAATCACCGAACCACCCGCCGACCCGAGCCCACCGCCGATCGCGGCGTTGGTTTTGTTGCCCCTCGGCGCAGCGACAGCGCTGCCTGCAGCACCCCCTACACCCGCGCCGATCGCTGCACCGGTGCTTCCGCCCATTTGCTGACCGGCTATGTTGCCCAGTGCGCCGCCAAGGCCTCCGCCAACGGCTGCGGTGCCATCTCCAGCGGCCATTGCTCCTTGTGTGATCAGGGCACCAAGAGCAAGGGTAAGCAGTGTGATTCGCATGCTGTGGACCTCAATAAGTGGTTTTTGTGTTCAGACTGCTATTTTGACTATTGAGCATTTTGAAACGTGCGTTGTTGCTTCCTGTCGCCAAGCTGCTCTCGTCGCATCATTCAAGATGGAGCACTACAACTGTAGAGGGCGCGGCAAAGCCAAAGTTCGACCTGCGATAATGGCGCGTCGTCGAGGGTTTACACAGGAGCAACAAAAACCCCGCACAGGGCGGCTTTTTAGTGCGGGTTACTCGACTATCAACCACCAGAGGGATGCAGCCATGACTGAGCGCCATATGATCCACTCGGAAACGCTTTCGAACGGACGCAAGATTGAGGTCAGGGCCAAGATTCTGAGGGACGGCTCGTTGCAGATGTTCATCGGTGTTTACCAGCCTGACGGCACAGCCCTCTTTGAGGACCACGACCCAAAACCGCATCTGCTGGACATGGAAGACGCGCTGGACTGGGGGATCGAAATCGCGAGGCGCACCGGTAACGACCCTGAAATCAATAAGACTTGATGATCACCGGATCTGGTTTTTTAATGTGTCGTCTCTCACTAATGAATCATTGATCCGCTTGATGGTCGTATCTATGGTTGAACGCTCTCCAGACTAAACTTGCGGATAGCGACATTCCTTCTCCATAGCACTGACCCTTGCTTTTAGGATGTTCATATGAAGCGCACAGCGATAATGATCCTGGCCATTTCAAGCTCTCTCCTGCTGGGAGGCTGCTGGCCTTACTGGGAAGATGGAGAGGGGTACGGTCGAGATCACGACCGTGGTCGTGAGTATCACCGTCGTTATGATCGCCATGATGACCGTGGATACGAGCGTCGTGACAATGATCAGGGCGAAGGTCGGTACCACAAACGTGATCATGACGACAGAGACGATTGATGCTTGAGACCTGGTCGGGACGAGGAAAGGTCATGCAGACTCTGACAGCAAGGACGGTTCGCCCCGTCAGCCAATGGCTGATGGCGGCGGGTATTGGTCTGATCGTAATGATGACCAATGCCCAGGCTCAAACCACACCTCAAGCCGCTCAAGAGATAAAGAGCTTGCTGGATTTTGTCGAACACAGTGAGTGTCGGTTCGTGCGTAACGGAAGCGAATATCCGGGCTCCCAGGCTCGGGCGCATCTGGAGAAAAAGCTGAACTATCTCGAAGGCAAGAACATGATCAGCAGTACAGAAGACTTCATCGATCTGGCGGCCACTAAAAGCAGCATGAGTGGCAGCCTCTATGAAGTGCGATGTCCAGCAGGCGTACAACCTGCAAGCCTCTGGTTGAAGACCGAGCTACAGAGGCAGCGTCAGCTTCATTGAGTCGATCTGAAATCGAGAAAGCCCAGCCTGATGCTGGGCTTTCTCGTTTTCGGGCGTCGTACGGGTGGACTGGATCGGTCGGTCAGTCACTTCGAGGCTATCCTGTGATTTCAAGCCAAGGGCGCAGTGACGTATGGGTGCGACTAGAGTGAATAAATCCCGCCCTTCGATATAGAAACAGTAGTGTGCGTTGCTCCGATGGTAGGCCCCTTCCTGTTCTGAAGGTTCTTATGACGCCTCACACGTAGCCAGGGATGGCGGGCCGTGGTGGCATTGGGAAAGTGGCGATTATGGACACGAGAGTCAGACTGGCGAGCGGCGAAGAGGCAGAAGACTTTTTCGTGCAAACACTGGAGCAGGCTGTCGATGCCGTGGTGGTCATTGATGACCAGAACAACGTGGTGTTTTTCAATGCGGCTGCCGAACAGTTTTGGGGGTGTTCCCGTGTAGAAATACTGGGAAGCAACGTCAATAGATTGGTTCCTCACGTCATCCGTCCCCACCATGACGGTTATGTCGGCGCAAACCGGGAGACCGGGGTCAACAAGATCATAGGCGCTAGCCGGGATATCCATATCACGCGCAAGGATGGTGAGGAGCGTTGGGGCGCGATGTCGATCTCAAAAATCACCTTGCAGGGCCGAATCCTTTATGCGGCCTTCCTCAAGGATGTGACACAGACGCGCCTGAAAGATATCGAACACCGGTTGCTGTCGATGTCGGTCAACATCACCAGTTCTGCCACCTGTATTGTCGACGCCGATGCGCGTCTCATCTATGTCAATGACGGGCTCATTCGATTGCTCGGGTATTCCCGTGAGGAGGTCATCGGACGGTCGCCTTTGATGTTCTTTGTCTCCGATATTCAGGCCGAAACGCGTGCGCAAGCGGTGCTGGAAAGAGTCCTGCGTGGTGAACCCAGTGAAGCCAGTGCGCTGATCAGCAAGCGTAATGGTCAACGGTTGTGGGTGCATATTTCGTCGACCCCCGTGTTCGATGCTCAAGGGAAGGTCGACAACATCGTCATAGTGCTGACTGACATCACCCGGTCCAAGCTGCACGAGGTGTTACAGGACAAGGTGATAGGGGCTCTTTTGAAAGAGCATTCTTTGGAAAGCGTATTGACCCTGATGTGTCAGGAGATCGAACGCATCGCGCCAGAAGTCATCGTTTCGATCCTGAGCGTGGACCCGGAAGGATTTCTGCACCCGCTGGCCAGCCCTGGTTTGCCGACTGATTACTCGAGAGCGATCGAGGGGTTACCGATAGGTCCTGTTGCCGGGTCTTGCGGGACAGCGGCCTACAGGGGCGAACCGGTTCTGGTGACGGATATCATCCATGATCCGCTCTGGGCGGATTACAAGTCTCTGGCCGAAAAGTCGGGTTTGCGAGCGTGCTGGTCTATTCCTGTGCGCAACGGAGCAGGGCGGATCGCTGCCACCTTTGCACTCTATTTCAGGGAATGTCGCGGTCCCGATACCTTGCATGCTCACCTGGTGACGGCGGGAACGCACCTGTGCATGTTGGCACTCGAGCGGGAAGAGGCGCGTGAATCCATTCGAAGAATGGCGTTTTATGATGCGTTGACCGGCTTGCCCAATCGCAGTTTTTTGCTGGCACAAGCGGACCGCGCCATTGCCGAAGTTGCTCAGGAGCAGGCTGAACTGGCGGTACTGTTTGTCGACCTGGACCGCTTCAAGCAGGTCAATGATGCGCTGGGGCATGCTTCGGGCGACGAGTTGCTGCAAGTCGTGGCGCAACGGCTACGCAGCGTGCTCCGGGAGTCGGACATTGTCGGGCGGTTATCCGGCGATGAGTTCGTTCTGGTGCTTCCAAGGATGAATGCCACGCAGGTCACGACCTTTCTCGAGCGGCTGAAGATGACCTTGAGTATTGCGGCCAATATAGCCGGCACCTCCGTGGTCCTGTCGGCCAGTATCGGTATAAGCATGTTTCCAGTTGACGGGCAGGATATGGAAAACCTGCTGCATTGCGCCGATATTGCGATGTACCAGGCCAAACGTACCGGCCGTGGCAGCTTCAGTTTTTTTCTCGAAGAGATGAACAAGATCGCTCAGGAACGTTTGATACTTGAGACGGCGTTGCGTGTGACCCTGGCTGACAATGCTCTTCAGCTGGTTTATCAGCCACAAGTCGATCTGAGGAGCGGGCGTCTTGTCGGCGTAGAGGCGCTGGCACGCTGGGAACACCCAACACTGGGCAGTATCTCTCCAATGCGATTCATCCCCTTGGCCGAGGAGTGCGGGTTAATCAATGAGTTGAGCCAGTGGATATTGCAAGAGGCCAGCGGGCAATTGGCGCAGTGGCGCCAGCAAGGATTCGTGGTCCCGTCCATGTCGATCAATCTGTCACCGATCAACTTTCACAATCTGAATCTGGTGGGGCTGATCGCCGAGCAATTGCGCCGATGTAAATTGCAGCCCGCCGATTTGTGCGTGGAGGTGACGGAAGGCGTATTGCTTTGCAACAGCCCTGGTTCAGAGCAAACCATCCAGGACCTGCATGCCTTGGGTGTGCGTTTGGCGATCGATGACTTTGGCACGGGTTATTCCAGCCTGGGGTACTTGCGGCGGTTGCCGATCAGTGAGCTGAAACTGGACAAGAGTTTTGTTGATGACCTGGAGCACGATGCTTCCTGCCGTGCATTAAGCGAGTCCGTTATCGGTATTGGTAAGGGGCTTTCCTTGCACGTTGTTGCTGAAGGCATTGAGCATGCTGCCCAGCGCGACATTCTCAGATCGCAAGGTTATGAGGTCGGGCAGGGGTATTTCTTTTCTGTCCCATTGTCTTCCGGCGCGTTCATGCAATGGATGTTGAGCGGCCCGAGCGGGCGATAAACGGCGTAGAAATAATCCTGGCCAGCCACGGCAGACGATCAGGTCCTCATCCCCGACATCTATACTCTTTGTCATGCATTCAGTCATGGGATCCCGATCCCGGGACCCATCCTGTTCGCTCGCCGGTGATAAAGCCTTGGCTTAGATTTACGAGGGCTCAACATGCGGATTTTGCTAGGGGTTGCAGCCTTTTTATTCATTTCAGGGTGCATGACTTCTCCAGTTCCAGCAGAAAAAGCCGCTCGGGTTCCAAGTGATCGGGTTTTTGCGTTTCAGCAACCCATCGAGGGAAACAGCGGAACGATTTTTGTGACGCGTGATGGCGGTTTGCTGGGTTCGGCCTGCTACATCGGTGTTTATGTGAACGGTGATTTTGTTGCGCGAGTGGGACCTGGTGAAGGAGCAAGATTTTTCACCAAACCCGGGGAAGTCTTTGTCGGCGCAGGAGAAGACCTGAAGGGTAACGGTCTGTGTTCGTTAGGCATTTCCTTACGCGAGGTGGTAACGACCATGGATGCCGGAGAAGTAAGGCATTTTCGAATTTACGGTGATGCGAGCGAGGGCATTTCAATAGCGCCAAGCTCTCGCTGAAGTAGCGATGTACGAGCTGCGACCTTTAGAAAGTGTGGTTATTTAAGGACTTAGGTGATTTTTTGTGTGAAAAAAGATGTAAATATCTTGTTACATCTCGAGTGGTGAGCTATTATCGCGTCCGTGTTCACCTACCACGGTTTACGCATTTTTAAGCCCCAAGCGTCCATCAGCTGCTTGGGCTTTTTTTTGCCTGAAATTTGCCGCTGGCTGGTACTGGTTTTGAACATGGAGCGTTTCTAAACTTCTAATACGTATCGACTGCAAGGCGTACGAGAGGTGAGCCATGAAGACCGATCCGCAAGTACCACGTATTAAAAAACCAGCTGAGCCAAGCCGCTCAGGTGAAGCACGGCAGGACCGCGACGAGCTCCAGCCAGATAATCCGAAAAAGTGGAAGGATGTTCAAAGCGCGGTCGAGAGCGAGCTGGAAACACTGCACGATAAAGCCAGGCCCCTCTAAGTGGTGCTCGCCAGCAAGTACAAGCCATGCATCTCACCGTTGGGTGAGATGCATCTTGCGAATCAGGCAATCAGATCCACTTTGCCGCTGGCCAGGCGATAGATGCCCCCGACAACTTTCAATGTGCCCTTGCTCAGCGCTTCAGTCAGCACAGGTGAGGCTTTCTTGAGGTTGTTTACCGTGTCTTTGACGTTTTGCACGGTCGCGTTCTCGAGAAGATTTCCCGGATCCTTGAGTACCTTCTCGATAGAGGGCCTCAGTGCGTCAGTCAGTTTCTGGATTTGACCGGGGAAAACCGCACTGTCCTTTGTTGCCTTGATGCCGGCATTGAGTGCGCCGCAGTCTTCATGCCCCAGCACCAGAATCAGTGGTGCGCCAAGCACCAGGACCGAGTATTCCAGGCTTGCCAGGCCTTCCTCCGTGACGAAGTTGCCCGCGACACGCACCGCAAAAAGGTCGCCACGGGCCGTGTCGAACGCGTACTCGGGGGCAATGCGCGAATCAGCACAACTCAATACTGCTACGAACGGGTTCTGGCCGGTGACCAAGGCTTCACGCTCGGCCTTGAAGTCGTGTGTCTTTGAGGTGCCGTTGATATATCGCTTGTTACCGTTGATCAGGCGTTGAAGGGCCTTGTCGGGGCTGATCGCATTTTGTGGTTTTGGAGGCGAGGCCTTTTTCTCTGCGGCCTGGGCGATGCTGTCAGGCAGCACACCGGCAAGCAGCAGGGCGCTGGCGCCTAGTCCTGCAAGCCGGAGAAAACGACGCCGTCCGTCTGCCTCCGGCGTGGAGCTTGAATCACAGGATTCACACATGATTTGTGTACTCGGTATTTGGGTGGGAGTGGCTCGCTATCAAGGGCTAATACTTGCGGGAAACTTCAGCACTTCTGCGTTGGAGTCTAGATGGTTTACGGGGGCCCGTTTCAGGGGGGGGCGCACGATTACAAAGTGCGAAATACCCAACACTTTGAGCTTAATCCGTTCGTTTTTGCCGGGGGCGGCTAATCTGTAAAGGTTAGGTAACACTCCCGCACACTATCCCCCCATGGACGGAATGCCATGTTTCCTCTTCTTCAGCTTTGCCAGATTGTGGAGTCCGGTTTCTATCCACTCTCGTGCACCTGCACGGTGAATCCCGAGGGATCGTTGAGGGTCACGATTGTCGATCCCGAATCCGGACGTGTTGCACTGCTGATCACTGGCGTGTCGACGGCGAAGCTGACCAGTGTCCGGGAGATCGCCAATTTTATCGGCGAGCTGCGTACTGAGTTGAAAGCCGGCCGTAGAGCATTCGCAGGCTGAGACAACGATCAGGTCAAGTCGCAGTCCGACGATTGGGCTTGTGCCGAATGATCTGGCGGCAGGCTTGATTCGCCGCGCAAGCGAGATACCAAATCCGGGAGTTGCATCCAGTGCACAAGAGGGTTATCAAGTCTTTTGCAGTGGAAACGATTTTCAGAGCGTCGCATCGAGTGATGCCGTGACGCGGAGGGAATTGCCATGTTACTCAACAAACCCGAGCACGAACTGCGCAGCGACTTCCAGAATCTTGCGTCTGATTTACGATGGTCGGCGGTGGAGCTCAAAGCCATTGCCGAGCGGCTGAGACAGACAGGTAATGAGGTCGATGCCCAGTCATTGCTGAAGACGTGTCAGGTGTTGGAGACCGCCGAAGAACGGCTGGCCCTCTACGCGAGTGAAGTGAAGTCTCATCGAATTCACCTTGAATAAGCGCGGGTCGCCATTACAGCTCGCTCAGGGCTGCCAGGTTGGCTCTGCGGCATCATTGCAGATTTTTCGGAGCAATGGATATTTCCAGGCGTCTCACATGAGGTTGCCGCACAGAGTCAGGAGATATACCCAGTTGAAGGAAAGGCTTTCAGATTTTGCAGTGCTCATATTGATGGTGCTTGGCGGCATTGCGTTGCTGTTCGTTGCTAAATACTGCATTGAATACTTCGTAGGCCCCATTGCTGAATCATGGATCGATCTCGCGCTCGTCCTCTCGGGCTATGTACTGTTCTTTCTTCTTGAACCCATTCGCAAGTCGGTGAGTAAAAAATGGAGTAAAGGGGCGAGACGAAAAAGACACAGTGAGGGGCGTTGATAAGGCATAGGCTTCCTTGGGAGGACTACGATATTTCCGTAACCATGACAACCCTTTCACGAAGTCTTCACCCTTACCAGCCTAGATTGACCTGACTCCTTTGAGATATCCCCTTCAAGCCCGCCCGCATGCGGGCTTTTTTTCGTCCTCAATATTGTCCATTCGTCGACAGGCTCTCCAATGAGTCTCTATTTATTACTTTTGCCGAGGCCTGATAAATTCGATAAAGTTAACCACTAGGTCAGCTTTTCGGCTTTTCAGCCCTTCGTATCGTCAGGAGGGTTCCTGAGACCTGAGATTTCCCTGTACACCATAACGACATGGGCGGAATTCATAACCGTCCAGAGGATGATCCATGTCCAACCGTGATATATCCCGGCGCTCCTTCCTGCAGGGCGGGTTGATCGCTGGCGTCAGCGTGACGCTGACCCCGCTCAGCTCCCAGGCATTGGCTGCCTTGATGGAAAACAGCGTGACCGTCCCGTCCGAGCAATGGCTCGGCAACCACGGCAAGCCACGCATGCGCAACGACTCATTGTCCAAGGTGTGCGGCAGCAAGGTATTTGCCCGCGACATCCGCGCCAAGGACATGCCGGGCTGGCCGCAGCAACAAGGCCACGCGATGCTGCTCAAAACCATTCGCGCCGATCGCATTTATGACGGTTTCGACCTGTCGTTGCTGGGGGCCGAACTGCAGCCGGATCGCATCGTCACTGCTGAAGACCTGGATAAGGACGGCATCGTTTTCCCTGAAGACCACGCGCCCGATCCGCTGCTGCCAGCCGGCAAGGTGCCGATGTTCATCGGCCACCCGGTAGCGATCCTGATCTGGAACGACTTCGAGCGTTTCCGCCAGGCCAAGAACAAACTCAAGTTCAACGACAAAGCGATCCGCTACGGCGCCGAGGCTCCGTATTACACGCGCGATCCTTATGGCAGTTTCCGTTATGTGCGGGTCGGTGGGGCAACCTCGGCGGATGAAGACGAGTTCGCCAGCCTGAAGGACTCGATCCTGTTCCCGATGATTCGCGAACGACGTCCAGTCTGGAACGCCCAGCCAAACCTGCATGGCAACCTGACCGAACGTGGCCTGTTTTATGCCGATCGCATGAAACAGCAACTGGAAAACCCGCCAGAAGGCTGGATGGTCTTCGACGAACGCTACAAGACGCCGTCGATTGAACCGGCCGCAATGGAGCCGGACAACGGCAATGGTTGGTACGACCCGGCGACCAGGACCCTGCATTTTGTTGTCGCCACCCAGTGCCCGCTAGAGGCCGCAACTGAAACCGCGAAGATGATCGCGCCGTCGCGTTTCGGCTTGAGCACGCTGAACATGCACCCTGGCTACACCGTTGGCTACGGTTCCAAAGACCACAACATTTTTGTCTACTACGCAGCCTTGGCGGCGTTGTATGGCGCCGGTGTGCCTGTGCGTCTGGCCAACGACCGTTACGAGCAATTCCAGAGCGGCATCAAGCGTCATCCGTTCGACATCCGTTACCAGTTGGCCGTCGACAAACAGGATCACAGCTTCAAGATTTTCCGTGCGGACATGTCCATCGACGGCGGTGGCCGAATCAACTACAGCCCTTCGGTGGCAGCGGTTGGTGCGACGGCTGCGCAGTCGATTTACTACATGCCGCAGAACGATCTGCAAGTGACCGCGTACCACTCGCGCGGCGTTGAAGCCGGCTCCATGCGTGGCTACGGCACCCTGCAAAGCATGGCCGCCACCGAGATGATGGTGGATGAAATCGCTGATCGTCTGGGTATCGATGCGATCGACCTGCGCAAGAAAAACGCGCTGCTGTCAGGGATGAAAAACACCCAGGGCGCAGTGCCGGCAGGTGCGTTGCGCCTGCATGAAATTCTTGAGAAGGCAGCCGATAACGAACTCTGGAAAAACCGTCACGCACTGAAAAAACAAGAGGACGCCAAGGACCCGGATAACTGGTACGGCATTGGCTTCGCCATCTGCCAGAAAGACTTCGGCACCGGTTCCGAAGCGCCGATGGCAAGTGTCGAATTCACCGCCGAAGGACATATCACGCTGCGCCACATCGGCATCGAGATCGGTACCGGCATGTCTACTTCCCAGGCCTTGGTGGTCGCCGATTTCCTCGGCAACCCGGCCAGTGAAGTGAAGACTGGCGAAACCGAATGGAAAGAGCTGCAACTGACCAGTAGCGGCAACCCGTACCTCATGAGCCAGGCTGAGCAGGATGCCGTGCTGCGCAATCCGCGCTGGGTCGGCAAGATTGCCTCGGCGTCGTCGGCGACCAACTCCGCTTACTACTTCAGCCACGCCACCCGTGAAGCGGCGCGCGTGCTGTTCAACCACGGTCTGTGGCCGGCCGCCGTCGAAATCTGGCGTCAGGGGCCGTTCGGTGGTCAGGCCAACCCGTATGTGCTGCGCCGCGAAGACGCGCATTGGGTGGACGGCAAATTGACCGCCAACGGCATGGAACCGCTGCCATTTGCGGTGCTGGCCAAACGTGCCCATGAGCGCGGTCTGGTGACTGGCGCGACGGTGCACGGTTTCAACCGCTGGAGCTGGGCCGAGGCCGAGTACAGCATCAATGGCGTGCGCGAGCGTCTACCTCTCGACGGTCTCGCCGTGAAGTATGGCGACGGTGCGCCGAACGCGATCAAGGCGCAGATGAACAGCGCCGGTTTCCACCTGCTGGATCGGCAGAATATTGCCTACCCGACGACCCAGTTGAACAACGCGGCGGTGACCTATTACAGCCCCGTGGCGACGCTGGTTGAATTGAAAGTGAACAAGGGCTCGGGCGAGGTGAAAGTCCTCAACCATCACTCCTGGCTTGAATGTGGCCGGGTGCTGGTGCCGGAACTGGTCAAGGGCCAGCTCGAGGGTGGGATCGCCATGGGCATTGGTCACGCGCTGCTGGAAGAAATGCCGCTGTACGAAGGTGGACCGGGGGAGGGTGACTGGAACTTCAACCGTTACCGTTTGCCGCGCGCCAAGGACGTCGCGGTCTGGACGCAGACCTCGGAAATCCTTCCGCCATTGTCGCCGAGCGACCCGTCCAAGGGCATCGCCGAAGTGGTGATGATTCCGGTGGTGGGCGCCATCGCCAACGCCGTGGCCCACGCAATCGGCAAACGGGTCCGTGACCTGCCTATCACTCCAGCACGCATCAAGGAGGCCCTCAATGGCTAACCGTCCGCTTCAAATGACCCTCAATGGTCAATCCGTCGGTCCCGTCGAGGTCCCTGATGATCTGCCGATGATCGACTATCTGCACGAATACCGAAACCTCACCGGCTCGCGCCTGGGCTGTGGCCAGGGCATTTGTCACGCCTGCGTGGTGATTGTCGACAACCCCGACGGCACCAGTGAAGAAGTACGCACCTGCATTACCGGCGCGCATTACTTCGAGGGCAAGAAAGTCCGCACCATCGAAGGCCATGCGCGCCGCGATGAAAGTGGCAAGGTCACCGAACTGAACCCGATCCAGCAACGCTTCGTCGACGAGTTCGCCTTCCAGTGCAGCTATTGCGCCCCGGGCTTCGTCAACGCCGCGACCGTGCTGGTGGAAAAACTCCAGCGTCAGCCGATCAGCAAGAGCCAGCTGGAAGCGGTCATCGAAGACAGCCTCGGCCACCACATTTGCCGCTGTACCGGCTACGTGCGCTATTACAGCGCCACGCGCCAAGTACTGACCGATCTCGGCCTGGTCAAGGAGGGTTAAGCATGAAGCGACTACTTTCCAGCCTTGGCACGGCGGTTGGCCTGGCCGTTTCGCTGGTGGCGATCCAGCAGGCCCAGGCGGCCGATCAGCAGCAGATCAAGCGCGGTGAATACCTGGCGCGGGCGGCGGACTGCATGGCTTGCCACACTGCACCCGGTGGCGCGCCTTATGCGGGCGGCCTGCCGATCGTGTCACCGTTCGGCACCATTTATGGCACCAATATCACCCCGGACAAGGACCACGGCATTGGTTTGTACAGCGATGATGAGTTCTTTGCCGCGCTGACCGAAGGCAAGCGTCGTGATGGCGCCAACCTGTACCCGGCAATGCCGTATACCTCGTATCACTTGATGCCGCGTGAAGACTCCGACGCCATTCACGCGTACCTGCAGACGGTCGCGCCGATCAACCGTGCTGCACCGGTCACCCGCCTGAGCTTTCCGTTCAACGTACGTCTGGGGTTGATGGGCTGGAACATGCTCTACGGCAAGGACGTGAAACTGACGCCGGCTGAAGGCAAAAGTGAAGACTGGAAACGCGGCCAGTACCTGGTCGACGTGCTCGGCCACTGTGGCGAATGCCACACGCCGCGTGGTTTGCCCGGCGCGATGCAGCAAGACAAACGCTTGACCGGCGGCCTGCTCAATGGCTATCTGGCGCCAAGCTTGCTCGCCAACGATCTGGCGGCACGCGGCTGGACGCATCAGGACCTGAGCTCCTTCCTCAAGCACGGCATGAGCGCTCAGGGTACGATGTTCAACGAGATGTTCCCGGTGTTCCATAACAGCACCCAGAACCTCAATGAGCCGGACCTGGCGTCCATGGCGACTTTCCTGCTCGGCGACCCGCCACCGCAAGCGCGGGTGTTGAGCGAAGTGCCGTTGGACAAAATGACCGAAAGCGCTCGGCGCGGCCGTCAGGATTACCTGAACGTTTGCGCCGGTTGCCATGGCGTCAACGGTGAAGGTAAGCCGCACATCGCGGTGGCGATGCAAGGCAACACCACGTTGCGCCTTGAAGATCCACGCAACCTGTTGCGGGTGATTGAAGACGGAATTGGCGAGCAAAAATTTGCCGGCTTCGAGCGCATGCAACCGATGCCGGGTTTCGCCGACAAGTTGAGCAATCAACAAATGACGGACCTGATCAGCTATTTGCGTCAGGCCTGGGGCGGTCAACCGGCTGATCTGCTGATCGGCCAGATCGAGCAATTGAAGGCAGATGCTCCCGTTGAGCACAAGGCACACTGATATGCAGCATCTTGACCTGCAAGTGGTTCGGCGAGCGTTGGCCTGGTCCAGCGCTGGTCAGCGTGTATGGCTCTGCAGCGTGCTCGGCACCTACGGCTCGGCGCCTCGTGCGCCGGGCTCGATGTTGGCGGTCAACGACAGCGGGCAATGGATTGGCTCGTTGTCGGGCGGCTGCGTCGAGGACGACTTTCTGGCGCGCATGGCTGAAGGGGCGTTCCTCGACGCCGTTTCGGTGGTGCGTTACGGCGAAGGCGATGATCCGCACTCCACGATAAAGCTGCCCTGCGGCGGGTTACTCGACGTGTTGGTGGAAAAGCTTGAACCTGAGTGCGAGGTGCAAGCCCATCTGCGCGAACTGGAGTCCGCGTTGCTGGGGCAGCGTCGTTTGATTCGCGAAGTGAATCTGGCCAGCGGCGCACGCAGTCTACTGGTTGACCGTGAACACGGGCCGCGTATCGAACGGGAAATCGACCGGGTGCGTGTGCGTGTCGGTGCGGCCCAACGCTTGTTGCTCGCCGGTTATTCCAGCGTGGCCCAGGCATGCGCCGAGTTTGCGGTGGGGCTGGGTTTCGAGGTGATTCTGTGCGACCCGCGCGATGAGGTTCTCGAGGGTGTGGTCCTTGAGAACGTGGAGATTCGTCGCCAGTTGCCGTCGATGTTCATTGCCGATGGCGGCTGTCACAGCGATACCGCCGTGGTGGCGCTGACCCACGATCCGCGCATCGACGATTTGGCCATGATGGAAGCGGTGCGCACCGAGGCATTTTACATCGGTGTGATGGGCTCGATGCAAACCTCGCAAAAGCGCTTTGAGCGTTTACGGCGTATCGGTGGTTTGGGCGAAGCTGAGCTGGCACGTATTCACGCGCCGATCGGGCTTAATCTGGGCAGCAAGACACCTGCGGAAATCGCCTTGGCGGTGCTCGCCGATATTCTGCGTATTCGCAGCGGTATAGCTCGGGATCAACTCTGAAAAACAGCGTATTGGTGTGCTGCCGATCCCTGGCGAGTCCCGACTTCAGCGTATGAGCCGGGACTTGCTTAGCGGAATCGAGGCAGTGGCCGGTCGACAGGTTTGAGTGATGTCAGCGCGTTCTGAATCAGCGGGGCATCTTTCTCGATGTCTTGCAGGCGGTCGCGAATTTTCATCGCGGTGGGGTGGCCGCCATGGATATCGACCCAGTCGGCGATTTCCTTGCAGGCAGCCGCCAAGCGCGCCTGACGTGAGTCGAGCAGGGTCAGCAAGGTAGTGATGGACTCTTTTTCGGACATGAGAAACACCTCCGTATCAGAGAAGCTTTTGATCGAGCAACAAAACGCTCGCCGGGAGCGAGCGTTTGCCGATGAGGTCGCCGATCCTTCAGCTGGAATCAGTATAGACCCGCAATGCCAATGGCAGCGGAGCCGTGTGCAGTCTGCGTTTCAGACTTTACGCGAACTCCGTGAGCTGGCGGCATTGAGCCGTCGGCACTCCTTCATGGCATCTTCCATACGCTCATAACCGTCGCCGATAAAGCCGCCGCCGGTGCGAGTATCGGCAATTCGGTACCAGACCGCTGCAATCGGCTGCTGATGAGACACTTCACCCGCACGGCGACCCTGGACGATAGTCTTGTTGCAACGTTTCACAACGAATATGTCTTCCATGGCGTCACTGATGCTCCAATCGTGTACACATCAACTATAGAAGCAAGTTGAAAAGGTGCAAAAACGGCTTGTGATGTTTGTCGCTTGATTCAAGGCGAAAACCGCGCTTCGACGCATTGCAGGTCCCACCCCGTAGGCTGCCAGTGCAAGGTATGGGTGGGCGCCAGGGCCTGCAGGAATTCGGTGTCATGGGAGGCTGCAATGAGCGCTCCGGGAAAGTCGCGTAATGCCTGTTCCAGCGCTTGCACAGACGCAAGGTCGAGGTGATTGGTCGGCTCGTCAAGCAACAGCAACTGGGCCGGGTTTTCTCGCCATAACGCGATGGCAATAGCCGCTTTCAGACGTTCGCCACCGCTGAGCAGGCGAGTCGGCACGTTCACCCGCACAGCGTCCAGTTGCAGCTGGGCCAGCCGGCTGCGCACCGAGCCTTCCGATAGCGGTGTATCGAGCAGGTTCAACTGCTCGACGATGGAGCGTTCTGGATCGAGCAACTCCAGTCGCTGGTCAAGGTAAGCATTGGGCACGTGGGTCAGGCAATCACCGCTGACAGGGTTGCAGTGCGCTGCGAGCATTTTCAGCAAGGTGGATTTTCCGCAGCCGTTCGGCCCACTGAGCGCAATGCGCACAGGGCCTGCAAGTGAAATAGTGAGGAATGTCGCTGGCGCCTCGGGTGCCAGCCAGGGCAGTTGCGCGTCGATAAGTGTGATCACCTGTCGGTTGGCCGGCACAGCGGTTCCCGGCAACGTCATCAGCACCGGATCTGACGATAGAACCCGCGCGTTGGCCTCCCGTACCTGCTCATTCATCGCTGATTTGTGGGCCTGATGCGCATGACGTACGTGGCCCATGATCTCGGTGGCCGCACCTTTCATCCTGGCGCGTTCGAAGCGTGAGACGTTGGCGGTTTCAGCGTTTTTGCGTGATCCGGCGGCGCGTCGCTGAATGGTGTCGTGTTCGCGCTGTAGCCGTTTCAGCTCGCGACTGCGCAGGGTGCGGTTGTGCTCAAGGGCTGCATGCGCCGCAGCTTGCTCGACTTCGCGCTGCTCAAGGTAAGCCGCATGATTGCCACCAAAGACCTGCACACCCAGTGCACTGAGTTCGACGATGCGTTGAAGGCTGTTGAGCAGCGTTCGATCATGGCTGACCACGATCACCCCTCCGCGCCAGTGGTCGAGCCGGTCCATTAGCCAGCGGCGGCCGTCAGCATCCAGATGGTTGGTCGGTTCATCCAGCACCAGCAAATCGGCCTGGCTGAGAAATGCGCCGATCAGTGCGATGCGGGCGCGTTGGCCGCCGCTGAGGGCGTCCATAGGGTGTTGCGCCGTCAGCTCTGGCAGGCCGGCTTCATCGAACAACAGGCGCAATTGTTCGGGCAGATCCCAGCGTTCAGCCGCCTGTTCAAGGTCTTGGGTGGATGCGCTGCCGCTGGCCAGCCGGGCGAGCGCATCGAGTGTCTCGGCGATACCCGCCGCTTGCGCAACGCTCTGGCCGCTGATCGCAATCGGCTCTTGCGCCACATAGGCGACGCTGCCAAAGCGGCTGAGTGTGCCGGAAGCGGGCGTCAAGTCGCCGGCAATCAGTCGGGCAAGCACCGATTTACCCGTGCCGTTACGGCCAACAATACCGGTGGGACGATGATCGAAGTGCAGGTTCAGGGAGTCGAACAGTGTTTCGCCATTGGCGAGCTGATAGGACAGTTGGTTCAGGGTTACGAGCGCAGGCAGACGCGTGACGTGAGTCATGGCACCTCCAAAAAATGTCGAAAAGACCAACAAGTGCCGGCGGCAGCTTGTTGCGCATACATTTTTGAAAGGCTTAGTTGTTCACGTCGAAAGGTCATCCGGCATAGGGGAGAGGCGGCTAGCCTAGCTCAATAGACTTTCCCCTTACAACGCTTATGGTCTTGTTGCGCGCCTCAGCCGATTACGCGAGGACCGCCACCGCCTTGATTTGCGCCCATAGTTGCTGGCCGGGATGCAGTTGCAAGTGATCGCGGGAATAGCGGGTGATGCGCGCGAGCAACGGTGTTCCCGCAGCGTCCAGGCGTACCAGCACATGGGCGGCGTTGTCCGCGGAAATTTCGCTGGTGACCGTCACTGGCAGGCGATTGAGGATGCTGCTCAGTTCACCGCCCTGAAGACTCAGGCTGACATCGCGAGCCTGGACTTTGACACGCAACAACTTGCCCACGGCCATAGGCGAATGCGCGACCCGCACATTCAATTGGCTGCGGGGCAGTTGTAGGGTCAGCAGTTGGTAATGGGTGTCGTAGTCCGTCACCTGACCCTCAATCACTACGCCGGCGTCGTCGCCCAAGGCCAGTGGCAGGTCGAGCCGCGCCAGCGTTTCGCCAATGGGACCGCTCGCCAGGGCTTTGCCGTAGCTCAGCAGGACAATGTGGTCGGCCAGCCGAGCGACTTCATCCTGCGAATGACTGACGTACAACACCGGGATTTCCAGTTCGTCGTGCAGCCGTTCGAGGTACGGCAGGATTTCGCTTTTGCGCTGCGAGTCCAGCGCGGCCAGTGGCTCGTCCATCAACAGCAGTTTCGGGCTGGTGAGCAACGCCCGGGCAATACCGACCCGTTGGCGCTCGCCGCCCGAGAGGTGTTGTGGATGACGGTCGAGCAAGTGGCTGATTCCCAGCAGTTCGGTGGCGTGGGCCATGTCGACCCGGCGTTGCTGGCGTGGAATGCGCCGCAGGCCAAATTCCAGGTTGGCCAGCACCGACAGATGGGGAAACAGACTGGCCTCCTGAAACACATAACCCAGCGCCCGTTTGTGCGGGGCGACAAAGAGTTTTTTGTCGCTGTCCTGCCAGATTTCATCATTGATCTGGATAAAGCCTTGCTCGGCCTTTTCCAGTCCGGCGATGCAGCGCAGGCAGGTGGTTTTGCCCGAGCCGGAATGACCGTACAGCGCCGTGACGCCGCGGCCGGGCAGGTGCAGGTCGACGTCCAGGGAAAAATCCGGGTAGCTCAGTTTCAGGCGAGCGTGAATCGTTGAGGTCATCGATCAGCTCCAGCCGGCTTTGGTTTTGCGGCTGGAGTACAGCGCCAGCAATACCAGGAACGAGAACACCAGCATCGCCCCGGCCAGCCAGTGGGCCTGGCCATATTCCATGGCTTCGACATGATCGTAGATCTGCACCGACACCACCCGGGTTTTGTCCGGGATATTGCCGCCGATCATCAGCACCACGCCGAACTCACCGACGGTATGGGCGAAGCCGAGAATGGCCGCGGTGATAAAGCCTGGCCTGGCCAACGGTAATATCACGTTGAAAAAAGTGTCCCAAGGGTTGGCGCGCAAGGTGGCGGCCACCTCCAGCGGACGCGGACCAATCGCCGAGAAGGCGTTCTGCAGTGGCTGGACGACAAAGGGCATCGAGTAGATAACCGAACCGATCACCAGCCCCGCAAAACTGAACGTCAGCGTGCCCAGCCCCAGTGCCTGGGTGAACTGGCCGATGACCCCGTTAGGACCGAGGGTCAGCAGCAAATAGAAGCCGATCACCGTCGGCGGCAGCACCAGGGGCAGGGCGACGATGGCGCCGATGGGCCCGCGCAACCAGGAGCGGGTGCGCGACAGCCACAACGCAATCGGAGTGCCGATGACCAGCAGGATGGCCGTCGTCAGGGAGGCCAGCTTGAGGGTCAGCCAGATGGCGGAAAAGTCGGCACTCGATAGCGTCATTTAGAGTTGGTAACCGTAGGACTTGATGACGGCAGCGGCTTTAGGCCCTTTGAGGTAAGCAACCAGTGCCTTGGCGGCCGGGTTGTCTTTGCCTTTGTTGAGGATCACTGCGTCTTGTTTGATCGGGTCGTGCATGTCGGCTGGAACGATCCACGCCGAACCGCCGGTGACTTTGCCGTCTTTATAGATCTGCGACAAGGCGACGAAGCCTATTTCCGCATTGCCGGTGGAGACGAACTGGTAGGCCTGGGTGATGTTCTGGCCTTCGACGATCTTGTTTTTGACCTTGTCGGTCAGGCCCAGTTTAGCCAATACCTGGGTGGCCGCGAGACCGTAAGGGGCGGCTTTCGGGTTAGCGATCGACAGGTGCTGATAGGTGTTGTCGCTGAGCACTTTGCCTTTGGCGTCAACGTAACTGTCCTTGGCCGACCACAGTGCCAGGGTGCCAATGGCGTAGGTGAAACGCGAACCTTTGACCGTGTCGCCTTCGCTCTCGAGTTTTTGCGGGGTGCTGTCGTCAGCCGACAGGAGCACTTCGAACGGCGCACCATTTTTGATCTGGGTGTAGAACTGGCCAGTCGCGCCATAGGCGGCAACCAGTTTGTGCCCGGTGTCTTTTTCGAAATCGGCGGCAATGGCCTGGATCGGTGCGGTGAAATTGGCCGCGACCGCAACCTGGACTTCATCTGCGTGGGCTGAGCCAAACGCGAACACGGCGAGCAAGGATGCCAGGCAAGTGGGGGCAAAACGTGAGGCACGAATAGTCATGAAGCGGCTCCGAGGTGCAAGTGAGGCGGGCAGTGTGTTGTTGTCAGTCGACTGCGCCGGGGCTGAAGCAAAACGCTATATATCGGAATATATAGCGAAATGGCGACGAACGGAACTCACCGGCTTTCCTCGGGCGAAAATTGTATACAATTTTTTTTGCGCTATCGACGCGCCATCAATGCCAGCGCCTCGTCAGCCAGGCGTCGGGTCAATTCTGCAGTCGGTAATTCAATCCCGAGCCGCAGGGCTTGCCCGGCCCATAGGTTGCTGAAGTCCGCTTCATCCTTGGCACGCAGTGGCATCAGCGCTCCGCCCGTCAGCGGGAAGGCCGGTGCTTGCGGGCTGATCGGGCCAAGTTCGCGCATGACCCGATTGAGAATGCCTCGCGCCGCACGCCCGGTGAAAATATTGGTCAGCGCCGTCTCGCTTTCCTTGGCGCTGCGCAAGGCCCGGTGATGGGACGCGCTGACCTTGGCTTCCGGGGTAAACAGGTAGGCGGTGCCCAGTTGCACTGCCGAGGCCCCCAAAGCGAAGGCGGCGACAATTCCGCGTGCATCGCCGATCCCGCCCGCCGCGATCACCGGTACGCTGACGGCATCGACGATCTGCGGTACCAGGGCAAAGGTGCCGACCTGACTGTTCAGATCATCGCTGAGAAACATCCCGCGATGGCCTCCGGCCTCGTAGCCCATGGCGATAATCGCGTCGCAACCATGCTGTTCCAGCCAGATTGCCTCATCGACGGTAGTTGCCGAAGACAGGACTTTCGCGCCTGTGGCTTTGACCCGCTCCAGCAGGGATTTTTCCGGTAGGCCGAAGTGAAAACTCACCACCTCCGGACAGAACTCTTCGACTACTGCGCAGGCTGCGGCATCGAACGGTGCTCGGTTGGAAACCGGTGTCGGTGCGTCGAAGTCTGCACCCAATTCGCGGTAATAAGGCTCCAGCAGGTTTTTCCATTGCTGAGTGCGTTGCTCGTCGGCCACGGGTGGTTGATGGCAGAAGAAGTTCACGTTGAATGGGCGCTGGCTGTGTTGCCGGATGACCTTCAGCTCTTCGCGCAACTGTTCGACGCTGAGCATGGCCGCGGGCATTGAGCCCAGGGCGCCGGCATTGCTGGCCGCAATGACCATGGCCGATCCGGTGGCGCCGGCCATGGGAGCCTGGATGATCGGCAATTCAATGCCGAGCAGATCAAGAATACGGGTGTCAGGCCACTGGTTCATCGCAACGTCCTCCTCATGACAAGAGCGGCTTTTGTAGCAGGAGTCAGCGTCACAAGGCCAGTGGCCTTTAGGCGCAGATGCCGAGCGCAACAAAGTTGTAGCGTTCGGTTGTGCCAGCGCTCACGCCAATGGCATGGTGGCCGCTTGTGGTGGATGTGAATCGTTAACGACGGAGGAACTGTTCCATGGATTTGAAACAACTTGAGATTTCACCATTCCGCGTATCGGGATTGCGTGTGCGTACGCTCAACAGTGCTGAGCAGCAGGCAGCTACCGCCAGAATCGGTCCGATGTGGCAGCGTTTTTTTGTCGAAGGGCTGTTTGACAAGATTGGCAATAAGCAACCGGACTCACCGGCTTACGGTGTGTACTCCCACTATGAGTCCGATGCCTCGGGATCTTTCGATGTGATGGCCGGGGTGGCGGTCAATGAAGCCGCCCCCGGTTACGAAACCATTGAGGTGCAAGGTGGCCAGTACCTGATTTTCGAGGCGAAGGGAGCGATGCCGGGCAGTGTGATCGAGGCGTGGGGCAGGGTCTGGGCGTATTTTGAGGCCAACCCACAGGTCAAACGCCGATTTGCCACCGATTTCGAAGCCTATACCGGCCCTGAGTCAGTCGCCGTACACATCGGCATTTTCTAGGGTCTGTACGAAAACTCGCCGAGCGGCGATCAGGCAAGGCAAAAACAGGCGAGGAAGCGGAGTTTAGGTCCCTAAATGAGCATTCCGAGCCTGTTTTTAACGCAGCCTGGTCGACGCGCAGGCAGTTTTCGTACAGAGCCTAAGGTTGGGTTTCACGCGCAAGCAACTGACGCTTGCGCTCCACCCCCCAGCGGTAGCCCGAGAGATCGCCATCGCTACGCACCACCCGATGGCAGGGAATGGCCACCGCGAGGTTGTTGGCACCGCAGGCCTGGGCCACGGCACGGAAGGCTTTTGGCGCGCCGATGCGCTGGGCTATTTCGGCGTAGCTGGCGGTGCTGCCTGCCGGAATATCTCGCAGCGCCATCCACACCCGCTCCTGAAACGCCGTGCCGCGCACATCCAGCGGCAGGTCCAGGCCAAGCGCCGGGGCTTCGATGAAGCCCACCACCTTGGCAATCAGCTGTTCGAAGTCATGGTCGGCGCCAATCAGGTTGGCCTGGCGGAACCGGTCTTGAAGGTCGCAGACCAGCGCGTGGGGATCGTCCCCCAAGAGGATCGCGCACACCCCGCGTTGACTTTGCGCCACCAGAATCGCCCCTAATGAACATTGGCCGACGGCAAACCGGATGTCGGTGTTCTGGCCGGCGGCGCGGTAGTCGCTGGGCTTCATGCCAAGCAGATGATCGGCGGACTCGTAGAAGCGGCTGTTGGAATTGAAGCCAGCCTCATACAGCGCGTCGGTCACCGAGCCGGCGACTTCCAGGCGTTCACGAACCCTGCGTGAACGTTGCGCAGTGGCATAGCCCTTGGGCGTCAGGCCGGTGACAGCCTTGAACACCCGATGAAAGTGGAAAGCGCTCATTAGTGCGGTCTCTGCCAGTTCGTTCAAGCTGGGCAATGTCTCGGCAGCCTCGATCTGCCGGCAGGCTGCGGCGACCAGTGCGGCGTGTTGCGCGGCGAGATGAGTCTGGTCTGTTGCAGCGCGTTTACTCGGGCGATAACCGGCAGCCTGAGCCTGTTCCTCGGTGTCGAAAAACTCGACGTTTTCCGGTTTCGGCAATCGCGCCAGGCTGCTCGGGCGGCAATAGATCCCGGTGGTTTTCACCGCGTAGACAAACTGGCCGTCAGCGCGCGGGTCGCGCGCCAGCACCGCGGACCAACGGGGATCTTGCTCTGTGGTGGGTTTGGCAGTGGTCATGGAGGGTACCGGTAGAAGGTTCATTCGTACGGAGCCTAGCGAGTGTGGGCGCTGAGGACACTCCGGCGCTTGCGGTCAAATTCGGGATGTCATCCCGCCGTGCGGAACGTGAAGTTGATCCGCTGTCCGCCCAGTCGTGGGTGATGACCCTCCTTGAGCGGCAGCACGCCGTGATAACGCAAGCGATCCACGCCGCCCCAGACCACGATGTCACCGTGAAACAGCGGCACTCGCTGGCTTTTGTCGCTACGCTCAAAGCCCCCGAACAGGAACATCGCCGGCAGCCCGAGGGACACCGAAACAATCGGCGGATCGTAGGACCGTTCATCCTTGTCCTGATGCAACGACATCTTGGCGCCCGGCAGGTATCGGTTGATCAGGCAGGCATCGGGCTCAAAGTGATGGAAACCGGCTGCTCGTGCGGCGGCCTGTGCCAGTTCCCGAAAGACCTCGGGCATCGCCGGCCAGGGCTGGCCGCTGACGGGATCGATGCGAGTGTAGCGATAGCCGCTGCGATCGGTGGTCCAGCCCAGCGTGCCACAACTGCTCAAGCCGACGGACATGGTGAAACCGCCAGGGGTGACCATCTGCCGAAACGGTGCGGCCAGTAGAATCTTCTCCAGCGCCGGCAGCAATTGCACCACCCAGGGCAGGGCGAAACCTCGGAGAACGAAAGACTGTTCGCCGATTTGCTCGGTTCTGGCCGGTTGCCGGTCTTCATCGGCAAACAGCTCGAAGGTGATTGGAGGCATCGCTTTACTGCGCATCGTGAAAGATCACTCCAAGGGTATGCCGTTTGCCGCTGTGCAGGCGACTGACACCGTGGCGCAGGTTCACCCGGTAATCGCCGCGAACACCTTTGACCGGGCGCTGATGCACGGCAAAAATCAGCGCATCGCCTTTTTCCAGGCTCATCACCATGGGCCGTGATTGCATCCGTGGCCGCTGCTCGGTGAGCACGAATTCGCCGCCGGTAAAATCTTCGCCGGGAGCGGACAGCAGAATCGCCACTTGCAGTGGGAACACGTGCTCGCCATACAGATCCTGGTGTAAACAGTTGTAGTCCTGCGGACCATATTGCAGCAACAGTGGCGTAGGGCGCTCCTGTCCCGCGTCATGACAACGTTGCAGGAAGGCGGCGTGCTCCGAGGGAAAGCGGCCGGGCAAGCCCATCCGTTCACTCCAGCGATTGGCCAGCGGGACAAGCCTTGGGTAGAGCGTGCCGCGCAGGCAAGCAACGATATCCGGCAGCGGGTATCTGAAATACTTGTATTCGCCACGCCCGAAACCATGTCGGGCCATTATCACGTGCGAGCGGAAAAGTGCAGGCTGAGCGTAGAGCGCGCTGAGGTCTGCACAGTGTTCAGGGCTGAGCAGTCCTTTGATTGTCGCGCAGCCGTCCCGGTCGAGGTCTTGCTCCAGGGAAGGCCAATCCAGTGCATTGATACGCGAGATCAGAGGCTGTTCGCCTATTGCACGGACACCGTCGATATAACGCGCTACCGAGGTGTTGTGCGGCAAAGAAATGGACATGTCCGGCTCCTGAACTCAAGGTTGAGGTGTGCCAGTCTGGGGAGTACGAAGGTGGGCGACACTCCGGTGCTTGCGGTCGAACTCCGGAGTGGTTGTGCCAGGGGTTACAGCGCTTTGCTGACCTTTATATCGCTGATCCCGGACAAGTCGCCGTGAATTGCTGCGAGTGCGGCTTTGGCTTCTTCTTCGGTGCCGGTTTCAAGCTGGGCGAAATCGAAGCGGCGTTCTTCGTTGAGTTTGTATTTGATGACGTACTTGGTCGTTTGGGCCACGGTCGTACCTGTCTGTCGCAGTGCGGGCCGGGGTTTCAGCTGAGTTTCGAGCTGGACCGGCGGATGATTTTGATCGAGTGGGTCAGGGTCGGTTTGCGGGTCACGCTGATCGGCCGGCGGTTGACCGTGTCGATGGTGATGTTCCAGAAGCCGGTGCTTGGCGCGGTGATTTTCGCAGGGAAGGTGTCAAACGCGCCGCCGTGGTAAGTGTGGCGGCCGCCGTTCTTGAAGCTGCGAAAATTGGCGTCGTTCATCAAGCGGATGTTGCACATTTGGGAGCATTGAATGACGACGATGTCATCTTCATTGAGGTGCTCGCGCTGGTGGATAAATTTCATGGGGGCGCCTCCAGAAGGGCTTTTTCTACAAAATCAAAACGATAGCATGGGCGATGGCGCAGTTTATCAGCCCGAACGGTTTATTATTGGGCTACCGCGAGGCGCTTTGACAATTAAAAACAGCTATTCGGGTTTTTATGGGTGATAAAGCAGCGGTCTCCGGAGAAAAACAGTATTTGCGCTGTCGGAGGGTCTTTAAGGGAGGATTCGTATGAAGCGGGGTGTTTTGGTACTGGCGTTGGCGATGAGTGGTTGCGCGACTGTCTCGGACATTAGTCAGACGCTGCCGACCATGAATGTGATCTCGGGGAAAAAACCTCAAGCGTACGCCGACTGTGTGGCCAAACATTTGGCCAGTACCCGAGGGGCTGTGCAAATGGAGCCCTACAACAAGGATGGTGTCCGGGTCATTGTTGCAGGAAAACTGTCTGCGAGTCCGTCTGCGGTGTTTGACATCGAAGAGCGATCCGGCGGAAGTAGCATCAAGCTCCACGAAAGCATGTCCAATGTGCCAATTCGGCCTGGAGATGTGCAGGATGCGGCCAACAAATGCATTTCTGGCTCATAGTTTTTTCGGCGATTCCCTCTCGCTCGCTGAATTTGAAATTGGCTGATTGACCGTATCGTCCGATAAACTGTCGTCAATCAGCAGGAGTGCCGTCCAGCCTCGGGCTTGGGCGGCACTGTCATTTCTGGAGTGGTCAATGAAGCGAGAGCAAGTAAGAGAGCGGCATGCAGAGGGGCACATCTCTGCGACGCATGTGATTCAAAACCCGGCAAACTCCGGGGAGTGGATTGTGTTCTTCAAGAAAAGTGCAGGGCGCAGCTATTTCCTGGTGGATGAAAACGACGAGGTCGAATCATTTAGTCGGCTGGATGATTTGATCGAGACAGTACGAGGGCTCGGGATCAAATTCGCCGAAATTCACATGTAGCGGCCATAGCGTCTTGCCGGTTACTTGCACACCACTACGACGCTGCGGCTCTTGTAGTTGCCAACGTCGACGCCCAGGGTCTTGTCGCTTTCCTTGGTGGCTGGCGTGCCATCGGTGCCAATGATCCGATAGCCGGTTCCAGCGCAGGAATCGTCAGCCATTTGATAACATTTGGCCCAGGAGTTGGCTTCACCCGAGCAGTCGATCGACAGGCCTTGCTCGCCGTTATTCAGATAGGTTTTGGATGCAGTAGCGCAACCGCTCAAGGCCAGCACCGCAATCAGAGCCAGATATTTTTTCATGTTTGGGTCGTCATCGAGTGAACAGTGTGTAAGGGGCGCGAGTCGCCCTGAAGCCGGATGCTATAGCGAACAACCATTTCGGTACAGACAAACACAAAAAAGCCCTGCGCGTTAGCAGGGCTCTTTCGAGGGCGGTGTTACTCAGGTTTGGCGCCGCGCCGCTTGGGTGCAGGCGGGGTGTCTTGCAGCACCGAGGCGACTTCAATCGCCAACGCTTCCGTGGGGAAAGGCCCGGCGATGTTTTCGCCGCTGACGCTGTCGACCCACCACTGGCGATCTTTGGCTTGATTGATCAGGTAACCGTTTACGCTTTTTGCTGCCGACATCTATCTGCCTCGTTGGCTGGTTCAATCGCGCAATGATAACTGGAAACGTGCCCCGGCGCGTTCACTGGTCTAAAGTGAAGTCTTTGCGTTGTTCCGTACGCCTTGGCTTGGAGGCTAATCTGCGTCGTTGCGGAACTATCCGCCGGAATATTTCTCTATGATGGCATCGGTTAGCCAGTGTGGGGCATTGTAAGGTGCTCGCCGGCTGATTAGACTGCGCCGAAACTCGTACACACAGCCCTTTTAAGGACTTTTATGATCAAGAAATGCTTGTTCCCAGCAGCCGGTTACGGTACTCGCTTCCTGCCAGCGACTAAAGCCATGCCTAAAGAAATGCTGCCGGTGGTGAACAAGCCACTGATCCAGTACGGCGTTGAAGAAGCGCTGGACGCTGGTTTGACAGAAATCTCCATCGTGACCGGTCGTGGCAAACGCGCCCTGGAAGACCACTTCGACATCAGCTACGAGCTGGAAAACCAGATCAAGGGTACTGACAAAGAGAAGTATCTGGTCGGCATCCGTAAACTGCTCGACGAGTGCTCGTTCTCCTACACCCGTCAAACCGAAATGAAAGGCCTGGGTCATGCGATTCTGACCGGCCGTCCATTGATCGGTGACGAACCGTTCGCGGTCGTGCTGGCGGACGACTTGTGCGTCAACCTGGACGGCGACGGCGTACTGACCCAGATGGTCAAACTGTACAAACAGTACCGTTGCACCATCGTCGCGATCCAGGAAGTCGACCCGCAGGAAACCCACAAATATGGCGTGATCGCTGGCGACTTGATCGGTGATGACCTGTACCGTGTCCGCAACATGGTCGAGAAGCCAAAGCCGGAAGATGCTCCATCCAACCTGGCGATCATCGGTCGTTACATCCTGACCCCGGACATCTTCAAGCTGATCGAAGAAACCGAGCCAGGCAAAGGCGGCGAGATCCAGATCACCGACGCCCTGATGAAACAGGCGCAAGACGGTTGCGTGATTGCCTACAAGTTCAAAGGCACGCGTTTCGACTGCGGTGGCGCTGAAGGCTACATCGAAGCGACCAACTTCTGCTTCGAACACTTCTACAAGACCGGCAAGGCTTACTAAAAGCGCTTCGCTGTTTTGTTCTGAAAAGCCACCTTCGGGTGGCTTTTTCGTTTTCCGGCCCCATGTCATTCGCAGCGCTGACCGAGAAAGCTGCAGCGGGTATGCTTGTGGCCTGCCGAGGAGATTGAAAATGGCCTACGATTTTGACCTTTATGTGATTGGCGCCGGTTCCGGCGGTGTACGAGCAGCACGTTTCGCAGCAGGTTTCGGCGCGAAAGTGGCAGTGGCCGAGAGCCGCTATCTGGGCGGGACTTGCGTCAACGTTGGCTGCGTGCCGAAGAAGTTGTTGGTTTACGGGGCGCATTTTGCCGAAGACTTCGAGCAGTCGCAGGGCTTTGGCTGGTCGTTGGGCGAGGCGAATTTCGATTGGGCAACGCTGATCGCCAACAAGGATCGCGAGATCAATCGGCTGAACGGTATCTACCGCAATCTGCTGGTCGGCAGCGGCGTAACCTTGCATGAAGGCCACGCCAAAATCGTTGGCCCGCATGAAGTCGAGATCAACGGCGAGCGCCATACCGCCAAGCATATTCTGATTGCCACCGGCGGCTGGCCGCAGATCCCCGAGATTCCGGGGCATGAGCACGCCATCAGCTCAAACCAGGCGTTTTTCCTCAAAGAGCTGCCCAAGCGCGTTCTAGTGGTCGGTGGCGGCTATATCGCCGTAGAGTTCGCCGGGATTTTCCACGGGCTGGGCGCCGAAACCACCTTGCTGTATCGCGGTGAGCTGTTCCTGCGTGGCTTCGACGGCTCGGTGCGTAAGCATTTGCAGGAGGAACTGACCAAGCGCGGGATGAACCTGCAATTCAATGCCGACATCGAGCGCATCGAAAAGCAGGCTGATGGCAGTTTGAACGTGACCCTCAAGGATGGTCGCGAGTTGCAGGCGGACTGCGTGTTCTACGCCACGGGGCGTCGTCCAATGGTCGACAACCTGGGGTTGGAGAACACCAAGGTCACGCTCGACAAGAAAGGCTTTGTCGAAGTCGACGAGCTGTATCAAACCGCTGAGCCATCGATTCTGGCGATTGGTGATGTGATCGGTCGCGTGCAGCTGACACCGGTAGCCCTGGCTGAAGGCATGGCGGTGGCGCGTCGGCTGTTCAAGCCTGAGCAGTATCGTCTGGTCGACTACAAGATGATTCCCACGGCGGTATTCAGCTTGCCGAACATCGGCACCGTTGGCCTGAGTGAAGAGCAGGCGAGGGAAGAAGGTTATGAGGTGCAGATTTTCGAAAGCCGTTTCCGGCCGATGAAGCTGACCATGACCGAGTGCCAGGAGCGCACATTGATGAAATTGGTGGTGGACGCCAAGACCGACAAGGTTTTGGGTTGCCACATGGTCGGCCCGGAAGCGGGCGAGATCGTTCAGGGCCTGGCGATTGCCTTGAAGGCTGGCGCCACCAAGCGCGATTTCGACGAAACCATTGGCGTGCATCCTACTGCTGCCGAAGAATTCGTCACCATGCGCACGCCGGTGGCGGGCTAATCGTCCTTCGGTGTCTCTACAGCGGTGTCTGGCTCCGCCTTTGTGGCGGACGCCAGCCTGTTGCCAGATAAATACGGTTTTCTTCTATTAATAGTGCTGGTTAATAGCGAAAACCAATTAGCGGCATCAGGTTTGCCAATGAGCCATCAGACGATCGACTGGGTAGGATTCACCTCATCAACTTTTCAACCCTGACGGAGAGTCAACGATGCCTATCATCAACAGCCAAGTAAAACCGTTCAACGCTACCGCATTCAAAAACGGCGCATTCGTCGAAGTGTCGGACGCCGATCTGAAAGGCAAATGGTCTGTAGTGTTCTTCTACCCGGCCGACTTCACCTTCGTTTGCCCAACCGAGCTGGAAGACCTGGCTGACAACTACGATGCGTTCCAGAAGCTGGGCGTAGAAATCTACAGCGTGTCGACCGACACCCACTTTGCCCACGCCGCATGGCACAACACTTCGCCTGCGATCGAAAAAATCAAGTACACCATGATTGGTGATCCGACCCACGTGATCTCCCGCAACTTCGACGTACTGATCGAAGAAGTCGGCCTGGCAGACCGTGGCACCTTCGTGATCAACCCTGAAGGCCGGATCAAAATCGTCGAGCTGAACGATGGCGGCGTTGGTCGTGACGCTTCCGAGCTGCTGCGCAAAATCAAGGCTGCCCAGTATGTTGCCGCTCACCCGGGCGAAGTCTGCCCAGCCAAGTGGAAAGAAGGCGAGGCCACCCTGGCTCCGTCCCTGGACCTGGTCGGCAAGATCTGAGTCTGTGAGTCGATTGAGGGCGATGAGCTCTTAAACACGTAAGCCGCACCGCCCTCAAAAACGCCCGGGCGAGATTCGCTCGGGCGTTGTTTTTTCTACCGTATAAAGCATGGAAATCGCCCGTATGTTGGATGCCAATCTTAAAGCTCAGTTGAAGTCATACCTGGAACGGGTCACCCAGCCGATCGAGATCGTCGCCTCCCTCGACGACGGTGCGAAATCCCAGGAAATGCTCGCGTTACTCAAAGACATTGCCAGTCTTTCCCAGCAGATTACCTTGCTCGACAACGGTACCGATGCGCGCAAGCCGTCGTTCTCGTTGAACCGCCCGGGAAGCGATATCAACCTGCGTTTCGCCGGTATCCCCATGGGCCACGAATTCACTTCGCTGGTGCTGGCCTTGCTGCAAGTCGGCGGTCACCCTTCGAAGGCCAGTATCGAGGTGCTCGAACAGATCCGCTCGCTCAAAGGCGAGTTCAACTTCGAGACCTACTTTTCGCTGTCGTGCCAGAACTGCCCGGACGTGGTCCAGGCGCTGAACCTGATGGCGGTGCTGAACCCGAACATCCGTCACGTTGCCATCGACGGCGCGTTGTTCCAGGACGAGGTCAATGATCGTCAGATCATGGCCGTACCAAGCGTTTACCTGAACGGCGTGAACTTTGGTCAGGGACGCATGGGCCTGGAAGAAATCATCGCCAAGATCGATACCAGCGCCATCGAGCGTCAGGCCGAGAAGATCAGCGCCAAAGACGCCTTTGACGTACTGGTCGTCGGTGGTGGGCCAGCCGGTGCTTCGGCAGCAATCTACGCCGCCCGTAAAGGCATTCGTACCGGCGTTGCAGCCGAGCGTTTTGGTGGTCAGGTGCTGGACACCATGGCGATCGAGAACTTCATCTCGGTACAGGAGACCGAAGGGCCGAAGCTCGCCGTCGCGCTGGAAGAACACGTCAAGCAATACGACGTCGACATCATGAACCTGCAACGCGCCGACAAACTGCTGCCGGGCAAAAACGGCGAGCTGCACCAGATCCAGTTCGCCAGCGGCGCTTCACTGAAAGCCAGGACCGTGATCCTCGCGACCGGTGCTCGCTGGCGTGAAATGAACGTCCCGGGCGAACAGCAATATCGCAACAAGGGCGTGGCGTACTGCCCGCACTGCGACGGCCCGCTGTTCAAAGGCAAGCGCGTTGCGGTGATTGGTGGTGGTAACTCGGGGGTCGAAGCGGCCATCGACCTGGCGGGTATTGTCGCCCATGTCACGTTGCTGGAGTTCGATGTGCAGTTGCGTGCCGATGCGGTGTTGCAGCGCAAGTTGCACAGCCTGCCGAACGTGACCGTGATCACCAGTGCACAAACCACTGAAGTGACCGGCGATGGGCAGAAGGTCAACGGCTTGCGTTACAAGGATCGTCAGTCAGGCGAAGCGCTGAGCATCGAGCTGGAAGGGATCTTCGTGCAGATCGGTTTGCTGCCTAACACCGATTGGCTCAAGGGCACCGTCGAGCTGTCGCCGCGCGGCGAGATCATCGTCGATAACCGTGGCGAGACCTCGATACCGGGTGTGTTCGCCGCCGGCGATGTAACGACCGTGCCGTACAAGCAAATCGTGATTGCGGTAGGCGAGGGTGCCAAGGCATCGCTGAGTGCCTTCGATCACCTGATTCGCACCTCTGCGCCTGCATAAACGCCAACGCTGAAAGCACAAAACCCCATGAGTGATCATGGGGTTTTTTGTGTCTTGCGCATGATCGTTCCCACACTGCGTGGGAATGCAGCCCGGGACGCTCCGCGTCCCAAAAAGCGTGACGCAGAGCGTCACAGGAGGCATTACCACGCAGAGCGTGGGAACGATCAGTGTCGGTGATTTTTTACAGCGGTGCCGGCTGAATGATCTCAACCCAGTACGCATCCGGGTCCTTGATGAAGGCCAGGCTCTTCATGCGGCCGTCGTTCAGGCGTTTCTGGAAATCGCAGCCCAGGGCTTCGAAGCGCTCGCAAGCAGCACGAATGTCTGGCACCGAGATGCAGATATGACCGAAGCCGCGAGGGTCGGTGTTGCCATTGTGGTAGGCGAAATCCGCATCGTTTTCGGTGCCGTGGTTGTGAGTCAGCTCAAGAATACCGGGAATCGATTTCATCCACTGGGTGCGTGCAGCGGCGTCGGCCGGGATCTGGTTCTTATCGACCAGCGCCAGGAAATACAGGCTGAACTCGGCTTCCGGGAAATCGCGCTTTTCCACCAGCGTAAAGCCGAGGATGCGCGTGTAGAAATCCAGCGACTTGGTGATGTCCTTGACCCGCAACATGGTGTGGTTGAAGACGAATTGCTGCGTGGCGGTGTCAGGTTGGGCGGTAACGCCGGGGAAGGTGTTCAGTTCGTGCAGGCTCATGGGCCCTCCGGAAAATAAGTGGGGCAAACGGCGCTCAAGACAAGAGCTGTCCCTTGGCTTGCAGTTGATGAGGCTTGCTTGCAGTACGCCAATAATACGCAAGGCGGTGTATTGCACCAAAGCAAAACCTTCAGCTATTGCCTGGCGGCGTGGTGGGGCTCAGACTTTAACGTTCGCCCCGTCAGTGTTGAGTGCAATGTTTCGATCGTATCGCTACCTGCTTGTTTTGACCTGCCTGTTTTCGGCTGTTGCCCGCGCCGAGACTGTGCTTCCCGAGATTACCTGGCCCAGCGGCTGGGCAGTGCAAGTATTGCCACAAGAGGAGGCGACAACTCAAACACCGCCCAGGGTTTCAAGGCAGCGGGCGGTGAAAAACGACGCAAACGGTGATCCGGTCCTGGTCATGGAGTTGACCATGAGCCAGGTTGAGCCTGGGCATGAAGTCAATTTGCAAGGTGTGCTGCTGGAAATGCGCAAGTCCGTGCAAAAGGATTTTTTTCAGGGCGGCTATCAAAGTGTTTGCAACAAAATTCATCCCGCTACATTGAGCAGGCTGCAAGCGCTGGAAACCACCTGTACGGTCACCCAGAATGGACGACATGTGTTGTCGCAAACATTAGTCGCAGCGCTAGATGCTGATAAGGCCTATGTTTTTTCCTACGCAGGCCAAGCCGAGGCTTATGCCGCAAGTCAGGATGAAATACGCAGTGCGCGAAACAGTTTGAGACTTTAGTAGTGCGCGATGTCTGCACGTTAGCCGTGCCGAAGGGTATTGTTTAATACCCAAAGGGATTAAGCAGAAAGTTGTACCGGATGCCCATGGTATTTGGCCGGCGTTTCCAACTAGATCGACGATCATCGTTGCATTAAGTATAGGTGAGCATAAAAAAGCCCTGCACAGGCAGGGCTTTTGGGGGGCGCAGGAAAGCTTAAGTGCGCAGCCAGGAGTCAACGGTGCTTGCACCATATTGTTCCTTCCAGGCTTTCAGGCCACGGTGATTGCCGCCCTTGGTTTCAATCAGTTCACCGGTGTGCGGGTTTTGATAAACCTTGACCACGCGGGCGCGGCGAGTTTTAGGTGCGGCGGCCTGCAGCAGGCCGGATTTTGGGTTCGGGTCGAGAATGGCGATGATGTCGCGCAAGCTCTTGCCGTAGGTTTTCATCAGCCCCTGGAGCTTTTCTTCGAATTCGATTTCTTTCTTGAGCCCGGCGTCGTTCTTCAGCGATTCCAGCTGCGCGAGCTGTTCTTGAAGGGCCTTTTCAGCGGCACGAAATTCAGCGAGTCTGGACAATATCTTTACTCCAATAGTGTGTTTGGCTGATACCAACCGCCAACAAAGCTATAAGCCAAGAGCCTTGTAGCGACTCGGTGTTAATGGCTCACCTGTCAATCTTGTGCAGGCAAGAAAAATTGTAGTAGTTAATTCGCTCAGAGTAAATCACGTCTTTTTCATGATGTAACGCACGTTGCTGTTTGATGCAATTTGCGGCGTGGATCCTTTTGTTGAGGATGTCCATGGAACGCGCAAAGTGGCTAATTAATGGCTGTTCAACGCAATAATGAAATCGGCGCCCGGCATCGGTCGTCCAAATAGGTAGCCTTGCAGGAAGTTCACCCCGTGACGGGCAAGATAATCACTCTGTTCGAGGGTTTCGACACCTTCGGCAACGATACCAAGGTCCAGCTTGGCCGAGAGTTCGATGATGCTGTCGAGTATGTGACGGGACAAGGCATCAACACCGATCATCGCCACAAAGCTCTGATCTATTTTCAGAAAGTCCACATTGAACTGGCGCAAATAGCCCAGGCTAGAATGCCCCGTGCCAAAATCATCGATCGCAATCATCACCCCCAACGCATGTAACTGTTCGAACAATTGAAGGGTGATGGCGTTGGGTTCGATCAGCTCGCGCTCGGTCAGCTCCAGAACCAGTGCAACCTTGCCGGGCGGGAAGGAGGCGAGAAACTCGCGGCAATCGTCTACCAGCGCAAGGTCACGGCAGTGGCTGGCGGTGATGTTGATGCCGATGTGAAAGCGCTCATGGAACACAGGCGCATGCGGGGCGAGCAACGCGGCAGTCTGGCGCATCAACGAGCGGGTCATTGGCACGATCAATCCGGAATGCTCGGCGAATGGAATGAACAGGTCCGGACGCACCAGGCCTTCTTTTGGGTGTTGCCAGCGCATCAGGACCTCGACGCCTGCCCACTCTTTGCTGTCACCGTGAACCACAGGCTGGAAGTAAGGAATGAACTCATTGGCTTCCAGTGCCCGTTGCAGTTCATGAGTCTGTGATGAGGAGCGCTTCTGCAGCCAATGACCAATGGCCCCGGCAATCACCCCAAAGAAGATCAGCAGGCTGAACAGCGGCGGGTATTCGCTTTTCATGTAGCGCCAGACTTCGCCCTCGGGAAAACCGGCCTCTACTTCAAAGGCATACCGCGAAGACGCAAGGTTGCTTCGGGCTACCGGCAATACAGACAGGGCGCCCTCGTGGACCTGGCCATCGGTAGATAACCAGTGGGGGCCGACTTGCAGTAACAGTAGAGTCTGGCGACCAATCAGCCGCAGGACGTTGCTCAGGTGATAGCCGTCAAGGGCGGTCAGGGCGCCTTGCTTGCCTTCGCTGAGGCGATACACCAGCACCGCGGTATTGGGTGTGACCGGGTTGCCGTTCATCAACCACAACTTGCCTTGTGTGTACTCGCCAGGATCAACCGCTGCCTGATAGTCGCCAAATAGTGAACTGCAATATATGTTGTTGTCCCACACAAGATTGGTCGAACGCACGAAGGGCCGGCGCGTGACTTGTTCGCGCAGGGCCAGTTTGACATCGGCGCAAGGCTGTCCGGCCAGCGGCAGCAGTTCTTGTGCCGCCAGCGCGGTGTCATCGAGCATCAAATCGAATTGCCGCACCGCTTCTTCAGCCGTTTGGTAGGTGCTGTGCTCCAGCACCCGTTCGGCTTGCATGTGCAGAATGACGAAGCCCAGCACCACCGGCACCAAGCCGATCAACAACGTGATGAGGTTGCGAGTCCGTGGCGTGCGGCGGGCTTTGAAGGTCAAGGGCATGTGTGGAACCTGCGGCGTCGGAGTAGGGCTCTCAGAAGAGTAGGGCTCTCAAATGCAGGCAGGACGACGGCTTGCCTCTCAAAAAGAGTACAGACAAGGGCCATGATAGATGGCGCACAGGCTTTGTGCTTTTCAACGGTAGTTCAGACTCACGGCCAACTTGATAAACGACAGGGTCGCCGGTGATGACTGACGCTGGTCAAGCACCGCCAGGCCAACCTGACGTTTGACCGGTGGTTTAAGGGGCCTTTTCACGTAGCGCGGTTGTTCCGCGTTCGGCAGCGAAAGTTCGGCGACCAGCGTCAAGGCATCGCCACGGCTGACGGTTTCCAGTGTGCTGAGCAATTGCGAGCTGCGATAGCGAATGTCCGGGGTCAGCCGGGCAGCGCTGAACAGGTGCGAAACCAGCTCCGAAGAGCCTGCTTCAGTGAGAATGAACGGGTCGTGACACAGATCACTCAAGCTCAGGCTGTCGCGTCGGGCGAGTTCATGAGTAGCCGGTATCAGCGCGACCATCTGGTCTTCCACCAGCGCAAAAGTATCAAAGCGTTCCTCGGGCAATACCACAAAACCGATGTCGATACGCCGCTCTTCAAGCCATTGCAGCACTTGCCGGTCCGGACCTTCGTCAACGTGGATTTCGATTTCGGGATACGCCGCGCGGTAGTGCTGCAAAATCTTCGGCAGCAGTTTGATCGACGAGGTCGGTCCGAATGAACCGATACGCAGCGTGCCACGTTTCATTCCGCGAGCATCCGCTGCTTCCTGGCGTAGAGTGCTGGCCAGCCCGAGCATCGCGCGGGCGCGCAACAGCAATTGTTGACCGATATCGCTGAGTTCGATGTGGGCCTGATGCCGTCTGAGCAACTCGACACCAAGTTCCTGCTCCAGCGACTTAATGGCATGGGACACCGCCGACTGGGTGATGCCCAGGCGGTTGGCCGCACTGGTGAAACCGTGCAGCTCGGCCACCAGCGAAAAAATCTCGAGTTGGGTCAGGGTCATGAGTATTTACTCATTTTACGATGATCAGGCATTACGCAAAGAATACGTTATCTAACGTCCTTCTTAGCGTGGAGATTTATGAAAAGCCTTGTCCAAAGTGGCTCCCGTGATTTAGATGTTCCGGTCTACCTGAAACTCGCCACTGTCACCATGATCTGGGGTGGGACCTTCGTTGCCGGGCGGTTTCTCGCCGACTCACTCAGTCCGTTATTTACGGCGAGCCTGCGTTTTCTGCTGGCGAGCCTGGCCTTGCTGTTGTTTATGGTTCTGGCGCGCATCCCTTTGATGCGTCCGACCTTCAGGCAGTGGTTGCAGTTGGGGGTATTGGGTTTTTTCGGGATCTTCTTTTACAACCTGTGTTTCTTTTACGGCTTGCACTACATCAACGCCTCTCGTGCATCGCTAATCGTAGCGTTGAATCCGGCCGTCATCGGGTTGGCGTCGTGGCTGCTGTTCAAGGAGCGCTTGAGTCGAGCCAAAATTGCAGGCATCGCGATCTGCATCGCTGGGGCAGGGGTGGTCATTGTCAGTCGCAACCAGCCTGTGTTTGATGGCGGCGCCACGAACAGCTGGATCGGTGATCTGCTGATTTTCGGTTGCGTGTTGGGTTGGGGCATCTACTCATTGTTTTCCAAAGGTCTGAACCAGGCGTTGGGCCCGCTGCATACCGTGACCTACTCGATTGTGCTGGGCACATTGATGTTGTGCACGACCAGCGCCGTGCGCGGTGAAGTGAGTCTTGAGGTCCTTGGCGATTTGCAGCTGACGCAGCTGTTGAGTCTGTTTTATCTGGGGGTACTCGGCTCGGCGCTGGCCTACATTTGGTACTACGACGGTATTCTTAAAATCGGCGCTACCCGTTCGGGGGTGTTCATCGCCCTGAATCCGCTGACGGCGGTGATACTTGGCGCGCTGTTGCTGGACGAGCAGTTGAGTGGGGCGATGTACCTGGGAGGCGGGGTGATTCTGCTGGGCATTTACCTGTGCAATAAACCCCTTGCACCTGCGTCAAAAAGGGGGATTTTATAGAGAAGGCGGACAAACATTGTTACGCTGTGTAGAATCCGGTTACGCATATAAGAATAACGTCTTCTGGCAGCAGAAGCCTCGCCCGCAAGAGCCTTGGGTCGACAATGAAGATATTTGGGTTCCAATTGATCTACGGTGATTTTCTCGCCCGCAGTGTGCGAGGTATCTCCTGCGCGCCACCCGCCGCTCTCAGCAGTGCTTGTAACTAACGTTCCGTTAATTCCAAAAGCATCATGATGAGGCGCCAACCATGGCAGATTTATACGAAAACCCGATGGGCCTGATGGGCTTTGAGTTCATCGAACTCGCATCGCCGACCCCGAACACCCTTGAGCCGATCTTCGAGATCATGGGCTTCACCAAGGTCGCGACCCACCGCTCCAAAGACGTGCACCTGTATCGCCAGGGCGCGATCAACCTGATCCTCAACAACGAACCTCACAGTGTTGCCTCATACTTTGCGGCTGAGCACGGCCCATCGGTGTGCGGCATGGCGTTCCGGGTCAAGGATTCACAAAAAGCCTACAAGCGTGCCCTGGAACTCGGCGCCCAGCCGATCCATATCGAAACCGGCCCGATGGAACTGAACCTGCCAGCGATCAAAGGCATCGGCGGCGCGCCGCTGTACCTGATCGACCGCTTTGGCGAAGGCAGCTCGATCTACGACATCGATTTCGTGTTCATCGAAGGCGTTGACCGCCACCCGGTCGGGGCCGGCCTGAAGATCATCGACCACCTGACCCACAACGTGTATCGCGGCCGTATGGCGTATTGGGCGAACTTCTACGAGAAGCTGTTCAACTTCCGCGAGATCCGTTACTTCGACATCAAGGGCGAATACACCGGCCTGACCTCCAAGGCCATGACCGCCCCGGATGGCATGATCCGCATTCCGCTGAACGAAGAATCGTCCAAGGGCGCCGGGCAGATCGAAGAGTTCCTGATGCAGTTCAACGGCGAGGGTATCCAGCACGTTGCCTTCCTCTCCGATGACCTGATCAAGACCTGGGATCACCTGAAAAAGATCGGCATGCGCTTCATGACCGCGCCGCCAGACACCTACTACGAAATGCTCGAAGGCCGTTTGCCGAACCACGGCGAGCCGGTCAACGAACTGCAAGCGCGGGGGATTCTGCTGGACGGTTCGTCCGAGGCGGGCGACAAGCGTCTGTTGCTGCAAATCTTCTCGGAAACCCTGATGGGCCCGGTGTTCTTCGAATTCATCCAGCGTAAAGGCGACGATGGTTTCGGCGAAGGCAACTTCAAGGCACTGTTCGAATCCATCGAGCGTGACCAGGTTCGCCGTGGCGTGCTCTCGACTGAGTAATCTGCGCCAGATGTGAAAAAGCCCGGTCAGCATTGCTGCTGACTGGGCTTTTTTTGGATCAAAAGATCGCAGCCTTCGGCAGCTCCTACGCCGGTATCCATTTACCCCGTAGGATCTGCCGAAGGCTGCGATCTTTTGCTCTTATGGTCGGCGATGCCGCATCAAATGCTTGAACCCTTCAAACATCAGCACCAGCACCGCCAGCCAGATCGGTATGTAGGTCAGCCATTCTCCCGTCTTGATGCTTTCTCCCAGCAGCAATGCAACCCCCAGCAACAGCACCGGTTCGACATAGCTCAGCAGCCCGAACAGGCTGAACGGCAGCAAGCGGCTGGCGATGATGTACACCACCAGCGCCGAAGCACTGATCACCCCGAGCAGCGGGATCAGCAGCGACAACCACGGGTGTTGATCGAATACTGCAAAGCCTTGTTCACCGCTGTGCACGAACCCGTACGCCACCGGCAGCATCAGCGTCATGTCTAGCCACAAGCCACCGAGGTTGTCCGACGCCAGACGCCGGCGCAGCACGAAGTAGGTCGGGTAACCGATGGCCACCAAGAGAGTCGCCCAGGAAAAACTGCCCACCTGATACAACTCGTTGAGCACGCCGAGGGTGGCGAAAAACGCGGCGACCTTTTGCAGGTACGAGAGCTGTTCGCCATAGGCGATGCGCCCGGTCAGCACCATGGTCAGTGGCAACAGGAAGTAGCCCAGCGAAACGTCAAGGCTGTGGCCGTTCAGCGGCGCCCACATGAACAACCAGAGTTGCACGCCGAGCAATGCCGAGGAAACCAGCAGACCACCGAACAATGCCGGTTTGCTGCCCACCCGGCGGAGGATCTCGACCACGCGCCGCCATTCGCCGGAAACCACCATGAACACGGTCATGCACGGCACGGTCAGCAGCATTCGCCAGCCGAAGATTTCCACACCGCTCAGGGGCGACAGCAACGAGGTGTAGAAATACATGACGGCGAACAGCACCGAGGCTGTCACCGATAGAGCAATACCTTTAGACAAACTGTCCTCGCGAGACGTGGCGGTAATTCAAGGGGCGCAGAGGATAACGTGGATTGCTCAAAGAATATCGTTCATCTGACTGCACGCTGACCCTGTGGCGAGGGAGCTTGCTCCCGCTCGGCTGCGCAGCTGTCGCAACCCAAGCAACTCGGTTCATCAGTGAGAACGCGATACCTGGGTTTGGGGCCGCCCTGCGGCCCAGCGGGAGCAAGCTCCCTCGCCACATAGGAATGATTCAGGTATTGCGCTGCTTACGACCCGACACAAAATGACTCACGTCATTGAACCCCGGCGTCGACGAGTGCCCCGGCGTCACCAGCGAGTCAATGAAGGCTTCGTCTTCGGCGGTGATCTTCACCGCCAGGGCCTTGGTGTAGGCATCCCATTGGGCTTCGGTGCGCGGACCGACGATGGCCGAGCTGACGGCAGAGTTGTTCAGCACCCAGGCGATCGCGAACTCGACGATGCCGACGCCGCGCTCTTGGGTGTACGTCTGAATCTGCTGGGCAATGCGCAACGACTCGACCCGCCATTCGGTTTCCAGAATGCGCTTGTCCTGACGACCGGCGCGGCTGTTGACGTCCGGGGTGACGTCCGGCGCGTACTTGCCGCTCAACACGCCACGGGCCAACGGGCTGTAAGGCACCACGCCGAGGCCATAGGCGTTGGCGGCGGTGATTTGCTCGGTTTCCGCCTGGCGGTTGACGATGTTGTACAGCGGTTGGCTGATCACCGGCTTGTCGACGCCGAGCTTCTCGGCAACACGGATTACTTCGGCGATACGCCAGCCACGGTAGTTGGACAGGCCCCAGTAACGGATCTTGCCTTGGCGAATCAGGTCGCCGATGGCCGACACCGTGACCTCCAGCGGCGTGTTGTGGTCTTCGCGGTGCAGATAATAGATGTCCAGATAGTCGGTGCCCAAGCGGGCCAGGCTGGCATCGATACCATTGAAGAGGTGCTTGCGGCTCAGCCCGCTGCGATTCGGCACACCGTCGACCGGACCGAAACCGACCTTGGAAGCCACCACCCATTCATGGCGGTGACTGGCAATGGCTTCACCGACGATCTCCTCGGAGCGGCCGCCGGTGTATACGTCTGCCGTGTCGATGAAGTTGACGCCTTGATCCCAGGCCTTCTCGATGATCCGCAGCGAATCTTCGGTGCTGGTCTGCTCGCCGAACATCATGGTGCCGAGGGTCAGGGTGGACACTTGCAGTCCGGAGTGGCCCAGTGTGCGGTAGGTCATGTGCGAAATCCTTTTACCGGTGGGAAAGGCTCAATCAAATACCAGAACAACCGCACGGGGCAAACGGAATTATCGAACACCCCTCCCGCAGGGATTGATGATCGTTCCCACGCTCTGCGTGGGAATGCCGCCCCGGGCGCTCTGCGTCCGCTGTGACGCAGAGCGTCACTGGATGCGTTCCCACGCGTGCGTGGGAACGATCAACTGCTATCGCGAGCAGGCTCGCACACAGGGATTGTCAGGTATCAAGCGCGCAACGTGCGCGTCATACGCAGCGCCAACAGGCTGCCACCGACAATCACCCCCGCCAGCAGGTACAGCGCCGCATCGGTCGAGCCGGTGCTGTCCTTGACCCAACCGACAAGGTACGGGCTGAGGAAACCGGCCATCTGCCCCATGGAGTTGATCAACGCCAGGCCACCGGCAGCGGCGCCGGCGCTGAGCATGGCGGTCGGCACTGGCCAGAACATCGGCAAACCGGTGAGGGCGCCCATGGTGGCGATGGTCAGGCCAAGAATTGCAATGGCCGGGTTGGCCGCAAAGTTCACGGCGATCAGCAGACCCATCGCGCCCATCAGCATCGGTACCACCAAATGCCAGCGGCGTTCTTTATGCAAGTCCGCCGAGCGGCCCACCATCAGCATGAACACGGCTGCCAGCAGGTACGGAATCGCACTGAGCCAGCCGATCACCAGGTTATCGGCGAAACCGAGGTTCTTGATGATCGACGGCAACCAGAAGTTGATCGCGTAGACACCGCTTTGAATGCAGAAATAGATCAGCCCGAATGCCCAGATCGCCGGATTCTTGAACACCGCGAGCAGAGAATCGGTGGCGGTTTTCGGTTTGCTGGCCCAATCGATGGCTTGATCCGCCTCGAGCACGGCACGTTCTTCTGGCTTGAGCCATTTGGCGCTGGCGAAGTTGTCGCTGAGCAGGAAGAACGCCAGCGCACCGAGGGTGATGGTCGGAATGCCTTGCAGCAGGAACATCCACTGCCAGCCAGCGAGGCCACCTTGGCCGGCGGCGAAGTGGTTGAGAATCCAGCCTGAGAACGGGCTGCCGAGCAGGCCGGAGACCGGAATCGCCGACATGAACAGCGCCATGATGCGACCACGGCGGAAGGTCGGGAACCACTGCGAGAGGTACAGCACCACGCCCGGGAAGAACCCGGCTTCGGCGGCACCGGTGAACAGGCGCAAGGTGTAGAACCCGGTCGGCGTGGTGACGAACAGCAGGCAGGTCGACAGCATGCCCCAGGTGACCATCATCAGCGCGATCCAGCGCCGTGGGCCGAAACTGCTCAGTGCCAGGTTGCTCGGTACGCCACACAACACGTAGCCGATGAAGAAGATCCCGGCCCCGAGGCCATACACGGTTTCGCTGAATTTCAGCGCATCGAGCATCTGCAGTTTGGCAAATCCAACGTTGACCCGGTCGAGGTAGTTGAACAGGTAGCAGACAAAGATGAAGGGGATCAAGCGCAGGGTAACGCGCTTGTAGACGGCGTTTTTGTCGTCATCGGTGGCCAGGGTGGCAGCGGCGCTCTGTGACATGGCGGGACTCTCTTTATTATGATTTTTTGCGAGGCAAGGGTAACGTTGATCGCCTGGAGAGTCTCGGTCACCCCTACGCGGATGTCTTTGTGCCTGAGCACAGGGTTTACGCCAACAGCCTGTGCGGGTGAACAATCAATCGCCGCACGTTTTCAAGGATTACGCCGCATGTTCGAACTCGATCACGACCTGGCGCAGGATATCGTCGACCGGGCGATGGCCATTCTGCCGTACAACGTCAATGTCATGGACAGTCAGGGGCTGATCCTCGGCAGTGGCGAGCCGGAGCGGATCAACACCCGGCACGAAGGTGCGCAACTGGTGCTGGCGAATGGGCGCGTGGTGGAAATCGACGCGCAGACCGCCGTGCACCTCAAAGGTGTGCAGCCGGGGATCAATCTGCCGTTGCTGCTCGATCAGCGTTTGATTGGCGTGTTGGGCATTACCGGTGAGCCCGAGCAACTGCGTACCTATGCCGAACTGGTGCGCATGACTGCCGAGATGCTGGTCGGCCAGCGCAACCAGCAGGCCGAGCAGCAATGGCGTCGCCAGCGTTGCGATGACCTGTTGGCGTTGCTGCTCAGCGAGGCCGGGGATTCGCCGCGGCTGATCGACGAAGCTCAGCAAATGGGCCTCAAGCCACAGCTGTCGCGCACGCCTTATCTGTTCGAGTTGGGCCTGGAACATGGCGCGGGGCAAACCGCCGAGGCGTTGAGTGCCTGGCTGATCTTGCGTTATCCCGACAGTTGGTGCGTGAGCTCCGCGAAGTCGTCGTTGCTGTGGTGCCGGCCGACCACGCAAACGGTGGAGAACGAGCGCTTGCTGGAGAAGCTCGAAGGCCTGGGTTGGAATATTCTGCGCATCGCCGTGGGGGGCCAGGCCGATGGTTTGCAAGGCTTGCGCCGCTGCTATCGGCGGGTCGGTGACTTGCTGGCCTATGGGCGCGATGTGCTGCCGAAAACCCGTTTGCTGATACTTAACCGCTATCGATTGCCGGTTATGCTCTGGCGTCATCGCAACGACGATGCGCTGGACGAGTTGCTCACGCCTCTGCGCAAAGTCATCGCCAAGGACAGCAACGGCCAACTGTTGGCAACGTTACGAAGCTGGTGCGAACACGATGGCCAAAGCCAGGCCTGTGCCGATGCGTTGGGCATTCACCGCAACAGCTTGCGTTACCGCATGGAGCGCATTGCCGAACTCAGCGGCGTTGATCCGCTGCGCCTCGATGGCATGCTCGCGCTGTACCTGGGCGTGCAATTGCTGCCCGAGACAGACGCCAAACCGTGAGCGACATAAATCCCTGTGGGAGCGGGCTTGCTCGCGAAGAGGCCATCACATCCAATATCCATGGTGACTGATACACCGTCTTCGCGAGCAAGCTCGCTCCCACAGGGTTTTGTGGAAATGAACAATAATCCTCATGGCCGTTTGTGCAACGGACCGGCGTTATTGTTCATATCAACTGGCAGCATGGGCTCCATTGGAACTGGAGAATTCACATGAAAATCGTCATCGCCCCCGATTCGTTCAAGGACAGTCTGAGTGCCGAAGCCGTGGCCACTGCCATTGCGCTGGGCCTGGCCGAGGTCTGGCCGGACGCGACGCTGGTCAAGTGCCCGATGGCTGACGGCGGCGAAGGCACGGTCGAGTCGATTCTCGCTGCCTGCGAAGGTGAGCTGCGCAGCGCCAGCGTGCAGGGGCCGCTCGGCATACAGGTCGACGCGCACTGGGGCTGGTTGCCCCACAATCACACTGCAATTATCGAAATGGCCGAGGCCAGCGGTTTGCAGTTGGTGCCGGTGGGCCTGCGCGATGCGTGTACCAGCAGCACTTTTGGCACGGGCGAATTGATCCGCGCGGCGCTCGATGCAGGGGCGCAGCGGATCATCCTGGCCATTGGCGGCAGTGCGACCAACGACGCAGGTGCCGGTGCGTTGCAAGCACTAGGCGTACGACTGCTCGATGCCCAGGGGCAAACATTGAAACCGGGTGGCCTGGCGTTGGCGCAACTGGCACGGATCGACCTGAGTGAAATGGACCCGCGTCTGGCCAGCGTGCGCTTCGAGATCGCCGCCGACGTCAACAATCCACTGTGCGGTCCTCATGGTGCCTCAGCGATATTCGGTCCACAGAAAGGTGCATCGCTCGAGCAGGTTCAACAACTGGATCAGGCCCTTGGGCATTTCGCCGGGATCTGCGCTCAAGCGCTGGGAAAAGATCTGCGTGACGAACCGGGCAGTGGCGCCGCGGGCGGTCTGGGTTTTGCGGCCAAGGCGTTTCTTGGCGCGCAATTTCGCGCCGGTGTAGAAGTGGTTGCCGATCTGGTCGGCCTGGACGAGGCGGTACGTGGTGCGGACCTGGTGATCACCGGCGAGGGCCGCTTCGATGCCCAGACCTTGCGCGGCAAAACCCCGTTTGGCGTGGCGCGTATCGCCCGACAGCAGGGTGTGCCGGTGATCGTGATTGCCGGCACGCTCGGCGAGGGCTACCAGCAGATGTACGAACATGGCGTGGACGCGGCCTTCGCCCTCGCGTCCGGGCCGATGACGCTGGAGCAAGCCTGCGCCGACGCTCCGCGCCTGCTGCATGATCGCGCCCGGGACATCGCCCGCGTCTGGCGCATCGCGGTTCGCAAGGGCTGACCACTGCCCATTGTGGCGAGGGAGCTTGCTCCCGCTCGGTGGCGAAGCCGCCGTAATTGCCCTTCATCACAATACGTCTGTTACGAAATGTTCGGCCCTATAAGGGGCGCTTCGCGCCCCAGCGGGAGCAAGCTCCCTCGCCACAGGTAGAGCAAGTGTTTCAAGGGTGAAACACTTGTCCTGTCCAGAAATATATTTCGCTCAACCCTCCATAAAACCTAAAGCCCTGCCGATACAGGGTATAGGCGCACACACCCCCTCAAATCAAAGTCGCCTACCTGCATGCGGGGAACGATCCCCAGCCTGCCAGCGTTCACTGCATGGATGCTCGAAGACTTCACCACCCGAGAGTCATCCTATGTCCATACGTAATATGAATATCGCGCCTCGAGCGTTCCTGGGTTTTGCTTTCATTGCGTTGCTGGTGATCGTGCTCGGCGTCTTTGCCGTGAACCGCATGTCGATCATCCGCCAGGCCTCCATCGACATGGAAAGCAATCAGCTACCCAGCGTAGCCTTCCTTGGGAACATCACCGAGAACGTCCTGCGCTTGCGCATTCTGTCGTTTCGCGTGCTGGTCAATCGCGAGGCCGCCGGGCTGCAGGAAGCAGAAACCCGCATCAATGAGCTGGTCAACAAAGTCAGACAAGCTCAGAAAGGCTATGAGGCCTTGCCAGCAGGCCCGGAAGAAACGGCGCTGACTAAAACCTTTGCCGCTACCCTGGACAGTTATCTGCAAGCCCAAAGCCAGATGATGGAGCTGTCGCGGCAGAACAAAATCGATGACCTGCGCAACCTGATCAATACGCGGATCAAGGACGGTACCGATCTGATGGGTGTGCAGTTGAACAAGCTGATCGACATTAACAAGGCGGGCGCAACCGAGGCCGATGCTGTAGCGGGCGACCAATATTCTTTCGCTACCAACGGCATCATCGCGGTTTCGGTGTTTGCCGCATTGGTGACGGTGTTGCTGGCCTGGCTGCTGACCCGCAGCATCGTTACACCACTGAACCGCGCGGTCGCCGCCGCTGAGTCGATTGCTGGCGGTAACCTCACCAAGCCTATCGAAGTCGATGGCAAGGACGAACCGGCGCGTTTGCTTGCTGCCTTGTCGACCATGCAGGCCAACTTGCGCAAAACCATCGAACAGATCGCCGGTTCCGCGAATCAGCTGGGCGCTGCCGCAGAAGAGCTCAGCGCCGTGACCGAGGAAGCGTCGCGCGGTCTGCAACAGCAAAACAACGAAATCGAACAGGCCGCGACCGCCGTCAATGAAATGACCGCCGCCGTGGAAGAGGTCGCACGCAACGCGGTGTCCACCTCCGAAGCATCGAATCAATCGACCCAGGCCGCCCGTGAAGGTCGCGACCGCGTGGTAGAAACCGTCAACGCCATTCAGACCATGACCCATGACGTACAAAGCACCTCGCTGATGATTGAAGGTCTGGCCACTCAGGGCCGCGATATCGGCAAGGTGCTGGATGTGATTCGGGCGATTGCCGAGCAGACCAACCTGCTGGCACTTAACGCTGCCATCGAAGCGGCGCGTGCCGGTGAAGCCGGACGCGGTTTTGCGGTGGTGGCAGACGAGGTCCGCGCCTTGGCGCATCGCACTGCGCAATCGACCCAGGAAATCGAAAAAATGGTCGCCGGGATTCAAAACGGCACCGGCGAAGCGGTCGACTCCATGCAGCAAAGCAATCAGCGCACGCACACAACGTTGGAGTTGGCCCGTGCAGCCGGCGTGGCGCTGGAGCAAATCACCCAGTCGATCCACCAGATCAACGAGCGCAACCTGGTGATCGCCAGCGCCTCGGAAGAACAGGCGCAGGTGTCGCGCGAAGTGGACCGCAACCTGGTGAACATCCGCGATCTGGCCACGCAATCGGCTGCAGGGGCCAACCAGACCAGCGCCGCCAGCCATGAGTTGTCGCGCCTGGCAGTTGATTTGAATGCCATGGTGGCGCGTTTCGTGATTTGAGATAGGGTTGAATGTGGAGTTCGCGCGACAGGAGAAGCACATGCGCTATTCAGCCTTGACCCAACGAATCGCCGGCGACGGAGCCGATGCCTGGCAGATTCACTACCGAGCGCTGGAGTTGCGCGAGCAGGGCGTCGATGTCCTGCTGCTGTCGGTCGGCGACCCGGATTTCGATACGCCGAAACCGATCGTCCAGGCCGCCATCGACAGCTTGTTGGCCGGTGATACGCATTATTCGGAGGTGCGCGGCACGCGGTCGCTGCGCACCAGCATCGCCCGTCGTCACGCCCGGCGCAGCGGTCAGGTGGTCGATGCCGATCATGTGCTGGTGCTGCCGGGCGCGCAGTGTGCGGTGTATTCGGTGGTGCAATGCCTGCTCGACCCGGGTGACGAAGTACTGGTCGCCGAACCGATGTACGTGACCTATGAAGGCGTGTTCGGTGCCTGCGGGGCGAAGGTGGTACCCATCGCTGTGCGGCCGGAAAACGGATTTCGCGTTGACCCGACGGACATCGCCGCACGAATCACTCCCAGGACGCGCGCCATTCTGCTCAACAGTCCGAACAATCCTTCGGGGGCAAGCCTGTCGCTGGCGATCTGGCAGGCGTTGGCGCGTTTGTGCGTCAAGCATGACCTGTGGCTGATCAGCGACGAGGTCTACAGCGAGCTGTTGTATGAAGGCGAGCACATCAGTCCGGCCAGCCTGCCGGGGATGGCCGAACGCACGGCGACCGTGAACAGTCTGTCGAAATCCCACGCCATGACTGGCTGGCGGGTCGGTTGGGTGATCGGTCCGAAACGCTTGGCTGAACACCTGGAGAACCTTTCGCTGTGCATGCTCTTTGGCATTCCCGACTTCGTGCAGAACGCAGCGCGTGTGGCACTGGAGGCTGACTTGCCGGAGCTTGCGCTGATGCGCAACGAGTACCGTGCGCGGCGTGATCTGGTGTGCGCGCGATTGAGCGATTGCCCGGGCATTAATCCGGTCATTCCGGATGGCGGGATGTTCGTGATGGTCGATGTGCGCCAGACCGGGGTCGGTGCGCAGGCGTTCGCCGAGAAACTGCTGGAAGGCTATGCCGTGTCGGTGCTCGCCGGTGAGGCGTTCGGGCCCAGTGCGGCGGGGCATATCCGCATTGGCCTGGTGCTCGACCAACAGCGGCTGGCCGAAGCCTGCCGCCGAATCGTGCGCTGTGCAACGGAGCTGCTGAAAGCCCACCGTTAACCAATGAATCAAAAGATCGCAGCCTGCGGCAGCTCCTACGTCAAGCGCGTACATAACGATTCCGTAGGAGCTGCCGCAGGCTGCGATCTTTTGATCTGCTAGCGCGTCTCCCATACCTGGCCATTCACCAGATTCGCCGGGCGCTCACCGGCCAGTGCCGCCAGCAGGTTGTCGACGGCACACCGGGCCATGGCTTCGCGGGTTTCGTGGGTCGCAGAGCCGATGTGCGGGGTCGCCACCACGTTGTTCAACTGCAACAACGGCGAGTCGTAGGCCAGCGGTTCACGCTCGAAAACATCCAGCCCCGCCGCACGAATCTGCCCTTGGCGCAACGCTTCGATCAACGCCGTTTCATCGACCACTTTGCCTCGGGAGATATTGATAAAAATGCTCTCCGGGCGCATCAGCGCAAACTGTTCGGCGCCGATCAATCCTTCGGTTTCAGCGGTCAGCGGTAATGTCAGGCAGATAAAATCTGCCTGTTGCAGCAGCGCTGGAAGGCTGCGGTACTGTGCGTCGAAACGCTGTTCCACTGCAGGTTTGGCGCTGTGGCTGTGATAGAGAATTGGCATCCCGAAACCGAAATGCCCACGCTGGGCCAATGCCTCGCCGATGCGGCCCATGCCGATAATGCCCAAGGTCTTGCCATGTACATCGGTGCCGAAATGCGCCGGGCCGATGTTGCGGTTCCATTGTCCGGCGCGCACCAGATTGGCCAACTCGAGCACACGCCGGGCCGTCGCCAGAATCAGCGCGAAACCGGTGTCGGCGGTGGTTTCGGTCAACACGTCCGGGGTATTGCTGAGCAGGATCTGTCGGCGGTTCAGGTAGTCGATGTCGTAGTTGTCGACGCCGACCGAGACGCTGGCAATGGCCTTCAAACTTGGCGCCAGGTCGAGCAGTTCGGCGTCCAGCTTCAGGCTGGCGCCCAGCAGACCGTGAGCCGTGGGCAGCGCTTCGCGCAACCGTTTCAGGCCCTCGGCGTCAAGGCTGTCGATCAGCGTCACCTCGGTCTGTTCGTGCAAGCGAGCCATGAGTGGCGCAGAGAGTTTTTTGTACAGCACGACCTGCTTTTTCATCCGATCAGTCTCTTGTTCAATTCAGGAATGTGCCGCTACGGGCCGGGCCGTTGCACGCGAGGGGTGGGCCCGGTCGCTGGCGTCGGGCTTGAGGAAAATCGTCAGCACTACCGAGAGCATCAAGGCCGCGCTCATCAACAGGTAAGAGGCGCCGGGCGAGCCGGTGGAACTATTCAAATAGCCGACCAGATACGACCCGCCGAACGAGCCGAGGGCGCCCATGCTGTTGATCAGCGCCATGGCACCGCCGGCGACGTTGGCTGGCAGGATCTCCGGGACGATGGCAAAGAATGGCCCGTAAGGGGCGTACATGCAGGCGCCAGCAATCACCAGCAGCGCGTAGGACCACCAGAAGTGTTCGGCGCCAAGGGCATAGGAGGCGTAAAACGCGATGGAGGCAATTAACAACGGCGGCCAGACAAACCGTTTGCGCCGCTGAATCCGGTCCGAACCCCAGGACACCCCAAGCATCGCAATCACCGCTGCCAGATACGGCAGCGCCGACAGCCAGCCGGCTTCGATCATGTTCATCTGCGCACCGTGTTTGAGGATCGACGGCAGCCACAGCACAAACCCGTAGACGCCGATGCTCCAGCAGAAAAACTGCAAGGCCAGGATGATCACTTTGGGGGAGCGGAACGCTTCGGCGTAATTCTTCACCGCTTTGATCCCGACCTGTTCGGCGGCAAGGGCGCTTTGCAGGTCTTGCTTCTCCCGGTTGCTCAGCCATTTGGCGTCGGCAGGACGATCATCGGCCAGGCGCCACCAGATAAATGCCCAGAGCACCGCCGGCAACCCTTCGACGATAAACATCCAGCGCCAGCTGAAATGCTGCACCAGATACCCCGACACCACCGACATCCAGAGCATGGTCACCGGGTTGCCGAGGATCAGAAAGGTATTGGCCCGCGAGCGTTCGGCGCGGGTGAACCAGTGGCACAGGTAAACCAGCATCGCCGGCATCACGGCGGCTTCGACCACCCCCAGCAGGAAGCGGATGGCGACCAGCATGTAGGCGTTAGAGACAATCCCGGTCAACGTGGCCAGGCCACCCCAGAGGATCAGGCTGACGAAAATCAATTTCTTCACGCTGTGCTTTTGCGCGTAAATCGCCCCCGGCACCTGGAAGAAAAAGTACCCGAGAAAGAACAGCGCACCGAGCAGCGAGGACAGTCCCGGCGTGATCATCAGGTCGGCGGCCATCCCGGAGGCGGCGGCAAAACCGTAGTTGGCGCGGTCCAGGTACGCCAGACTGTAGGTGATAAACACGATCGGCATGATGTACCACCAGCGGCGGGTGGCGAGGTTCAGCGTTTGCATGGTAGTGCTCCTGAGCTTGTTGTTTTTGTCGCAACAGGTAACGGTTCAAAAAATCAGTAACGATTGATCTCGTTCCCACGCTCTGCGTGGGTACGATGGGTGAGTCCTTGGAGCAATTCACTGCGCTTGGGCAAACCCTCCATATCCCCTCGACTCTGCACCGCGCGGCTACCAATCCAGTTGGCGCGCTGTACGGCGTCCGGGACACTGAGGTTCTCCAGCAGGGCGCTGATCATCCCGACCGCAAAACCATCGCCGGCACCCACCGTGTCCACGACGTTAGTCACGGGCACACCGGGTACAAAACCCTGATCGTGTTGGGTGCGGTAATAGGCGCCGTCAGGGCCGAGTTTGATCACCACCCCCTCGGCGCCCTGATCCAGATAAAACGCCGCAATGTCGGCCGGATCATCGAAACCGCTGAGCAAACGTCCCTCGCTCAGGCCCGGCAGCACCCAATGGGCCAAGGCGGCGAGGCGATTGATTTCGCCGATCATCTGCTGTTCGCTGTCCCACAGCGTCGGGCGCAGGTTGGGGTCGAAGGAGACGCTGCGCCCGGCCTCGCGCATGCGCGTCATCAATTCGAAAGACATCTGGCGTGCCGACCCGGACAGCGCCGGGACAATGCCGGTGGCGTGCAGATGTCGGGCTTCAAGCAGTTCAGGCACGATCGACTGCACGGACAGAAGACTGGCCGCCGAACCCCGGCGGAAGTATTCGACGTGAGGATCGCGGCCATCGTCGGCACGCGACTTGAGCTGGAAACCGGTCGGGTGCGCGTGGTCGGTCTCGACGAAGCGACAATCCAGACCTTCCTGTTCCAGGCTGTCGACCACAAACCGGCCCAGCGAATCCGCACCGACCCGGCTCAGCCAGGACACCTTGAACCCCAGTCGCGACAGGCCAATCGCGACATTACTGTCGGCGCCGGCGATGCGTTTGTGGAACTGTGCAACGTCGGCCAGATCACCGCTCTGTTCGGCAACAAACATCGCCATGGTTTCGCCAAACGACAGAATATCGATCTCAGACATGTGCGCTCTCCAGCCGTGCTTGACCCAGGCGGGCGAGGGTGGCGACATGCTCGGCGGTCAACTGCACCAGGTCTGCGCCTTGCAACGGATATTCCACCGCTCGCATCACCCCTTGGGGCATGTGCTGCAGGTGCTGTTCCCATTCGTGCAAATCATCAAGCGAGGGCGGTATGGCGACCAGCTTGCCGTCGGCACGGCGACGGACCGCTTTGCAATGCACATAGCCGACATGCCGGCCCAGCAGGCGCGCGGCGCTGGCGGCGGATTGGTCCTGCCATTGCCAGTTGCCGATATCGAAGGTCATCTGCACCGGCAGCGCATGCGCTTCAATCGCGTTGAAAAACCGTTGGAACGGCTCGATGCGTCCGCCGTGCAGGGTCTGGTCGTTTTCCACCAGCAACTGCACCGGGCTTTGGGCCAGACACCGGGCCAGCGCCGGTAGAGAGTGAGTGTCGGTGAAGAAACCCAGCGAGACTTTCAGCCACTTGGCGCCAAACGCCTGTGCTCGGCTCAAGGTGTCTGCCAGTTCCGGATTGGGTTTCGACTGACCGGCCAGCCACAGTTCCAGTGGCGAGGAATACACACAGCCCAAGCCGCTTTGTTCGATGGTCAATGCCACGTCGGCAGCGACTTCATGGGTAAGCAGTTCTTCACGCAGCTCAATGCGATCAGCGCCTGCAGCGGCCAGCAACTCGACAAAACTCAACTGCCCACGCTGGCGAACCAGCTCGGCGCCGTAGCTGGAAAGACTGATGGAAACGGGTGATTTATTCATTGTTTTGCACCTCTGAAACCGGTTTCATTTTTGTTCAAATTTTTTTGCTGTCATTCACAACCTGTGGCGAGGGAGCTTGCTCCCGTCGGCCGGTCCGCGTTCGGGCGGAGCAGCCGTAAACCAGCACATGGGTTATGCCTGATGCAACGCAGTCAGCCGTTTAGGGCCGCTTCGCGACCCAGCGGGAGCAAGCTCCCTCGCCACAAGGTCTCAGCGCAGCCGAGTAGACCCGCGCTCAATCAACCGCGCCGCAAAATCCAGCGTTCGCGCCGGCCCGTCATCACCGCGCAAGCGCTTGAGCAAACACTCGAACGCGCTCGCGCCAATCTCCGCCGTCGGCTGGGCGAGGGCGGTAATACCGCTGCCCACCAACGGGTACCAGTCGAGGTCGTCGAGGGCGATCAAGCCGATGTCTTCAAACAGCCTGCAACCCAACTCGCGCAAGGCGCGGGTGCCGGCCAACGCGGCAATACCGTTGGCGCAAAACAGTGCTTTCGGACCGGGGCCGGGTGTAGCCAGGAAGGATTTCAGCTGTGCGTTCAGCTCGCTGCCGGTCTCAACCACCGCACCGCTCAGCAGACTGCGCCGATCGATCTGCGCGTTGAAGCTGTTCACCCGCTCAACCCGCGAGCTGGTGCCGTCGAAGGGTTCGCTGACCAACACAATGTCGCGATAGCCGCGAGCTTCAAGATGATCCAGGGCCATCTCAACCGCCGCCGGGTTGTCCAGTCCGACCAGGTCGCTGTCCAGCAGATCGACCTTGCGATCCACCAGCACCATCGGCAGTTCTCGGTGCAACTCGCGCAGCTCATCGAGGTGATGGCCGAGGGTGTTCACGATCAAGCCTTCGATGTTGTACGAGCGCAACGCCGCCAGATGCTGGCGTTCCTGCTCATCGTCGCGGTCGGTGTTGCACACCACCAGGCTGTAGCCGTGCTGACGGCAAGCGGTTTCCACGCCATGCATCACGGCAATCGAATAGGGGTTACGGATATCGGCCACCAGCATGCCGATCAGACGGGTACGCCCGCGCTTCAAACCGCGAGCCATCTGGTTCGGGCGATAGCCCAATTCGCTGATCGCTTGCTCAATGCGCTTGGCAGTGGCCTCGGACAGCAAGGCCCGGTCTTCGCCAATAAAACGCGACACGCTGGCCTTCGAGACCCTGGCGTGCTCGGCAACATCGAGCATGGTGACGCGGCCGCGCTGGGCGGCGGAAAACGTAGTCACGGTATGAAGCCTTGTTGTTTGAGTTGTGGTGGCTGCTGCTGAAACCGGTTTCAGAAAACACCAAGCGCGCGTGAACGTCAAGTTCATCGGCGAAGGAAGTTGTGGGAAAAGTCGGATTAAACCGACAGGCGGTCATCAGACCTGTCAGATCTGACAGTAGCCGGTGTTGGGGATAGGGCGTTTAATTTCTTGCAGGCATAACAGGTCACCTCCTGTTATTGAAGAACGGTCCCCAACAACACCTGTTCGGACGCGCATCAATTCAACTGTGATGGAGAACGTGAAATGACTGCTAATGAAAAGCTGACACCGGAACTGACTAACCAACAAATTGCTGAGAAGGCTCGTGACAAGAGCCGCTTTTTCAGTTTGCCAAATACGGAGGATCCGCACCCGGCTCCAACGATTGAAGGGATATTTGATGATGGACTACTGCCTAGCAAACTTCTGGAAAAAGACCTGGCGATTAAGGTAGAGAAACTGAAAGACTACCATGCGGGTGATAAGGCCAAAGTATACTTGTATAAAAATGGAACTGAGGCCCCGATTTATGTTGGGGGTTATATTAACTTGCCAGCCACCGAAGCAGAGTACCCTGTCAACTTGCCTCTGCCGAAAATTCACCTGCTTGACGATGAACCGCTTGATCCGGTAACTCGTTACTACGTGAAGTTGGAAATCTTCGATGGCTCCAGCGCTAATGATCTGTTTACAGATGAACTCCATTTCAGCATCGATCTCTACGCGCCTTACCAGAGCAAGATTGACGCTAGCTACGTTCGACCTCCCAGGGTTGCCATTATTGATGAGCCCGCTGTCATTGACGAAGCATGGCTAGCGAAGAAATTGCCTCTGAAATTAATAATTGACACCGAATATCCGTTTTACTCTGTAACTGATCGTTATTCGGTCGCGATCTCCAACACCGAGCCCGGGGAAGACCCTCCGCTTGCTGATCTGGTATTTTTCGACGTTTTAACTGCTGATGGACGGGTGGATATCCCGCTTGATAAATTTGCAGATAAAGTTTCGAAGGATGGCACCATTTATGTGAATATCTTAATTACGGACAGGGCGGGCAACGAAAGTAAGGTTTCATTTCATGTCTCCATTCCGGTTGAATTGCAAGTGAAGCCGGTATTGCATGAACTCGATATGCCGATCGTCGGCAAAAATGGGGTGCTTGATCTAAAAACGCTTCAATTCAAAATTTATGTTTACGTAAAACATCCTGACCACGCCCTCCCTGGAGACAAGATTCGGCTGCTTCTGGATGGCACTATTCCAGTGGCGGAGAAAACGGTAGGCGATGAGCCCAACCCGATGCGGTTCTTGCTCACCTATCTGGAGTTGAAACAGCTGGCAGGCCATCGTGATCAAGTGATTTCGACGAAACTCTCTTACGACCTGAAACGAGGGATTGATACTCCGATTCCGTCACCTGACTTCCCGTTTGATTTTGATGGGTCGATAGCCGGTGTGCCGCACCCCGACTACCCGAACTTGACCAATCCGAAGATGCTAAATGTCGAGGTTAGAGGGGGGTCTGGAAAGTTAAATCATATAACCAGTGAGGATCGTAAGGAAAATGTCACCATCAAAACATTGATGACCGACCCCCTCTTTCAGATAATGGCCAATGAAACTGCTCGGCTCTGGTACAACGGAAAAAATGTTTATACGTTGCCATTAACCAGTACCGAGACAGAACTTACGCATGATATAGCGCCGAGCGATATTGATAGTGAAGGCACTGGTATCAAGGATGCCTGGTGGACTATTGAGGTGGCAGGCAGTGCCAATGTTCTGACTTCGGAAATCACTAAAGTTACCGTTGATGCGGCTGTCGTAGTTTTTGCAGCTCCGTCCGCAGAAACCTCCCCGGTCATGGACAATGGCGTCGAAAAACATGTCATTAACTGTAATAGTGTCAAAAACAGTGCGCCACCGGGCGCGTCGGGTAAAGACCTATATCAGCGGCTGGCAGTGACTATCCCTATCAACAAGCTCTGGATGCCGAAAGACACGGTTGTTACGGTGCACTCCGTTGGCACAAAAGATCGGGAGGGCCATGAGGTCATCCTTGGTACCGAGTTCTCAGAGCAGTACACGATTCAGGGCAATGAGGTCGATGACAAGTTTGTAGTGTATGTCCGAACCTATTTGGACAAGCTGAAACCGATTCAGCCGAGCTTCGAGTCTGGACAAGATAATGGTTCTTTCAGCTGCTGGTACACAACGCCGGTTGAGGGTACATCCACGCCGTCACTTGTGTTCTTGCGTGAAGCAAGGTTTTTGGCTTCTCGCGTATATTGTGAAGATAGATAAGCACATCAATCAAAGCTGACCGGAAAAAAAGAGAGAGGCCAGCACCTCTCTCTGCTTTTTATGTTCTGACTTGCTAGAGGGAAAAGTCTGATTGAACTGATGAAAAGTCCTACATACGCGAATCGTTTACGCACGTAGTCTCCCGCGCATTCCGGGACGAGAGCTCCCTTGTCTAATTACTGGATCTTTCCTTCAAGGAAAGATAATTACCTGGATACCTCACTATGTCGTTAACGCAACTATTTAACCTGAGCCCGGTTGTCATAGGGCTCAATATGTCATCACTGGCCCTTATGTCGATGATCGCGCCCGATGCCAGCGCCCAGCGCCTGGACGGCACCAGCCTTACAATCAGCGCGCCAGGGGTGACCCGGGATTGGGAGCTTTACAGCGGCGCCGAGTTAACGGTCGACGGTATGTCGACTTTTGCTATAGACGCAACAAAGTCGACGCTCAATGTCAATGCAGGCACGACACAACAAATTTCGGCCCGCCAGGGCTCGACGGTCAATCTGGTCAATACGACGGTCAACGCTGCTGACGGCAATACGGGTGTCACACTGATCGACAGCGTCGCAACCATTACTGACAGCACGATCAACAGTAACGAATTGGGTATGCGCATCGCCCGCAATGCGGGCGGCGACATCGGCTCTACAGCAACGGTGAGCGGCAGCACGATCACTGGCGAAACGGGCGGGGCGTGGGTCACCGGCCTCAGCACGCTGAAGCTTTCGAATTCCACGCTGCAAGGCACTGGCGCCAGCAGTTACGGGCTTCGATTGACCAATGGCAGCGTCACTGCCAGCAATGGCAGCCATATTATCGGCGGCCAGAATGGCTTGCTCCTCGGGCTGGATTCCAATGTTGTTTCTCAACCTAATACAGTGGCTCTGGACAACTCGAGTGTGGTCGGTGGATCGGATTCGGCGATCCTTGTCGATTACGCCGGCAAGGACAGTGCCCCGACGCAGATCGATATTCTCAACGGTTCCACTCTCAAGGGGGGTAACGGCACCATTCTGGAGGTGACGGGACAGGCTCTGGTCAACATGAATGTTGGCAGTAGCGCATTGAACGGTAATGTTCAGGTGGCCGGCAACAGCACCGCGAACCTGAACTTCAATCAAGGCTCGCTGACCGGTGACGTGATCGCCGAGTCGGGTAGTACGGCGAATGTTCAGTTGCAGCAAGGTTCTCTATTGACCGGGCGCCTGGAGAACGTCGCCACACTCGGCATCGATCATCAATCTGTATGGACCATGACCGGCAAGAGCCAGGTCGGTGACCTGCACACAGAGGGCACTGTCAGGTTTGGTGCCGATAATGGCAATGACTACAAGCAACTGGACGTCACCCATCTGTCGGGCGACGGCCTGTTTATCATGCGCACCCACTTCACCACGGGTGAGACCGATCTGCTGAACGTCACCGATACCGCTACCGGCAACCATCAACTGTTGATCACCAGCAGTGGCGTCGATCCGGCCAGTGGTCAGCGCATCATCGTGGTGCGCATACAAGACGGCGATGCTCAGTTCAAGTTGGCCAATGCCGATGGCGCGGTCGATCTGGGTACGTATTCCTATGGGCTGAGTCAGGATGCGGCTGGCAAATACTGGTTCCTCGATCCAAGCAAGCGCAGCGTCAGCCCCTCCACTCAGGTCGTCAGTGCCTTGTTTGAGGCGCCGCTCACTGTGCTGTTAGCCGAAGACGCCTCGTTGCGCACTCGCATGGGCGAGGTGCGCTTCAACACCGGCAAGTCGGGGGCCTGGAGCCGAGCCTTTGGCAGCAAGTACAACGTCGAAGGGGACTACGGCAATAGCTATCGGCAAACGCAGCAAGGTTTTGCGTTGGGTGTCGATACACCGATTGGCGACGGCCAATGGTTGCTGGGCGTGATGGCTGGCTATAGCAAGTCGGACATCGCTTTGAGCCACGGCACCTCGGGCACCGTCGACAGCTACTATGTGGGCAGCTACCTGACCTGGCTGGATGACGTGAGCGGGTACTACGTCGATGGCACCGTCAAGCTCAACCGCTTCGAGAACAAGGCCTACGTGGCGATGAGTGATGGTACGAAGTCCAAGGGTGATTATGGCAACACCGGTGTGAGCGGCTCCGTGGAGTTCGGTCGGAATATCAAACTCGACGATGGTTATTTCATCGAGCCCTTCACTCGGTGGTCGAGCGCCTACATTCAGGGCCAGGATTATGACCTGGACAACGGTATGCACGCCAAGGGCGACCGGACCTGGTCATTCGTGGGTAAGGCTGGGATGACCGCAGGTCGTGACATTCCGATGGCCAACGGTGGCACGCTGCAGCCTTATGTCCGTGCAGCATTGGCCCATGAGTTTTCCAGAAGCAATGAGTACAAGGTCAACGACACTGCGTTCAATCATGACCTTTCCGGGTCGCGCTTTGAAGTGGCAACGGGGGTTGCCATGAAGCTTACAAATCGTTGGAGCGCACACGCCGAGGTCGGGTATATGAACGGCAATAACATCGAGATGCTGATTGACGGAACGGTGGGTGTGCAGTTCAGGTGGTAACGGGCGATTAACTCTTGAAAGCCGCGTTTCGATAGAAGTGCGGCTTTTTTTATGGAGTTTTTTGTGCAGTCGCAAACCTCGGTGAAACGCAAACCGACCGGCGGTCGTTAAACCTGTCATATCTGACAGTAGTCGGTATCGGGGTTCGGGTGTTTAATTTATTGAAAGGGCTAATGGGTCACTTCCTGTTATTGAAGAGCGATCGCCAGTAAGTCCTGTTCGGACGTGCATCAATTCAATTGTTATGGAGAAAATGAAATGACCGCTAAAGAAAAGGCACCACCGAATCTTCACCAACCATTTCCAGGTTCGGTGGAACCGCACCCGGCTCCAGTGATTGATGGACTGATCGAAAATGGACTGTTACCTAAAGTACTTCTGGATCAGTCGGACGTAGTGGTTAAGTTGGTGGCGCTGAATGAATATCATGCCGGTGATACTGCTGAATTACACTTGATTGACCCGAGAAAGCCATTTCCGTCCATTGTTTATGTAGGGCCTCAACAGGATTTGCCAGCGACTGCAGCAGGGTACCCTCAATATTTTGCTCTGCCGAGTGCCGAACTGCTTGATAATGATGTGGCTAATGCCTCAACTCACTATAGAGTGAAATTGATCGTCACTTCAGGCGATACCGGTAACGATATCCCTTCAAAAGAACTCGACAATTGGATCGATCGCAATGCCCCTTACCAAAGTAAATATAACGGTGGCTACATTCGGCCCGTGAGGCCTGCCTTTCTAAATGTGCCACCTGACCAGGTCATCGACGAACGATGGTTGGAAGATAATTCACACTTGGAACTTGAAGTAGACACCGGCTATCCTTTTTATTTGATGAGTGATTTTATCCGGGTTTCTATCTCTGACACTGTGCCGGGCGCCGATTCTCCGCTCCCCAATGAAGTGTTTTCCGGGTATTTGAATTACAGTGGGCTGGTAAATATCCCTGTTGAAACGTTCAAAGGATATCTGGGTGCAGACCGCCCCCTTTATGTGGCTTACTCTATTACCGATAGTGTAGGTAATGCCAGCAAGGTTTCGTTGCACACTTACCTGGATGTGAAGCGTCGACCTGAACCAGTGCTGCAAGCGCCCACGTTGCCGGTACTGGGGCTCGATGGCGTGCTTGATTTAGAAAAGGTTCAGCCAACGCCGAGATGCTACGTTCCTCGTCCAGAACACTCACTCCCAACGGACCGGATCTTGTTGTACCTTGATGATGTTGCAGTGGCAGAACAGGCAGTGGGTGAGGGGCCAGGTCCCTTGGTGTTCGCACTCAGCTACTTGGTCATCAGGCAATTGCCTATTGATCATGAAACACTGTATGAGGCACACCTGTCCTATCAATTCAAACGAGATAGTGAATTGCCGCGTCAGTCCCCCACGCTAACGTTTGATATTGACTTTATGGAAGCCGGCCCAAAAAGCCCGAATCTACCGGACTTGATAAACCCGCAGATGGTCAATGTCGAACTTCGAGGGGCTTCCGGGACACTGAATCATATAACGAGCGAGGACCATGGCAAACCGGTCACTATCCGGACACCGATGAAAAATCCTGGTGACCCTTGGGTGGTTCTAGGCAATGAGACTGTTGGACTTTGGTTCGCTGGAAATCTGATCTACACGTTGCCTTTGACTGGTACCGAGATAGAACTTACATACGAAATGCCTTGGCTTGTTATCGAACAGGCAGGTCCCGGCAACCACAATGCTTTTTGGACTATTCAATGGGGTGGAAGCAAGAATGTGTTTCGCTCGGAAAGAACTGTGGTGACCGTTGATGCAGCAGCCGCAGTCGAATTTTCGCCTCCATCGGCACCCACTTATACAATTATTGATAATGGTGTCAGCAAGGAGATCATTAACTGCCGCAGTCTTACCGGTACAGGTGCAGACCTTCAATTAACGGTGACCGTTCCTGTCGATGTCACCTATATGCCAAAGGGTTCCGTTGTCGAAGTGCATTCAGTCGGTACGTATGATCGTCTTGGCTTTGAGATCATTGAGGGCACTCAGTTCTTTGGGACTTACACGATCACCGGCAGTGAAGCGGGGAAAGTGTTTACGCTGAACATTCAACCCTATTCAACTAAAATAAAACCCATTCAGCCGCCCCTTGAGTCAGGAATGCTCAATGGCGTTATAAAAATCTGGTATGTCGTGCGGGTTAATGGTCAGCCCGTTTCGTCGGAGATGTTCGTGCGTGAAGTTAGGCTGTTGAGCGGTGGCATGTATTGCAACGAGGTGTAAACACTTTAATCAATGCAGGTCAAGACAGCAGAGAGAGGTTAACACCTCTCTCTGTTTTCTATACTTTGACTTTGCTGGGGGGGGGGAAGTCTGCTTGGGCTGATGAAAACGCTGTCATTGGTCGCGCCCAACGCGCTCAATAGTGCAGTGCGCAGTTTTCATCAACTGAACAATCCCGCGGCAATATTGATCGAAAAGCCAAGGATGGCCGTATTGAACAGAAAACCGATCAGTGACTGGGCCAGCACGATCTTGCGCAAACTGCGTGTGGCCACCCCGACATCGGCGGTTTGCACGGCCACGCCGATGGTGAACGAGAAATACAGGAAGTCCCAATAGTTGGGGTTTTTCAAGCCTTCGGCAAAGCGCAGCGCCGGCTCCTTGCCATCCCAGGTGTAGAACAGCCGGGCGTAATGCACGCTGAAGATCACCCCGACCAACAACCACGAACCGATCACCGTCATCCCGGTGAAGCCGTAGTGCAATAGCCGTCGGCTGGTCTCCAGGTCTTTGCTGCCGGCCAGTTCCAGGGTGATAGTGGCGAGGCTGGCAATCGCCGCGATACAGACGATGAGCAGTACTATGCCGGCGTTTTCATCTTCGACTTCGGCGATGCGTTTTACATCATCGGCCCGCGCGCGGATGGTGAGCCAGAGCATCAGTACCAGATAGGTCCAGACTCCGGCATTCCAGCCAATAAGGATTTTGCTGATGATCGAACTGGCCGGAGCCAGGAGGCCGACCGCTACCCCCAGCAGGGCGGCGGCGGTCAGTCGAGGGTGGGTACGCAGGAGGTGTGGCATGGTCACTCGATAGGACAGGTTTTAACCACCATAGCGCAGCGCGGTCCATTGTGGCGAGGGAGCTTGCTCCCGCTGGACCGCGAAGCGGTCCCAATATCAGCAGCCGCTATCCGTCAGATAAAACTCATAGACTGGTTTACGACCGCTGCGCGGCCGAGCGGGAGCAAGCTCCCTCGCCACAAGGTTGTGTCTGGTTCAGGGTTTAGCTTGGCGTTTCCTGACCAACTTCATCACCACCACAAAAAACACTGGCACAAACACCACCGCCAACGTCGCGGTGATCATTCCGCCGATCACGCCAGTGCCGATCGCCTGCTGACTCGCCGAGCTGGCGCCGGTGGCAATCGCCAGCGGCACCACGCCAAGAATGAACGCCAGCGAGGTCATGATGATCGGCCGCAGACGCAAGCGTGCGGCTTGCACCGTGGCCTCGATCAGGTCATGGCCTTCGTCGTACAGGCTCTTGGCGAACTCGATGATCAGGATCGCGTTTTTCGCCGACAGCCCGATGATGGTGATCAGCCCGACCTTGAAGAACACGTCGTTGGGCATTCCGCGCAAGGTCACCGCCAGCACCGCGCCGAGCACGCCCAGCGGCACCACCAGCAGCACCGAGGTCGGGATCGACCAGCTCTCGTACAACGCCGCCAGGCACAGGAACACGATCAGCAACGACAAGCCGAGCAGCATCGGTGCCTGGCTGCCGGACAAGCGCTCCTGCAATGACAGACCGGTCCATTCCTGACCCAGTCCCGCCGGGCCTTGGGCGACCAGACGCTCGATTTCCGCCATCGCTTCGCCGGTGCTGTGACCGGGTGCCGGCTCACCGGAAATGCTGATGGCCGGGTAACCGTTGTAGCGCGTCAGCTGCGCCGGGCCCTGGGTCCATGTGGCCTGGACGAATGCCGACAACGGCACCATTTTTTCGGCGTTGTTGCGTACGTGGATCTTCAGCAAGTCGTCGACCTGACTGCGTTGATCGCCTTCAGCCTGAACCACCACCCGCTGCATCCGCCCCTGATTGGGGAAGTCGTTGATGTACGCCGAACCGACGGCGGTGGACAGCACGTTGCCGATATCGGCGAAGGAAACGCCCAAGGCATTGGCCTGTTTGCGGTCGACCTCCAGTTGCACTTGCGGTGCTTCCGCCAGGGCACTTTCGCGCACGTTCATCAGGATCGGGCTTTTCTCGGCAGCCGCCAGCAAGGCACTGCGCGCTTGCATCAGCGCCGCATGACCCAGGCCTCCGCGGTCTTGCAGGCGGAACTCGAAACCGCTCGACGTACCGAGACCGTCAACCGGAGGCGGCAGCACCGAGAAGGCCACGGCGTCCTTGATCTGGCTCAGGGCAATGTTGGCGCGATTGGCAATCGAGGCCGCCGAGTCATCGCTGCCTCGCTCCGACCAATCCTTGAGCGTGGTAAACGCCAGGGCCGCGTTCTGGCCGCTGCCGGAGAAGCTGAAGCCGAGAATCACTGTGCTGTCGCCGACACCGGGTTCAGTGGCGTTGTGCGCTTCGATCTGCTCGACCACCTGCACCGTACGGTTCTTGCTGGCGCCCGGTGGCAGTTGAATGTCGGTGATGGTGTAACCCTGGTCTTCGACCGGCAGGAACGAAGACGGCAAGCGACTGAAGCAAAAAACCAGGCCGATCAACAACACCCCGTAGACCAGCAGATAACGACCACTGCGTTTCAGCGCATAAACCACCCAGCGCTGATAACCCTCGGTCATCTGCTCGAAGCGCTGGTTGAACCAGCCGAAGAAACCGCCCTTGGCATGATGTTCACCTTTGGCGATCGGTTTCAGCAGCGTGGCGCAGAGTGCCGGGGTGAGTGTCAGGGCGAGGAACGCCGAAAACAGAATCGACGTCGCCATCGACAGCGAGAACTGCTGGTAGATCACCCCGACCGAGCCCGGCATGAACGCCATCGGGATGAACACCGCCACCAGCACCAGGGTGATGCCGATGATCGCCCCGGTGATCTGGCTCATCGCCTTGCGCGTTGCTTCTTTGGGCGACAGGCCTTCGTTGACCATGATCCGCTCGACGTTCTCGACCACGACGATAGCGTCGTCGACCAGAATGCCAATCGCCAGCACCATGCCGAACATGGTCAGTACGTTGATCGAGAAACCCAATGCCAGCATGACGCCAAAGGTGCCCATCAACGCCACGGGCACCACCAACGTCGGGATCAGCGTATAGCGGATGTTCTGCAGGAACAGGAACATCACCGCGAACACCAGCAGCATCGCCTCGCCGAGGGTGTAAACCACTTTGGTGATCGAGACTTTGACGAACGGCGAGGTGTCGTATGGAATCTTGTATTCGACGCCGGCCGGGAAGTAGCGCGCCAGCTCGTCCATCTTCTCGCGCACCAGCGTTGCAGTGCTCAAGGCGTTGGCGCCGGGCGACAGCTGCACGCTGACCGCTGTCGACGGCTTGCCGTTGAGGCGGGTGGAGAACTGGTATTCCTGACTGCCGATTTCGACCCGCGCCACGTCGCCTACGCGCACGCTGGAACCGTCGGGATTGGCCCGCAGCACAATGTCGGCGAACTCTTCGGGGGTCGACAACTGACCTTTCACCAGCACGGTGGCGGTGATTTCCTGGGTGGTGCGAGCCGGCAAGTCGCCGATGCTGCCGGCCGAGACCTGGGCGTTCTGCGCGACAATCGCGGCATTGACGTCGGCCGGGGTCAGGTTGAAACCGATCAGTTTCTGCGGGTCGATCCAGATCCGCATGGCTCGCTCGGCGCCATACAGCTGAGCCTTGCCGACGCCGTCCAGACGCTTGATCTCGTTCATCACGTTGCGCGCCAGGTAATCGCTGAGCGCCACGTCATTGAGCTTGCCGTCGCTGGAGGTGAGGGTGATCAGCAGCAGGAAACCGGCCGAGACTTTCTCGACCTGCAAACCTTGTTGGGTCACCGCTTGCGGCAGGCGTGATTCGATCACCTTGAGCCGGTTTTGCACATCAACCTGGGCCATTTCCGGATCGGTGCCGGGCTGGAAGGTGGCGGTGATGGTCGCGGTGCCAAGGCTGCTCTGGGATTCGAAATACAGCAGGTGGTCGGCGCCGTTGAGCTCGCCCTCGATCAGACTGACCACGCTTTCGTCGATGGTTTGCGCCGAGGCGCCCGGGTACACCGCATAGATCTCGACCTTCGGCGGTGCAACATTGGGGTACTGCGCGACGGGCAGCTGCGGGATAGCCAGCGCGCCGGCCAACAGGATAAACAGTGCGACCACCCAGGCGAACACCGGGCGGTCGATAAAGAATTGCGGCATAAAGTCTGCGTCCTGCCTACTGCCCGGTGACCTGGGCAAGGGGAAGAGGGGCGTCGTCGATTTCTACTTTCTCGCCGGGACGGGCGTGCTGCAGGCCTTCGATGACAATGCGGTCGCCGGGCTTGAGGCCGCCGGTGACGATCCAGCGATCCTTCTGCACCTGGCCGAGCTGCACCGGTTGCTGGCTGACACGGGCGTCGGCGTCGAGCAACAGCACCTGAGCAATACCGGCGCTGTCACGCAGGATCGCCCGTTGCGGCACGCTGATGCCGTGCTGATTCACCGCTTGCTCCAGGCGCACGCGGATGAAACTGCCCGGCAGCAGGTCGAGGTCCGGGTTGGGGAACTCGCTGCGCAGAATGATCTGGCCAGTGCCCGGGTCGACACTGATGTCGGCGAACAGCAGCTTACCGGGCAATGGGTAGAGACTGCCGTCGTCCTGAATCAGCGTGGCTTTGGCCTGATCCTGGCCGACCTGTTGCAGTTGCCCGGCACGAAACGCCCGGCGCAACTCGTTGAGTTCACGGGTCGACTGGGTCAGGTCGGCGTGGATCGGGTCCAGTTGCTGGATCAGTGCCAATGGCGTGCTTTCGTTCTGCCCGACCAGCGCGCCTTCGGTGACCAGCGCACGGCCAACCCGCCCGGAAATCGGAGCGGTGACAGTGGCGTAACCGAGGTTCAGTTTCGCCCGCTGCACAGCGGCCTGATTGGCCGCGACATCGGCGGCGGTCTGCCGGACGGCGGCGCGGGCGTTGTCGTAATCCTGGCCGCTGATGGCGTTGCCTTCGATCAACTGTGCATAACGCTGCTCTTGCAAGCGCGCCTGAAAGGCATTGGCCTCGGCTTTGCGCAGCGCCGCCTGGGCGCTGTCCAGATCAGCCTTGAACGGTGCCGGATCGATGCGAAACAGCACGTCGCCCTGTTTGACGTCGCTGCCTTCGCGGAAGGTCCGTTGCAGGACCACGCCGGCCACCCGGGCGCGGACTTCGGCGATACGCGGCGCGGCGATCCGCCCACTCAGCTCGCTGCTGATCGACAGTGGCCGGGCTTCGATGGTTTCGATCCGGACCGTGGCCAGCGGCGCTGTTTCTTCGGCAGTGGAGGACTTGTCGCACGCACTCAGCGTCATTGCCAAGGCAATCAGGCCGAGCTTCGCAAACAGGTTCTTTGACATGTAAATACCCCAATAATGACCCCGGCATCCTACGGGGAGGGGACGAGCGTAGCGGTGAAGCTTTGTAGGTGCTGTGTGAAATTGTGTAAGGGTTTTACTCATGCCTGTGCGAGGGCGTATATCCTTGGCGCCTGCTTCGCAGTCGATCGCGGGCAAGCCTTGCTCCTACAGGTATCGAGCCGGACGCAATATTTGCGAACGCCCCCTGTCCGTAGGAGCAAGGCTTGCCCGCGATAGCGATCCACTGGTCACCATTGCATTCCCTGGAAACACCCATGCCCAACATCCTCCTGGTCGAAGACGATTCCGCACTCTCTGAATTGATTGCCAGCTACCTTGAACGCAATGGCTATCAGGTCAGTGTGATCAGCCGTGGCGACCATGTGCGCGAACGGGCGCGGGTCGATCCGCCGGATCTGGTGATCCTCGACCTGATGTTGCCGGGCCTCGATGGTTTGCAGGTCTGTCGCTTGCTGCGCGCCGATTCGGCGGCTCTGCCGATTCTGATGCTGACCGCCCGCGACGATAGTCATGACCAGGTGCTGGGCCTGGAGATGGGCGCTGACGATTACGTCACCAAGCCTTGCGAGCCGCGCGTGCTGCTGGCGCGGGTGCGGACTTTGCTGCGGCGCAGCAGCCTGAACGAGCCGCAGACCGCCAGCGACCGAATCCTCATGGGCAATCTCTGCATCGATCTGTCGGAGCGCACTGTGACCTGGCGCGAGCAGTTGGTCGAACTGTCCAGCGGCGAATACAACCTGTTGGTAGTACTGGCTCGCCACGCCGGTGAAGTGCTCAGCCGCGACCAGATCCTGCAACGCCTGCGCGGCATTGAATTCAACGGCACCGACCGCTCGGTGGACGTGGCGATTTCCAAGCTGCGGCGCAAATTCGACGACCACGCCGGCGAAGCGCGCAAGATCAAAACCGTGTGGGGCAAGGGCTATCTGTTCAGCCGCTCCGAGTGGGAATGCTGAACATGCTGCGCATTCTGATCCGCCTCTACCTGATCACCATCGTCACCTTTAGCGCGGCGATTTATTTCATCCCGGATCTGGTGATCAAGGTTTTTCACGAGCGATTCGTGAACTACAACCTTGATCACTCCCGAGGCTTGCAGAAGCTGATCAGCAAACAGTTTCACGGAGTGCCGACCGAGCAATGGACCCACCTGGCGGCGCAGCTGGATCAGGACTTCAGCCCGTTGCACGTGGCACTGGTGCGTAATGACGACGCGGATTTCACACCCTACGAACGTGAGCGTCTGGAGCGCGGTGAAAACGTCATCCGCATAGGCGACTGGGGCTGGCGCACGCTGGCGGTGTCACCGCTGGATCAGCAACTGTCGGTGAAACTGGTGGTGCCGCCGGATCCGCTGGACGTCAATTTGTTGTACTGGAGCATCAACGTACTGATCGGCGCTGCGCTGCTGGCTTGCCTGCTGATCTGGCTGCGACCGCACTGGCGCGATCTGGAGCGTCTGAAAAATACCGCCGAGCGCTTCGGCAAGGGCCATTTGAGCGAGCGCACACAGATCCCGCCGAGTTCGAACATCGGCAGCCTGGCCAACGTTTTCGACACCATGGCCGGCGATATCGAAAACCTCCTGAATCAGCAACGTGACTTGCTCAATGCGGTGTCTCACGAATTGCGCACGCCGTTGACCCGACTGGACTTTGGCCTGGCACTGGCATTGTCCGACGACTTGCCGGCCGCCAGCCGCGAGCGTTTGCAGGGGTTGGTTGCACACATTCGTGAACTGGATGGGCTGGTGCTGGAATTGCTTTCCTACAGCCGTCTGCAGAATCCGGCACGGGTGCCGGAGCAGGTGGACGTGTCGCTGGATGAGTTCATCGACAGCATTCTGGGCAGTGTCGATGAAGAACTGGAGTCGCCGGACATCGTCATCGACGTGTTGCTGCATGGCCAACTCGAACGCTTCAGCCTCGACCCGCGCCTGACCGCCCGAGCGATCCAGAACCTGCTGCGCAACGCCATGCGCTACTGCGAAAAACGGATTCAGATCGGCGTGCAGGTCTGCGCAAAAGGGTGTGAAATCTGGGTCGACGATGACGGCATCGGCATTCCGGAAGACGAACGCGAGCGGATCTTCGAGCCTTTCTATCGCCTGGACCGCAGCCGCGACCGCGCCACGGGCGGGTTTGGCCTGGGGCTGGCGATCAGCCGTCGGGCCCTGGAAGCCCAGGCCGGCACACTGACAGCCGAAACCTCGCCGCTGGGCGGGGCGCGGTTCCGGTTGTGGCTGCCGACCCCGGTTTGATCTCAGGTCTTTTACTGACACTCAACGGTAACTCGAGCTTGCACTGACCTTGTGGCGAGGGAGCTTGCTCCCGTTGGGCCGCGAAGCGACCCCAAAACCTGCCAATGCATTTCTCCAGACACACCGCATTCGGCAGTTTTACGACTGCTTCGCCCGAACGCGGACCGGCCAACGGGGGCAAGCCCCCTCACCACAAGGTCGGGTTTCAAACAGAAACTTCAGCAGCGGTGATCAACCCCACCCCAGCCCGGTCCATCCGCTCCATGGCCGAGGCCAGCGAGCCGTTCAGGTCGATCGCCCGGCACGCATCCAGCACCACCGTGGCATTGAACCCGGCTGCGCGGGCGTCCAGCGCCGAGAACATCACGCAGAAATCCAGCGCGAGTCCGACCATGAACACCGTATCGATCCCGCGCTCCCTCAGGTACCCGGCCAAGCCGGTGGGGGTGGTGCGGTCTGCTTCCAGAAACGCCGAATAGCTGTCGATGTCCGGGTTACAGCCTTTGCGGATGATCAACTGGGCGTGTGGCAGGTTCAGTTCGGCGTGCAGTTCGGCGCCAGTGGTGGCTTGCACACAATGTTCAGGCCACAGGGTCTGGGCGCCGTAAGGCAGTTCAATCACATCATAGGGTTGGCGTCCGGGGTGGCTGGACGCGAACGAGGCGTGCCCGGCCGGATGCCAGTCCTGGGCAATGATCACCTGGGTGAACTGACCGGCAAGGCGATTGATCAAGGGAATGATCCGGTCGCCCTCGGGTACCGCCAGGCGGCCACCGGGAGTGAAGTCGTTTTGTACATCAATGACCAATAGGGCGCAGTGTGATTGAGCGGATGTGGACGTCATGGCCGGTTACCTCCCTGGAAGTGGAAACGCAAGCATAGCGTCAGGTTCAGACTCTTCAAACGTTGATCGTATTTCTGTAGTCGCCTAATCGGCGGGCAGTAACCGCTGGCGGCAATCGAGTGTCAGGCGGGCGCCGCCGAGTTCGCTGCTGCCAACGTCCAGGGCGAACCCGTGGAGGTTCACGATGGCCGCGACAATCGATAAGCCGAGGCCGAAGCCACCGTTCTTGGCGTTGTCGTCGACGCGATAGAAACGTTGAAACACCGCTGTGCGTTTGTCCGCCGGGATGCCGGGGCCGGAGTCGAGTACTTCAATACGTGTGCTGCCGGCATTGTCGATTGCCCGCACGATGACCTGACCGCCCGCCGGGGTGAATTTGATCGAGTTGCTCAGCAAGTTCGACAGGGCTTCAAACAACAGCGCCCGGTCGCCGGTCAGCGCCGGTAAGGTGTGTGGCGTTTGCAGGCTTAATGTCAGCTGACCTTCTTCGGCCAGCGGCAGGTAAAAATCGTACAGTTCCTGCAGCAACGGCAATGGATCGAACAGCACAAAGCCCGAACGCCGTTGTTGATCCTCCAGCTCGGAAATCCGCAGCAGCCCGCGAAAGCGCGCCATCAGGGTGTCCGTCTCGGCGATCACCTGATCCAGCTGCAACGCCTCGGCAGAACCTTCGACGGCCTGCTGTTGAATGCGGTAAAGCTGCGCACGTAGCCGGGTGAGCGGGGTGCGCAGGTCGTGGGCGATGTTGTCGCAAACCCCCTTGACCTCGTTCACCAGGCGCTCGATGCGTTCGAGCATGGCGTTGACGATGGCCGCAAGCATGTCCAGCTCATCGCGGCGGCTGGACAGCGGCAAACGGTGGTTGAGGTTGCCGGCGACGATGGCTTCGGCGCTCGCCTGCAAGGCGCGAATCCGTTGTAACGGCCGACGGCGCAACAAATGCCAACCGGCGATGCCGGGGATGATGGTCAGCGAGACTCCCCAGAACAGGGCATGCAGGATGATCCGTGTGACCGCAAACAACGAACCGTTGTCACGCACCAGGACCAGCCAGCGGCCATCCAGCGTGTGGGTCGCCACCGCGTCGCAACTGTCGGATGGCAGGCTGGCGTCATCCGGATCGGCGCAGTCGCCCAGTGAATGAATCTTGCCGTCCAGTGGCAGGCCAGCGGGGATCCTGCGAATCAGCCCGTGCAGGGGGCGATGCTGTTCGTCGAACAGCCCGTAGGCGTCGATACCGCGCTGGTCGAAGGTGATGCTGGCAATCAGCGCCTCATCCAGCTGATCACCGTGGAAGCGTGAAAACAGGTGCTGGCGCTGCATAAGCGAATGTTTGGCAAGGTTCTCCAGGTAGCTGGAAACCTCGTAATACATCACCCCCATGAGCAGGCCGCTCCAGACCACGAACAGCGAACTGTAGAGCGCCAGCAAGCGGCTGCTGGAGGAGCGCCAGCCTTTAGACGGGTTCAGCAATGACATAACCCGAGCCTCGCACAGTCCGTATCAGCGGCAGTTGGCCCGGTAGGTCGATTTTTTTGCGCAGACGTCCGATGTGCACATCGATCAGATTGGTGCCGGGGTCGAAGTGATAGCCCCAGACCTCTTCGAAAATCATCATCCGCGTGAGGATCTGCCCGGTATTGCGCAACAGAAACTCCAGCAGTTTGTATTCGGTCGGCAGCAGGCTCAGCAACTGTCCACCGCGGCTGGCTTCGCGGCTGATCAGGTTGAGCTCGAGGTCGGCCACGCGCAGCGTCGTTGTGTAGTCCTTGACGGTGTTCTGGCGTCGCAGCAGGACTTCGACGCGGGCGGCCATTTCGTCGGTGGCAAAGGGTTTGGTCAGGTAATCGTCACCGCCGGCGCGCAGACCGCGAACACGTTCATCGACGTCGGACAGGGCGCTGATCATCAGAATCGGCGTCGACACGCCCATGGTTCGCAAGGTGGTGACAATCGCCAGGCCATCGAGCTCCGGCAGCATGCGGTCAAGGGTGATCAGGTCGTAGTCACCGCTGACCGCTCGTGCCAGGCCTTCTCGACCATTGGCGACCCAGTCCACCTGCAGGCCGTGGCTGCTCAGTTCGGCAACGATCTCCCGTGCAGTGACGGCGTCGTCTTCAATGGTCAGGATTCGGGTCATGGGGCTTGCCTGAGAATAAGTGAAATGCACGAGTGGCAGTGTGCCAAGAAATGCCGGCGAAGGTTCTAAAAAAACTTTCATGCAGGGTAGATCGACTTCAGACAGACACGACTTTTCATCGCCTGTGACAGAAGGAGGCGCGGTACGGTTCACTGGCCTGGATCAATATTTTGCTTTGGCATATCACGTAACGTAAAGGTTTCAGGGCCTTGTAGCACCGTCAGCTACATTGTCTTGGCGCAGCAATGTTGCGTCATTGCACGACTGCAGCAGGATGCTGACACCTCTTAATGACTTTTCACGGATGAAAACTGCCATGCAACGCCTAGACCGTACCTTTGATATCCAGCCGCTTATGCGGGCAGATATGACCATCGAACTCAATGGCCAGCCGGTCAGCGCCGCGATCGGCGAAACCGTGTTGACGGTCATTCAAGCCCTCGGCGTGCGTCAGGTCGCACGTAACGATCACGATCAGATCAGCGGGGCCTATTGCGGCATGGGCGTGTGCCAATGCTGCCTGGTAAAAATCAACGGTCGGCACAAACGCCGCGCCTGCCAGACGCAGGTGCAGCCGGGCATGCGGGTCGAAACGGCGGTCAACCGCATTGTCGAGCAGGAGGCACTATGAGCCTGCATCCGGTCATCGTCGGCGGTGGCCCGGCGGGTATGGCGGCGGCCATTGAACTGGCCAGACACGGCGTGCACTGCACCTTGCTCGAAGAAGCTTCGCGGTTGGGCGGCGTGGTGTATCGCGGGCCGTTGCGCGACGGCGTACAACTGGACTATCTGGGACCGCGTTACGCCGAGTCCCTGGCCAAACTGCATGGTGACTTTCAGGACCGTTGCGCACTGATCGATGTGTGTTTGAACACGCGGGTTGTCGGTGCAGAAGGGACTCGGGCGCTGGTCATGCTGGACGCTGACGAACGCGTGCAGGAAATCACCTACCCGCAATTGTTGCTCGCCGCCGGATGCCATGAGCGCAGCGTACCGTTCCCCGGCTGGACATTGCCGGGGGTGATACTGCTGGGCGGTCTGCAACTGCAAATCAAAAGTGGCGTGGTCAAGCCGCAAAGCCCGGTGGTGATCGCCGGTACCGGTCCGTTGTTACCGCTGGTTGCCTGCCAATTGCATGCCAGCGGGGTGAAGGTTGCCGGTGTGTTCGAGGCCTGCGCGTTCGGCAAGATCGCCAAGGAAAGCCTGGCCTTGCTGAACAAACCCCAATTGTTCCTCGACGGGCTGAGCATGCTCGCCTATCTGAAACTGCACCGAATCTCGATGCGCTACAGTTGGGGCGTGGTCGAGGCGCAAGGCGAGGGCGAGTTACGCAGCGTGACGGTCGCACCGTATTCCAGCAACTGGCAACCAGACCTGAGTCGCGCCGAGCAGGTGCCGGCGCAGACCCTGGCGGTGGGCTATGGCTTTATTCCGCGTACCCAGCTCAGTCAGCAAATGGGCCTGGAGCATGGCTTCAGCGAAGACGGTTATCTGCGCGCTACAGCCAATATCTGGCAGCAAAGCAGCGAACCGCACGTTCACCTGGCCGGAGATATGGGCGGGATTCGCGGTGGTGAGGCAGCGATGCTCAGCGGTCGAATCGCTGCGCTGTCGATCCTTGTGCAGCGCGATGTGCTGAGCACCGAAAAGGCGCTGCACTTGCGCGAGCGCTATCTGGCGAAACTCAAATCCATCGTGCGCTTTCGCGCGGCGGTGGATCGCTACACCGAGCGCGGTGCCGGACAGACCGCGTTGCCGGCTGCCGATACGCTGATCTGCCGTTGCGAAAACGCCACCCGGGCGGACATCGATCGGGCGCTGTCCCAAGGCGTTCAAGACATGGCCAGCCTGAAAATGCGCACGCGGGTGAGCATGGGCGATTGTCAGGGGCGGATGTGTGTCGGTTATTGCAGCGACCGCTTGCGTGAAGCCACCGGGCGCCAGGATGTGGGCTGGTTGCGACCGCGTTTCCCCATCGAGCCGATTCCTTTTTCGGCTTTCCAGAACCTCGGCACGGATGCGTTAAATCATGAGTAAGTTCTACGATGTGGTAATTGCCGGTGGCGGTGTGATCGGGGCTTCTTGCGCCTATCAACTGTCGAAACGCAAAAACCTGAAAGTCGCACTGATCGACGCCAAGCGCCCCGGCAACGCGACCCGTGCGTCGGCCGGTGGCCTCTGGGCGATTGGCGAGTCGGTGGGGCTGGGCTGCGGGGTCATTTTCTTTCGCATGATGTCGGCCAGCCGCAAACGCGAAGCCCAGGGCGCGGCGGTGGCGGTTGATTCCAGCACGCCACACATCCTGCCGGATTCGTTCTTTGACTTTGCCCTGCAATCGAATGCGATGTACCCGGACCTGCACCACGAGTTGCAGGAAAACCACGGCATGGATTTCAAGTTCGAAAAGACCGGGCTGAAGTTCGTGATCTACGACGATGAGGACCGCTTGTACGCCGAGCATATCGTCGCCTGCATTCCGCACCTGGCCGATCAGGTGCGCTGGCTCGATCAGGCCGCACTGCGCGAGGCCGAGCCAAGCGTCAGCCATGAAGCGCGCGGGGCGCTGGAGTTTCTCTGCGACCATCAGGTCAGCCCGTTCCGCCTGGCAGACGCCTACACCGAAGGCGCCCGGCAGAATGGCGTCGACCTGTACTTCAACACCAACGTCACTGAGGTGTTGCACCAGGGTTCGCGGGTGGTCGGGGTGCAGACTGCCGAGGCCGGCAAGTTCCGTTGCGACACCTTGATCAACGCCGCCGGTGCCTGGGCCGCAGAGCTCAGCCTGAAAGCCACGGGCGTCAGCATTCCGGTGAATCCGGTCAAGGGTCAGATTTTGCTGACCGAGCGCATGCCGAAGATCTTGCGCGGTTGCCTGACCACCAGTGATTGCTATCTGGCGCAGAAGGACAACGGCGAGATTCTGATCGGTAGCACCACCGAAGACAAAGGCTTCGACGTGACCACCACCTACCCGGAAATCTATGGGTTGGTGCAAGGCGCGATCCGCTGCATTCCAGAGCTTGAACACATCAATCTCAAGCGCTGCTGGGCAGGCTTGCGGCCGGGCTCACCGGATGAGCTGCCGATTCTCGGGCCGATGAAAGGGGTTCAAGGCTATCTCAATGCCTGCGGGCATTTCCGCACCGGCATCCTGACCTCGGCGATCACTGGGGTGTTGCTCGACAAGCTGGTGAACAACGAAGCGTTACCGCTGGACATCACACCGTTCCTGGCGGATCGGTTTGAGGAGAAGAAAGCGGTCGCGGTCAAACAGGCAGAAATGGCCTGAATTGGCTCAGGCGTTCTGCGAGCAGCGGCAATAGCTGTTCGCAGGACGCCTCGATTTTCATGTCCAGCAACTCATCGGCGCGAGTCTTGCCCAGGTTGATAGCGATCAGCGGTTTGCCGCGGTCGGCGATCACCCGACACAGGCGAAACGCCGAAAATGCCATCAACGATGACCCCACCACCAGCAAACCTGCTGCCTGTTCGGCAGCGGCCATGGCCTTGGCGGCGGTGGCGTGCGCGACGTTTTCACCGAAAAACACCACGTCCGGTTTCATTCGCTCACCTTCGCAGTTTGGGCAACGGGGGACTTGAAAGTGCGACTCGAAGGCCGGGTCGAGCAGGGTGTCACCATCGGGTGCCTGAATCGCATCGACACCCGCCAGATAGGGGTTTTGCGCTTCCATGAGGCGCTGGATCGAGTCCCGGTCACTGCGTTGTCCGCAATCCAGGCACAACACCCGGTGCAAGCTGCCATGCAGCTCGATCACGTCCGGGCTGCCGGCCTGATCGTGCAAGGTGTCGACATTTTGAGTGATCAGCCCGGCAATCTTCCGCTGCGCTTGCAACGTGGCCAAGGCTTCGTGGGCGGTATTGGGCCGCGCTTGTCGAACCCGTGGCCAACCGAGCATCGCCCGTGCCCAGTAACGCTGGCGTGACTCGGGGGCTTTCAGGAACTCCTGATACATCATCGGCTGCCGGCCGCGCCGCACCCCATCGGTGTCGCGGTAATCGGGAATGCCCGACGCTGTGCTGATGCCCGCGCCCGTAAGCACCAGCAATGGCTGGTCGGCCATCAGGTTCTGCAGGTGATCAAGCTGTTCGCGGATGGGGCTGTCGAACATGGTCAGCGCTCCGGTTGCCGGGTTTCGCCACACGATGCAGGATAGTTGTTATCCGGTCTACTGCGAGGGGTTGGCAGTTGAGCGAAAAACTGTGCTCTGACGTGCGTTTGTGACGTCTAGCGTCTGTGTCCCCGCGGTGGTACGGGGCGTGAATTCGGAACCCGGCATGCAAGCATTGTTGAACGAGATTCTTGACACGGTTCGCCCCCTGATCGGACAGGGCAAGGTGGCTAATTACATTCCTGCGCTGGGCAGTGTGCCGGCCGATCAGTTGGGCATTGCGGTGTATGGCAATGACGGCGAGCTGTATTGCGCTGGCGATGCGCACACGCCGTTTTCGGTGCAGAGCATTTCCAAGGTATTCAGCTTGGTGCAGGCCATCGAGCATTCCGGTGAAGCGATCTGGGAGCGACTCGGTCACGAGCCTTCCGGCCAGCCGTTCAACTCGCTGGTGCAGCTGGAGTTCGAACGCGGTCGACCGCGCAATCCGTTCATCAATGCCGGGGCGCTGGTGATCTGCGACATCAACCAGTCACGCTTTGCCGCACCCGCGCTGTCGATGCGTGATTTTGTGCGGCGGTTGTCTGGTAATCCGCAGGTGATGGTCGACAGCAAAGTCGCCGAGTCGGAGTACCAGCACCGCGCGCGCAACGCGGCCATGGCGTATCTGATGCAATCGTTCGGCAACTTTCATAATGATGTGGAAGCGGTGCTACGCAGCTACTTCAGCCATTGTGCGCTGCGCATGAGCTGTGTCGATCTGGCCCGGGCCTTCTGCTTCCTGGCCAATGACGGGTTCTGCAAGCACAGCGGCGAACAGATCCTCACCGCGCGCCAGACCCAACAGGTCAACTCGATCATGGCCACCAGCGGTCTGTATGACGAAGCCGGCAACTTTGCCTATCGCGTCGGTCTACCGGGCAAGAGTGGCGTGGGTGGTGGCATCGTGGCCGTGGTGCCGGGGCGTTTCACCGTGTGCGTCTGGTCGCCGGAGTTGAACCCGGCGGGCAACTCGCTGGCCGGCATGGCGGCGCTGGAGTTGCTGAGCCAGCGCATTGGCTGGTCGGTGTTCTAAACCCGAAAACCAATAAATCGCCCACACACCACCTCCCCCGTAGGAGCAAAGCTTGCTCGCGATGGCCACGCTGCGGTTATTCAGATACGCCGCGGTGAGGCCATTGTGACCTGCGATAGCTCTCGACAGATTTCGCTCGCGCCCATCATTGTCGGAAGCATCCTACAGCGAGCCACGAAGTAGCGTATTAACCTGTCAGTTGCACTGCTCATCGGCGAGTTACGAGCCGAGTTAGAGCCGTTCCAGGCGAGTTTTTTCGCCGCACTCCAGCTTAAGGAAGCGTCTATACTCGCGCCGGCACAACGCTGTGCAGTTCTCGTTACTGCCCCCACCTTCGCAACGACATCTTCGCAATCGGCGCCCCTACCGCAGGGGGGACGCGGTCAGCAATAGGCGCTTGAGAAACTATGAAAACCTTACTGTGTTTGCTGATTGCCACTGCGGTGGGCACTGGTTTTCAGTATGCCGGCGTCCCGCATGGCCTGTTGCTGGGCTCGATACTTGCGAGCGCCTTGATCGTCAGCAACCGCCCATTTTCGCCGAGGATGCCGCTCGGTCTTGGCTACGTGCAAATCGTATTGGGGATCGCCACCGGCCTGATGTTCGAGGCCTGGGACAGCCAGACAGTCGCCGCGCTGTTGCCCAGCCTGGGTTTGTTGCTGCTGTGCCTGACAGCGCAGATTGTCGCGGCGGGTTTGTGGCTGCGCAAAGTGTCGGGATGGAACCTCAAGGACTCGCTGCTGGCCGTTTACCCGGGTGCACTCGCGGCGGTATTCGATTTGCTGGAGTCCGAGCGGGCGTCGAGCAAGGTGATCGTCGTGCACCTGGTCCGTCTGTTGTCGATCACCATGCTGGTCAGTTTTTGCATTCCCGGGCCTGTCGACGCAGTGCTTGTCGAGAGCAGCCCGCTGGGCATCAATACCGTGCTGACGCTGTTGTCGCTGGTCGCCCTGTGCCTGGTGCTCGGGCGTCTGCTGTTGCGCATCGGCGTCCCGGCACCGTTCATGCTCACAGCGATTGTCGCTACCGGCGTCTACGTCAAACTGGGTTATCTGCACGGCTTCCACATGCCGGCATGGAGCGTTGATGCCGCCGCCGTCATCCTCGGTGTGCTGATCGGCTCGAAATTCAAGGACATTACCCCGGCGGAGCTCGTGCGCCACGGCCGTGCCGGGTTGATGTCTGTTGCGCTGATGTTGCTGGTCGCCGCGGCGTTTGCCGGGGTAGCGGGGCGGTTGCTGGGCAGCGATCCCTTGGCTTCATGGTTGGCGTACATGCCAGGGGCAATCGAAACCATCGCGATCGTCGCGTTCAGTGGCGGGCTGAATGTGGTGTTCATTCTGTCCCACCACTTGGTGCGGATGGTCGTGTTGCACTTCGCCCCCGCCTTGATTGTTCAGACGCGTAGACGGCGGGAAAATGCCTGATTAGGCAAAGGCAACGTAGCCTGTTGATCAGTTACTGCGGTTCTGGCTGATCGAAACTATCCAGCGCCCGATTCACCGCCAACTCGGCCAGGGAAATCATCTGTTGAATCGCCAGCGCGGTATTGCGTTTGGGGCCTTCGAGGTCGAACGCCAGATCGCTGGCCATGACATTGGCCGAGGCGAGGGTTTCGCAGGCGTGGGCCAGTAGGGTTTCAGAGTCGACGTCGGGGGCGATGACGAAAATGCAGCCGGGACGGCGGTCGGTTAACAATGCCTTGGTTTCAGGCAGCACCAGGTAATGATCGAGCGCACGGTGTGCGGCGGCGTGGAGTTCTTTTGAATCGCGGGAGGCGTAGGGAGAAACCGGATCGGTTTCGGGGGGATTCGGAGTGGCTTTGAACATGGTGAACCTCGCTTTGTCATTGTGAGTTACCACCGTCTGCCGCCAAGCAGATTAGGTGGCGGGTTACACAAGTTTGGCGGACCGGCTCAAAGCGCAAAAATGCCGGTATCCCCGAAGGGATCCTTGGGCAACCCGCCATGACACAGGAGAGCAGGCACTAAAAAGTGCCGTCAATCATGGTTGGGACGCTGTTGCGCGCTTTGAATACCGAGCCGCCAAGCCCGATCACTGATAGGCAGTGACACGGAAACAATAGAGGCGAGGGCCAATACGCACAAGCCGGCGGATTCTGGCGCAGGTGTAGGCCGTGACGCAAGGCGTTGTAGCCTCTGATCGGCGCTGCGTAGGCAAGCTTAAACACCCGTAGCAGCTGCCGAGCCCGCGAGGCTGCGTTCGGCTCGGGCCGCGTTCGGACGAAGTCCTCGCCAATCCTGTATACGCGGTTCGTCTGAAAAAACGTGTTGCCTGATTTTACGACTGCTTCGCCCGAGCGCGGACCGAGCCGAACGCAGCCTCGCGGGCTCGACAGCTGCTACGGGCGCGACCCTGTAATTGGCTGTTCGTTTTTTTGCGTTTTCAATAGACGTGTGCGGGCAACTGATAGCGACCGCCCGCCGTCGTAGGAGCATGGCTTGCCAGCGATGGGGCTCGTGAGATCGCCATCGCCGGCAAGCCGTGCTCCTACAGGGCCGGTTTCGCTTTGCGCTTGGTGGCGGGCGCGGTTTTGCGTTTGGCGGTTTTACGTTTGTTCTTCCAGGGCGCCGCACCCTTGCCGGCCGGGCTTGCCGGGCCGCTGATGGTCAGGCGCAGGCCGGTGCAGCGACCGACCTGCTTGCTCATCCAGGCGGCTTGTTTGGCGACGAATTCCTCAAGGCTCATTTCGCTGCTTTGCACCATGTCCAGGGCTTGTTCCCAGATTGCTGTGGTGCCGGGGTCGGCGATGGCCCGGGGCACGGCGTCGATCAGGCTGAAGGCCGGCGGTGTGGCGGCCAGGGCCTTGCCGTTCTTGATCAGATAGCCTCGATCCAGCAATCCCTGAATGATCCCGGCGCGGGTCGCCTCGGTGCCGATGCCGGTGGTGTCCTTGAGCTTTTGCTTGAGCAGCGGATCTTCCACCAGTTTGGCAACGTTCTTCATCGCCTTGATCAGGTCGCCTTCGGTAAACGGCTTGGGTGGCTGGGTCCAGAGGTCTTTCAGTGTCACATTGGCGACGGCGTAATCCCGTCCTTCAGCCAATGCCGGAAGCATCTGCGGCGCCGGGGCTTCCCGTCCTTTGGCCGGGGCCAACGCTTCGGGGAGTGCGCGCTTCCAGCCTGGCTCGACGATCAGTTTGCCCACCGCACGCAAGGCTTGCCCGGCGCAGTCGAAGTCAGCCTGGGTGCGGTCGTATTCGTGATTGGGCAGGAACTGCGCCAGATACCGCGCCCGGATCAAGGTGTAGACCGCACGGTGCTTGCCGGTCAGGCGTTCGAGGTTTTTCGCCGCCGCCGTGGGGATGATCCCGTGGTGGGCGCTGACCTTGGCGTCGTTCCAGGCCCGCGACCGGCGTTGTGGCTCAAGGTGCTTGAGCAACTCGCCGAGGCTGGGGTCGGCACGCCCAAGGGCGGCGAGGATGCTCGGTGCTTCGCTGTGCTGACTCAGCGGCAAGTAGCCGCAGTCACTGCGCGGGTAAGTGATGACCTTGTGGGTTTCGTACAACGCCTGGGCCACGTCCAGGGTTTCCTGGGCGCCGAGGCCGAGTTTTTTCGAACAGATTTCTTGCAGCGTGCCAAGGTCGAACGGCAGCGGGGCGGCTTCGCGGACCCGCTCGGTGCGCAGTTTGACCAGTCGCGCACTGGCGGCGTTGCGCATGGCTGTGGCCGCTTCCTGGGCCAGCGCCTGATTCAGGCAGCGGTCATGCTCGTCGCAGACATCCGGTGCCGCGCGCCATTGGGCGGTGAACGGGATGTTGTCATGCAGCAGTTGTACGTCGATGGCCCAATACGCTACGGGTACGAAGTCGGCGATGCTGCGGTCGCGATCGACCACCAGACGCAAGGTCGGTGTTTGCACGCGACCCACCGGCAGCACGCCTTGATAGCCGGACTGACGCCCGAGCAGGGTGAACAGGCGGCTCATGTTCATGCCGATCAGCCAGTCGGCGCGCGAGCGCCCGAGTGCCGAGTGATAGAGGCTGAAGGTTTCGGCACCCGGTTTGAGCGCCGCCAGGGCCTTGCGAATCGAGGCATCGTCCAGCGCCGACAGCCACAGGCGCTTGATCGGCCCGCGATAGCGGCAATGCTCCACCAGCTCACGGGCAATCATCTCGCCCTCACGGTCGGCATCGGTGGCGATTACCAGTTCATCCGCTTCGCCGAGTAGCCGTTTGACTGCTTTGAACTGGCTGGCGGTCTTGGGTTTGACCAGCATCTTCCACTTCTCGGGAATGATCGGCAGGTCTTCCAGGACCCAGCGTTTATAGCGGGCGTCGTAGGCATCCGGCGGCGCGGTTTCCAGTAGGTGACCGATGCACCAGGTCACTGTGACGTCCGTTCCCAGCCAACAGCCGTCGCCGCGCCGGCTGGCACCGAGCACGGTCGCAATGTCTTTGGCCTGGGAAGGTTTTTCACAGAGAAACAGCCGCATAACCACCATCAGTCATCAGGGTTTGAAGGTGCACAGCATGCGGGGTACAGCGGCGTGGATCAACCTTTATCTGTATGGATGTACAGTTAAGGCGGGTTAAACCCTTCGTTCATCTGCAGCGTTTGAATGCCGGCCGTCCTGGCTTGCGCGATCAGCTCTTCAGTGTCCTCCCCACCGGGTAGCGCAATGACGATGTCGGGTCGGCTGTCTTGCAGCATGAAGCTGTTGCGCAGACGCTCCGCCAGCTTGCCGTGCAGTTGCCAGTTGGCGGGGTAGCGCACGATGTTCGCGCCCAGTTCCCGGGCCCAGTCTTCGATTTCGCCGCCCAAAAACTGATTGCCGCCGTGGATCAGTACGCGCACTTCGTGCAGGCACTGGAAGGCTTCCAGCACCCGGCGGCAGGTACGGGTATCGGCGTAATAGCGCCCGGCACAGATCAGGACGCGCATGGCAGTTCATCCTTGTCGTCAGACGGTTGCGGATGAACATCCGCCAGGTAACTGCTCTCGATATCGCGTTCCCCGGCGCGTTCGAGTACCGGGTAGGCCAGCGCTGCGATGTGGTGATGCACGCGTCGGTAGTCGCGCAGTAGCCGTTGAAAAATATCGCCGGACTCGGCCCAGGCGCTTTTGTCTTCGCGCAGGGCGCGAAAGTGTGCCCGGCTGGCCGCAGCTTCGAGCCTTCTTACCGATTCCTTGCGGTTGACCAGATAGTGGGCGGTTGCAAGGTCTTCGCGAAGAAACACGGTAATCGCCAGGCTCAGACTTTCCAGCAACTCGTTGTGCAACGGATAGAGCGTGCCCAGTTCGAAGGCCGAGAAGTTTTCACCGCGCCGCAGTCGACGCGCCGCCAACTGCGCAAGGCTGGTGGACAGGATGTCGGCGGCGTGCTCCAGGTTGATCACGAACATCAGGATTTCCTGCGAGCGGTCGGCGTCGCTGTCACTGATGCCTTCCTGGCCGATGTCCGCCAGGTAGGCACGAATCGCCGCGCTCAGCAGGTCCAGGGACTGGTCGATCTGTCGTACCTCATCGGCATTGCGCTGGTCCGAGGTCTGGAACAGTTGCAGCACGCGGTTGAGCATGACCGAGAGCATGTCGGCCAGCCGCAGGGCTTCGCGCGCCGCGTTGGACAGGCCGATGTTCGCCACCGCAAGGCCGGATTCATCCAGATAGAGCGGCATGCCGGGATCGACATCCCGCGCAGGTGACGGCAGCAGGCGGGTCAAGAGTTTCGCCAGCGGTTCTGTCAGGCCGATGAACACCAGCGCCAGCAGCAGATTGAAGCTGGTGTGCAAGCAAACCACCCGCAGCGCAGGTGTCAGCTCCGCAATCGGGCTGCTCTGAGCCAGCATCGGCACGAACGGCAAGCACACCAGCGCACCGATGACCCGCACCAGCAGGTTGCCGACCGGCAAGCGCCGGGCCACGGCGGAACTGGCGTTGAGCACCGAGGGCAGGGCGCCACCGATGTTCACGCCGAGCACCAGCGCCATGCTGGTCACCGGCGAGAGCAGACCGGTGCCGGCGAGCGAGGCGATCAGCAACACCACCGCGACGCTGGAATGGCAGATCCAGGTCAGCAGCATCGCCACCAGCAAGGCAATGATCATGTCGCCATCGAGGCTGTGCATGAGTGCATGGAAGATCGGCGTGCCTTCGACCTCTCCCAGCGTCGACCCGAGCATGCGTAGCGCCAGCAGCATCAAGCCCAGGCCAATCAGTGCGCAACCGACGCTCTCGTAGCGGGAGTCATCGCGCAGGCGGAAGACGATGAACCCGGCCAGCAGGACGATAGGGGTAACGATCGAAATATCAAAGCTGAGCAACTGCACCACCAGTGTCGAGCCGATATTGGCCCCGAGCATCACCGCCAACGCTGGCGCAAGGCCCAGGGCTCCGGCGGCAGTGAAGGAGGTGGCCATCAGGCTGACAGCGGTGCTGCTTTGTAAAATGCCGGTGATCCCGACGCCCGACAGCAAGGCCATCCAGCGGTTGTTGAGGTTTTTCCCCAGCCACTGGCGCAGTGGCGTGCCGAAGCCGCGCAACAGCGCCGAAGAAATCATATGGGTGCCCCAGAGCATCAGTGCGATGGAGCCGGCGAGGTTGATCAATAGAGTAGTTCCCGACATGAGGACTCTCCCTTTGCTGTTTCATTTATTGATGGCCCGAAAGCCGGATTGCGGCGTAAAGATGCGGCGAACACAAAAACCTGTGGGAGCTCGCTCCCACAGGGATTGTGGCGTTCAGACGATCAGAACCATTGCTTGAAGCGGCGGATGTAGAAGGTCTTCATCAACTGGGCGAACACGCAGTAGCTGAGCAGAGTGCCCACCAGCCATGGGAAGTACTGCCATGGCAACGGTTGCAGACCAACCAGGGTGCCGAGTGGCGAGAACGGAATGTAGATGCCCAGCACCATCACCAGCCCGGTCATCAGGATCACCGGCAATGCCGCGGTGCTCTGGAAGAACGGGATCTTCTGCGTCCGCAGCATGTGCACCACCAGTGTCTGCGACAGCAAGCCTTCGATGAACCAGCCGGACTGGAACAGGGTCTGCATTTCGACGCTGTTGGCCGAGAACACGTACCACATCAAGGCGAAGGTAGTGATGTCGAAGATCGACGAGGTCGGTCCGATCCACAGCATGAAGCGCCCGATGTTCTTGGCGTCCCACTTGCGCGGTTTGCGCAGGTATTCCTTGTCCATCTTGTCCCACGGCAGCGCCAGCTGGGAGATGTCGTACATCAGGTTTTGCAGCAGCAGATGGATCGCCAGCATCGGCAGGAACGGGATGAAGGCACTGGCCACCAACACCGAAAAGACGTTGCCGAAGTTCGAACTGGCGGTCATGTTCAGGTACTTCATGATGTTGCCGAAGGTCTCGCGACCTTTGATCACACCTTCTTCGAGCACCATCAGGCTCTTTTCCAGCAGGATGATATCGGCCGATTCCTTGGCAATATCGGTGCCGCTGTCGACCGAAATACCGACGTCGGCATCACGCAAGGCAGGGGCGTCGTTGATGCCGTCGCCGAGGAACCCGACGGTGTGACCGTTCGACTGCAGCGCCTTCAGTACCCGGGATTTCTGTAGCGGCGTGAGCTTGGCAAACACCGTGCGTTCTTCAACCCGCAGTTTGAGGGTCGACTCGTCCATCTTCTCGATGTCTTGCCCGAGCAGCGGCGTGCCGGGTTCCAGGCCTACTTCGCGGCAGATCTTGCTGGTGACCACGGCGTTGTCGCCGGTCAGCACCTTGACGGTCACGCCCATGTCCCGCAGCGCGGCAATCGCCGGGCCAGCGGTTTCCTTCGGCGGATCGAGGAAGGTCAGGAAGCCGCGAATCACCAGCTCGCGTTCATCACTGGTTTTGTACTGGTTTTTGCTCTGGGCTTTCGGGATCTCGCGAGTCGCCACCACCAGCACCCGGAAACCGTCTTCGTTGTACTCAAAGGCCCGCGCCAGCAGCGCTTTGCGACGCTGCTCATCCAGTGCAATTACCACACCGTTCTCGTGGATGTGGCTGGAAATGTTCAGCATTTCCTCGACCGCGCCTTTGCAGACCAGCAGATGATCGTCGCGGCTGTCCTTGACGATGATCGACAGGCGCCGACGAATGAAGTCGAACGGCAGCTCATCGATTTTGCTGTAGGCGAACGGCATCTTGAATTTCGGGTTGCGCTCGGCGAACTGCACCACCGCCTGGTCCATCAGGTTGCGCAGACCGCTCTGATGATGGCTGTTGAGCCAGGCCAGTTCAAGGATCGAATCGTCGCGCCGGCCACTGATGTCGACGTGGTGCTCGAGGATGATTTTGTCCTGGGTCAGGGTGCCGGTCTTGTCGGTGCAGAGCACGTCCATCGAGCCGAAGTTCTGAATCGCGTTGAGGCGCTTGACCACGACTTTGCGTTTGGCCATCGCCATCGCGCCCTTGGCGAGGTTGGCGCTGACGATCATCGGCAGCATTTCCGGGGTCAGACCAACCGCCACTGCCAGGGCAAACATCAGCGCATCAGCCCAATCGCCTTTGGAGAAACCGTTGAGCAGGAAGACGATCGGCACCATGACCAGCATGAAGCGGATCAGCAGCCAGCTGACACTGTTTACTCCCCGGTCGAAAGCGGTCTGCACCCGTGAGCCGACGATGGCTTTGGCCAGCGATCCAAAGTAGGTGCGTGGGCCAGTCGCGACCACCACCGCTCGGGCGGTGCCGCTGACCACGTTGGTGCCCATGAAGCAGATGTTCGGCAGGTCCAGCAAGTTTGACTGGTCGGCGGCTGTTGCTGAGGCGGACTTCTGTGCGACGTTGCCCAGGGTGTCGTATTTCTCCACCGGCAAGGCTTCGCCGGTCAGCACCGCCTGGCTGATGAACAGGTCACGGGATTCGATCAGGCGAATGTCAGCCGGGATCATGTCACCGGCCGACAGCTGAATGACGTCGCCGGCCACCAGTTCACGCATCGGCACTTCACGCAGTTTGGGCTTCATGCCCATTTGCTCGCGACGCAGCACGGTGGCGGTGGTGCGGACCATGGCCTTGAGCGCTTCAGCCGACTTGGCCGAGCGGTGTTCCTGCCAGAACCGCAGCAGGCTGCTGAGCGACACCATGGTCATGATAATGATGACTTTGGTGAGGTCGACTTCTTCGCCTGCCTGGAGCGGGAGCCAGTAATCGGTCACGAAGCTGATGCCGGCCAGCGCCAGCAGCACATAGATGAACGGATTGTTGAGGGCCTGGAGAAACTGGACGATGGCGTGAGGCGGCTTGTCATGGGCCACTTCGTTGAAACCTTCGCGTTGCAGGCGGCCTTCGGCATCGAGTTCGGTCAGGCCGTCGGCGGAAGTCTTGACGTTGGCGAGGGTAACCGCGAGGCCGTTTTGCGCCTCCCGGGCGGCGCGCATCGACAGCTTGGTGTCGTCGTTCGTGGCGCCCCGGACGTGCTTTTTCGGATCTTTTACAAGGGTCATTGCGTGTGCTCCTGCCGCAGTCTTGCGGCACGACACACTGCAAACTCAGCTAATTAAAGGCGAGCGAATGTAGGTCGAGTCGCAAGTAAGCGATCGATTCAAGTTGTTGTGTTTTTTAGTGTTTAACGTTCGCTGCACACCCAATAAAAAACGGTATGCAGCGAACCTACTACTGGCCTCGTCCATAACGAACCCCATGAAGTTTGTGTGTTAAATAGGCAATAGAAAGTTGCCGAATTCCTTATTAAGGAAAACGCTGGTTATACACCCTTGGAAGTACTTTCAGATCAACTGAAAGTGCGCGCCCCGAGGTGCAGGCCGAGCCATACGCTGGCCTGCTGCAGGAGGTGCGCAAAGCACCAACTCGGTGGTTCCTGGCTTTCGTCGAGGCTCCAGCGTTGCTGAAGTTGGCCGGTCGACGGGCAGACGCGCCAAGTGGCACGCAGCTGAGCCTGAGTGCGCAAAGAAGGGGAGGAGAACGGCGAGTGAGTCGCTACAGGGCGCTCACGGCAAGGCTTTACGCGCATCGTCGAGGCGAAGGCGCGTACACCTGGCATTACAGTAGATTTGAAGTTCATAACATGCCTCGCAACCGGACTGACGCCGGAGAGGCAAGTTACGATGGAGCGTCAAGCCCTAGCGCAGCTCACCCGACCGAGGAGTCGAGTCCCGTCATTTTCTGGGTTAAGTGCCCAGCTCTGCGAAAACGCATCAGCCAGACAGCGTCTAGATACTGTGTCCATTGGATTCTTTTGTGAGTTGAAAAAAAGGCCTGAGTTACCGGCCCGGGCAATGTACTCAGGCAGGCCGCTGACGTCAACCTTAAATCCATGTTGTTAAGGAATTAGACAGATAAAGACAGTGCGGAAGGGACTGTCAGAATAATTGCAGTCGATAGTGATCGATGTTAAAGCGCGAAGTGCTCATGACATTCACTCGTAGTGTCATGAGCACAAGGGATTGCTGTGTAAAACTCAATGACTCATGTGCCGGGAAATATCCCGGTAAGTATCGCTGTCCGTTGCCGCCAACAGCGTGCGACCATCCTTGAGCGTGGCGATGAACGTAATCTCGGTCTCCTTGCCCGCCATCAGGTAGCCGGCGATTGCCCCGATGGGGCCGAGCAGCATGGCGCCGGCGATGCTGTAGCCAATCGCATCCTTGTTGGTCACGCTGTCCTCGGTTGCTACTTCCAGGGTTTTGAATGCCGAGGGCCGCACTTTGATTTCCTGGTTAGGGTTGAAAAGGGTTTTCAACTGCAACGCCCCTTCACGGTACTCGCTATCGCCTTGTTGAAAATCTCCTGCCAAAACGGTGACATTGACCATGTTGAACTCCCCTTGTTCGAACATTGCTGAACCTGTTATCTCGCGCTTGCAGGGGGCAGACGTCAATCAGCTGGCGATGAAGGGGCGTACCGTCAGTCCGGTCAAAAAAAGAGCATGACGCTTCGCCCTTGAGCGGCCCGCTATCTAAAAATTCAATAGGCCCGCCGCTTCAAACTGTGTCAGTTTCGTTACGCCTTCAACAGGGCGAGTGATAGGACGATCTCGCGAAGGGGTCGCCGTGGTCTATCGGAACCGACTATTTGAAACAAGGACGTAAGTGATGTCACAGGCCAAAGCAAAAGCGCTCATTTCTTCAGGGCAGGTCAGTTCGGCCTACAGTCAGGTCGATGCCTTCAGCCATTTGTATGATCGCGGTGGCGCTGAGCTGATTAACGGCAAACCGTCGTTCACCGCGGATCAGGCGGCTGATCAGATTCTGCGTAAAAACCTGTCCTGGCACGATACGGACGGCAATGGCAAAGTCGAACTGAGCTTCAGCTTCATGACTTCGGCGCCGGCGAACTACAACACCAAGCTGGGTCATTTCAGCGAGTTCAGCGATCTGCAGAAAGCCCAGGCGAAACTCTCTCTGCAATCGTGGTCGGACGTGGCCAATGTCACCTTCAAGGAAGGGATCGCAGGCGGTGACGGGCACCTGAGCTTCGGTAACTACGATGTCAGCACCGGTGGCACGGCGTTCGCCTACTTGCCGTCGGGCGGCAGCTACGACGGTCAGTCCTGGTACCTGATCAACGATCAGTACCGGGTCAACGAGACTCCGGGCACCAACAACTATGGGCGTCAGACCCTGACCCACGAAATCGGTCACAGCCTGGGCCTGTCCCATCCGGGCGTCTATAACGCGGGTAGCGGCAACCCGACCTATAACGACGTGACCTACGCTCAGGACACACGCGGCTACAGCCTGATGAGCTACTGGAGCGAGAGCAACACCGGTCAGGATTTCAGCAAGGATGGCAGCGGCGCGTATGCCTCGGCACCGTTGATGGACGACATTGTCGCGGTGCAAAAACTCTACGGTGCCAACCTCGAGACCCGTGCCGATGATACGGTCTATGGCTTCAAATCCAACACCGGTCGTGACTTCTACAGCGCCACGTCGGCTGATTCCAAAGTGGTGTTCTCGGTGTGGGACGGTGGCGGCAATGACACCCTGGACTTCTCGGGTTTCAGCCAGAACCAGAAGATCAACCTCAACCAAGGCTCGTTCTCTGACGTTGGCGGCCTGGTCGGCAACGTGTCCATCGCCCACGGCGTAACCCTGGAAAACGCTATCGGTGGTTCGGGCAATGACCTGCTGATCGGCAACGCGGTGGCCAACCTGCTCGAAGGCGGTGCCGGTAACGACATCCTCTACGGCGGCGGTGGCGGCGATAGCTTGTGGGGCGGGGCAGGGGCGGACACCTTCGTGTTCGGTGCGGCATCCGATTCGACCATGACCGCGCCAGACTGGATCATGGATTTCACCAGCGGTGAGGACAAGATCGACCTGTCAGGCATCGCGCAGTTCGCGTCCGGCGCCGCCACGCTGAACTTCGTCAGTGGCTTCACCGGCCATGCTGGCGACGCGATCCTGACGTACTTCGCACAGACCAACCAGACCAGTTTGTATATCGATCTCACCGGCCACGGTGCGGTGGATTTTGCCGTGGGAACGGTCGGTCAGGCGGCAACCACGGACATTGTCGCCTAAACTCTGCTGACAGGAACCGCCGATGCGGTTCTGTGCAGTGAAATGAAAGTCCGCCCAGGGCCAACATGGGCGGACTTTTTTATGCCGTCAGTTTTTCTCCAGGTCCACGTCCTTGGTTTCGCGCAAGCAGAGCATGCCCACCACCAGGCTCACCCCGGTGATCAGTATCGGGTACCACAGCCCGTAGAAAATATCCCCGGTGTAGACCACCAGCGCGAACGATACGGTCGGCAGGAAACCACCAAACCAGCCGTTGCCGATGTGATACGGCAGGGACATCGAGGTGTAGCGGATGCGCGTCGGGAACAGTTCGACCATCAGCGCCGCCAGCGGTCCGTAGCACATCGCCGAAATGATGATCAGCGCGACGATCAGCACAACGATCATCGGTTTATTGATCTGCTGGGTGTCCGCCTGTTGCGGGTAGCCGGCCAGGGTCACGGCACCGCGCAGGGCAGCTTCGTCGTAACCGTCGATAGTGACATCGCCAACGCTGACCTGCACCGCGCTGCCAGCGGGGGCGGCTTTGCTGCTGTAAGGCAGGCCTTGTTTGACCAGGAAGGTTTTGACCTTGTCGCAGGGGCTGTCAAACCGCGCCTTGCCGACCGGGTCGAACTGGAAGGTGCAGGTGGCCGGATCGGCCAGCACGCTGATCGGCGCTTGTTGACTGGCGCGGTCGATGGCCGGGTTGGCGTAATGGGCCAGGGTTTTGAAGATCGGGAAGTACAGGACGGTCGCCAGCAACAGGCCAATCATCAGGATCGGTTTGCGCCCGACCCGGTCCGACAACCAGCCGAAGAAAATGAAGAACGGCGCGCCGATCACCACGCTGACAATCAGCAAGGTATTGGCCAGGGCCGGGTCCATTTTCAGGAACTGGGTGAGGAAGAACAGCACATAGAACTGTGCGGCATAGAAGGTCACCGCTTGTCCGGCGTTGATGCTGAACAATGCAATCAGCACGACTTTTAGGTTTTCCCAGTTACCGAAGGATTCGCGGATCGGTGCTTTGCAGGACTTACCTTCTTCTTTCATTTTCAAGAAGGCCGGCGACTCGTGCAGGCTCAGGCGAATCCAGGTCGAAATGCCCAGCAGGACAATCGACAGCAGGAACGGAATGCGCCAGCCCCAGACTTCGAACTGATCACCGGTGAAGTAGCGGCAGCCAAGCACCACCAGCAGTGACAGTAGCAAACCGAGGGTCGCGGTGGACTGAATCCAGCTGGTGTGGAAACCGCGTTTGCCGACGGGCGCGTGTTCTGCCACGTAGGTCGCGGCACCACCGTACTCGCCGCCGAGTGCCAGGCCCTGGAGCATGCGCAGCACCACCAGAATGATCGGTGCAGCAATGCCGATGCTGGCGTAGGTCGGCAGCAAGCCAACGGAGAAGGTTGCCAGGCCCATCAGGATGATCGTGGCGAGGAAGGTGTATTTGCGCCCGATCATGTCCCCCAGTCGACCGAACAGCAGAGCGCCGAACGGCCGCACGATGAAACCGGCGGCGAAGGCCATCAACGCGAAGATGAAGGCGGTGGTGTCATTGACCCCGGCGAAAAACTGTTTGCTGATCACCGCCGCGAGGGCGCCGTAGAGGAAGAAGTCATACCATTCGAACACCGTCCCCAGGGACGAGGCGAAGATGACTGTCCGGGTTTCCTTGCTGGTGCCGGCGCTGAGCGTTGCGGCGATGGCTTGAGCCTGTTCTGACATGTCGGTATCCCTCACAGTGTTTATTTATTGTTGTTCCACTGTCAGCGCTGGCCGTATGGGCTGGCGCTGCTCCTGCTGGTACTGCGCGGTCCTCGTAGGAGCCGAGCTTGCTCGCGATGCAGGCGACGCGGTGTATCCGGTGATCCGCGTCATCGTTCATCGCGAGCAAGCTCGGCTCCTACAGGTGCGGCTCGGTGACCCGTTCTATTTCCGAGGTAGCGTTCCAGGTCGATGCGGCGAGAATCAGTTGCGCCGCTTTTTCGGCGATCATCAGTGTCGGTGAGCAGGTATTGCCCGAGGTGATGTGCGGCATGATCGATGCGTCGGCGATGCGCAGGCCGGGAATACCGTGGACCCGCAACTGGGCATCGACCACGGCATCGGCATCGTTGCCCATGCGGCAGGTGCCGACCGGATGGAAAATCGTCGTGCCGATGCGCGCGGCGGCTTCGTGCAGTTGTTCTTCGCTTTGCAAGGCCGCGCCCGGCAGGTATTCGATCGGGTTGAACGGCTGCAAGGCCGGTGTGGCAACGATGCGCCGGGTCAGGCGAATCGCATTGGCGGCCACGCGCAGGTCTTCGGGATGGCTCAGGTAATTGGGTTGAATCAGCGGCGGCTGTTGCGGGTCGGCCGAGCGAATCTCGACGCGGCCACGGCTTTGCGGGCGCAGGTCGCAGACCGACGCGGTAAACGCCGGGAACGCATGCAAGGGTTCGCCAAAGCGTTCGAGCGACAGCGGCTGGACGTGGTATTCGAGGTTCGCCGAGGTTTGTTCCGGTCCGGAGCGGGCGAAGGCGCCGAGTTGACTGGGGGCCATCGACAGCGGGCCACTGCGGTCGTACAGATAGCGCAAGCCCATGCCGATTTTGCCCCACAGGCTGCCGGCGATCTGGTTCAGGGTCCGGGCGTTTTCCAGCTTATAGATCAGCCGCAACTGCAAGTGATCCTGCAGGTTGTCACCCACGCCATTGAGCTCGTGGGCGACGCCGATGCCCAGACGTTTGAGCAGACTGCTTGGGCCGATGCCGGAGCGTTGCAGGATGCTTGGCGAACCGACTGAACCGGCGCTGAGGATGATCTCCCGACGGGCCGCAAAGGTTTTTTCCTGGCCTTGCCAGCGGGCGCTGACCCTGGATGCCCGGCCGTTTTCCAGCAGCACGCGGTCGACGTCGACACCGGTCAGGACGGTAAGGTTTGGACGGTGGCGAACCGGTTTGAGAAAGGCCTTGGCAGCATTCCAGCGCACCCCGGCTTTCTGATTCACCTGGAAGTAGCCGCAGCCTTCGTTATCGCCCTGGTTGAAGTCATCAACGCTGGCGATGCCGCTTTGTTCGGCGGCGCTGCGGAAGGCGTCGAGAATCGGCCATGACAGCCGCTGGCGCTCGACGCGCCATTCCCCGGCGGCGCCGTGAAAGGCCGAGTCACCGGCAAAATGGTTTTCGCTTTGCTTGAACAGCGGCAACACATCGTTCCAGTTCCAGCCAGGGTTGCCTTCGGCGGCCCAGCGGTCGTAATCGCCAGCCTGGCCGCGCATGTAGATCATGCCGTTGATCGATGAGCTGCCGCCCAGCACCTTGCCGCGCGGGTAGCTCAGGCTGCGGCCTTGCAGGCCGGTTTGCGCTTCGGTCTTGAAGCACCAGTCGGTGCGCGGGTTGCCGATGCAAAACAGGTAACCGACCGGAATGTGAATCCACGGGTAGCTATCGCGCCCGCCGGCTTCAAGCAGCAACACCCGGTGTTGCGGGTTGGCGGAGAGCCGATTGGCCAGCAGGCAGCCGGCCGGCCCGGCGCCGACCACGATGTAATCGTATGCATCAACGGCAGGTTGCATCCATGACCTCGCAGCGTGTTGTTCTTATTGGGATCCATCCTAGTTGTTAGTTTTCGGCAAAAGAATGTTAGTTTTTGCTCAGCTGCTGTGCGTTTTTAAACAGTGATCAACTCCCACGCATGCAAGGAAGGCTGATGTTCGACTGGAATGACTTGCGGTTTTTTCTCGAATTGCAACGCAGCGGCCGCTTGCTGACCGCCGCCCGGCGATTGAAAACCACCCACGCTACGGTGGCGCGGCACATCGAGGCGATTGAAACGAGCCTCGGCACCGCGCTGTTCGTCCAGCAAGCCCAGGGTTACCAGCTGACTCCGGCTGGTGAAGCGCTGCTCAAACATGCTGAAGCCATGGAGAACGTGGCTTTACTGGCACAGGAGGAGATCACTCAGTCCAGTGCGCCGCTGGGCAAGATTCGGGTCGGGGTGACCGAAGGTTTGGGGATCATGTTTCTCGCCAGTCGCATGCAGGGTTTGTTTGATCGCTATCCGGGGCTGGAAGTGGAGCTGGTGGCGGTGCCGCGTTTCGTCAGTATTCTCAATCGCGAAGCCGAGATCAGTATTCATCTGGAGCGCCCGGCTGCTGACATGCTGGTCACTCGCAAGCTCACTGATTACCGCTTGGCGCTTTACGCCAGTCAGGCTTACCTGGACCGTTCGCCGCCGTTGCGCAGCCGGGAAGATCTGGCTCGGCATGCGTGGATCGGTTATGTCGACGATCTGTTGTTTAGTCAGGAGTTGATGTTCCTCAACAGTTTTTGCCGCAGCCCTCAGGTGGTGTTTCACAGCACCAGCGTGATTGCCCAGCAGCAGGCGGCGCGCTCGGGGTTGGGGATTGCGGTGCTGCCGTGTTACATGGCCAGTAACGACCCGGAGCTGGTGCCGCTGTTGCCGACCGAAAGCATTCAGCGTAGTTACTGGATCAGTACTCGTCGTGAGCTGCACAAGTCGGTGCGCTTGCGGGTGTTGTGGGATTATGTCGTGGGGTTGTGTGATCGCGAGCAGGCGCTGCTGCTTGGGCCCACCTCTCAAGCGTAGGCTGCGATCTTTTGGTCCTGGCGGCCTGATAGCCGACCCATCTCTCGCAGATATACATCAATCCATTGTGGGAGCCGGGCTTGCCCGCGATGGCGGCCTGACAGCCGACCAATCTCCTGCAGGTGTACATATCCATTCCTGCGGTAACGGCGGCTTAGGGTTTCGCCTGACGGCGACTCACTTTTTTTACAAGCGCCTAAAAAAAGTAAGCAAAAAAACGCTCGGG
>NZ_JAHMSC010000030.1:0-39907 GCF_018986375.1 Pseudomonas sp. CVAP#3
AAGGAGTTTTCCGTTTCGACTGCGCCGGAAGTGGGGCGAATTATAGACTTCCAGAATCTGCCGTCAACACCTAATTTGGTTTTTCTATCAGAAATCGAAAAGCGGCACTCGTTACGGCCTATATAGAGGCGCCAACAAAGAGTGCGCAGTATATTGCTCAACACCTAGTAGCTAAGCATGATATGCCAGCCGTACACTCTCTCGCCTCTCACTTCGGACGACGACACGCAATGAATGACCAGCCCCGCAGCCTTGCATCGACTCTGTTCCCGGTTGGCCTGCTATTAATAGCCATGGCGTCGATCCAGTCTGGAGCCTCCCTGGCAAAAAGCATGTTCCCTATAGTTGGGGCGCAAGGGACAACCACCCTGCGACTGATTTTCGCCAGCGTGATCATGTTGCTGCTACTGCGCCCCTGGAATGCGAGGCTCACTGCCAAGTCCTTACGCACCGTCATCGTCTACGGCATGGCGCTGGGCGGCATGAACTTCCTCTTCTATATGTCCCTCAGGACTGTCCCACTCGGAATTGCCGTTGCTCTGGAGTTCACGGGCCCACTGGCAGTGGCAATTTATGCCTCACGCAAGGCGATCGACTTTCTGTGGATCGGTCTGGCCATCGTCGGTTTGCTGCTACTTATACCTACAGACGCAACAAACACGAGCATCAACCTCATAGGCGCCGGTTATGCTCTCGGCGCCGGGGTATGTTGGGCACTGTACATTCTGTTCGGTCAGAAAGCCGGGGCAGATAACGGCGTCCAGACCGCCGCGTTGGGTGTCATGATTGCAGCACTCTTCGTTGCGCCTATAGGCATCGTCCATGCCGGAGCCGCGTTGCTCACACCGTCACTGATCCCCATCGCTATTGGCGTAGCCGTTCTGTCCACGGCCCTTCCGTATACCCTTGAGATGATCGCCCTCACCCGAATGCCGGCGCGAACCTTCGGCACACTGATGAGCATTGAGCCCGCATTCGGCGCATTGTCCGGGCTGCTGTTTCTGCACGAATACTTGTCCCTGGCACAGTGGATGGCCATCACTTGCATCATTCTGGCATCCGTAGGCGCGACCATGACCATGCGCAGTGAGTCCAAGCCGTTGGTAGCAGTAGATTGATACGCGCTTTTACGAAGGTCTGGTATTTACCGCTCAATTGAGCCATGTTTAGCCACAACTCAATGTCAGACATGGACTTTTTCGGATAGGGATATCACTAACGATAAAAACGAAAGCGCATGCTGGCAGACTCGGGCACCAGACCCGAGACCGTAATAGGGATTGGAATGAAACGATTTTTGGTATTGCTTGTTGTACTGGCCATTGCGGGTTGCGCTGCGACCTCCAGGACTGAGGTCAAACGCGGAAAAAAAGGCCTGCACATTAACTGCTCAGGCCTCTCTTCTTCCTGGGACAAGTGCTACACCAGTGCGGCCAACTCATGCGGGCCGAATGGCTACAAGGTGATCGCCAAGTCCGGAGACGCCGTGGAAGACCCGGGTGACTATCCGTTTGGACTCAACCCTGCCGGCTATACCAGCCGCAGCATGATTGTCATCTGCAAGTAACCAGGCGCGCTCCTATTCAGCGCGTTGACCGGCTATCTGGCGTCCGATTTCTTCGTAGCTGGAATGCAGTACGGTGCGCTGGACCTCCGGATTCACCAGCATTCGCGCAACCACCAGCGCGCCAACGCACTGCGACAGAATGGCCCAGGCCAGGCTGTCACTCTCCAGGATCTGCGCCCAACTTTCCTGCAGCCGACAGATCCACTGCTCGGCTTGCCGGCGTACCGCGATGTCCGAGCGAGCGATCTCGGCGCCCAATGCCGGCAGCGCGCACCCGGACTCGGGATGCTCGACATGCGCCATGCTCAAGTAATGCTTGAGACAGCGCTCCAGCTTGGCTCGACTCAGCTCGCCATTACCGCTCAATCGCTCAAGGCTCTGACACAGCTCACGCTCGACGATCGAGCTGAAGAGTTCGTCTTTCGAGGAAAAGTGGCTGTAAAACGCACCGCCACTGAGCCCGATGGCCTTCATCAAGCCATCGACCCCCACCGTGCAAAAACCTTCTTTCTTGGCTGACACCGAGCTACTTTCAAGCAGCTTTTGCCTGGTTTCCAACTTGTGACTGGCTGAGTAACGCATCGCTTCCCCCGAATATCCATCGCCTTGACGTCTTCAAGATCGTAGCATAACGTTCGTTTGGCTAACGACCGTTCACCAAAGAGAGATGACTATGACCACAGCTATCAATAACAAGAAAGTCGTACTGGTTGTCGGTGCTGGCGATGCCACCGGCGGAGCTATTGCCAAGCGTTTCGCACAGGAAGGGTTTGTTGCCTGCGTCACTCGTCGCAGCGCAGACAAGTTGCAGCCATTGGTCGATGCCATTCAGGCCAATGGCGGTGAAGCCCACGGTTTTGCGTGTGATGCGCGCAAGGAAGAGGATGTAGTCGCGCTGGTTGAACAAATCGAAAGCCAGATCGGCCAGATCGAGGCGTTCGTCTTCAACATCGGTGCCAATGTGCCGTGCAGCATTCTTGAAGAGACCGCACGCAAGTACTTCAAGATATGGGAAATGGCCTGTTTCTCCGGTTTTCTGAACGGCCGTGAAGTGGCAAAGCGTATGGCCACCCGACAACGCGGCACCATTCTATTCACCGGAGCCACCGCAGGCATGCGCGGTGCTGCTGGCTTTGCGGCGTTCGCCGGCGCCAAGCATGGCATCCGTGCACTGGCCCAAAGCATGGCGCGGGAACTGGGCCCGATGAACATTCATGTTGCCCATGTCGTGGTCGATGGCGCGATCGATACCGACTTCATTCGCGACAGCTTCCCGGAAAAGTATGTCCTCAAGGATCAGGACGGGATTCTCAACCCCGAACACATCGCAGAGAACTACTGGTACCTGCACAACCAGCCTCGCGATGCCTGGACCTTCGAACTGGATCTGCGGCCCTGGAGCGAACGCTGGTAAGCCATCCTCTCTAACAACAATCAGAGTGCATCGAACATGAGCAAACGCGTAGAGTTCTTCTTCGACCTCGGCAGCCCTGCCACTTACCTGGCCTATACCCAACTACCGAAAATCTGTGAGCTAACCGGTAGCCAGCTGATCTATCAACCGATGCTGCTAGGCGGCGTATTCAAAGCTACCGGCAATGCCTCGCCGGCAACGATTCCGGCCAAGGGGCATTACATGTTCCTGGACCTGAATCGTTACGCCAAGCGCTACGACGTGCCATTCCAGCTCAATCCGTACTTTCCCATCAATACCCTTTTGTTGATGCGCGCCGTCACCGGCATCCAGCTACGACACCCCGAGCGTTTCCTCGATTTTATTGATTGCCTGTTCCGTGCGCTCTGGGTTGATGGCCGCAACCTCAACGACCCGGCGACCGTCGCCGCGGTGTTGGCCGAACATGGCTTTGACCCCGATGAAGCGCTAGCCTTGACCGCCGATGAGGAAGTCAAAGCCGCACTCAAGGACAAAACCGAGCAGGCGATCCAGCGTGGTGTGTTCGGTGCGCCGAGCATGTTTGTCGACAACGAATTGTTCTTCGGTCAGGATCGACTGGACTTTGTCCGCGAGGCCTTGGGCTAGATCTCGATAACCAGTCGGCCCTGCGCCTCACCCGAGGCTTGCAGGTCATAGGCTGCCTCGGCGGTTTGCAACGTGAACCGTCGGGGATCGAGCAAAGGCTTCAACAACCCTGCTTCAATCAACTTCGCGGCCTCGCCAAGAATCTGCCCGTGCCGCTCGCGACCGTTGCCGGTCAGCAAAGGCAGCAACGTGAAGACCCCGGAGTAACTCGCCGCCCGGAACGACAAGGGCGCCAGACTGTGTTGCCCCCAGCCGAGACAGCTCAACACGTGCCCCTGATAAGTGCGCACAGCCTTGAACGACGCATCCAGCGTCTCGCCTCCGACCGTGTCATAAACGATATCGAAACCCTCCCCCGCCGTATGTTGCTGTACATACTGTTCAACCGATTGTTGGCGGTAGTCGATAAAGGTTGCACCGAGGCTTTCGATTATCGCCTGATGCCTCGCCGACCCCGTGGCAAATACCTCGGCACCGAATGCCCGAGCCAACTGCACCGCCACATGCCCGACGCCACCAGCGCCACCTTGAATCAATACCTTGTGGTCCGTCTGAACCCGGGCGCGATCCAGCAAGCCTTCCCACGCGGTGATCAATACCAGCGGCAGCGCTGCCGCCTCAGTCATGCTCAGATTGATCGGTTTGCGCGCCAGCAACCGCGCATCAACAGCGGCGAATTGCGCCAGTGAGCCTTGCTGACCGCCAATCCCGGTCGCCATGCCATACACCTGATCGCCGACCTGCCAATCGCTGACCCCGGCACCGAGCGCTTCGACAATCCCTGCCAGATCCATACCCAGCACCGCCGGCAATGGCTGACGGGCATGAGCTGCCTCCCCGGCGCGGATTTTCCCATCCAATGGATTCACTCCACTGGCGATGATTCTGACCAACACCTGCCCCGCTTCAGGCACGGGCTTAGGGATAGACGCCAAACGAAGCGGTGCATTGGCCGAGTCGACGATCAGGGCGAGCATTTCAAGTGAGTCAGTCATTTCGCAATCTCATGTCAGTGGAGAGTTGCGTTGATCATCCGCCCGCCAACTCATGCCGATAAGACGCTATATAGCTATAGTGACCATGCCAATTTGGCATCAATGAGAAAACCCTTGGACAAACTCAATGCAATGGCGGTTTTCGTAAGAGTAGTCGAGCGCGGCAGTTTCTCTGCTGTCGCTCGGGAACTGCAGACCAGCCAACCGACCATCAGCAAAATCCTCCGGGCACTGGAAACAGAGCTTGGAGGCAAGCTGATTGCCCGCAGTACTCGCCAGCTTTCGCTGACCGACGAAGGCCAGCGTTACTACAATGAATGCCGACAGATTCTTGCGGCGGTCGACGCGGCCGAACACAGTTTTCAGTCCGGACGGGAAGTGGTCGCCGGGCCTTTGCGAGTGGGCTCCTCCGTCAGTTTCGGGCGATTGCAGATTGCTGCGCGACTGCCGGATTTCCTTGAGCGCTATCCACACGTTGAAATCGATTTACAGCTCAGCGATCAGAATCAGGACCTGGTCAGCGAAGGCCTGGACGTCACATTACGCATTGGCGAGTTGAGCGACAGCGGTTTGATCGCCCGGCAGATTGGCACCACCCATCGAGTCACCGTCGCCAGTCCTGGCTACCTTGCTCAACGTGGCCGACCACACACACCGCAAGAACTGAGCCAGCATAACTGCCTGCTGTTCAACCTGCTGAGCAGCCAGAATCAGTGGATCTACGAGAAAAACGCTCAGCGACACAGCGTGCGGATCAAAGGCAACGCCCAGAGCAACAATTCGGAGGCGATACGCGAGATGGTGTTGGGCGGGCTGGGTATTGCGCTGTCGCCGGTGTGGTTATTCAGCGAGGATTTGAAGGCTGGTCGGGTGATCGCGATCCTGCAGGACTACCGCGCACAAGCGTTGCCGATCCATGCGGTGTCCCCGGCCAATCGTCGCCAATCGGCCAGGGTCAAGGCATTCATCGACTATATGAGCGAAGCACTCGCCCACGCACCCGAGCTTGCGCCGCAGCCCGAAGACTGACGGCGCACCACCGACTCAGATCGCGGCGGTTCGGGTGTTCAGCCACGCCAGCGCAGCACCGTCAAGCAAAGGGCTCAAACGTTCACGAACTTGCGCGTGGTAAGCGTTAAGCCACTCGCGCTCGTCCTGAGTCAGCAACGAAGGCTCCAGACAACGGGTGTCGATCGGGCACAAGGTCAGGGTTTCGAATTTGAGGAACTCGCCAAATTCGCTGCTGCCAGCCTCGCGGTTCAACACCAGGTTCTCGATCCGCACGCCCCAGCGACCTGGACGATAAGTGCCCGGTTCGATCGAGGTGATCATCCCCGGCTGCATCGCGGTTTGCGGCGCCGGTGCGGCTTGGTAGGCAATCACTTGCGGGCCTTCATGAACGTTCAGGAAGTAACCGACGCCATGCCCGGTGCCGTGGCCATAGTCGACGCCCTCCGCCCAGATCGGCGTACGTGCGATGGCGTCGAGCAACGGCGAGAGAATGCCACGCGGGAACTGCGCGCGGGATAGGGCGATCACGCCCTTGAGCACGCGCGTACAGTCGCGTTTCTGCTCGGCGGTTGGCGTGCCCACCGGCACCATCCGCGTAATGTCGGTGGTGCCGCCCAGGTACTGGCCGCCGGAGTCGATCAACAACAGGCCGTCACCTTCGATCACCGCGTGTTCTTCTTCGGTCGCGTGGTAGTGCGGCATCGCACCGTTGGCGTTGAAGGCTGCAATCGTGTTGAAGCTCAGCGACACATACCCCGGACGACGGGTACGGGCGGCGGTCAGGTGTTCGTCGATGGTCAGTTCGGTGATGCGTTCACGACCGAGGGCGCTGTCGAGCCAGGTAAAGAACTCGCAGAGCGCCGCGCCGTCCTGTTCCATGGCCTGACGGATGTGTTCGGCATCGGCGAGACTTTTCTGCGACTTGGCGAGGGTCGTCGGGTTCAGCCCTTCAATCAGCTTCACGCCGCTGCCGAGGTTATTCAGCAAACCGCTAGTCACCCGTGCTGGATCGACTTGCAGGCTTGCGCCATTTGCCACGGCAGCCAGCGCCGAGGCCACTTCGCTGTAGTCGCGCAGGGTGACGCCGTCTTGTTCGAGGATCGCGCGCAATGGCGCATCGACCTTGCTCAGCGCGACAAACAAGGTTGCCTGCTGCTGACCGATCAGGGCGAAGGACACGAATACCGGGTTGAACGACACATCACCGCCGCGCAGGTTGAACAGCCAGGCGATGTCGTCGAGGGTGGCGATAAAGTGCCAATCGGCACCGCGCGCTTTCAGGCTTTCACGCAGCTTGGCGAGTTTCTCGCCACGGCTGATGGTGGCCTGCGGCGGCAAGTGCTGATAGATCGGTTGATTCGGCAGGCTCGGGCGGTCACTCCAGACCTCGTTCAACAGATCGATATCGGTGCGCAGCCGCGCGCCACGCTCCTCAAGCTTGCTGCTCAGTGAACGTGCCGACGCCACGGCCATCACCGCGCCATCGACCGCGACCACACCCCCTTCCGGAGTTTGCTCGGCCAGCCAGTCCAGCGGGCCGGGTTGGCCTGGCTGAAGCTTTACCAACTCGATGCCGCTGCCCTTGAGCTCCTTGGTCGCCTGTTCCCAGTAGCGACTGTCGGCCCAAACGCCCGCGAAGTTCTGGGTGACGATCAGCGTGCCGACCGAGCCATGAAAACCCGACAACCACTGACGCCCCTGCCAGTAACCCGGCAGGTATTCCGACAAGTGCGGGTCGGCCGACGGCACCAGCAGGGCGTGGATGCCTTCCCGGCTCATCAGCTCTCGGGTGTGCGCCAGGCGCTGGGGAACCGTTCCATGGGTCAAAGGCTGCGTACTCATCATGTCTCCTGCTAACCACTTTAATTTTGTTATAGGGCGCTGACTTTTGGTCTGCGCATCAGGATTGGGCGGTAGCCCAGAACGCCGGTGCACTGGCGGTTGCTGCTTTAATCAATTGTGCGGCCTGATCGATGTCCTGCTCGGTGGTGAAACGCCCAAGACTCAAGCGAATAGTCCGCCCCGCTGCCCGCGCGTCATGCCCCAGAGCCAGCAGCACATGGGACGGCGCATTGCTCGCGGAGTTGCAGGCCGACGTCGCCGAAAAGGCGATCGAAGCACTCAAGGCCTGGGAATTGAACTCGCCCTCATTGAAGGTCAGGCTCAAGGTATGGGGAATGCGTTGGGTCGGGCTGCCGTTCAAGCGTAGACCGGCAATACCGCTGAGCTGCCCAAGCAAGCGCTCGCGCAGACGGGCGATGGTCGCCGCCTCTTCAGCAAAGTGTTCAGCCGCCAGCGCAAAGGCTGCGCCCATGGCTGCGATCTGATGCGTGGCCAGGGTTCCGGAGCGTAAACCGCCCTCGTGTCCACCGCCATGGATCTGCGCCTGCAAGCGCTGCTGGGCACGCGGGCCGACGTAGAGTGCACCAATCCCCTTGGGACCATAGATCTTGTGCGCGGAAAACGACATCAGGTCCACCGGCCATTGGGCCAGATCAATCGCTACCTTGCCCGCGCCCTGCGCGGCGTCGACGTGAAACAGCGCGCCGTGCTCACGCACCCGCTGACCGATGGCCGGGATGTCGTTGACGGTACCGAGCTCGTTGTTGACCAGCATCAGCGACACCAGAAAGGTGTCTTCGCGCAGCGCCTCGCTGACCGCTTGCGCAGTGATCAGGCCTTCGGTGTCCGGCAGCAGATAAGTCACGGCGACCCCGGCATCCTGCAATTGCCTGGCGGTATCGAGGATCGCCTTGTGCTCGATCTGGCTGGTGATGATGTGCCCGCCGGCCTGGCCGCGGGCCTGGGCCACGCCTTTGAGGGCGAGGTTGTTGGATTCGGTGGCGCCGGATGTCCAGACGATCTGCTGCGCTTGCGCGCCCACCAGATCGGCGACTTGCTGGCGTGCCTGCTCGACCGAACGCCTGGCTTGCTGGCCGAAGGCGTGTGAGCTGGAGGCCGGGTTGCCGAAGTTACCGCTGAACCCCAGACAGTCGACCATGACCTGAATGACCCGCTCATCCACCGGCGTGGTGGCGGCGTAATCAAAATACAAAGGACGCTTATTCATAAAAAAGACTCGCAGAGCTTGTTCCGGGATCAGGTGTATTCGCTGAAAGCGCCGCACTGGAGGTGGTGTGAAAACTGCGGGAAATCAGCAATACCTGATCGGATGCCGTTAAAGAAGTACGACTTCATTTCAAAGTGCGTAGGAACGCTCCTGAAGTCGAGCTTAACAGGCATCGGACACCGGGTTGAAGCGCAAGTCAGCTAAAGCTCTCGTGCAGCATCGGATACAGCGAAGCCACCAGCAACAAGGCCATGCCCCAATTGAACACCCGCAACCAGCGCCGATCACGCAGGACATTGCGCAACAGGCTGCCGCAAGCCGCCCAGACACTGACGCTCGGCAGGTTGATGATGGCGAACACCGCAGCGATGACGATCACATTGGTGAAATAGCCCTGCAGCGGTGTGTAGGTGCTGATGGCGCCAATCGCCATGATCCAGGCCTTGGGGTTGACCCACTGAAACGCTGCCGCGCCCCAGTAGCTGATGGGCTCGGCGTGACCTTGTTCGGCTTCGGAGACGGGACCCGAATGGGCGATTTTCCACGCCAGATACAGCAAATAGGCCGCGCCGACATAACGCAGTACGCTGTAAAGCACAGGATAGGTTTGAAACACCGCGCCCAGACCAAAACCGACGGCGAGCACAAGGATGAAGAAGCCGCAGGTGATACCGAGCATGTGCGGGATGGAACGGCTGAAACCGAAATTGACGCCCGAGGCCAGCAACATCGTGTTATTCGGGCCGGGGGTGATCGAGGTCACCAGGGCAAACAGGGCAAAACCCAGCAGTAAATCCAGCGAGAGTGTCATAGGGCGATTCCATTCGGGTCAGTCAGGTGTTGACCCTATCGCAGCCCACGCATGAAACCCACGCACAGTTACGTGAAACTTCGAGCAGTACAGTCGCTTAGCTGGCGTGGCCGTGAAGGCTCACACCACGCGCGGCGTTCATTTCACCCTGCTGGTCAAAACCGAAAGCTTTCTGCGGCTGGCCGAGTAATTCGGCTTTTTTGGCCTGGTATTCATCAAACGACAAACCGCGACGATTCAAGGCTTCCAGCGCCAGCTCTTTGGTTTCTTCGGCAGTGTACGGGCGCAATTCGGGGGCAGGATGACTGGCGCAACCGGCAAGCACCGAGGCAACCAATATCAATGATGTTACGAGTAAACGGTTCATGAGGAGGCTCCCTGCGAGCGGGTCTTGAGCAATGGACACAGGCTACTCCTGCCCTTTGAGCGACAAAAATCATCGCTCTCGATAGTCGCTATCGATAGTCGCTATCGACCTCGGCAAAAGCCGTTCAGCTCACCGGGCTGGTTAATGGCAGAACAGTGGCAAACCTGCACCCCGTCAGCCACTCGGTTGCCTTGTTGGGGCTGGCCTATAGTCAATCGACCGGAAATCGGCGAAGGACTTGCTACATCACCCAACAAGAATATGGAGAACGGTCATGAGCGTTAAACCCATTCCCGAGGGTTATCACAGCATCACACCCTACTTGGGAATCCAGAAAGCCGCGGAGGCTATCGACTTTTACAAAAAAGCCTTTGGCGCCACGGAAGTCATGCGCCTGGCAATGCCCGACGGCAGCATCGGCCATGCCGAACTGCGAATTGGCGACTGCGCCATCATGCTCGGCACACCGTGCGATCAAGGTCCGCTGAGCAACCCCGACAAATCACCGTCCGTGGGTTTGCATCTGTATGTCGAGGATGTGGACAAACGCTACGCCCAGGCGATCAAGGCGGGCGGCACAGTGATTTCTGAAGTCAAAGATCAGTTCTACGGCGACCGCTCGGGCACCTTGAAGGACCCCTTCGGCCATGTGTGGTTCCTGTCGACCCGCAAGGAGGACCTGACCCAGGCGCAAATCGAAAAACGGGCGAAGGAGATGTTCAAGCAGCAGTAACCCCCCCCTGTGGAACTGGCGAAGCCTGCGATCTTTTGATCTTGCTGCTTCCAGCAAAAGCCCCCGTAACCTTGCGGCAGAGGGGGCTTTTGTCAGCCGCGTGTCAGCGACTTGTTCATCGGGACTGCCGTGAGCCCGGCAACACTGAAGGTTTCAGCACAGCGTCGGTACCCAAGGTGCTGAAAAAACTCTTCACTGGTACAGGTGCTGTTGAGGCGCGCCTGACTGAAACCCTGCTCGATCAACCAGGTTTCGAGGCCTTGGATCAACGCCTGCCCGGCACCGCGCCGAAACCATTCCGGCAGGACGTAGCAAAACCCGACCTTGCCGCTGACGGCCGCCATGGCCACACCTATCGGTTTGTCATCCAGCAACGCGAGGTTCAGGTACAGGCGTGGATCAGACAGCCAGGGCTGCACATGTTCAACGGTTTTGTTGTGGGTCCAGGCCGCAACGACTTTCGGGTCATTGCGGTGATCCGCAGCGCAGCCGATCTTGATCGAGCGTTCGACGATCCGGCTGATGATCCCCGCATCCGCGGGGCTGGCGTTGCAGATTTGTATGCAGGCATCCATAGCGCTATCACCTCAATCCATTGAGTCAAAGCTGCGAGGGACGATAGCGCCGCAAGGGCCAGGGGGCTAATGGAGAGAAGTTACATTTGATGTGCAACATGGAACTCATGTGGGAGCGAGCCTGCTCGCGATAGCGGTCTGTCAGTCACATCAATGCTGGCTGTGCCGCCGCCATCGCGAGCAGGCTCGCTCCCACAAGGGGTCCTATGGTGTTTGTCAGGCTGACTGCAATGGCATCGTCAGTTCAACCCGCAAGCCGTCGACACGGCTGTCGAAATGCAGCACGCAACCGCAGCGCTGAACGATTGCCTGGACAATCGCCAACCCAAGCCCGCAGCCGGTGCTTGCGCCGTTGCGCCAGAAACGCTGGGTCAGGTGTTGCAGGTCATCGGCGGCGATGCCGGGGCCATGGTCGCGCACCTGAAAACGCACGCGGTTACCCATGGTTTCAAGGCTCAGTTCCACTGCCGCATACGCCGGGGTGTGGCGCAAGGCGTTGTCCAACAGATTGCGCAAAGCGGCAATCGACAGCACCGCAGGCATTTGCACCGGAGCCTGTGAGTAACTCGCCGGCAAGTGCAGTTTGATCCGCTGACGATCACCGCTGGCCGCGTCTTGAATCGCCAGACGGGCCACCTCTTCGGCGCTGCACTGCACGCCATCGTCGAACGACAGACTGCCTTCGACCCGCGCCAGCAACAGCAATTGCTCAAGCGTGCGGTGCAAGCGATCGGCGCCTTCCTCGGCGCGGGCCAGGGACTGATCGCGGGCGGCGCCTTCGGTCATGCGCGCCACTTGCAGGTGCGTCTTGATCGCCGTCAACGGGCTGCGTAGCTCATGAGCGGCATCGCCAGTCAGCCGTCGCTCGCGCTCGATGGCCTTGCCGATTCGCTGGAACAACTGATTCTGGGTTTCCAGCAACGGTTGCAATTCGCTCGGCAGCGGATGGATTTGCAACGGCTCAAGGGAGTCGGCGCTGCGGCGCATCAAGGCATCGCGCATGCGATTAAGCGGCGCCAGGCCTTGGCCGATCCCCAGCCAGAGCAGCCACAGGCAACCGAGCAACGCGACGCCCACCGGCACCGACGCGGCCAGCAGTACCGACATGTTCAGTGCCTCGCGCTCGACTTGCCGGTCGGCCGTGGTGATGCGCAAATCACCACGAGCCAAGGTGAAACTGCGCCAGCGCGCACCGTCGATCATCTGGTCATGGAAGCCCATCTGTTCAGCTTCCAGGGTTTGTTCGGGAGTGCTGTGACTGCGGGCCAGAATCTCGCCGCGCAAGGAGCTGACCTGACAGGCCATGCCCCCCGGAATATTCAATTGCTCGGCACTGAAATGCGTGCCATCGCCCTTGCTCGGCAGGGCCGGCAATTGCTCCAGCAACCCGGCGACCATACGCGCCGAGGCGACCAGCCGCTGGTCGAGGGAAAACATCATCTGATTGCGCAGGTCGCTGAGCATCCAGGCCGCAGCCAGGGCCCAGATCAGCGCGAAGGCCGCGCCGAGGGTCAGACTCAGGCGCAAACGCAAACTCATCACTTCGATTGCTCTCCGCCATCCGCCGGCCCAAGCCGGTAACCCAGCCCACGCACGGTTTCAACGATGCCGTTGCCGAGTTTACGTCGCAGATGATGGATATGTACGTTGAGGGCGTTGCTTTCCAGTTCATCGTTGAACCCGTAGACGCTGTCCTTGAGTTGCTCGGTCGACAGCACCCGGCCACGGTTGTGCAGCAAGGCTTGCAACAACGATTGCTCGCGGCGCGACAGGTCTACCGGTTGACCGGCAAGCAGCGTTTCGCGGCTGCTCGGATCGTAAGTCAGGGCGCCATGCTCGATCAGATTGACGCTGCGCCCCGCCACCCGCCGCAACAAGGTGTGCAGGCGTGCAGCCAATTCACGCAGGTCAAAGGGCTTGAGCAGATAGTCATCGGCGCCAGCTTGCAGGCCATCGACGCGGTCGGTCACCGAATCGCGTGCGGTCAGAATCAGCACCGGAATCTCCAGGCCGTGATGACGCAACTGCTGCAGCAGCTTCAGACCGTCTTCGTCCGGCAGCCCCAGGTCGAGCACCATCACGTCGAACTTGGCAACCTTGAGCATCGCCCGGGCGGCCGAAGCCGTGGCGACATGCTCCACGGTCAGGCCCTGGGCCGTGAGGCCGGCAACGATGCCGCTGGCGATCAGCTCATCGTCTTCGCAAACCAGTACGTGCATGCTGAACTCCATAAAAAACACGATTCAAACAAGCCGACATTAAGTCGCGATTATGTCCGGGACCGCAGCGGGAGAGAAGCACGAATTCCCTGCCCCGCCTTCCTTGCAATGAAGGTCAAGTACATGCCATCAACGCCAGACCTACCCGACAACTAAATATCAAATCAACAGCACAACTAAAACCCTCGTCCAGCATCGAAATAAATCCATATAAAAAAACAAAACACGGCATCCAGATCTGACGGTAGCCTTAAAACAGAAACATCAAAACAAACACCCCACAGTTAAAGGAAACTGAAAGTGCCAGCACTGAAAAACTTTGTCGCCGTCGATTGGCGCGCCGGAAAAGACCTTATCTACTTTTTCTTCAAGGATACCAACACCTACTCTCGCTTCAACATTGGCGACAACAAAGTTCCGAATGGATACCCGACAGCAGTCAATGGCCGCTGGGGGGATTTCGACAAACACGTTAAAAACCTTCGTTTTGGATTCAACACCACCGGAATCATGTCAACAACCCCGGAAGCAGACAAAATTGACGCGGACACTTTATGGCTATTCTATTACGAGGGCGACACGCCAATGGTCTGTGAATACAATCAGGACACCGACAGTGTCAATAGCACACGGCCTGTAAAAGACTCACGATGGTGGCAACTGCTCCCTTATTTTGACCGCATTATCACCGGCACATGGTGGCAGCTATACGGCCGCCTTCCTTTATTTCGGTTCCTCATGAATGACGGACACTTCATCAACCTTGATTTTAGTAAAAACAAATTAACACACGAAGCGATTACGAACACAACCTGGCCGGGACTCCAAGACTACAAAGATCGAATTATTACAGCAGCGCAAAACGATCGAACCTTTGCAGACAGTTATTACTATATTTTTCTGACCCATAATGAATACATAAGATACAACATCCACGAAAACCGGGCCGAGACCGGCCCGTGCGCAGTCAATGATGAGTCCTGGCCGGGGCTATTACGCGACTGATATAGGGTGAGACTCAATGGCTCTTCAAGGACATCAACAAATATTCTCGATTTGATGTCGGCGACAATCAGGTTCCGGACGGACACCCGAAAGATATAAAGCTCAGCAACTGGAACACTTTTCACACACATGAAAAATCTGCGCTTTGGGTTCACCACGACCGGATTCAAACCGACCTCGCCAAATATAGATGGAATTGACTCAGACATCTTATGGCTATTTATGACGATGGCGACAGACCAATGGTCTGTCGATACGATCAGGACACTGACAAGGTCGCCAGTATGGATCACATAGAAGACTCGCCATGGCACCAGCTACCTCCGTACTTCAACCAAAGTGTAGCCGGCACATGGTGGCAACTACCCGACCGAGTTAGCTTATTTCGATTTATCCTGAACGATGGAAATTCCATCACTCTGGACCTTACTAGGAAAACCTTCGCACTCGAAGCGATTACGGATAAAACCTGGCCGGGCCTGCAACTTTATAAACACCGGATCGTTACAGCCGCACAAAACGACCGAACGTTTGTTGATAGTGACTACTGTATTTTCCTTACCCATAACGAATACATAAGATACAACATCCACGAAAACCGGGCCGAGACCGGCCCGCGCGCAGTCGATGACGAGTCCTGGCCAGAGCTATTGCGAGACTGAGAGTACGTCTGGACCCGCTTCTTGCGAGGCGGGCACTGTCCATGGGGGCGGTTAATCATCGGTTAATCGCCACCCATCATCGTGCACCCTACTTGCACCGCGATAAGGCTTTCCCATGCGTCGTCTGTTTCTACTGTTTTTTCTTTTCATCGCAGGACTGGCCCAGGCAGCGTCGAACCCGTTCGACACCAAAGCTGATTTCCTGCCGGTCGGCAAAGCCTTTGTTTTTACCTCCGAACGCCTTGAATCCGGCGAAACCCAGCTCTTCTGGCAAATCGCCGACGGCTACTACCTGTATCAGCAACGGATGAAGTTCGACGGTTTGCCCGAGGCGGATAAACCGCCTCTGCCGTTGGGTGAAGCCCACAGTGACGAGTTTTTTGGTGATCAGCAGGTGTATCGCCAGGGCCTGGAATTGAAAGTCCCGGCCGGCGCCAGTGGCCAGATCAAAGTGGGGTTTCAGGGCTGTGCCGATGCCGGTTTATGTTATCCACCGCAAACTCAGGTGATCGACCTCGGTGGCAGCACGGCGGCGGTCAATGCCGCGCAAGCACCGGATGAAGCCTTGGCCAGCGGTCTGCAACAGCAGGCGCTGGGCTGGAGTTTGCTGGTGTTCTTTGGTCTGGGCCTGTTGCTGGCTTTCGCGCCTTGCTCGTTGCCGATGCTGCCGATTCTCGCCGGTTTGATCGTCGGCAGCGGCGCCAGCCCCAAGCGTGGTTTCGCTTTGGCCGGCAGTTACGTGGTCAGCATGGCGCTGGTGTATGCAGCGCTGGGCGTAGTAGCCGCGTTGCTCGGTGCGAACTTGCAGGCCTTGTTGCAGAACGTCTGGTTACTCGGCAGTTTCGCTGTGGTGTTTGTGCTGTTGTCGTTGCCAATGTTCGGCTTCTTCGAACTGCAACTACCGGTCGCGCTGCGTGACCGTCTGGAAAACGCCAGTCGCAAGCAAGGCGGCGGCAGCCTGATCGGTGCCGGGGTGCTCGGCGCCTTGTCCGGCTTGCTGGTTGGCCCGTGCATGACTGCGCCGCTGGCCGGGGCCTTGCTGTACATCGCCCAGAGCGGTAACGCGCTGCACGGTGGGCTGATCCTGTTCGCCATGGGCATCGGCATCGGTTTGCCGCTGCTGTTGCTGGTGACCGTCGGCAACCGCTTCCTGCCCAAACCCGGCACCTGGATGAACCTGCTCAAAGGCATCTTCGGTTTCCTTTTCCTTGGCACCGCGCTGGTGATGGTGCGGCCAGTGCTTGATGAGTCGCTATGGATTGGCCTGTGGGGCGCACTTTTGTTGATCATCGCCTACAGCGCCTGGCGTCAGACCGGCGGATTCGGCCGCGCCGCCCATGTGTTCGGTGGCATGGCGCTGCTTTCCGGGTTGTGGGGCAGCCTGCTGTTGATCGGTGCTGCGGGTGGCAGCGATGACCTGTTCAATCCATTGCAGGTTTACAGTGCACAGGCATCGACCCGCGTCGCCGGCCCCACCGCCGAGGACGCCTTCATCACCGTCAAGGATCCAGCTGCGCTGCAACACGAACTCGACACTGCCCGCGCCCAGGGCCAGTGGGTGCTGCTGGACTATTACGCTGACTGGTGTGTGTCGTGCAAGATCATGGAGAAACAGGTGTTCGGCAAACCCCAGGTAATGGACGCGCTGAAAGATGTCCGCTTGCTGCGTCTGGACGTGACCGCCGACAATGCTGCCAGCCGTGAACTGCTCGGCCGTTATAAAGTGCCGGGGCCGCCAAGCCTGTTGTGGATCGGCACCGACGGCATCGAGCGCCGTAGCCAGCGCATCACCGGAGAGGTGGATGCCGCCGGTTTCCTCCAACGCTGGAACATGACTCGGGACGCTCGTTAATGCTGACCTTTACCCTCGGCACCTTTGCCATTGCGCTCAACCACCTGCTGCTGATCAGTGCCCTGGCACTGGCCACCCTGGTCGGCTGGCGGGTGGCCAAGCGCGGTGGCGAGAACCCCGAGTCGGTGCTGTTCAGCCTGTTCCTGCTGGGCTTGCTCGCGGCCAGAGTGGGATTCGTACTCACTTACTGGGCCCACTACCGTGATGACCCGTGGCAGATCATCGACCTGCGCGATGGCGGTTTCCTCGCCTGGCCCGGGGTGATTGCCCTGCTGTTGGCAACGCTGTTGCGGGGCTGGCGCCGACCGGCGCTGCGCAAACCGTTGGGCGCGGGCGTCGGCAGCGGCCTGTTGTTCTGGTTGCTGGCGAGTTTGTCCCTGAACCTCTACGAACAAGGCACGCGCCTGCCGGACATCGTCTTGCGCAATGCCGCCGGCGAAACCGTGCAACTGGCCGATTATCAGGGCGGCCCCTTGGTGATCAACCTGTGGGCCACCTGGTGCCCGCCCTGCCGGCGTGAAATGCCGGTGCTGGAGAACGCCCAGCAACATCGGCCCGACCTGACCTTTCTGTTCGTCAATCAGGCCGAAAGCATGCAAAGCGTCAGCACCTTCCTCGCAACCCAAGGCCTGAGCCTTTCCAATGTGCTGTTCGATGGCGGCGGTCGACTAAGTCAGGCCGTTGGCTCCATGGCGCTACCGACTACGCTGTTCTACAGCGCCGAAGGCCGAATGCTCGGTAGCCACCTGGGTGAATTATCGGAAGCCAGCCTGGCCCGTGCCCTGGAAAACTTCGACTCCCCAACTTCTGCCATACAGGCCACACCCTCAAGGAAACTGCCATGCTCCGCCTCCGCCACCTGCTGACGCTGTCCCTGGGCGCAGCGCTGCTGCAAATCCCGATGCTGCAGGCCGAAGAACTGCCTGCGGCGATCCGCAAGATCGAAGAAAAAGGCGCGAAAATCATCGGTAGTTTCGATGCGCCTGATGGCTTGCGTGGTTATGCCGCGCAGTACCAGAACCGCGGCATGGCCTTGTACCTGACGCCCGACGGCAAGCACGTGCTGCTCGGCAACCTGTACGACGCCGATGGCAAGGACCTGAGTGCCGAGCCGCTGCAAAAACTGGTCTACGCGCCAATGGCCAAGGAAGTCTGGGCGAAGATGGAAGCCAGCAACTGGATCGCCGACGGCAGCAAGGATGCACCGCGCACCGTCTACCTGTTCAGCGACCCGAACTGCCCTTACTGCAATATGTTCTGGGAGCAGGCCCGGCCGTGGGTGAAGGCCGGCAAAGTGCAGCTGCGGCACATCATGGTCGGGATCATCCGAGAGGACAGCCCGGGCAAATCCGCTGCCCTGTTGGCCAGCAAAGACCCGGGCAAGGCCCTGGAGGAGCACGAGAAGGCGGGCAAGCAAAGCTCGTTGAAAGCGCTGACAAGCATTCCCGCCGCGATCCAGGCCAAACTCGACGCCAATATGAAGTTGATGGAAGAACTCGAATTGTCCGCCACTCCGGCCATCTTCTACATGGACGACAAGGGCGAGTTGCAACAGCAGCAAGGCGCGCCGTCGCCGGATAAGCTGGTGAAGATTCTCGGACCGAAGTAGTTTTTTACCGTCAGATTTCTACTGGATGCAACGACGTCATCGCGAGCAGGCTCGCGATGACGTCCGAATGATCGACTAAGTTCTCTCCGACAGAAACTTCAGCAGCGCCTTGGTGACGAACTCAGGATTCTCCAGGTTCGAAATATGCCCTGCCTCCGGCACCAACAAATACGGGCAACCGATCAACTCGGCCATTTCCCTGGTTTCCGACGCTGGCCGCGGTTTGTCCTGATCACCGCACATCAGCAGCGTGGTTTCAGGATTCAGCTCGCCCAGACGCGGCAACAGATCATCACGACCAAACGTAATGCGCCCCATCGGCACAATGCTTTCACGCAAACGCTCAGGCGGCAGCGCGGCCAGCCTGGCGCGGAAATCCTGATAAAGCGCCGACTGAGGGTCGATGCCTGGACGGAAGAAAATCGGCACCACGATATCGAGTAACTGCGGCGAGATTACACCGCTGTCTTCGATCTGCTTGAACAGCGAGAAATAGTACTGGCGAGTCGGCTCGGGCTCGACACCGACATAGGTGTCCATCAACACCAGGCCGTTGACGCGCTGTGGGGCCGACAGCGCCAGACGCACGCCCCACATGCCGCCGACCGAAAGCCCGACCAGGGTGACGCGGTCAATATCCAGATGATCAAGCAGCGTCAGTACCTGCCGCGCCTGATCATCCAGCGAAGTCATGCCCTCAGGTAACGGCCCGGACTCCCCGTGCCCCCACAGGTCCACGGCAATCACCCGATAGTGTTGCGACAACGCCACAATCTGCGGCGCCCACATGGCCTGGCCCCACAAGTAACTACCCGCCAACAGCACCACCGGACCAGTGCCTTGGTCAACGTAGTGAAGCGATTGTCCATCAATCGTAGCGAAGGGCATCAACTGTCTCCTTTCTGAATGGGGGTCAACCAAAAAACTCCGGCAGCCTGTCCCGGTGACGGGGGACAGTCAATCCGAACTTCAACAGAGGTTGTAACAAGTCTGCGCTGGTCAGTAGCAAGCGCGGTTCAAGGGCTGCCTGCGTGAGGTGTTGGACAAAGGGGCCTCAATATAACAATCGCTATCAATTGACAATTATTATCATTAACACTAGCTTGTCACTCGATGTGTAGGACGGCTCCGCCCCCCTTGGTTGTCCTACTTACTTTTTGCAGCAAGGTGATTTCCATGACGGAACCAGTAACCACAAGCAGGTGCGACTCACCCTTACTCCAGGCGTTCGTTAATAATCGACTGATTCTGGTCAAAATCGCAGCCCGCATTACCGGCTGCCGATCCCGCGCTGAAGATGTCGTTCAGGATGCGTTTTTCAGGCTGCAATCAGCACCGCAAATCACCTCCTCGTTCAAGGCTCAGCTCAGCTACCTGTTTCAGATCGTGCGCAACCTGGCGATTGACCACTACCGCAGACAGGCGCTGGAACAAAAGTATTCGGGCACCGAAGAAGAAGGCTTGAACGTGGTCATTCACGATGCCTCGCCAGAAACCTCGCACATCAACTTCTCGATTCTGGAAAACATTGCCGATGCCCTCGGCCAATTACCGAGTCGCACCCGCTACGCCTTCGAGATGTATCGCCTGCACGGCGTGCCGCAAAAGGACATCGCCAAGGAACTCGGCGTGTCGCCGACCCTGGTGAACTTCATGATCCGTGATGCCCTGGTGCATTGCCGCAAGGTTTCGGGCAAGCGCAGCGATACGTTCGCCCGCCGCTAAAAGATCGCAGCCTGTGTGTTGTGGTTCAGTTTTTTTGGACCGTTCTGGAGATACCGCCTTGAACCTTACCGAGCAAGCGCAAGTTTCGGGTCAAAGGGTTGGCCTGACTTCAGCTTTTAGGCACCGGCACGATGGCAATCTTGTACGGATCGAAAATCTTCAGCATCTGCCCGTTATCCCGCAACCCCTGCAGCAACTTGCCGAAGGTTTCCGCGCTGATCGGCGCTTGCGGACGTAACAGCGCGTAATGGTGATAAACCTGATCGATGCGCTGGGATACCAACAACTCCGGCCTGACCTTTTCATTGCGCAGCAGGTAATCGTAGAGGTACGAACGTGTGACCAGTGCAATGTCGGCGCGATTGCGCAGAACCATTAAAATATTGCTGTCGTGGGAAGTCGTGAGCGTCGCGTTGTAACTGTCCTTGAGAAATTGCGGATCGTTATTGAAATTGGCGAATTCATAGTGATAACCGCTGTACAGCGCCAGACGCTTGCCTTTCAAATCGGCGAAGTAACCCTGCTGACGATCCGGCTTGCTCTGTGCGACAAAGATTTCAGCATCTTCCAGCCCCATGTCGACGGTGCTGTGCGCGATATCCTTCCAACCCCACTCCGGGTTTTCGAAGATCGCCATGTCAGTCCGGCCATCCTGGAAATCACCGAATCGACGCTGCAGGGAGGTCGGCACGAGTTTGAACTCATAGTCGGTTTGCATCTTGTTCAGCGCCTCGACCAACTGCGGCAGCAGTCCGGTATCGTCGCCATTTTCCGGCCGAACGGTATAGGGAGGAAAATGCGCGGCGCCCACCTGCACCACTTGCGCGGCCGAAGCCGGCAGTACGAACAGCGCACCCAGCGCCATCAGCGAAATCCGTAAAGCCTTCCGAACTGGCGAAGACATCAAAACGAGCCCACCTCTAAAAATATATCGACTACAACCAAGCTAGGCGGTTTTATCCACTTCGACAACTTGGTGATGGCTATTTAATAAGTTTTTGCGAAACGGTCACTTTTCTTCCAACACCAGAATCAAGGCTTCGTCGGCCAATTGATCGAGGCTCATGCTGCCATCCGGCCGAAACCAGGTGGTTGTCCAGGACAGCGCGCCGGTTAGAAAACGTCGGGTGATAAACACGTCGCCACGAATAAAACCGGCGTCTTTCGCCTCACCCAGCACTTGCAGCCAGATCTGCTCATAGATATCGCGCAGCGCCAGCACCTGGGCCTGACCTTCTTGCGAAAGCGAACGCCATTCGTAGACCAGCACCGCCATTGCTTCGCCGCTGCCGCCCATGATCGACTGCAACTCACAGCGGATCAGTGCCAGCACCCGCTCGCGCACATTGGTCGCTTGCGCCAGGGAGGCGCGCATCAATGCGGTGTTGTAGCGAATGGTTTCTTCCATCACCGCCCGCAGGATTTCATCCTTGCTTTTGAAGTGATGAAAAATGCTTCCCGACTGAATCCCGACCGCACTGGCCAGGTCACGCACCGTGGTGCGCTCGTAGCCCTTGTTGCGAAACAGGTGAGCGGCCATTTGCAGCAGTTTGCCGCGAGCGCTGTCGGGATCGGTCAGTTGCCCGTTGTCGACCAACTCGCGCATTACCAGCAGGGCTTTTTGCTCGTCCACCCGTTCTCTCCTACAGTCGCTCAATCGAATGTGCGATCAGACCACTAAAACATTGGGTTGCGCGGGCAATTTAAGCTGACCGGGACGACCAAGCAAGCGCTTGGGAAGAAGATGTAACCAGCATTTACAAACCAAGCGCTTGCTTGGTAGTCTCGAGCCACTTCTGTCGGAGGCTTGCAATGAACAAAACCGTTCGTATCGGCTGCGCCAGTGCCTTCTGGGGTGACACCTCGACCGCCGCCGCGCAGTTGGTTGAAGGCGCCCAGCTGGACTATCTGGTGTTCGACTACCTGGCAGAAATCACCCTGTCGTTGCTGGCCAGCGCACGGATGAAAGACCCCCGAGCCGGTTACGCAACCGACTTCGTCGAGGTCCTCAGCCCGCTGCTCAAGAAACTCCTGGAAAAGAACATCCGCGTGATCAGTAACGCCGGTGGAATCAATCCACTGGCCTGCGCAGCGGCGCTGCAAGCGGCTTGCGATAGCGCCGGTGTGCCACTGAAGATCGCTGTGCTGCTCGGTGATGACCTGCAACGGCAGTTCAAGCAACTGACTGGCTGCGGCGTAAAGGAAATGTTCAGCGGCGCCCCACTGCCGCCAATGTGCGTGTCGACCAACGCCTACCTCGGCGCCCCCGGCATCGTCGAGGCGCTACGCCTGGGTGCGGACATCGTTATCACCGGCCGGGTGGTCGACAGCGCCGTGGTCAGCGCGGCATTGGTGCATGAGTTCGGCTGGTCGTGGCAGGACTACGACAAACTGGCCCAGGCCGCGCTGGCCGGGCACCTCATCGAATGCGGCGCACAGTGCACCGGAGGCAACTTCACCGATTGGCAAGAGGTGCCGGACTACGAGCACATTGGTTTTCCGATCGTCGAGGTCAGTGCCGACGGCCAGTTCATCGTCAGCAAACCTGAAGGTACCGGCGGTTTGGTCACCCCGCTGAGCGTCGGCGAGCAACTGCTGTACGAAATCGGCAACCCTCGTGCCTATCTGCTGCCCGATGTGGTCTGCGATTTCAGCCTGGTCAAACTCCAGCAACACGCCAACAACGCCGTGCATGTACATGGCGCCAAAGGCTTGCCGCCGCCCCGTCAATACAAGGTCTGTGCGACCTGGCCGGACGGTTTTCGCTGCACGGCGAGTTGTCTGATCGCCGGGATCGACGCGGTGGCCAAGGCACGTCGGGTGAGCCAGGCGATCATTGCCAAGACCTCGGAAATGTTCAGCCAACGCGGCTGGGCGCCCTACAGCGAAGTGAACATTGAGCTGCTCGGCAGCGAAGCGACTTATGGTCTGCATGGCCAGCGTCAGGACAGCCGCGAAGTAGTGATCAAACTGGCGGTGCGGCACCCGGACAAACAAGCGCTGATCCTGTTTTCCCGCGAGATCGCTCAAGCCGCCACCGGTATGGCACCGGGGTTGACCGGAATCGTCGGCGGCCGGCCAACCGTGTACCCGTTGATCCGTCTGTTCTCGTTCCTGATCGACAAAAATACCTGCGTGCTGGAAGTCGACCTGCAAGGCCAACGTTATCCCTGCGCCTTGCCTGCCCTCGATCACCTCGACGTTGCCGACCTGCCGCTGCCCTTTGATCCGCCCAAACCCCACGCTCGCGCCGACGCCAGTGTGGCGCTGGTGAAACTCGCCGTGGCGCGCTCCGGCGACAAGGGCAATCACAGCAACATCGGCGTCATGGCCCGCGCCCCCGAATACCTGCCATGGATCGCCGAAGCCCTGACGCCTGCGGTGATCGTCGACTGGATGAGTCACGTTCTCGACCCGATTCACGGACGTGTCGAGCGCTGGTATCTGCCCGGTACTCACAGCCTGAATTTTCTCCTGGAAAACGCCCTCGGCGGCGGTGGCGTGGCCAGCCTGCGGATCGACCCGCAAGGCAAGGCGTTCGCCCAGCAGCTATTGGAAATCCAGATCCCGGTGCCGCAAGGCATCGCTGACCAAGTCAACTAGAGGACGGTCGCCGTGGCCTTTGATTCGATATTCAAACCCGATCTGTTTGCCGGTCAGACGATTATTGTCACGGGTGGCGGCAGCGGCATCGGCCGTTGCACCGCCCACGAACTGGCAGCCCTTGGCGCCCACGTGCTGTTGGTCGGACGCAAACCCGAGAAGCTGCAAAAAGTCGCGGCGGAAATTGCCGAGGACGGCGGCAAGTCGAGTTGGCAGGCCTGCGACATTCGCGATGAAGAAGCGGTCACGCAACGGGTCGGGCAACTGATCAAGGACCACGGGCCGATTCACGGTCTGGTCAACAACGCTGGTGGCCAATACCCGGCGCCCTTGGCCTCGATCAATCAGAAAGGTTTCGAAACCGTGCTGCGAACCAATCTGGTGGGCGGGTTCCTGATGGCTCGGGAGGTGTTCAATCAGTCGATGAGCAAGCACGGTGGCAGCATCGTCAACATGCTCGCCGACATGTGGGGCGGCATGCCCGGCATGGGTCACTCGGGCGCGGCGCGTTCGGGTATGGACAACTTCACCAAGACCGCCGCGTTCGAATGGGGTTACGCCGGGGTGCGGGTCAACGCGGTGGCGCCGGGGTGGATTGCCTCCAGCGGCATGGACACCTACGAAGGTGCGTTCAAGGCAGTGATCCCGACCCTGCGCGAACACGTGCCGCTCAAGCGCATCGGCACCGAATCGGAAGTCAGCGCAGCGATCGTTTTCCTGCTCAGCCCTGCGGCGTCCTTTATCAGCGGCAGCACGTTGCGGATCGACGGTGCGGCGAGCCTCGGCAGTCGTGCCTGGCCGCTGCACAAGGCGCAGTACAGTGAGTCGTTCAATGGCTTCCACCGCGCAGGCTTACCCGACGTACTCAAGGGCGAGGACTGATCCATGCCACAGATTGAGTCGCAACTCGACATCCACAGCCGGCAGTTTGCGCAGAACCGCGAGGCGATGTTGGGCAGCATCGAGCAGTTCCGTCAGTTGGAACGCAACCTGCTGAGTAAAGCGGCCGAAGCGAAGCCGAAATTCGACAAACGCGGACAACTCCTGCCGCGCGAACGGCTGAACCTGCTGCTCGATCCTGGCGCACCGTTTCTCGAACTGGCGAGCCTGGCCGGCTACAAACTGCACGACGACAAAGATGGCAGCCAGGCCGGTGGCGGGTTGATCGCCGGGATTGGTTATGTGTCCGGTGTACGGGTGCTGGTGGTCGCCAACAACAGCGCGATCAAGGGCGGAACCATTTCCCCCAGCGGCCTGAAAAAGTCCCTGCGCCTGCAACAGATCGCCATGGAAAACAAACTGCCGGTGATCACCCTCGCCGAGAGCGGCGGCGCCAACCTCAATTACGCTGCGGAGATTTTCGTCGAGGGCGCACGTAGTTTTGCCAATCAGGCGCGGATGTCGGCCATGGGCTTGCCGCAAATCACCGTGGTGCACGGTTCGGCCACCGCTGGCGGCGCTTATCAGCCAGGGCTCTCGGACTACGTGGTGGTGGTGCGCGGCAAGGCCAAGCTGTTTCTCGCCGGCCCCCCGCTGCTCAAGGCCGCTACCGGCGAAGTTGCCACTGATGAGGAACTTGGTGGCGCCGAAATGCACGCGCAGATCGCCGGCACTGCCGAATACCTGGCAGAAAACGATGCCGACGGCGTGCGCCTGGTCCGCGAAATCGTCAGCCTGTTGCCGTGGAATGCGCAGTTACCGCAACGCAGCGCCGAACACTGGGACGAGCCGCTCTACCCCATCGACGAACTGCTCGGGCTGATTCCCGACGATCCGAAAAAGCCCTACGACGTGCGCGAGATCATTGCCCGTATCGCTGATGGCTCGCGCTTTCTCGAGTTCAAGGGCGAGTTCGATCAGCAGACGATGTGCGGCCATATAAAAATCCAGGGACGGCCCTGCGGATTTATCGGCAACAACGGTCCGATCACTCCGCAAGGCGCCAGCAAGGCTGCGCAGTTCATCCAGCTCTGCGACCAGAGCCAGACACCCCTGCTGTTTTTCCATAACACCACCGGTTTCATGGTCGGCACCGAGTCGGAACAGCAAGGGGTGATCAAACACGGCGCGAAGATGATTCAGGCTGTCGCCAACGCGCGGGTGCCGAAGCTGACCATGGTGGTCGGCGGCTCTTACGGCGCCGGCAACTATGCAATGTGCGGCCGCGGGCTCGACCCGCGTTTCATCTTCGCCTGGCCCAACAGCCGCACCGCCGTGATGGGTGGCGCCCAGGCCGGCAAGGTGCTGCGCATTGTCAGCGAAGCCAGGCAGGGCAAGGACGGTTTGGTCCCGGACCCGAAGATGCTCGACACGCTCGAACAGGTCACCGCGCAAAAACTCGACAGCCAGTCCACCGCACTCTACGGCAGCGCCAACCTGTGGGACGACGGGCTGATTGATCCACGAGATACGCGCACCTTGCTCGGTTATCTGCTGGATATCTGTCATGAGGCCGAGGTTCGTCAGCTGCAACCGAACAGTTTTGGTATCGCCAGATTTTGATCGTTCCCACGTCGAGGCGTCGAACCGTCTGCGTGGGAATGCAGCCCGGGACGCTCCGCGTCCCAAAAGCGGACGCAGAGCGTCCAAAGAGGCGTTCCTTTGCTGCGCGTGGGAACGATCGGGGTTAGCAGGGAGAACAATAAAAATGATCTTCACCCAGGAACACGAAGAACTGCGCCGTACCGTACGCAATTTTGTCGACCGCGAAATCAACCCGTACGTCGATGAATGGGAAAAGGCCGGACGCTTTCCGATCCACGAGATTTTCCGCAAGGCCGGTGCGCTCGGTCTGCTGGGGATTTCCAAACCGGAAAAATTCGGTGGCATGGGCCTGGACTACAGCTATTCGATTGTCGCCGCTGAAGAGTTCGGGACCATTCATTGCGGCGGGATTCCGATGTCGATTGGCGTGCAGACCGACATGTGCACCCCGGCCCTCGCCCGTTTTGGCTCCGATGAGCTGCGTGAAGAATTCCTTCGCCCGGCGATCACCGGCGAACAGGTCGGCTGCATTGGCGTCTCGGAAGTTGGTGCCGGCTCTGATGTCGCCGGGCTGAAAACCACCGCGCGCAAGGACGGCGGCGACTACGTGATCAACGGCAGCAAAATGTGGATCACCAATTCTCCAAGCGCCGACTTTATCTGCTTGCTGGCCAACACCTCGGACGACAAGGCGCACATCAACAAGTCGTTGATCATGGTGCCGATGAACAGCCCCGGCATCAGCCTCAGTTCGCCTCTGGACAAGCTCGGCATGCGCAGCTCGGAAACTGCCCAGGTATTTTTCGACAATGTGCGCGTGCCGCAACGCAACCGCATCGGCCACGAAGGCGCAGGCTTCATGATGCAAATGCTGCAGTTTCAGGAAGAACGCCTGTTCGGTGCGGCGAACATGATCAAGGGCCTGGAATACTGCATCGACAGCACCATCGAGTATTGCAAGGAGCGCAAGACCTTTGGCACTGCGCTGATCGACAATCAGGTAATTCACTTCCGCCTTGCCGAGCTTGCAACCGAAGTCGAATGCCTGCGCGCGCTGGTCTACCAGGCCACCGAGCAATACGTCAAAGGCCAGGACGTCACGCGCCTGGCGTCCATGGCCAAACTCAAGGCCGGGCGGCTGGGCCGGGAAGTCAGCGACAGTTGCCTGCAATACTGGGGCGGGATGGGCTATATGTGGGACAACCCGGTGGCCCGCGCCTACCGCGATGTGCGGCTGGTGTCGATCGGCGGCGGCGCCGACGAAATCATGCTGGGGATCATCTGCAAATTGATGGGCATACTGCCCGGGAAGAAAAAATGACCACCTTGCCCATTTGCCAGACCCTGCTGCTGGAACTGCACAACGGCGTTCTGCACATCACCTTGAACCGGCCAGACAGCCGCAACGCCATGAGCTTGCAGATGGTCGCCGAATTGCGCGCCGTACTCGCGGCGGTGCGCGATGACCGGGACATCCGCGCGTTGGTGCTCGGCGGTGCCGGCGGGCATTTTTCTGCTGGCGGCGATTTGAAAGACATGGCCAACGCCCGCGCTCAAGGTCAGCCGGCCTACCGCGAATTGAACCGCGCGTTTGGCGCCCTGCTCGAAGAAGCCCAGCACGCGCCGCAAGTGCTGATCACGGTGTTGCAGGGAGCTGTGCTCGGCGGCGGCTTCGGTCTGGTTTGTGTCAGCGACATTGCACTGACCGATCACAACGCCCAGTTCGGCTTGCCGGAAACCAGCCTCGGCCTGCTGCCGGCGCAAATCGCACCGTTCGTGGTCCAGCGTATCGGCCTCACACAGGCACGACGCCTGGCGCTGACCGCCGCGCGTTTTGACGGGCATGAAGCGCGGCGCCTGGGGCTGGTGCATTTTGTCGAACACGATGCACAAGCCCTCGCCGAGCGGCTGGATGCAGTGCTCGCGCATGTGCTGTGCTGCGCGCCTGGCGCCAATGCCGCGACCAAGGCCTTGTTGCTGGCCAGCACCGAACAGTCCATGGGACCGTTGCTCGACCAGGCGGCCGATTGGTTCAGTGAAGCCGTGACCGGGGCGGAAGGTGTCGAAGGGACGATGGCCTTCGTACAAAAGCGCAAACCGGGTTGGGCGCCGTAGGAGCAAAGCTTGCTCGAGATGAGGCCCTCACATACCGCCTACCCCAAGGGAACCCACAAATGCCCACCCTGCGCAAAATCCTCATCGCCAACCGTGGTGAAATCGCTTGTCGCATCCAGCGCACCGCTCAAGCGCTGGGTTATCGCACGGTGGCGGTGTTCAGCGATGCCGACGCCGATGCCCTGCATGTGCGCATGGCCGATGAAGCGGTCAACATCGGCCCCGCGGCCGTTGCGCAGTCTTACCTGAACAGCGCGGCGATCATCGACGCCGCATTGCGCAGCGGCGCGGACGCGATCCATCCCGGCTACGGTTTCCTCTCGGAAAACGCTGAATTCGCCACGGCCTGTGCCCGCGCCGGCATCACCTTTATCGGCCCAAGTCCTGCGGCCATCGAACTGATGGGCAGCAAACGCCTGTCGAAAATCGCCATGCTCGCCGCTGGTGTGCCGTGCATCAACGGTTACCAAGGGGCGGAGCAGGATGACGCCACCCTCGGCCGCGAAGCCGAACGCATCGGTTATCCGCTGATGATCAAGGCCAGCGCCGGCGGAGGTGGGCGCGGCATGCGCCTGGTGCTCTGCGCGAGTGAGCTGCTTGCGCAGATCCGCACCGCACGCTCCGAAGCCCTGCACGCGTTTGGCAGCGACGAGTTGATTCTCGAACAAGCGCTGATCGAACCGCGCCATGTCGAGATCCAGCTGTTCGGCGACCGGCACGGCAACCTGATCTACCTCGGCGAGCGCGACTGCTCGATCCAGCGTCGCCATCAAAAAGTCATCGAAGAAGCGCCGTGCCCGGTAATGACAGCCGAACTGCGCCAGGCCATGGGCGACGCTGCGCTGAAGGCCGGACGCGCGGTAAATTACGTCGGCGCCGGCACCGTGGAGTTCTTGCTCGATCCGCGGGGCCAGTTTTACTTTCTGGAGATGAACACCCGCTTGCAGGTCGAGCACCCGGTGACCGAGATGATTACCGGCCTGGACCTGGTGGCCTGGCAACTGGATGTCGCCGCTGGGTTGCCGCTGCCGTTGCGCCAGGAGCAGGTCGAACTCAAGGGCCACGCGATGGAGGTGCGTCTTTACGCCGAAGATCCGGCGCAGGATTTCTTGCCCCAGACCGGGCGCATTATGCGCTGGGAACCGGCCCTCGCGGACGGGGTGCGAATTGACCACGGCCTGCTTGAGGGTCAGCAGGTCAGCCCGTTTTACGACCCGCTGCTCGGCAAAATCATCACCTACGGTGCCACCCGCGAAGAGGCTCGGCGCAAGTTATTGCGGGCAGTCCAGGACAGTGCCTTGCTGGGTTTGCAGACCAATCAGCGTCTGCTCGCCGGTTTGCTGGAGCATCCACAGTTCATCGCCGGGGACTTCAATACCGGGTTCATCGCGCAATACTTCGCCGATCACCCAAGCCTTCACTCACACGCGCCCACGACCGAAGAGCTGGCTATCGCCACGGCGCTGTTCTATCAGCAGTCCGCTGGCGCGCATCCGCCAGGACTCGCCAGTTGGCGCAACAATGCCAACGCGCCGCTGCTGCAACAGATCGGCCTTAATGGCGATCGCTGGTCAACCGAAGTGACGGCCCTGCCCGACAGACAACTGGGCATTCAGGTGGCCGGGGAAACGCTGAAACTGAAACTGCTCGATATCAACGCCCGCTCGGCCAACCTGGAAATCAACGGCATTCGCCGCCGCTACGCCTATCAACTGGTCGCCGGGCAACTGTGGTTGTTCACTCGCCCCGGCAGCTTGCTGCTGCAAGACCAGACATTGGCGCCCGTCAGCAGCCAGGTCGGCACCAGCACCGGCACGCTGAAAGCCCCGATGGATGGTGCGATTGTCGACGTCCTGGTCAGTGAAGGCTCATCAGTGACCAAGGGGCAGCTGTTGCTGGTGCTGGAGGCAATGAAAATGGAGCACCCGCTCAAGGCTGGCATCGACGGTGTGATCAAACGGTTGCAGGTCAGCCCCGGCGATCAGGTAAAAAATCGTCAGATTTTGTTGGAGGTTGAATAAGCCGCTAGGCGGATCCATCGCATTTGGCTACGCTCAGCCTCATCAGGACGCGGACACCAGGAAACCTGCGATGCCTCATTGGCTGGTAATTGATCTCGAAGCGACCACCGATGACGGTGGCTGGCCAGTAACCGAGATGGAAATCATCGAAATCGGCGCCACCCTGGTCAATCGCGCAGGCCGCGAACTGGACTACTTCCAGCGATTCGTTCGGCCCCTGCGACGCCCGCTGCTGACCCCTTTCTGTCGTGAACTGACCCACATAACCCAAGCCAATATCGACGCGGCCCAGCCCCTGACCGAGGTCTGGCCGCTGTTCGAGCGCTGGCTCGGCCAGCATCATACGCGCCTTGAGGGTTGGGCCAGCTGGGGCGATTACGACCGACAACAACTGCTTCAGGAATGGCAACGCCTGCAACTCGATAGTGCCCTCAGCCGAGTCCCCCACATGAATCTGAAGCAACGCTTTGCCAAGGCCCGCCGACTGGAGCGGCCGCTGGGGCTCAATGGCGCTCTGCAATTGGCGGGCATGCAATTTACCGGTCAACAGCACCGGGCGCTGGAAGATGCACGTAATACTGCGCGGTTGTTACCGCTGATTCTTCCGGCCTGATCCTTGAGGGCAACAGGTGACGGACGAAAAGGCCTTGTGCATACTGGCCGGCCTTTTTAGCCCATTTCGAGGAATCGCCCATGTTTAAAGTCAACGAGTACTTCGACGGCACCGTCAAGTCGATTGCCTTCGGCACCGCTGAAGGTCCGGCCACCATCGGCGTCATGGCACCGGGCGAATACGAATTCGGCACCAGCCAGCGTGAAATCATGCACGTGGTTTCCGGAGCCCTGACCGTCAAACTGCCTGACAGCAGCGACTGGGAAACCTTCGCCGCCGGCAGCCAGTTCAACGTACCGGCCAACAGCAAGTTCCAGCTGAAAGTTGCCGTCGACACCGCTTACCTGTGCGAATACCGCGGCTAAGCGTTTCACCGCGATAAAAATGCCCGTGTCGAAAGACACGGGCATTTTTCATTCCAGCATTACAGCGTCATTCGATAATCTCTACCGGCATGCCGACTTCGAGCCAGCCATTGCCGTCGTTGACCAGGTTCTGGCCAAACATCGCGCCATCCTCTTGCGCACGGTATTGCTGCAGCGTCGCCAAGGGTTCACGGTCGTCGCTGCGCTCACCGGTCTGCGGGTCGATGGTGGTGAGGATGCAGCGCGCACACGACTTGACCACGCGAAACTCGACATCGCCAATGCGAATACGCTTCCAGCCGTCCTCGGCAAATGCCTCACTGCCCTCGATCACCAGATTCGGTCGAAAACGCAGCATCTCCAGTGGACGGCCGACCCGTTGCGACAAGTCCTCAAGCGAAGTCTGACCAATCAACAACAGCGGAAAACCGTCGGCAAAGGCGACTTTATCGTCATCCTTGCCATAGCCGGCCTGAGTGGTACGGGCCAGCGTCTCGGGCACCTGCACCAATCGGGTAGGCTTGCCGATGAACTCACTGACCCAGGCACCGGCAGCATCCCCCGCATCGGGAACCCGCAAAGTATCGCGCCAGATGGTCACGCCACGCTGTTCAGCGTCGCTGGCAGGCAAGGCAATATCGATCGACGAGTGACCGGCTGCACTGAGCCTCAGGCCACCGGAGGTGTTCCACAACGCCGACAATTGACTCATACGCGATTCCGCGCGTTGCGTCAGGAAACGTCCGCTGGCCTCGTCTACCAGCATCCAGCGCCGATCCCCCACCAGCCCCAGTTTGTCCAGGCTGGCCTGTTGCAGGATTTCGCCCTTGCCGGACTTGAGTGGATAACGGTAAAGCGCGCTCAGACGCAACATGGCCAGCTCCCTGGTGGGCAAAAGCGCCACGATATACGAGCCGGCTGATGAATCAAAGAAGCACATCACGGGCAGACACCGTGCCTGCCCGTGACGTTCCGTCAGGCCGGGACTGCGTCGAGCATCAGGCGCTGGCGCACCACGTCGACCAGTTTGTCTGGCTGGAATTTCGAGAGGAAGTTGTCACAACCGACCTTCTTCACCATCGAGTCGTTGAAGCTGCCGGACAGCGAGGTATGCAGGACGACGTACAGGCCGCGCAAGCGTGGATCGTTGCGAATCTCGGTGGTCAGGCGGTAACCGTCCATCTCGGGCATTTCCGCGTCGGTGAAGATCATCAGCAATTTGTCGGTCATGACCACACCCGTATCGGCCCAGGCCTTGAGCATGTTCAGTGCCTTCAGACCGTCACTGGCGATGTGCATTTTCACCCCGAGCTGGCCCAGGGTATCGCGCAACTGGGACAGGGCAACATTGGAGTCGTCCACCAGCAGCACTTCACGACCGCGGGCGCGCTCCAGCACCGGGTCTTCGAGCTTGTCACGCGAAACCTTGGCGTTGTAAGGCACGATCTCGGCGAGTACTTTTTCGACGTCGATGATCTCCACCAGTTGGTCATCGACCTTGCTGATGGCCGTCAGGTAATGCTGGCGCCCGGCACTGGTTGGCGGCGGCAGAATGGCTTCCCAGTTCATGTTGACGATGCGATCGACGCCACCGACCAGGAAGGCCTGCACCGAGCGGTTGTACTCGGTCACGATGATGGTGCTGTTGGGCCCCGGCACCAGCGGTCGCATGCCGATGGCCTGGGACAGGTCGATCACCGGCAATGTCTGGCCACGCAGATTGACCACACCACAGACAAACGGGTGACGCTGCGGCATCAAGGTCAGCTTTGGCAATTGCAGGACTTCCTGCACCTTGAAGACGTTGATTGCAAATAACTGCCGACCGGCCAGGCGAAACATGAGAATTTCCAGGCGATTCTCACCCACCAGCTGTGTGCGTTGATCTACTGTGTCGAGAATGCCGGCCATTGATGACTCCTGGGCTTTTCTGATGAATTCACTAAAGAAAGTTATCGGCGGATCTCACGCAATCTTGACCCGCAAACAAAATGCCACGCAAAGGAATTGATGTCACATTAACATCATGCTCTACTGAGGCGGCTATTTCATCCACTGCACAACCCTGCGCGCGACCCGTCTTTGCGTGTCAAGTTCCGTGACATCAGGGAATCCCCTAGCCGCAATCGGGATCAGCCTGATATTCGCGATATCCAATAGCCATTAATGTGACGCCATTCTCACTGCATGAATGGAGTCAGGCTTTTGTCTGTGATCGAAGTACCGTTGCCGAGCTCTTTTTTCAGCCCGCCGGGTTACGCACCTCATGCCTCACGGCTAATGGGTTCGGCACCTCGTTACGCTGTCAATCAGGCTCGCGTCATCGGGGCATTCGCGTCGAACGCAAACAGACCGTTCATCGTCAACAGCAAAAAATCAGAACTGCCCTACAGATTCAGGTCGTGGTCCGGCAGTACCTTACGCCCGTTCGCCATACGGCTGATTGCATCACCTGACTTGATGTCGTGGAGAAAAGCATGCTGAACGATCGTAAGAACTGGAATCAGCGACTGCCCGAATTCTTGATCGAGGCTGAAACCCTGCTGGCCAAATCCGAGGAATGCCTGAGCCACCTACAACTGATCAACAATGATCAGGACGCCATCGATTGCATGCTGAACACACTGTTCACCCTGGCCAACCGGGCGGATGCATTGGCACTGCGGGCGGTATCCGAGTTCTCGATGTGCATTCACGCCTTGCTCAACGGTGCACGCAATCAAATTGACCTGAACGACCAGGCACTGTGTGCCTTGAAAGAGTGCTTCACATTGATGGCCTGGCAACTTGAACTGGTCGACCTGACTACCGGCCAACTCAGCCTCGATGACGCCGAACAGCTATCGTTGATCGAAGCCTTCGCGATGGAAATTGGCCGTGCCCCGACGCGCCTGGCATTACCCCCCAAGCCATTCGCATGCGTTCCGCTTTCGGCAAGACATGCCTGAGTTGCATCAGATAATGCATGGCACCGTTTAATAATTTTTAACACTTCCAGCAACAACGCTTTCGCGTCGCAATTGAATACTTCATATCTTTTAACGTCAGCATCAAGTTAATAACCCAAGCATTAGTTGTCGACTTCCGACCTCCTGAGCTACCCGTCCAGAACGCTGCAAACTGATGAGTGACGTAATGAGTCATGCTGGATGCTCAGTCACCAGCCCACGACCGCCAACGTGGAGCATATGTCCAGCAACGGCAAAATTCCTGACCCTTTGGACATATATAGCGAACGCGACCAACGGTATGTTAAGTGGTATTATGCGGCCCAATTAGTTGGTTCTGCGCTATGGCACTCTGACTTCAGGTGGAGCCTATCCCCTTGTACAGTGCAACACTCGATTTTGACAATCAGACTGCGCTAACTTGAAGCCCACTATTCAATTACCAACGTTTTCCACACAGAGACCCGTCAGCCATCGTGACCGGTCTGCCCGCAGCGAACATTCATTGGCTCCATCCGCTATGTACGCCAGCCTCAAGTCAGTCGCCTCTTGGCCACCCTCCCGAAAAAGCGTTCGCCGGTTCACACTGCTGCTGTGCCTGTGTTCGGCGGTGGGCAGCCTGCTGGTTTACTGCCTGTCCAGCCAATTTCCAGTCGCACTGCTGATATTGAATCTCGCGGCAGCCACCAGCGTCTGGGTGCAGTATTGCCGTTCGCGAAAATCGATCAGGTTCCAGCCTCAGGAACTGGCCGACCGTTTGCTGGAAGTACAGGAAAACGAACGCCATCGGCTCAGCCGTGAACTCCACGACGATATCGGCCAATTGCTGACGGCGGCAAAGCTGCAAAGTGAATGGCTCAAGCGACGTCAGCCCGAAGAACTGCAAAGCCATTGCACCCTGCTCTGCGACACGCTGGAAGAAACCCTGACCAAAGTTCGTGATGTCTCGGCCATCCTCAATCCAAGACAACTCACCAGCCTTGGCCTTGAAGCCAGTTTGCGTGCACATCTGCTCAAAATGCTGGCCAATACTGCCGTGAGCTGGAGCCTTGAATGCCAGCAGCGCCTGACCGGTATTCCAGAAGAAATGGCGGTGGCGGCGTTTCGGATTTCTCAGGAAGCCGTCACCAATATGCTGCGCCATGCCCAAGCCAAAAACCTGCTGATTCGCCTGCAACGTCTGCCCCAAGGACTGGCGCTGTTTATCAGCGATGACGGACTGGGCTTTTCTCCAGCCACCCATCCTGGCCGTGAAGGGCAACGCGGAATGGCCGGCATGTCGGAGCGGGTCGAACAACTGGGCGGCACCTTGAGCGTCATCAGCGAGCCCGGCAAGGGTACGCAGATCGAAGCACTTTTCCCCTGGGCGCCCCGCGCGCTCGAACGAGCCAGTACGAATAAGGTTCAACATTGACTTGTAACTTGCTTCTGGTGGATGACCACTCGCTGATCAGAGCCGGCGTGCGTGCGCTGGTTCTGGACATTCCTGGTTACGCCGTCATTGGTGAAGCCAATGATGGTGCACAACTGCTCGAAATGGTCGAGAAGCTAAGCCCCGACATCATCCTGCTGGATATATCCATGAAGGAAACCGGCGGGCTCGAGGCTCTGCAAAGACTCAAGGCCGTACGCCCACAAAGCAAAGTGCTGATCCTGTCGATGCACACCGACCCGACGCTGATCATGCAAGCCCTGGAGTCAGGCGCTCACGGCTATCTGCTCAAGGACACCACCGCCACGGAGCTGGAACACGCGCTCGAAGCCTTGCGCAACAACGAACGCTACCTGAGCCCGGCCATCGCTCACACCGTGATCAACCAGGCACTGGTGCGTGCCCAGAAAAGCCGGCCAGAACCCGTCGACACCCATAATCTGACGGCTCGCCAGCTAGAGATTCTGCGCTTGATCGTGCGTGGCAAATCCACTCGCGAGATTGCCAATGGTTTGGGCCTGAGCATCAAAACGGTGGAAACCCATCGCTCTCAGATCATGAAGCGCTTGCAGATCTTCGATGTCGCGGGCCTGGTACTGTTTGCCGTGCGCGAGCAAATCATCAGTCTCGACGACTAGGCCAGATGCAACGCCCTGTAGTGCCTATCCCTCAGGCATTCAGAAGCGTCCTACATGCCGACTTTTTTCTTACAAGTCATGATGAATATGCCCAATTGACGGTCATTTGGTGTTGGTACACCTTGTGACTGCAGTTATCAGGCAACAGCAAAAAACCCACAAGGAAGTGTACGCAATATGACCAGGGTCTATCAGGCAGGGAGCCATGCACTTAATGCAAAGCCATGACTTCCGATTTCCAGCGAACCGGGGTGCGCCTCCAGACACCGGCCACCCCGCTCACCCGATTGAATGCAATTGCACCATCAACACACCTGGAGTGAACGACATGGAACCGCGCGTTGTAGAGCTGGAGACCCTCCTCAAGTACATCCGCAGAGATATGGAGGAGGTCCGAAGCGACGTCAAATCCATCAAGCACAGGCTTGTCTACTCGGCAGGCGCTGCGGCAGTGATCATCAGCCTGCTCGGCTGGATTGCCAACAGCCGCTTCGATCAACTCGTGGCACTACTCAACGCATAACCTGCACCACGAAACACCAGGCCCGACGTGATCCATACCGGGCCTGGTGCTGGCGAGGCTGTAGTGCGCAAAGACCTAGCCCAGCACTTCACTCAGGGGGATGAAGTTCACCCAATCACCCTCGACCAACGTGCGATCTTCCTGCACTTCAACCAGCCCTTCCGCCCAGGCGGCACTGCGCAAAACACCCGAGCTCTGATTCTTGTAGATAATTGCCCGCCCATGCTCCAGACGACCGCGCAGGTATTCACGGCGATTGCCGGCCTTGGACCAGACGAATCCTGCCGGAACCTGAAACTGCAAAGGCCGAACCTCTCTCACGCCTTGGCGGCGTAACAGATAAGGGCGTGCCAACAAGGCGAAGGTCACCAGTGTCGACGCAGGATTGCCAGGCAACCCAATCACCGGCACGCCTCGAAAATGCCCGAACGTCAGTGGTTTCCCCGGCTTGATGGCCAATTTCCACAATGCCAGTTCGCCCTCTTCGCGCAGCGCAATACCCAGGAAATCCGCCTCGCCTACCGATACACCGCCCGTAGAAAGGATCAGGTCGACATCCCCCAGTTCGGCGAGCCGATTGCGAGTGGCCTGCAAATCGTCCGGCAGAATCCCCGCATCGATCACTTCGCAGCCTAAACGCTGCAACCAACTGCACAGCAATACCCGATTGCTGTTATAGATCTGACCCGGACCGAGGGCTTGCCCAGGCTCGACCAACTCGTCTCCGGTGGACAGCACCGCAACCCGTACCTTGCGCACGACTTCAAGTTCCGCACACCCCAGTGACGCTGCCAAACCTTGCTCGATGGGACCCAGGCGCGTACCGGCGGTCAATACCTGTTCACCCACCGTGGTTTCCTGACCTTGTGGGCGAATGTTTTGCCCTGCGCGCATCGGCTCGGTAAAACATACCCGTTGGTCCGCCTGGATCTCGGCGTTTTCCTGCATTTCAACGCAGTCTGCACCCACTGGCACCGGGGCACCGGTGAAGATCCGTGCACATGTACCGGGTGCCAATGGCTCCGGGGCTTGCCCGGCAAAAATCTTCTGGCTGACCACCAGTGACTCGCCAGTCCAATCGGCCAGGCGCAAGGCATAACCATCCATGGCGCTGTTGGGCCATGGCGGCAGATCAAGGGTCGATACCAGGTCCTCGGCAAGAACGCGGCCCTGGATCGCGGCCAACGGCATTCGTTCGCGCTCAAGGATTGGCGACGCCTCAGCCATTTCCAGCAAGCGTGCCAGCGCCACTTCGACGGGCATCAAGCTGCCGGTCTTGCCCGGCTTACCCACGGGATTCACAGGGTGCAGCCTGTTTCAAGTGAGCGACGAAGTTACACGGACGATGCCGCGAATCCAGTTGCTCCGCGAGAATCCCGTCCCAACCGGTTCGCACCGCATTGGTAGAACCCGGCAGACAGCAGACCAGCGTGCCATTGGCCAACCCTGCCAATGCCCGCGATTGCACCGTCGAGGTGCCGATGTCCGCAACCGATATCTGCCGAAACAGCTCGCCAAATCCGTCGACCTGCTTATCCAGCAGGCAACTGACAGCTTCCGGTGTACTGTCACGACCGGTAAAACCCGTACCGCCCGTAATCAGCACCACTTGCACGACGTCGTCAGCGATCCAGGTCGCGACTTGCGCACGAATTTTGTAGAGGTCATCTTTAAGCAGAATACGCGCGGCCAGGTTATGCCCGGCAGCACTGAGGCGGTCAACGAAGACCTGTCCCGAGGTATCGGTTTCCAGCGTGCGGGTATCACTGACAGTCAGCACCGCAATGTTCAGCGGGGCGAAAGGTACATCAGCCTTGGCTTTCATAGGCTCGTCCAGTTGTAGGAGAAACAGCCCGGTGTTATATCACAGCGCCTCATTTTTTCAGCGCACCGATGGAGATGCAGCATGACCTCGAACTTCCAGTTGCCGCCCTGCTCCGTCCTGCTTCTGGCAGGAGGACGTGGCCAGCGCATGGGCGGTCAGGACAAGGGGCTACTGGTGTGGCAAGGCCTGCCTCTGATTGCTCATCTGCATCACCTGACTCGAGGCTTGAGTGATGACCTGATCATTTCCTGCAACCGCAATCTGGAAAAATACGCGCTTTATGCCGACCAGTTGGTGCATGACGACAATAGCGACTTCCCGGGCCCATTGGCTGGCATTCGCGCCGGGTTGGCAGTCGCGCGACATCCCCATCTGATGGTACTGCCCTGCGACGTGCCGCGCATTGACGCCCAACTGCTCACGGCCATGCGAGAAGCCGCCTGCCAACAGCCGGACAAACCCTTGATGCTACGCCAGGGCGAACATTGGGAACCGTTGCTGTGCATTATCCCTGTAGCGCTGGCAGGCGAGTTTGAAAACGCCTGGAACGAGGGTGAACGCAGCCCCGGACGCATCATGCGCAACCTCGGTGCCATCGCACTGCAATGCCCCGAAAACGACCGACGCCTGGCCAACCTGAATACACCTGAACTGTTAAGCCTGCACAGCAACGTGCCAGAATGAGGCCAACCAAGGAACTTGCACGCCAGGCATACGTCTCAGCCCAGTACTCAAAAGAATTCATATTCGGAGAAATCACATGACTCATCGGACCCTCGCCACTCTCATGCTCGCACTGGGCCTCGCTACCCTCGCAGGTTGCTCATCGCCCGCGGTGATCACCTTGAATGACGGTCGCGAGATCCAGTCGGTCGACACCCCCCACTTCGATTCCAAGTCGGGCTTTTACGAATTCGAGCAACTGGATGGCAAGCAAACCCGCATCAACAAAGATCAGATTCGTACCGTTAAAGACCTGTAAGCCTCACGGCGACAGCCTGGTACAGATAAAGCCCGCCAGTGTGCGTAATGCTGTTCACTTAAGCCGATGTTTCAGGCACATCCGCAGTTGTGGCGAGGGAGCTTGCTCCCGCTGGG